>CANJLG010000012.1 GCA_947475095.1 Flavobacteriales bacterium
GATGTCCACACTGGAAACATCGCAAGAAAATTAGGAATGCTAAAACGAAAACAAAACGATTGGGCTACAAATGAAGAATTAATAGAAATTTTAAGAGATTTCGATCCCATAGATCCCGCGAAATACGATTTCGCACTGTTTGGATTAGGTGCTTTCGAAAAGTTTTGAATCAATAAAAGATTACGATAATCTACTAAAAAATTAACTTTTTATCGCTTAAATAACCCAAAACTACTTTAGAAACGGAATCTACTTTCTCAATTTTTACTTTTTGGTCATTGATCTCCTCACATTTCACATACTTGTACTTGCCTTGATCCCAAGAAAATAAACAATGATAAAAATATTTTTGCTTATCAAAACGTTCAAAAAAGCGAATGACTATGTCATCATACTCAGTGTTTGATTTTCTTCGTTCAATCAAATAACCATTAAAACCATTTACCTGAACCAATTGGTTTGATTCACGCTGAAATATTAGCAGTCTTCGTGTCGGAAATGCATGTACACCAGAACGAACCAATAGCATAAATCCATTATTAAAATTGGTGTTGTTTTTCAATGGGAAAAATCGAAAAAAGCGCGGACTACACGCTGGCTCATCTAGGTTGTTGTCTTTTAAGGTCAAAGTGTCACAAATCCCAAGTTCGTGTAGTAAGCGTGTCTCATTACCTTGAGTAAAAGTATTCAAATTAAAATCAGTTGATATTTCTTTTCCCGGTAAGCTAATTTTAGGTGGAACAGGTACTGGTTTCTTTAATTTACTCGGAACTAAATAATATAAAAGTCCAACACCAATTATACTTGCCAATAAGATGATTCCTCTTCTATAAAATAGCTTTCGTGACCTTACTTTACCCGTTTGTTTATTTTGTGTCATAGAATAATCGTATTAATTCATCTCAAATAATCGCCTCGCTTCTTTTTCTGCCAATGAAAATGCCTGCTTATCAAGCATATTATCTATATTATTTAGTGCCATCCAATTCAGTAATTCTTCCGTGCCTAAATTCCCAGTTAAGTCATCTTTGGCCATTGGACAGCCACCCATACCCTTAAAAGCAACATCAAATCTTCTACAACCCACTCCAAATGCAGCATCTAACAACGAATAAGAATGATTAGGTTTCACATGGAAATGAGCACCTAATTCTGTGGAAGGTAATTCTTTACTGAAAAGCTCAAATAAACCACGAACATTTTCAGCACTTGCACAACCTATCGTGTCGGAAAGTGCCAAAGTAGTTATTCCTAACTTATTTACAAGTTTTTCAGCCCAAGTAAGTGCCAAAATCGGACTCCATTCTTCTCTATATGGATTTCCAAAACCCATTGATAAATAGATAATTAACTCTTTTCCCTTATTAGCGCTTAGTGCTTGAATTCGTTCAACAGTATCAAATGCATCTGCAATTGAGCTATTGGTATTCCGTTGTTGAAACTGTTCAGAGATAGAAAATGGAAAGCCTATACAATTAATTTCATCAAATTCTAATGCCTCTTTTGCCCCTCTTTCGTTGGCAACAATCGCTAATAATTTAGTCGTATTATTTAGCTCCAAACCCTTTAAAACGGCTGCTGTATCTCGCAGTTGAGGTATTGCCTTTGGCGAGACAAAACTTCCAAAATCGATGGTGTCAAAACCACATTTAAGTAAGCTATTAATGTACGTGATTTTATCCGCGGTCGGAATAAATTCAACAATCCCTTGCATAGCATCACGCGGACATTCAATAATTTTTATGCTACTGCTCATTGATCGTCTTGTTTAAAATAGCTTTATTTATTCGCTTGTTCAAGAAAGGTCCTTCATAAATAAATCCCGTATAAAGTTGTAATAAACTCGCTCCAGCATTCAACTTTTCTATTGCATCTTCTGCAGAATGAATTCCGCCAACACCAATGATTGGAAAAGCACCTTTGGATTTATCGTGAATATAGCGAATAACTTCGGTTGATCTTTTTTCCAGAGGCTTTCCTGATAAACCACCCGCTCCAATATTTTCAACCATTGCTGAGCTAGCCTTCAAGTCAGAACGATCGGTTGTGGTATTCGTAGCAACTAAACCATCTAACTTAATACTGAGCATTATTTCAATGATATCATCCAATTGCTTATTAGATAAATCCGGAGCTATTTTTAACAATAGTGGCTTTTGTACAGGAAAGGTCGCGTTGACTTCCTGCAAGGCAACTAATAATTTTTTTAAGGGTTCCTTTTCTTGTAAAGCTCGTAAATCCTTAGTATTTGGAGAGGAAACGTTTACTACAAAATAATCAACATGATCAAATAATACCTTGAAGGAAGCAATATAATCTGATGTTGCATCTTCGTTTAAGGTCGTTTTATTTTTACCAATATTACCTCCAATAATGAGTTTTGAATTTGGCGATTTCTTTTTCAAATTTTCTACCGCCGCATGCATTCCGTTGTTATTGAAACCCATACGATTAATTATCGCTTCATCTTTTTTCAATCTAAATAATCGTGGCTGATCATTACCCGGCTGAGCCACAGGGGTTACTGTTCCAATTTCGACAAATCCGAAACCACAATACTCCATTTCACGATAACAAGAAGCATTTTTATCAAATCCAGCAGCCAAGCCAACTGGATTAGGGAAGTCGATACCAAAAACATTACGCACTAATAATGGCGATTCGACACAAAAAAGACGCTTAAAAATATACTTGGAAAAAGGTAATTTTAAGGTGCCTTTTAGAAGCAATACAGTAAAGGAATGGGCTTTTTCGGCAGGAAGTAAAAAGAGAAGAGACCTAAAAAGGTTATATAAAACCATATAACTTTTACAACGAATAAAAAATTAAACTCTTAAACCTTGTACTTACCTGACGATTTAGAAATAGATTTTGATCGCTGACGACCATAATCTTTGTAAGTAATGTTTCGGGTAATTACGAAGTTAAGCTGGTAAAAAGCATCCTTTTGTTTTGAATCACCGCGCTGATATGAAGCACCAAACCAGTCAAAAACAATAGGATTACCTGGAGTGCTCTGCGTTACACTGTAGTCAGATGGATTTGCCACAAGAGCATGTTCAGGAGTAAATAAAGCAGGATCTGCATAAACAGTGGAAACATCATCTATATAATCTGAGAATGTTTTAACATATGATGCCTCAATACCAAATCTCCAAGAAGTACCAAGCCCAAAACGTACACCAACTCCCATAGGGATGGTCAAGGTAATTGGGGAATACGGTTTGGATTGACCTTCCGTTTTTATATCCCGAAGATTATACACTTTTCCGTTATATTCTCCTTTAGGATTAAAATAAGCAGCACCTAGTCCAGTAAATAAATAATATTGCTGATTTTTATTTTTTCCTTTTGCTTTGCCAGGAAGTGAATACGTTGGAGAAAATTTTTCAACAGAAAAAGCGATCCATTCAATGCGTTGCTGAAGTTCAAACACACCTGTCTTGAAATTTAAATTTCGAGCATTTCGGATGGATTCCTCAGATAATTTATCATCTCCTTTCAAGGTAAAATAACTTAGCTTAGTAGTGGTTGCAAACGAAGGGTGAAAACGATAACGAAATCCTATCATACCATTTATACCCGTTGATGGCCAATCGATATCTTTCATACTGTAATCAATACCGGCCGTAGCACCTCCGCCCAAATCTCCATTAAATTGAGTCGCACCAAATCCAAAAAGAATTTCTTTCTTATTTAACGACCAATTTTTTTGAGAATTAAAATTAATGTGCTGGGCACTCAAAAAAGTTAGAGAGAAAATCGAAAATAGAATGAATACAAATTTCATTTTAAAAAATTATGGTTCAAATATAACAAAAAAACCAATCTACTGCAAAACTACAAAGTAGCATTGAAATAAATTGGTTAAATCTAAAAATTAATTTTGAATTAAATCAACAACATATACAAAGAAATTGCTCCTATTATTGATGATAAACCTACAGCTCCATAAAACCATGGATTTATCCATTTTTTCTTTGTGGGTAACCTTGATAAGATTTTATTAAAATCTTGTCTTGAATTGATTTCAGCTGATGTTACCTCCTGTTTGTCGATATAAATTTTTACCATAATTACATTATTTAGTTTTATTAAAAAGTTCTTTTAATTTGAGTAATGCCCTAAACGTTTTCACTTTCGCATTATTTTCTGTTAATCCTATAATTTCACCTATTTCTTTAAATGAGCGCTTCTCGAAAAAACGCATTTCAATTAATTGTAATTGATTTTCCTTCAGTAAAGGCAAACATTTTAATAATTTGGCTTTATTCACTTCAGAGTAGTCCTCGATAAAATCCTCGATTACCTGAGCTATTTGTACGGAGTCAATTTTAACAGTTCTCTGTGCTTGCTTATCACGAAAAGATTGATATAATTCACTTTTAGCAATTCGAAACAACCAAGAAGAAAAAGGAACACCACGAAATTCATATCGGCTTAGATTCGTTAAAGCTTTTACAAAAACACAAGATGTGATGTCGTAAGCTACCTCTTCTTCGTCTACTCTTTTGTTGATATACCGGAATATTGATTCGTAGTATTTTTTGTACAAAGGAGCAAAATGAGAAGGGTTTAACTTGGCCTTCTGGATAAGTTGGTTTTCCTCTTCAAGACGTAAAGTATCTTGGTAATACATCATGTTAATAGCCATAGTACTTAGTTTTAATTTATTTTTAAGCTGGAGAAAGTAAAGCTTGCAGTCTTTACAAATTCGATAACGCAACTTGTAAAAAAAAGTAACAAAAAAAAATAAAAAAAATTAAAGGGAAATTCTCAACTGTACAATTAAGTCAGTCTTACGACTGCCTATAATGCCCTCTGCTCCTGAGCTAATTGATGTTCTATTGTTATATAAAAATACGCCATAACGTACCCACAAATCACAATGTCGAAGAAATGAATAGCGAATTAAAACATATGCCCTGCTACCCTGATAATAATATGCCGGAACAGCAAAAGCATAAAGGGCATTATTCTCGAAAGAATATAATCTTGTGTCATAATCATCCGTATCAAATAAAGCATAGCGTAAGGAAAAATCCAAGGGGAAACTTTTAGGCTTGTACAAAAGGTCTTGCGTTATTAGCATTCCTCTTTTCTGACCTGTGCTGTTTCGATGAACCGTAACAAATTCAATTCGAGATTTAAACGTAAACGATTCATTGATAACATAGGAAAGATTTATTCGGTAATTTCGCTGCAATACATCCTCTAGAGGCGTTACATTTCCTAAATAATCTCGGCTATTTTTTTCTCGCAATTGTTGCCGAAATCTTACGTAAATTTCAAAAATTTTATTCGGCTTATAACTAGGTTGAAGTAAAAACTCATGCCCTCTTGATGGAGCGTCAACACCATATTTCATCCATGGAAATTGAAAAACATCTACATAACCATTTAATGACCATGCAGAGGCAAGCTTTAGTTTTATTCCTGTATATAAACCCTTTTCATTTTGTGTATTGCTTCCCTCGGAAAAACCTGCATTGTAAAATGTTTGATAGTCTTTTTGATAGTCTCGGTATAAAATACCAATACTAGCTCTAGGATCAAGGGCGATCATAGCGCCATGCACCATTGCCCATCCAGATTTAAACTGACTAAGGTCGGCATTCCATACTTTTGATACCTCTCCAAAGATATTTATGTTTTTAATGTTGTAAGAGTAGTCGCCACTAAAAGAAAAATTTTGCTTGCCGCGAAAATCAAATTGATTATAAAGCTGTACAGATTTTTCGTAGGGTTTGTCATACCCTTGATACACACCCGCTAATCCTAATTTTAATCCTGATTTAGCATATTTTAAATTTAATCCAGCTATATTTTCTCGCAATGAATTCATCTTATCAATTTCCCTATTTGTACGATGTAAACCAGATAAATCAATGGTTGAGATAAACTCAAGATCTTCATAAGTAGAATCAGCTATGGATGATGCATCCACCATTTTTGACGAAGCGAAGGCTAACAAGGAGAAACTCTTTACACCAAAATCGAAAGCAATACCTCGAAGAAATCTAGCTTCGTCGACGGAGGTATAAGGTCGTAAAGGAATCGCCGATCGTTTCATAGTAGCAATATCAGATGTTTTACCAAAGGCATAGCTCGACCATACATTCAACCCTTGTCCAACTTGTACTTGATAATCACCAATTACAGCAGACCGAAGGTATTTTCCACCTTTAAAAAAGGCATGGGCAGAATAAAAATCAAATCCATTTTTTTGTGCTCCCGCAAAAAATTGCTCTCCTGCGTCTTTTTCAGCCGTTACTCCAACACTAATGTTGGTTTTATAGGTATATCGAAATCGAGTGTAGTAACGATCTCCATTACCTTTGTAATAATTATTGGAATTAGCCATGATAGAATCCGAAACCTTAACATATCCTCCTTTTTGCTCCACCATGGGTTGATAACGCAAAAACATCTCGTATTTTCCTCCTTTCAGTGCTTCTTTCAAAGTGATGTGAAGATTATCAAATTTATCGTCAATTTGAATAAAAGGTAATACTAATTGAATAGTAGTCAATTCCCAATATTTTAAGCCTTGCAATTCATATATCGAAATGAATTTTCCAAATAACTTACGGTGCAGAATTAAATCATTTATTTGGACACTCGTTAATAAACCCAATTCTTCTAAATCTTCACCGGTAGTGGCATTCAAATTTATAGGGTGATCATAGAAATAATTTAGTTGCTCTATGTAATTTGTTAAATCGATATCTTCAGATTGCAATTGCTCCGAAATAAATTCAATTCGCTGTTGAATGACTTCACTTTTTACTTGTGCAATCGATTGGTATGAGGCGCAAAGAATTAATAAAAGGAAGTAGCATTTTTTTACCATAATCACTTCATTAGATAAGTGAAGGAGAAATTAGGTGACCAACCTAAAATCTGATGGTATGCGCTCCCTAAATCGAGTTGAAACTGTTCTTTAAATCGATAGCCTAAGCCAGCACTTATTTCAAGAGGTTGAGTTGCAAAGCCACCTCGCAAGAAAAGTTTCCTAATCGGACTATATTCGATACCCGTTTTAAAACGAACAGGAAATTCGATGTTTTTTTCAAGCTCAGCGACCAGCATTACTTTTTCAGAAAAAGTATACTGCGTACCTAAGCGCATTAAGGTTGTTAGCCTATCCTCGCCAAATTCGGATATTTTTGTTCGTGTTAAATTAAAAATACTAAACGCTACTTTCCAGTTATCCGTAATATCAGCTCTAAGACCAAGCTCAGCTGTCAAAGCATCCTTTCTGCCATAAGCATCAGTTAATCTTACCTGATGATAATTAAGTTGTACACCACAAGATAAAAAGTCTGCTAATTTCATGCTGTAGCCTAAACCTAATCGATTCGTTCGGAAGTTCTTAAATCCAAAACTTTGGAGCCCAAAGGAAATGACACCGGCCTTTAGGGGCAAAGCCACTACGAAACCCTGAGATTGTAGCTCCTTGAGTAAAAATCGATTTTCGTATGACAAGCCAAAACCCAATTTCTTTACAGAAACTAAATTGGCTGGATTATGGTGATAGGCCCAAATATCGTCAATGGCTACGCTTGCGTTTCCTAGTGCATGTGAACGACTCCCCATTGGTAACCAACCTTGACAAAACGAAAATTGAAGGGAGAAAATAAAAATGGTCATCAAAAAAATCCGTTCTCTAATACTAATCATTCGAGACAAAGTGAAATGCATTAATTCTATTTAAGTTGTTTAACAAAGGCCTAAAATTACGTTTTATATCCTAAAAAAAAAGTACATTTGAGTTAATGAGAGTAAAAAATAATCAAGCCTTGATTTAACCTTAAAAATAACCTTGATCTCTATTTACATATGAAACTCGAGCAACTAAGATTTCCTCAACTGTTGTATATTTGAAAAATAATTAATTATCATGTCAAGCTCCAAAGCAAAAAATACTTCTGATCGTGAATTTGTTTGGAAAGAAAAGGTTCTTGGTGAATTGAATAAAGGCGATGTCACCCATAATTTTCATAATAAAATTGAAGATGTATTCATTACAATCGAAGATGGGCTGACACATTCTTCGGTCGAAGTAAGTAGTTGGAATACCGCAGTTTGTAATGAATGGAAAATAAGTGCTGAATTCGACGTTTTAGATGAAAAAAAGAGCAATCAAACTATATTAGAAACATTACTTAATGGGGCAGATACCATTTATGTTTCAACAAGTAAATCTTCACTAGATTGGGATGTTTTATTTAAAGAAATTGAATTCCAATACATTCAAATTTTTATATCTATCGCTGATCAAAAGCTATTTGCATCCTTTAAGAGCTGGTATAAGCATCAAGAAAATATAACTGTACTCGTCAACTTTATGAGTGTTAATGATCCTACGGAATTTATACACACTATTGCGTCAAGCAAGGTTCCCATTAAAATAGTAGCGGATGGATTTTCACTCCAACAATGCGGTGCCAATGCAAAACAAGAACTTGCTTTTATTATAAACAACCTACACGAATCAATTTTATTACTTGGTGAGCATAAAAACATTGGCTTTCAATTACATGTTGGTATTGGTTCAAATTTCATGATAGAAATTGCGAAATTCCGAGCACTAAAGAGCCTAGCGAATACTGTCTTACACGCCTATCATGTACCAAGCAATTCCTTTGAAATAGTTGGTGTAATTGGATGGACTAACAAATCGCTAAAAGATTCAACTACGAATCAACTTAGGCAAACTACAGAAGCATTATCGGCAGTAATAGGAGGTGTTGATTACCTTCAAATTCATCCATTCGATGGTCAAAGTAATAATGGGTCAACAATTTTTTCTCAACGAATGGCACTCAATATATCGTCCATTTTAAAAGAAGAAAGTTATCTAAAATTAGTAAAAGATGCCTACAGAGGAAGTCATTATGTTGAAAATCTGACTGAAAAAATAGGTGATGATGCCTGGGATATCTTTAAACAGTTAGCCTCTTTTAATGAATTTATTTCTTCAGAAAAAATAGATTTCATCGCTGGAATGGTGCGTAGAACGACAAAGCAACGTTGCGAAGAATTCATTCAAAAAGAAAGGAAAATAATCGGCATGAACGTTTTTCAAGATTTAGATCTAAATGCCAACACATGGAAAGAAGAGAAAACATTTCTTGGATTAGAAACATTCCGTTATGATAAAATTGAGATGCTATGAAAAGAGTGAATTTTAATAGCGTAAATTGGAAAGAAGCCATAGATAATTTTCAACCGATTGAAAAAATATCCACTGAAATTTGTGATGGAATAAGTGTGCCTAATTATTTTGAAAAAGAAAACGCTAAAGAAGCAGAATTTTCAGGTGTCATTCCTTTCAAAAGAGGACCCTACGCTTCGATGTATTTATCAAAACCATGGACAATAAGGCAATATGCAGGATTTTCTACTGCGGAAGATTCCAATTCATTTTATAAAAAAAATCTCAAAGAAGGCCAAAAAGGCTTGTCAGTAGCCTTTGATTTAGCCACCCATCGTGGCTATGATTCAGACCATCCACGTGTGCTAGGAGACGTTGGAAAAGCAGGAGTGGCAATAGATACGATTGAAGATATGAAGATTTTATTCAAGGATATTCCCTTAGATGAAATGTCTGTTTCCATGACGATGAATGGAGCCGTTTTACCCATATTAGCTTTTTACATAGGCGCGGCTCTTGAGCAAGGTGTTGAAATAAAAAAATTATCTGGAACAATACAGAATGATATTTTGAAAGAATTCATGGTGCGCAATACCTATATCTATCCGCCAAAATCCTCCATGAAAATTATTGCTGATATTTTTGATTATTCGTCGCGCAACATGCCGAAATTTAATTCCATTTCAATTTCGGGATATCACATGCACGAAGCTGGAGCAACTGCGGCAATCGAACTTGCATATACCTTAGCAGACGGGTTAGAATACATTAGAACAGGATTAAAAGCGGGCTTAAAAATAGATGAATTTGCGCCAAGACTCAGTTTTTTCTGGGCAATCGGGATGAATTTTCAAGTTGAAGTTGCAAAACTAAGAGCGGGTCGTAAACTTTGGGCAAAGCTCTTGGAACAATTTGAACCCAATAATCCAAAATCCTCAATGCTTAGAGCACATTGTCAAACATCTGGATGGTCATTAACCGAACAAGACCCCTATAACAACGTCACCCGAACTTGTATCGAAGCATTAGCCGCTGTTTTAGGAGGAACACAATCGCTTCATACCAATGCACTAGATGAAGCCATTGCACTTCCCACCGATTTCTCAGCACGAATCGCACGAAATACGCAATTGTTTCTACAGCATGAAATCGGCATACGGGAATTTATCGATCCCCTTGGTGGAAGCTATTATATCGAATACTTAAGTGAAGAACTGATTTCAAAAGCTGAATTATTAATTAAAGAAGTCGAAGAACTTGGAGGAATGGCAGCAGCCATAGAAACAGGAATTCCAAAAATGAGAATTGAAGAGGCCGCTGCAAATAAACAAGCGAAAATAGATGCCGGATTAGATGTTATCGTTGGAGTGAATCGGTTTACTAATTATGAAAATACGGATCTCGAATTGAGGGAAGTAGATAATGCTAATGTACTGATGCAACAACTAAATAAATTAGCAGAAATTAAAGAAAATCGAGATAATAAAGAAGTGGCGAAATTACTCAAGCAGCTAGAAAAAGCAGCAAAAGATGGTAAAGAAAATTTACTCGAACTAGCCATAAAATGTTCATTAGCTAGGTGCACTTTAGGAGAAATATCAGATGCACTTGAAAATGTATTCGGACGATATAAAGCCAAAATAAATACCATAAGTGGGGTTTATGAAAAATCAATTATGAAAAATGAACACTTTATTAAAGCAAAAGAGCTTTGTCTCCAATTTGCCGAATTGGAAGGTAGAAGACCACGGATATTAATCGCTAAAATGGGTCAAGATGGCCACGACCGAGGTGCTAAAATAATAGCAACCGCTTTTGCAGACATAGGATTTGATGTTGATATGGGACCATTATTTCAAACGCCCGAGGAAGTAGCAAAGCAAGCAATTGAAAACGACGTGCATATCGTTGGCGTTTCTTCTCTAGCTGCAGGCCATAAAACATTAGTCCCGGCTTTAATTTCTTGCTTGAAATTACAAGAAAGAAGCGATATTCTAGTGGTCGTTGGAGGGGTCATTCCTAAGCAAGATTATGCTTTTCTTAACGAACAAGGAGTTTTTGGAATCTATGGCCCAGGGACGGTTTTGGCAACAGCTGCACAAGAAATATTATTACTCTTAATATCAAGTCACAATTAAATTGTAAATTCGGCATAGAAATTGAAATAATTGCCCAAATTTTTAACTATGAAAAGATTATTTTTATCCACAATTTTTTCCCTTTGTAGCCTATTTTCTATTTACGCTCAAACGATTGAAATTACAGCAGCAAATAGACTTGTTGAGCCAGTATTTGAAAGATCCGTTAAACCTGAAAACATAGTTGAACTTAAGAGTTTCTTAAAAAATACCAAAGGAAAAGCTTCGTATTTGTGGGCCTTGAGCGGTACTAAAGGAAAAGATTGGGATTTTGAACCAGGATCAAGTGAATCAAGCTCTTCCATTAAAGTAACGTTCAATCGTCTCGGAAATTACACAGTTACATTAACTGTTATTTTTGATAAAAACAGCGATAATGAAACGGAACTTGAAACAGAAATTGAGGATTATATTACCGTGCGAAGCGTCTTTCCAGAATTAGCTTCTCTGTATGCACAAAAACCGAAACCAAATTATGAAAAGTTAGTATTAAGAGCTTCTGATTATACTGCAAAGCCAAAATATGCTTCTGACCCTACACCCTATTTATTTTTAGCAAAAGGGCTTTATGGTTTGGTGAAAGAAGGAAATTCAGACCCAAAATTTGAAGATGCAATTGAAGAGTCCATATCAAGTTTGCAATCCGCTGTAGAGCTCGACCTAAATGGCATATTAAATGATGTAGAACATCAAAACTTTATTAATGAACTCGAGTCTTATCTACTTAGAGAATACCTCGAAGTACAACTTGATGGCAAACCAATTGAATTGGGAGAAGCCATTGACTTATACAAACAAACTACCTTAAATCCAATTGCTATAAATTTTCTTGATGCCTATTGTAAATATCAATCAAAGAATATAAAAGGAGCTAACCTAATTTGGGCTAATGATATCCCAAAACTTTTAAAATACGAGCGCATTGAAGTTGATGGAAATTACACCAATTCGTTCATAAATGAACTCGGCAAGACCATCCAAATGACTGAGAGTGATATTACCGTTTTGAAATATGGAATTATGTACTCGGCAAGTATACTCAACGCGCGTGATCAAGATCCGAATAAGACGGCATGCCCAATACTGCGTAAAGTAGACCCGTGGTTTCAATTTGAGAAAGATTTTAGAGACCTATTTGAAGGAGAATTATTTTCAAGCTGCACAGAAAAATAATTGAGTTTACGCTTTTGTACCACAAATCAAAATCCTAATCAAATCAAAACGTGAACAAGGATCTCAATCTAAACGATTTTTGTATTTGGCTTTCTTTTTTCTTGGCATAAAAAAAGTCAAGACTCTGAATTTCTGTTTTTCCGTCGTAGCGGAGGCAAATAATTAATCGATAGTGCTCACTTCGAATGAATTCTTAATTTTTAATAGTAACATATTTTTGCTGGTACGAATACTCACTATTTTTTCACTATTCTCCGATAAAAAAATCGGACCTTATATTCTTTGTCCTTTTGTCTTGATACAAAAGAACGAAAAAATCAAGTCGCTGATTATTCTTTAATTCACTCCACTCTCGAAATAAGACCGTTTCAGCGATCTCTGCGAGCTACTTCACGGTGCCCTTTTTTCAATTCGCTATGCTTTATCTGAATAATAGGCGACAAGAAATAAAAATGAATTTATTTTTTAATAATGAAAGATTGCATAAGAGAATGATTGTATTGAACTAAGACTTGGGTACCGTGCATCTCGGCTCCGCTCGATGCCCTTTAAGTGAATCGAGCGTAGTCGAGAGGCACTTATATAGAAATCACCGAAAGGGTCAAGTCTTAGAATTGGAGAGAATGAACGCATGCCACTTTCGAGTTTTTTTGCTACTTTTTTTGCGGACCTTCGAGAGCCTCAGTCACCTCAAAAAAAAGTAGGGTAAGTAGCAGGGAAGCTAAAAAAGTCAAGACTCTGAATTTCTATTTTTCCGCCGTGTCGGACGCAAATAATCACAAGATAGTGCTTACTTTGAATGAATTCTTAATTTTTAACATTAAAATATTTTACTCTTACGATTGCGAACATTCAGAAAAATAAACACCCAATACTTAATAACTTTATTTTTCCTTTATTCAAGGTAAAAATTCTTGTTATACCTTTAAAGTATGAAGAGAATTTTGCGGTTTTTAAAGAATAAGTATATCATAACGATATTTATATTTTTAATCTACGGGTTATTTTTAGATGATACAGATGTATTTTCAGTAGTTCACAACCTTAATAAACAAAATCAAATAAATACGCAAAATCAAAATATGACAAGGCAACTAAAGGAGACAAAAAAAACCCTTGGGCTCTTGACTAATATAAATTATTTAGAAACTTACGCTCGTTCAAAGAAATTTTTCAAGCAAGAAAACGAAGATATTTTTGTGATTAATTATAAATGATTTTCGAAATTAAATAGTCAGGGAAATAAAATTTGATTATTTGATTACAAGTATAATTAGTTCTTGCCATTTTCATCGCCCCTTCTTGACACAATCCAACTCCATGGCCAAATCCACGACCACTAATCACCATGTATTCCCCGTCTTTTCTTACGCTGAAATACGTAGATTTTAATTTAAATTTTTCTCGTAGTTCCTTTAATGGGATACCATAACTTGGGTCAATATAAAATGCTTGACGTTCGTCTTGTTTATAATTATTTAATAATTGTAAACTTAGGCTATCATCTATGGGGAAATTATATTTTTTAACGATAAAAGTTACCCAATCAATATATGGTATTGATTTGGTCCAAGTAGCTTGCTTCGAATATACACAAAAGGTATCTTTAAATGAAGTCAAGCCTTCGATACTTTCTTTCCAGATATAGGAAGGATTACATGTTTGACCACCGCAATTTGCAGAAAAAAAGGTAGGGGCATATTTGTCATTTTTGTCGCTCAATATTTGATGACCAGTATTACTAACTGCCGAGTCTATTATTGGATTATTTAATCTTTTGTTATGATATACTTGACAATGGACCTTATCACATAGTTGAAAGCCCTCAAGCTTATGCTTGCCTTCATTTTTTTTAGCATATGTCCTACTTATGATTGCCTGCACTTTATAGTATTCATAGTGTTGCGATGACCCAGCTTCAGACTCAATTACACCTTCCAAATAAGCCTCCAGATCAATATTATTAATAACCCGAACACCTGATTTTCCAGCTGAAATTTCAAAGTCACCTTCATATTGTCGTGAATTAAACCCAGGACTGATGCCCGTTAACTGAATTGATTGCTCTTCAAACAATGCGTATAAAAATAAATTATTGATATTATCATAACTATTTCCCTGAAAATTAACGGTCATTTTATTAGGGGAAACATAAATAACATCAATGATATCGGTTGAATTTGCAAAACCCAAATAAGTAGAATCTGTCATTACATGATAATTACCTATTGCTTTGTTAATCTTAAGTTTTTTAATGTCAAACTCCGTTAATAAACCAATATGCATTTGTTGTGCAAATACGCATCTTGATATAGAAAAGAAAATTAATGCTAATAAAAGTTTCAATTAGTTAACAATTGGTTAGATTAATTAATACCATTAGTATCAAAAAAAGTTTCAAGAATATCCTCTGCTACTCTTTTACTAGCACCATTCTGACCTAGTAAAGTGGCTAAATTTTGATAATCAAGCAAAATTTCTAAGCGCTTGGGTTGATCTACCTCAATTAGACGCAATTGTTGAACCATATTATCAACCGTACAATTTCCTTGAATTAATTCGCTCACGACTTCTTTATTCATGATGAGATTTGCCAATGATATGTATTTTATTTTCACCAATAGTTTGGCAATAGCAAACGATAGTGGCGAACTTTTATAGCAAACTACTTGAGGAACGTTAAATAAAGCAGTTTCTAATGTTGCTGTTCCAGATGTTACCAAAGCAATAGATGACTGATTTAAAATTTCATACGTCTTTCCGAAAATTAATTGTACCGTATCATCTGCATAAAGCCGATAATATGCTTCGTTAACATTAATAGAGCACGCAACAACCACCTGATAGTGAGGAAAGGACTTTGATGCCTCGATCATTAGCGGTAGTTTTCTTTTCACTTCTTGCAACCTACTACCTGGCAGTAAAGCTAGAATAGGCTTAGATGAAACGATTATTTTTGGAGATTCACACAGCCTAAACTCAGTAATTTCGTCCAATAATGGATGGCCCAAATAACTTACATCAACATTAAATTTTGCATAGAATTGTTGCTCGAAAGGGAGAATGCAGTACATCTTTGAAACATCGCGACGTATCGCTTTTACCCGAGATTCTTTCCATGCCCATATTTGTGGTGAAATATAATAAATCACGGGTATATTTTGTTTTTTAGCCCACTTTGCAATTCGTAAATTAAATCCAGGAAAATCAATTAAAATTATAGCCGCTGGCTGAGAAGCAATAATTTGATTTTTACAATCTTTAATATTTCGGATGATGGTTTTAAGATTTAACAAAACCTCTAAAAATCCCATAAAAGAAAGGGTTCTAACATGCTTTAAAATAGCCATCCCTTCCTTTTCCATTCGGTCGCCACCCCAACCAATAAATTCTACATTTCGAGATAAAGCATTAATTTCTTTGATCAAATTTGCCCCATGTAAATCACCTGATACCTCACCAGCAATAATAAAGATTTTAGTATTTTGCATTAAAACAAATTAACATAAATCATATATGGAATAAAACATAGCATGGCGAATATTATACCTCTTGCCACATCATAATACTCGCGGTTTAAGAACAAATAAAACCAAAGTAAATTTGATATCAAAGCCAAAGAAGTATACTTGCTTGTATATTCAGGAATATTAATGAATTGATCCCATAAATACATAAATGAAAAACGATAAACCAAGGCTACAATAAATAGCACAACAGGCAAAAAAACAAGTGGGGAGATTAGTCCGATGCCACAACCAATAAAATGAGATTTTGTAATTTTAATTTTCATATAACCCAGTCTTGTAAAGTTTGTATTGCTTGATAATTAGTTAAATCAAAATGCGTAGGAACAATGCTCACATACCCATTTTTTAAAGCTTCTAAGTCTGTATTTTCTTTCGGATTAACTTCAGCGAATTCTCCCGTTAACCAAAAATAAGGGTTTCCAAATTGATCCAAACGCTTGTCAAAACGATCTGCCCAAAACGCATGTGCCTGACTACAAATTCGGATACCTTTAATCTTATCGATGCTGAGATTTGGGAAATTTACATTTAAACAAGTATTGGATGCCAAACCACTATCCAACGTTTTGATGATCATTTTTTCAATAAAGGGCTGACAAGCCGAAAAATCAGCATCGCTGGCATAATCTGCCAATGAAAATCCAATAGAGTGAATTCCTTCCATTGCCCCTTCAATAGCTGCCGACATGGTGCCTGAATACAATACATTAGTTGATGTGTTTTCACCATGATTTATACCGGAAAGCAATAAATCAGGTTTGCATTTAAGAACCTCATATATCGCTAATTTTACGCAATCAACAGGCGTTCCTGAACAGGCATAGGATTCTACACCATCGAATAAATCAACTCGGTTTAATCGTAATGGATGATTGATTGTTATGGCATGTCCCATACCCGATTGAGCTTTATCAGGGGCAACTACCACTACTCTACCGAATTGTTTTGCCGTTTGTATTAATGAACGAATCCCTTTAGCGTTAACACTATCATCATTCGTAATTAAAATTAATTTTTCTGACATAAAAAAATGCTACTCCACAAATTTACTCAATATTAAAAGACTTTGTTTATATTTGGTTACCACAAATTAATAAATGAAATTTCAAGCCCTCGATCAAAAACATGCTTTTTGTTTGGTTAGCGTTAGTCCCTTAAGAAAGGACCCAAAAGATAGTGCTGAAATGATAAGTCAGCTGCTTTTTGGCGAAATAGTTAAAATACATTCAGTTTCAGGACCTTGGGTTGAAGTAACAACCTTATTAGATGATTACAAGGGATTTGTTGATAGCAAACATTTACTTCCTCTGTCTGATGAAGACACACTAAATTGGCAAGGAATTTATACGATTCAGCATAATATCAATAAACAAATCTCCACACCTTGGGGGAAGCAAATTATCAGTTGCGGAAGTTTTATTGGTCCAACTCCATCATTTAAAATTGGCGATTACTCATTTGATTGTGAAGCTGAAGCGCAAGAATTAAATCGTGATATTGTTTTAGCAAATTTAATCAACACCCCTTATTTATGGGGAGGAAAGTCATCTTTCGGCATAGATTGTTCAGGATTATCACAATTATTTTTTAGGCTAAGCGGAATAAATCTACCAAGGGATGCCTACCAACAAGCCGAAATTGGCAAGGCAATAGCGTTTCGAAATCATCAAAAAAATGATCTTGCCTTTTTTAAAAATAAAGACGGAAAAATTATTCACGTAGGCATCATTCAAGAAAATAAAAACATCATTCATGCATCAGGAAGAGTGAGAATAGATCGATTGGATGAAACAGGTATTTTTAATAAGGAAATGAACCAATACACGCATTTTTTGTCTTCTATTAAGGAAATTAACTGAAACCTAATTCACAACTTATTTGATGTCAATTTTTATTAAGATATTTGCAAATAATAAATAATTTCCAATGAAAATTTTGGTGACAGGTGGGGCAGGATTTATCGGGAGTAACCTAGTGAAAAGATTACTTGAAAAAGGACATGAAATAAATGTGCTTGATAACCTTTTACGCGGCAATAAGCTTGATAAAGAATCCTTTAAAAATATTACCTTCTTCAAAGGAGATGTGAGGGATGCTGATTTAGTTTTAACTGCATCGAAAGGTTGTGATGCAATTTACCACTTCGCCGCTGTTTTGGGCGTTGATATTGTTGCAGATCAACCTATAGAAACAATGGATGTAGAAGTAATTGGGACAAGAAATGTTGCAGAAGCTGCATCTATCAATAACATTAAATATTTGCTTTATGCCTCAACAAGTGGCATTTACAGTCATAGTGCCATTTTAAAAAGCGCACTTTCGGAAGATGTATTAGTTGACCCAAGAACTTCCTACGCAATGGCAAAGCGCTACAATGAAATTTACCTTGCTGCACATCATAATGAGCGAGGATTAAATGTGATTTCACTTCGTTTTTTTAATGTATACGGGCACAACCAAGATAATAGAATGGTAGTTCCTCGTTTTTTTGAACAAGCAATTAATAATGAACCGATTACAGTATATGGAAATGGAGCGCAAACAAGGGATTTTACCTACATTGATGACACCATAGATGCATGCGTAAGCTTATTAGGAATTAATGGCTCGCATATTATAAATATAGCCAATGAAGAAGAATGGTCAATCAAAGATTTAGCAGAAAATATTAAAAAAATAACCGATTCAACATCTCCTATAAATTACATTGACGCCCCCAAAAAGAGATACGACTACGAGGTAGAAAGAAGAGTTGGAAGTTCATCTCAATTAATGAAAATAGTAGGTTACAAACCAGATGTAAATTTACTGGAAGGCTTACATAAAATATATTACATAAATCATTCATCGCACGTATTAAATAAACTATGAAAGACAAAATAATATTCGACTTAATTAATGAAGAAAATAAGCGTCAACTAAATGGCATTGAACTCATTGCATCAGAAAACTTTGTGAGTAATCAAGTAATGCAGGCCATGGGTAGCGTACTCACGAACAAATACGCAGAAGGGCTACCTGGGAAGCGTTATTATGGTGGTTGTGAAGTAGTCGATAAAGTAGAGCAACTCGCTATTGATCGTCTTTGTGAATTATTTGGCGCTACATGGGCGAATGTACAACCACACTCTGGAGCACAAGCAAATGCTGCTGTATTTCTTGCATGCCTTAATCCTGGCGATAAGATTTTAGGATTTGATTTATCGCATGGTGGACATCTAACACATGGATCTCCTGTTAATTTTTCGGGTAAACTCTATCAACCACACTTTTACGGTGTATCAAAAGAAACTGGGCTTATTGATTATGACGCCCTAGAAGAAACCGCGTTTCGCGTTAAACCGAAAATGATTATTTGTGGAGCCTCAGCCTATTCAAGAGATTGGGATTATGCCAAAATACGAAAAGTAGCAGACGAAGTCGGCGCACTTGTTTTAGCTGATATTTCCCATCCTGCAGGATTAATTGCGGCAAAATTATTAAATGATCCATTAAGTCATTGTCATATTGTGACCAGCACTACCCATAAAACATTACGCGGTCCAAGAGGTGGGATTATCATGATGCGCACTAATTTTGATAATCCTTTTGGATTAAAATGGAATAATGGCAATCCAAAATCGATGGCGGCTTTACTAGATGCTGCGGTTTTTCCTGGTATACAAGGTGGCCCGCTAGAACATGTAATTGCATCAAAAGCAGTTGCTTTTGGCGAAGCTTTGGCACCTGAATTTACCACCTACATGAAGCAAGTCCAACTCAATGCGAGTGTAATGGCAAATTCATTTATTCAAAAAGGCTATACCATTATTTCCGGAGGTACCGATAATCACAGTATGCTTATTGATTTACGCAGCAAAGGCATTAACGGTAAAGATGCTGAGAATAGCTTGGTGAAAGCAGATATCACAGTGAATAAAAACATGGTGCCTTTTGATACAGAATCGCCGTTTATTACCTCTGGAATTCGACTAGGTACTGCAGCGCTTACGTCAAGAGGTGTTAATGAAACTGAAATTGAAAAAATGGTTCAGTTAATCGACGAAGCATTAATCCATAGGAATGATGATGCCCAATTGATAAGAATTAAAGGAGCTGTTAATCTATTGATGCAAGATAGACCATTATTTGCTTGGTGACACGGTATTCATCAAAAGTAGGTTGGCTATATAAAGCTAGCTTAATACTTATTGCTTCATTAGATCTACTAATTTCGTTAAAAACATTTTATCAAGAAGGCATATTTGCTACTCTCGTTCTTTCAAGTATTTTGACCTTGACATTAGCCTATTTGATATCCTTGTACTACACAACAAGTTACCATCTTCACCAAGATTATTTGCGATGTTCAAGTGGGTGGATAGTAAAAAAAATAACCTACCAAGCTATTAAAAAAATTGAAAAAAATAAAGGATTGTATATTGGTTGGAAATTAAGTTTAGCACTTGATGGGCTTATCATATATTACCATGACGGGAATGAATTGTTTATTTCACCAGAGAATCTCGATCAATTTATTGACGATCTTGAACAAAGGATTTCAACATCGAATGATCATTCATAACCAATTAAAGCAAATACGGAAAAAGTAGAAAGCCAGTGATCAATATCATAGTTTCCTTTACCGATACTTTCCTGAGCATAATCCCACATTCCATTCATTGCGCTAACCCATTCTAATTTTGCTTCCTTGCTTAAAGCATCCGCTGGAAGGGTTTTAAGAATTCCATTTAAGCACCAAATTCGATTTAAGTGAAACCCATCCCAATGCGCTTCATAACCATCGTGTTTATCTACTCGATCTAACTTGAGGGGAATATTAACTTTTCCTGGAATAAATAATTCCGGAGAAAAGCTCTTCAACCAAATAACATACTCTTTAGGAGCTAAGACCTTTCGCATCAAATCTGTTACCAATAAACCAGCAGACATAAAATCATAGTCGAATGGCTCCTCATTTAAAGGCGCATTGGCGATATCACCATAAAAACGAATAGCTGCCTGTGAAACGATTTCCTTTAATTTTTTATTCTTTGAACTTACAGCATAATCGTAGGCAAAAGAAAGCCCCATTGCAGGACTGTCATGACTTCCAGATAGATTAACGCTTGCAAGAGGCGGCCAAACATTAAGGTGTACAGAAACGATATATTCAGTAAGTGGCTTCAGATTATTCAGCCAACGTTTTGCCCTAGGATCATCCCACTTAATTAATTCATCTGCCACTTTTAACAACCAAGATTGACCATAAGGAAATTCAAAAAAACCATCTTCGTGGGATTTCAGATACGCTAATTCTTCCTTGATATTTTCTGCATTAAAACTTAATTCTAACTTATCATTTAAGGCATTGGCCTCAGGAATGGTAGGATAAAGCTTCAGTAATTTTACCATTGCCCAATGATTGTGAACGGCTGAGTGCCAATCAAAACAACCATAGAAAGATGGCCAATAATCCTTTGGACCCTTTTCCTCACCTTGTAGGCGCAAAACCCGATAAAAATAATGAGGCGCTGGCTTATTGGTACAGTCAAAAGATAACTTTGCAAAGTAAGAAGCCCCATCATTGGAAAGCATGTAGCGTCCATCTTCGAGCGAAACAACTAAAGAAGCTTCTGATTGAGCCGAAACCATAAAAATAAATGAGGAAGCAATAAGCGAATATAGTAATTTCATTTTTTGGTGAGTTCAGGTGATTTTTTGAAACCGTTTTTGGCAATAGAAATTGTTTCTTTTCCTATCCCAACAATAGAAACCATGTTCAACGGAAATTCTAATAGAACATGTGTGAAACTAAGGAAGAATAAAAAGCTTAAACCTAATGCATAGTTGTACGCATATAAACCACAAGCCGCAAGCCAAATAAGAAGTACCGCAGCAAAACGAATCTTAGGCACCTTATGCCAACGAATGACCTCCGTTTTACTAAACCAATTAAGGTAATGGTACATGTACGCAAAAGCAATAAAACGCATGAGCATGATGCCAAAAGTGGAGAAAAATACAGATGACCAATAGAAATCTTTTGGGTTTACTGGAATCGCCTTGTTAACTGGAATCGGCTTCATGTAGTATTCGCTATCTGGGTTAGGATCTAAGAATGCCGCACTCAAGTTTTTGCTCAATGAATCTGTTATGCGCTTCTTTTCAACAACAGGAAATTGGTTCGTCGGGGAATTCTTATTGACCACAGAGTCTAAATATTGTTTATTAGTAAAATTAGGTACGTTCATTAATTTGAAATGGTCAAGAATACCCACATTTGTATAGAAAAAACCATCACCACCAGCATAGTATGCTTCTTTTCCGTAGGCAGAAATATAATTTGTTTTTGGTTTAACCGGTACGACAAAAATTAAAATAATCGGCAAAATAATAAAAGCGGCAACAGACATAAGCCCAGTTTTACTTCTGGACTTTAAGGCACCAAACAACATAAATAATCCTGTAAATACATACACATGAATTAATGTTGGCAGCAAAGATGTCAGGGCAAATACAGTCGTGCTACTTTGGTTCATCTCTTTATTATCCTCACTAAACCATCCGGAAATAAATATAAATAAGAATAGAATACTAAATATTTTGACTGGTAAATTTTTAACGAAAGCAAAGAGCAAAGAACTAAACAGCGCAAGAACAAGTAATTTATCGAATAAGCCTAATTCAACAAACGTATTATAAAATTCCATGTCAAAGCCGGCATCTTTTGCAAAAGCAGCGTAAGACAAGGCGATTCCAATGAGTAAAAGCGGAATAAAATCGTATTTCCCCTTGGTAAAATATTGACGGTCATGTAGCCAGCTAATCTCCGTTAAATAGTGTAAAGGGCCGAGAAAGGCATAAGCAAATAAAAATGTTTCAAAAGGAAAATAGTAGGCCAGAGCCATGGTGACCAACATTAAACCAATGTTCAGGTAATTAATTTTATCATCCTTAACCATAACAACTATTTAAATACAAAGTTATCAAAAAAACAATCCTTATTCATTATAGTTCAAGGAATAATAACTTATTCGAATCCTTTTTCTTTTCCTTTTTCTTTGATGCTTTTACTCATGGCTGAACCGAAATCATCTTTTTTACCCGATTCGATTAATTTAGCTTTCTCTTTCGTAATAAAATCATTCCTAAGTAATGCTAATTGAACAATTTCTGCTTGAATAGTGCTTCTTTCAATTGTTTTATCAGCAATATATTTTTTAATATCGTCATCAGACTTACCAATTAATTCAGCTGGCATTGCCTCTTCTTCCAAGTCTAAGATACTTGTAGAGTCTGCTCTATAAGCATCCACGATATCCCAAGAAGCATTGTTGTAACTGCCTTTAGATTTTACAATCGCCCTTTCAGATGCGACACTAATATTTTGATTTAAGGCATTATTATCTTCTCTTAATTGGTTTTCCTTTTTGAGATTACCAGAAAAACCATAGCTTACATAGGTGCCATTCAGCGATTGGTTCAAGCGAAAAATTTCATCGTCATAAGGTGTCGCGATGGAAGTAATTTTATCATTTGAATTAATATTAAAATATGCTCCATTTGAACATGCTGCGCCATCTTTCCAAAATTCATTAATCCCCTGTTGATAATCACCGCAATAAATAGTATTCACAATTACGTCTTTTTTAAGAATTTCATTACATACTTCTTTATAACTAATTGGACCTTGATTGAAGGGTTCATTCCCTGCAATATAAATGAGCTTTAAGTCCTTAGGATCATTTGACCAATTCAATTGTTGCAAAGATTTTTGAATAGCCGCGCCGCAATATTCTTCACCACCATTGGTTCTAATGCCAAAAAGTTTAGCTGAAATAAGGTCTAAATCTGTCGTGAAATTAGTTTGCATACGAACATAATGATCGGCTGCTGAAATACCAGAATTTCCATAATCATACATGGCAATCTCAAGAACTGGCGTTGTTCCCCGGTATCGTAAGCCACTTGCATCATTCACGATGGCCCATATTTTTGATTTTGCTTGATCTAACAAACCATCCATGCTATTTGAAGCATCAAAAAGAATAACTAATTGAATTTTTCTATTTTGTTGAGCTTGTGCAACAAAAGAAAAGGAAATTAATGCGATAAGAAGGGCCAGGTTTTTCATAAACGAACGATTAAAGGTTTTACTTCCTTACAGGTAAGCCCTAAAAAAGTTCAATCGCTAAAAATACTTATTGAAAATACGACAAGGCCATCTCGTAACCTTTTAGTCCAAAGCCGAAAACACAGCCCACACAAACGGGCGTTAGAAGCGAATTATGGCGAAAGGATTCTCTACTAGAAATATCGGAAATATGAACCTCAACTACTGGAATTCCTATTGCAGCAATGCAATCACGAATAGCAATACTTGTATGCGTATAGGCGCCAGCATTTAGAATTACTCCATCGACACTCGCTTCTTGGAGAAAATTAATTAATTCACCTTCAACATTTGATTGCAAGTAGTGTAACTCAAGATCAGATGTTGATTTTAAGGTAAGAAAGTAATCATCAAATGATTGATTTCCATAGATGGATGTTTCACGCGTGCCAATTAAATTTAAATTTGGACCATTAATAATTAAAATTTTCATCCTTGTCAAGTTGGAATCGCTACATTAAAGAATTTGTATCATACCTAAAAATCGAAAAAGGATTAGCAGAAAATTCGATTTTCGCCTACCAAAACGATGTGGCTAAATTACATGATTTTAGTGTTTCAATAGATAAAAATGCCGAACAAATTTCCTACAACGATTTAAAATTATTCATTGCTGCACTTTATGATTTGGGATTAAGTGCGCGTACACAAGCACGAATTATTTCAGGAATCAAGCAATTTTATGGTTATCTGCTCTTAGAAAACTACATCACCATTGACCCAAGCGAATTATTAGACCAACCAAAAATTGGGAGAAAACTTCCTGAAGTACTCACTATTGAAGAGATTGATCGACTAATTGATGCACTAGACATGAGTAAAAACGAATCCCATCGCAACAAGGCAATTATTGAAACCTTGTATAGTTGCGGATTGCGTGTTTCAGAATTAGTGAACCTTCGCTTTTCCGATCTATTCTTTGAAGAAGGATTCATTCGTGTAATTGGTAAAGGAAATAAAGAACGATTAGTACCTGTTTCAGCAAGTGTTGAAAAAGAAATATCAATTTACAATGACCATATTCGTCGGCATCAAAACATTAAAAAAGGGGATGAAAATGTCGTTTTTTTAAATCGGAGAGGGGGAAAACTGACCCGTGTTATGATTTTTACCATCATCAAAGATTTAGCTGAACGAATTAGCCTTCAAAAGACAATATCTCCACATACCTTTAGACATTCCTTTGCTACCCATTTATTAGAAGGAGGAGCTAATCTTAGAGCAATACAAGAAATGCTTGGCCACGAATCGATTACAACCACTGAAATTTACACCCACTTAGAACAACGCTATTTAAAAGAAGCGATACTTTCTTTTCATCCAAGAAATGCAGTAAATTAATACGCCAAAATAGCTTCAATCGCTTTAAGAAAACGTTCTTGAGGCAAGAATTGCTTTTCGAGATCTGCCGCAAATGGAACCGGTGTATCCATAGAACCAACTCTACTGACAGGTGCATCTAAAAACTCGAAACAATTTTCCATAATCAGCGCTGAAATTTCGCCTCCAATTCCACCCATCAAGCAATCCTCATGCAAAACGATCACCCTACCCGTTTTCTTGGCTGCCTTATAAATAGTTTCAGTATCCAAGGGTAACAAAGTTCTTAAATCAACAATTTCAGCCGACTTTCCCGGAAAAGATTCCATGGCCTCTATCGCCCAATTTACGCCTGCACCGTAGCTTATTATCGTTACATCCTTCCCTTCATTCACCACATTTGCCTTACCGATTTCTAGCGTATAATAATCCGTTGGAACATTTCCTTTTACGCTTCGATAGAGCATTTTATGTTCAAAAAACAAGACAGGATTTGGATCTTCAATCGCGGCATTTAATAATCCTTTTGCATCAAAGGGATTAGATGGATAAACAATTTTTAATCCAGGAGTATGAAAAAACCACGCTTCGTTGCTTTGAGAATGAAAAGGACCTGCAGCTGCCCCTGCTCCCGTTGGCATTCGAACCACAACATCAGCATGTTGTCCCCACCTCCAATGAATCTTTGCTAGATTATTAATGATTTGATTGAATCCACAAGTTACGAAATCAGCAAATTGCATTTCAACAACAGCTTTCATTCCAGCGATTGACAAACCAAGTCCAGCTCCTAAAATAGCTGATTCACACAAGGGCGTATTTCGAATTCGTTCCTTTCCAAATTCATCTACAAAACCCTCCGTAACTTTAAAGGCACCACCATATTCAGCAATGTCTTGCCCCATAATAATTAATGAGGGAAAACGCTCTAAGGATTGCCTTAGACCATTTTGTATTGCATCAATAAACCTAATTTCTTCTGTCGTTTCGTTGGCATTCGTTGGTGTAAAAAGATGTGGGGCGTATACATCCGTTAACTCGTTAGCGACATTAGGGATAATATCGCTCTGATCATTTGCATGGTCAAAAGCGACTTGAATATCATTTTTAATTTGACTTTTCAATGATTCATCATACTCATCCGTCAAAATTCCTTTTGATTTCAGAAATACTTCAAAATTAACAACCGGGTCACGTTTTTCCCATTCGTCTTGAAGTCCTTCGGGATAATACTTTGTTCCAGATGCTTCTTCATGTCCACGCATTCTAAACGTCATTAATTCCAATAGAACCGGTTTCGGGTCTACCCTGATTTCCTCGTTAATCGAACGGACAGCGCGGATAACATCCAATATATTATTTCCATCGACTTGGATTGCTTTCATTCCATAGCCAATGCCCTTATCAATAAATTGCTTGCATCTAAATTGCTCACTCGAAGGAGTCGATAAACCCCAGGCATTGTTTTCTACACAGAAGATAACAGGAAGATCCCAAACAGAAGCGACATTCAAGGCCTCATGAAAATCTCCTTCCGATGCACCACCATCGCCAGTAAATACGAGAGTTGCTTTTTTTTCTCCGCGAATTTTATGTGCGAGTGCTATCCCATCTGCGATGCCTAATTGAGGTCCTAAATGGGAAATCATTCCAACAATCTTGTATTCTTGAGTTCCAAAATGAAAAGATCGATCTCTTCCCTTAGTGAATCCGTCAGCCTTTCCTTGAAATTGAGCAAATAACCTTGATAATGGAATATCTCGTGTTGTGAAAACGCCCAAATTTCTATGCATGGGAAGAATATACTCGTCCGTATCCATCGCATAAGACGTACCAACAGAAATTCCTTCTTGCCCCCAACCAGAAAACCATTTTGAAATCTTCCCTTGACGAAGAAGAATAAGCATTTTTTCTTCAATCAATCGGGGGGTGATTAGTTTTTGATAAATCGCTAGAAGCTCAGCGTTATCGAATCCAACGGCATCAAAATCAATGGTATATTCTTTCAAGTTTTATCAAGATTAATCTAGCGCAAAATTATCGAAAATAGTGCAATAAATTGATGGTATTGCCATAAATTTATTGATGAAAAAAGATGGGTAAAAAAAAAGCCCAATTACTTGGGCTTTAGAATAATAAAACGAATATGATTAAACCAAGCCTTGATCAATCATTGAATCAGCCACTTTCACAAAACCAGCGATATTAGCTCCCTTCACGTAATCAACAAAACCATCTGATTCCTTACCATACTTTACACAAGCCTCGTGAATAGAAACCATGATGCCATGTAATTTTTGATCCACTTCTTCAGCAGTCCAAGACATACGCAAAGAATTTTGAGACATTTCCAACCCTGAAGTAGCTACTCCGCCAGCATTCGATGCCTTTCCTGGTGCAAAAAGAACCCTTGCTTTTAAAAATGCAGTTACTGCCTCAGGTGTTGTTGGCATATTAGCCCCTTCAGCAACACAAATAACACCATTGGCTATTAACTGAGCCGCTTCATCTGCATTCAATTCATTTTGAGTAGCACATGGTAATGCGATATCTGTTTTCACAGACCAAGGTCTTTTTCCCGCAGTGAATTTAGCAGAAGGATAAGTTGATGCGTATTCAGAAATACGTCCACGCTTTACATTTTTCAACTCCATAACATACGCTAATTTTTCAGCATCAATTCCATCCGCATCGTAAATAAAACCCTCTGAATCAGAGAGAGTGACTACTTTAGCGCCTAATTGGGTTGCTTTTTCGCATGCGTATTGAGCAACGTTACCCGAACCTGAAATGGAAACCACTTTTCCTTTGAAAGAATCATTTTTAGTAGTAAGCATTTCTTTGGCAAAATATACAGTACCGTAGCCCGTCGCTTCTGGTCGAATTAAAGATCCTCCCCAATTTCTTGCTTTCCCAGTTAAAACGCCAGTAAACTCATTTCTAATTCTTTTATATTGACCGAACATATAACCAATTTCACGTCCTCCAACACCTATATCACCCGCTGGAACGTCTGTATCAGGACCAATATGGCGAGACAATTCAGTCATAAAAGACTGACAAAATTTCATTACCTCATTATCCGATTTTCCTTTAGGATCAAAATCAGAACCTCCTTTACCCCCACCCATCGGAAGAGTAGTAAGTGAATTTTTGAAAATTTGTTCAAATCCTAAAAACTTTAAAATGGATAGGTTTACGGATGGATGAAATCTTAATCCCCCTTTGTAAGGACCAATAGCTGAATTAAATTCAACTCGGTAACCTCTATTTACCTGAACTTGACCTGCATCATCCAACCATGTTACTCTAAATATAATGGTTCGTTCCGGTTCAACTATTCGCTCCAAAATTTTAAATGTCTTATACTTTGGGTGATTTTCAGCAAAAGGAATTACAGCTTCTGCTACCTCTTGAACCGCTTGCAGAAACTCTGCTTCATTGCCATTTTTGGCTTTAACAGCCTCCATAAATGCATTGATTTCATTGTGATAATTACTAGACATATAGGATTATTTTTTTAGTTTAAGCCGTAAATGTAGATAAGATTTTTTGTTTAAAAAGTATTTTTTATTCTTTTTAAATAGTTTCACAATTACACTAAGCGTAAATTTCTAAAAATATAATGATAACAAAAAGAAAACATACTAAAAAACAACCATTCGGAATATTAATTCTTATATTTACCTTGTTACTAGTTGTTTAATTCAGAATTGTAATTTATAGCATGTTTCTTAAACCGATATTTTATTTTGCCTTAATTGTTTTCCTTGGAACTTTTAACTTTTGGTCACAGACTAATGTTGGTTGCCCCAATGCGAATTTCAGCATGGGCAACTTTTCGAATTGGGTCGGTTATACCGGTAGCTATAGCAATCCTGCCGCTTCGGTAGGCATAGTTGGAGGTAGACACACTATTATTTCTGCACCAGGAGTTGATCCCTTCTCTTGTGGAGGACTTCAAATGATTCCTCCCGGCAGTTCTTCCTCAGCTAGACTTGGTAATTCCAATACAGGTGCCGAGGCTGAAAAACTTACCTATAATTTATTGGTAAGCCCGCAGAATGCGCTCTTCATATACAAATACGCAACTGTATTGGAAGACCCTGGTCACCCGCCGAATGCACAACCAGTTTTTGAGATGAGGTTACTCGATGCCGCTGGAAATCAAATCGGTGGAAATTGTGGCATATATACTGTTTACGCAGGGCAGGCAGGTCAAAACTTTCAAACGTGTGGTGGTGTTAAGTGGCTACCTTGGACCGTTGTAGGAATTAATTTGAGTGCTTTTATTGGGACCAATGTAACTATTGAGTTTACTACAAAGGACTGCGATTATTCTGGTCATTTTGGTTATGCTTATGTTGTAGCGGATTGTATGCCCTTAATTTTAGATTTGGATTATTGTTTTGGCGCGAATCAAATAAACATCTCTGGTCCGTCAGGATTTCAGAGTTATTCATGGAGTAACGGTCCAACTACCCAAAGCATTACCGTTCCCGCGGCCACTGCATTGCCCAACTATACTGTTACCATGCAATCCTTTTCGAACCAAGGAAATTGCACTGTATCCTTAACTGCAGCGTCGATACCGACTACTGTTCAAAATAACTTTACATATACTTCAGCTTGCCCATGGTCCCCTACTCAATTTAACAGTACACCAACCATATTACCTACAACCATCAACGGGATTGTTTTAGCCAATGGAGGCGCTGCCTCATGGTTTTGGAATTTTGGAGATGGTTCCACTCTGTCTGGCAATAACCCAGCGATTCACATGAATCCAACGCACCTTTATCAAAATCCGGGTACTTATGTTGTTACTCACATTGTATTTACACAAGCAGGATGCAGTGATACTATTAGTGATACTTTAACTGTTCTGCCACCTCCTGTAATTAATTTTACATTTACTGATGAATGTGTATTTGACACCGTTCAATTTACCAATCAAACCCAAGATGCCAATTTAGCACAAGTTACCTACCAATGGATATTTGGAGATGGCTCCCCAAATGATAGTACCCTAAATACTCAGCACGATTACCTTACCCCAGGCAACTTTAATGTTTCGTTGATCGCTACCAATATTGGGGGTTGTTTAGATACCTTGATCCAATCCATTACCATATTTCCGCTACCCAATGTGTTCGCAGGCAATGACACCACCATTTGTCCCAATTTTAACATTCCTCTGAATGCAACTGGTGCACTTAGCTATGTTTGGGAAACTGGTACAAGTAACGGTTCGAACTATGTACCGCAGACTACTCAAACCATCACTGTACTTGGCACAGATGCCAACGGATGTAAGAACAGCGATTCGCTAATTGTGAGTTTACACCCCGCTGCAATTGTTGATGCGGGACCAGACATCAGCGAATGCAATGGAACATTAGTAACTATTTCTGGCAGCGGAGTCTTAAGTTATACTTGGAACAACGGTTTAGTGGACGGGCAAGCCTTCACCCCACCTACTGGGGTAGTGACCTATACGGTTACTGGAACCGATATCAACGGATGTATTGATACTGATCAAATGATACTTACCACTTGGGCAAATCCCATTGTGAATGCTGGATCGGATCAAAGTATTTGCGAAGGTTCACCCACAACGGTTAGCGGATCGGGGGCTGTAACCTATGTGTGGACACCTTTGGTACAAAATGCAACGCCTTTTACCCCTATCACTAACGGTTTATATTCCGTTATTGGAACAGATCAAAATGGATGTATTGGCGCAGACGACCTCAACTTAAGCATCGAGCCTGCAGCATACCCTTCTTTTTCGGCGCCGATTTTAGAGGGTTGTAATCCATTCACAGTTAACCTTACTAATACATCAACAGGGACGCCTTACGCAAGCGCTATTTGGAACATGGGGAATGGTTCAATCATTAACTCATCAGGACCACTAACCTATACATACAACTCAGCGGGTTGCTTTGATGTTGAATTGACCCTGACCACAGCTTTAGGGTGTATTTGGGACACAACGATGGTTAACTATTTTTGTGACTGGCCATTACCAATAGCCGATTTTTACGCACTTCCTTCGACCTTAACTGATTTAGATAATACAAGTACTATGATTAATCAAAGCATAGGGGCTTCTAGCTACCTATGGGAATTTGGAGATGACTCAGGTATCTTTACAGAGGAGGAACCTGTGCACGCTTTTCCAACCACCAATTCTGCTAATTACGTGGTGACCTTGATAGCTGTGACAGAATATGGTTGTACCGATACTACCAATCGTATAGTAATCCTTAACGAGACTCAAATTATATATGTGCCCAATGCTTTTACACCGGATGGAAATGAATATAATCAAAATTGGTTACCTATAATAACAGCCGATTTTGATCCTTATGAATATGATTGCTTCATCTTTGATAGGTGGGGTGAACTCATTTGGGAAAACCACAATCACTTGGTTGGCTGGGATGGAAGACGTCCAAATGGTCAAGCAATTGAGGACGGTGTTTATATTTGGAGAATTATACTAAAATCGCCTTATAAAGACGATAGAAAAGCGTACACAGGTCATGTAACCTTATTGAGGTAACAATAATTTATTTTTATTTAACTTCGTCATCAAATAAGGCAACCTTAGTGTTAGAAAATCGTTAAATTTGTGCTAAATAGTTATTCAATGTACAAGATTTTATCAATAATATTATTTGTAAGCGTTCATTTTGCATCATTCGATGTTTTTGGACAAATACAATTATGCCTAGGGCAAGACGCCAATGTTTGTCCAGGCCAAAGTGTTACCATCACCAACTGTAATAACGGAAATGTAGGAGCTACAGGGCCCTATCTTAATTCCCCTAGTCAAGTCAGTTTATCTGATGATTCCTGGTCTGGTGCAGTTAATGTAGGTTTTCCATTTAGCTTTTACGGGCAAAACTACACCCAATGCGTCATTGGTTCTAATGGTCTCATTTCTTTCAACTTAGCGAATGCAAATGGTTATTGTCCATGGAGTTTAGGTGGTGTTCCTCCTCTACCAAACGGAACCCTTACATCTGCGAGAAATTCAATCATGCTAGCATACCAAGACCTTAATCCACCTTTAGGAGGTCAAATTCAGTATCAAACCATTGGTACTGCTCCGAATCGTCGCTTTGTGGTTTTATATAAAAATATTTTCATGTTTAGTTGTACGTCACAATGTAATTACATGGCCATCATTTTATACGAAACGACTAATATTGTTGAATTACATATTGGTAATAAGCCCATTTGTAACGGATGGAATGGCGGCCTAGCCATTCAGGGATCTGAAAACAATCCAATGACATTGGCACACATAACCCCGGGAAGAAATGTCAGCATATGGGGCGCGAATCAAGACGGTAGACGTTTCACCCCTACTGCGCCAAACAACACCGCGACCTATACCATGGCACAAATTCCATACGTAATGGTTTCGAGCCCAGGAACAAATTTTATTTGGAACAATACCTTGGGTCAAACTTTCCCCTACAACAATGGCGTTTTAAACGTGAATCCCGTTCCGAACGGAACGACAGGCTATTTCCTATCGGCATCAGCTTGTAATACCAGTATTGGATCCATTACCAATGATACCACTTGGCTATCAACTGGTGGAGGTTCGGTCAATGTCACTGTTACCAATGATATTTGTTCTCAAGGAGTTGGAACAGCAACAGCCAATCCAGGTGCAGGCTCCCCTCCTTATACATTCACATGGACACCAAATGTTGGGAATACTCAAACCATAAGTGGTTTATCAGCCGGAACCTACAATGTAACCATGGTAGATGCCAACGGATGCCCATATACAGGTAGTGGAATCATTGGCGATAATCCAGCTGCATACAGTTCCTCGTCTACTTTAGTTTCTTGCCCAGGAGGAAATGATGGCACAGCGACTGCAGTAATGACACCCTCTGCAGCAGGTATTACCTATTCTTGGAGCAATGGTCAAACAACAGCCACTGCGACAGGTCTGACAGCAGGAACTTACACTTGTTTAATGAATTCTCCATCTGGTTGCTCAGGAACCGTCAATGTAACTATAACTGAAATTCCAGGCATGATTGTAACAGCAACAAACATCATTGATGCTAATTGCAATAGCATACCAAACGGAAGTGCTACCATCAATGTCGTTCAAGGAACAGCTCCGTATTTTTATCAATGGAGCGGATCTAATTCTACCGTGAACACAGCCAACAATTTAGGTGCTGGTCCGCATACTGTAACTGTAATGGATGCCAATGGTTGTATTCAAACGACCGCTTTTGTTATCAATGAACCTACACCGCTCTCCATCATAGCTCTTACGGGTGACACCATGATTTGTCCAGAAGCTTCCGTAACGCTTTCGGCCCTAGGATCAGGCGGTTCTTCCCCCTATATTTATTCTTGGATCGATAATTCCGGTACTATTTATGGTCCAGGTAGTTCCGTTTTAGTTGATCCAGCGAATAGCCCAACACAGTATTGTGTCACCTTAAGTGAACAATGTGGATCTCCTACTACTCAGCAGTGCATGAATATAACCTTTCCAACTCCGATAGCTCCTGATTGTTCGCCAAACGTGTCTATTTTATGTATGCCGGGTACATTCACTTTTTCGAATACCTCCAGTAATTCATCAGAAATAGCAAGCACAGTGTATAATTTTTCCAACGGGGATAATTCCACTGTTCCTGGCACTCAAAGTTTCAACAATACCTTTCCTAACCCGGGACTTTATAGTGTAAACATGACCACGACCTCTATTTATGGCTGTGTTTATACAGGTAGTGTTCAAGATATTGTAGAAGTTACTCCTCTACCCACTGCAGACTTTGTATTATCTCGAAATCCAGTAACCTGGTTTGAAACTACTGTTCAAGCAAACGACAACTCACAAGGGAACATCGTTAATTGGCAGTGGTCAAGTCCGAGCGCTACTTCATTAGTTAGCACTGGTATGAACGCTCTTATCACCTTCCCGCAGGGAGTTGTTGGTGATTTCTATATTAATCTTGTTGTAACAACAGCTCAAGGATGTCAAGACTCCATATCTTTAGCCTTAGAAATTATTCCTGACATCGTATTTTATGTGCCAAATACCTTTACGCCAGACAACGACGAACATAACCAAACCTGGAAGTTTTATGTAGAAGGAATTGACCAACAAGGATTTCGTTTGACGGTTTACAATCGTTGGGGAGAAACTGTTTGGGAAACACTTGACTCAGGTGCCGAATGGGATGGAACCTATGGAGGAAAACTTGTTGCTCCTGGTATTTACACCTGGTCTGCTTGGTATAAAGAGCGTGATAACGATGGAAAGATGACAAAGTCTGGTTTTGTACAAGTTTTGAGATAAATAATTTTACCTTTTCTTATGAAAAAAAACATAATTCTATTCTCTACCCTTTTAATTATTGGTAGTTCATGTGAACTATTAAATGAAGTTAGTAAGGTAGTTCAAACTCCTGTTGCAACAAACGCATCTAACCCACTATCTAACGATGAGGTAATAGCAGGATTAAAAGAAGCCTTAAGTATTGGAATTAAAAATTCTGTGAATTTGACTTCGGCTACAGATGGATTTCTCAAGAATACTGAGATTATGTTGCCATTTCCCCCGGATGCTATAAAAGTAAAAGAGAAAGCAATGGCGCTTGGGCTAAGTGGTCAAGTTGAAAAATTTGAAACCACTTTAAATCGAGCTGCAGAAGAAGCCACTAAAGAAGCCATTCCGATTTTTATCGATGCGATAAAAAATATGACTGTACAAGATGGTTTTGCCATATTGAAAGGAGGAAACGGTTCTGCAAGCCAATTTTTAAAAAATCAAACTAGTGCAAAGTTAGTAAGCGCATTCGCACCAAAAGTGAAAGAAGCAACATCAAAAGTTAAACTCACGGAATACTGGAATCCAATTATAACTAAATACAATGCACTGACTTTGGGAAATAAATTAGATCCAGATTTAAATGCATACATTACACAAAAAGCAATAGATGGCTTGTTTATTATGGTTGCTAAAGAAGAGGATAAAATTAGATTAGATCCTGTAGCTCGTGTCTCCGACATACTAATCAAAGTCTTTGGAAGCTTAAAATAATCCTTTGAAATATTTCCCCCCAACAGAATTAGCCTTAAATTCAAAAGGAGAAGTTTACCATCTAGGTTTACTTCCTGAGCAACTTGCTGAAAAAATCATATTAGTAGGTGATCAAGATCGTGTTGCATTGGTTTCATCTTTTTTTGACCACATTGAATTTACGAGTAGACACAGGGAATTTGTATGTCAAACAGGCCTTTACAAAGGCAAAAGAATTACGGCATTATCTACTGGAATAGGAACCGACAATATTGATATTACCATCAATGAAATAGATGCTTTGGTAAATATTAACTTGAAAACACGGACCGAAAAACCTAATAAAACAAGCTTAGAAATTGTTAGAATTGGCACCTGTGGCATATTGCAAGAAAGCATTCCCTTACATTCGCACATAATAAGTGATTATGCCTTTGGCTTAGACAATGTGGCGCACTTTTACGAAATAGATTTCAGCGAAAGGGAAAAATTTTTAGCAGCAGAATTGAGTGCCTTTATTAAGTTGCCAAATACAATTCATCCGTATGCAGTTGGATCAGACGAGACATTAAGTAATCGGCTACATACTCCGCATACCTTTTCTGGTATCACGATTACAAGTTCCGGATTTTATGGCCCTCAAGGTCGCCAATTAAGGCTACCAACTCGAACTGCAGACATTCAGTTAAAATTCGGTGAGTTTGAAATGAATGGTCTATTGGTTTGTAATTTTGAAATGGAAAGCTCCGCACTATTTTCTTTGGGGAGAGCCTTAGGACATCGTTGTGCTACCATCTGCTTAGGAGTAGCGAACCGACCAAAACAAGTTTTCTCAACAGGATACAATACAGAAATGCTTGCATTAATTGAAAACGTCCTAAATCAAATTTAATTAATGGTTATTTCAGGTATTTATCTAACGTAATGTGAAGGTTTAGACCTCTTAATTGTTCTCCCTTTGCGATAATATTTCCATTGCCATCGATCAAAAATGCTGTAGGAATTGAATTTACACCATAACTTTCAGCTGCTTTACCTTCGCTATCAATACCGTGTGAACTCCAAGATAAATTATCAATTTTGATTGCATTTTTCCAAGCTTCCACATCACGATCTAAGGAAACGCTAAAGACATCAAACCCTTTTGCATTTGTAAATTTAGCATTGCGATATTTGGAGTAAGCTTCGACGACATTAGGACTTTCATTTCTGCAAGGTCCGCACCAAGAAGCCCAAAAATCAATTAATACTAATTTACCTTTTAAGTCAGACAACTTTATAAGCTTTCCTTTTGGTGAAAATAATTCTATTTCAGGGGCATTGCCATTTTTAGTAGAAACATCATTATTTTCAATAGTAAATGAGAAATAAAATAAAGCAGCAAGTAAACCAATAAATAAGAAACCACTAAATTTCATTATCCTATCCTAGTAATATCGGCACCAATGTTTCGAAGACGAATTTCGATATCTTGATATCCTCTATCTATTTGTTCGATATTATGAATCGTACTTTTTCCTTTTGCAGATAGCGCAGCAATTAATAAAGACACTCCTGCGCGAATATCGGGAGATGTCATACTGATACCTTTCAAAGAATGTTCTCTATTCATTCCGATAACTGTTGCTCTATGGGGATCACAAAGAATAATTTGAGCGCCCATATCGATTAATTTATCTACAAAAAACAAACGAGATTCAAACATTTTCTGATGAATAAGGACAGAACCTTTAGCTTGTGTGGCAACAACTAAGATAATGGACAATAAATCTGGTGTAAACCCCGGCCAAGGTGCATCATAAATGGTTAATATAGATCCATCGATAAAGGTATCAATTTCATAATTTTCTTGAGCTGGAACATAGATGTCATCTCCACGTCGTTCTAGTTTAATTCCTAACCTTCTAAAAACATTCGGAATAACACCCAGATTTTCCCAACTAACATCTTTAATAGTAATTTCAGATTTAGTCATTGCTGCTAAACCGATGAAGCTACCAATTTCAATCATATCAGGTAAAATTCGATGAAAGCAGCCACCTAATTCTTTCACCCCTTCAATATGCAACATATTGGAGGCAATTCCAGAAATCTTAGCGCCCATTGAATTCAACATTTTACATAATTGCTGAATGTAGGGCTCACAGGCAGCGTTATAAAAAGTTGTTTTTCCCTCTGCAAGTACGGCTGCCATAAGAATATTAGCTGTACCCGTTACGGAAGCTTCATCTAAGTGAATAAAGGTCCCCTTTAATTTTTTTGCTTCTACCGAATAAAAATGTTCCCCTGCATCGTAATTAAACTTAGCACCGAGCAAAGCAAATCCTTCAAAATGGGTATCAAGCCTTCTCCGTCCGATTTTATCGCCACCAGGCTTAGGTATAAATCCTCTGCCATAACGTGCTAAAAGCGGACCAACAATCATAATGGAGCCCCTTAAAGAAGATGCGCGTTTTTTAAAGTCCTCACTTTCTAAATAATCAAAGTTGATTTCCTTCGCTTGAAAAATATACGTTCCTTTTTCGACTTTTTCTACCTTAACTCCCATCGCTTGAAGCAAGGATATAAGCTTGTTCACATCAATAATATCTGGAACATTAGAAATCGTTACTTTTTCGGATGTTAACAATGGAGCGCACAATACTTGTAGGGCTTCATTCTTTGCTCCTTGAGGCCTTAGTTCGCCTTTTAATGCTTTACCACCAATTATTTCAAAAGATGCCATGACTTATTTTTTAATAAATTTCTTTTTTTGTTTATGCTTGAAATTTGTCGGCTTATTGAATTTTTTATTCAATCCCATTTCCCTTAATAATGTACTCGTGCTAACTAATTCATCTGGATTTTCAAGAACCAGTTGACCTTTCGATAACTCTTTCAAATGATCTGCAATTACGTTATTCTCGACCGCATCATTATTATGAGCGAGGTAAAGCTTTTTCATAAAATTAGCCATTGAATTCTTCAGGTATTCTTTTTCCTTCGGATCTGTAATTAAGGCAGAATCAGTTAAAATTTGTTGAGTATATTTTCCATAATGGCCGAATCGTATTTCTCCTTTTGGATAAGCCATAATTTGAGGCTTTTCCATCAAAGCTTCAGGAAGCGGAATTTCATAAGGAGAATCAACATCCAATTTAAAATCAGACATTACAAAAAGATGCGTCCACAGTTTATGACGATAATCGTCAACATCCCTTAAATGCGGATTTAACTGGCCCATTACTTCAATAATCGCGATAGATGCACGATTACGTTCTTTTCTATCACTAATTTCCATGGCATGAGAAATCATGTTTTGCACATTTCTGCCATATTCGGGGAGAATTAATTTTCCCCTTGTTGTGTTATATTCCATAATTAATTTTTATTATCTAACATATTACCCAATGCATTTTGAAAGATTGCTTTTGCTTCACTTATAAAACCAAAATGTTCCTCATCCACTTGCATTTTTCCTTTAGTCACATGCCCCAACAAGGTAATATTCACATTCACACTCAACATGAATTCAATGAATTGCACTTCCATTTCTTCGGTTAAAGTTACCACTACTCTACCCTGTCCCTCGCCAAACAAAAAGGAATCTTCGCGAATTTCAGCATCGGTTACGATATCAAATCCAAGGTCTTGCGGAATTGACATTTCAACTAAAGTAACATATAAGCCGCCATCTGAAACATCATGAGCAGCGTTAATTAATTTATTTTCAATCAGCCCTTGCACAGCTTTTTGCATTTCGAATTCCTTTTCCAGATTAAAGTATGGCGCTGGTGATTCTTTAATTCCAAGGTAAGTCGCGAGATATTCCGAAGAAGAAATGTCGTTTGTATAATCGCCTACTAAGAAAATTAGATCTCCTTTCTTTTTAAAGTCCAGGGTCATAACATTATCAACATTAGGCACAATTCCAATCATTCCAATTGTAGGAGTTGGGAATACGGGCACTTCTTTCCCTTTAATATTTGATTGATTATAGAATGAAACATTTCCACCTGTAACTGGTGTTTCAAATTTTAAGCAAGCAGCACTCATTCCTTTTATAGCACCAACAAACTGCCAGTAGCATTCTGGGTTGTACGGATTTCCAAAATTAAGACAATTGGTAACAGCAGAGGGAATACCACCAGAACACACAATATTTCTTGCCGCTTCAGAAACAGCAATCATGGTTCCAATTTCAGGATCAGCATTTACAAATCTAGCATTACAATCGACTGTCAAGCTGAGCCCTTTTTCTGTCCCTTTTATGAAAACAATTGCTGCATCCGAAGGTCTGTTAGTGGTCATAGTTGCCGTTCCTACCATGGAATCATACTGTTCATAGATCCATTTTTTAGAAGCAATATTTGGAAGGCCTAACAATGCGAAACCAACTTCTTTAAGATCCTTTGGTTTTTGAACATTATTTATATTGAATTTTTTAAATTCTTGATAATAAGCGGGTTCAGAAAACTCACGTTTATATTGTGGTGCACCGCCACCGAGTACGAGAGATTCAGCAGGTACATCACCAACCAATTCGCCGTGCATATAATAACATATTCGTCCAGTATCCGTTACATGGCCAATTTCTTCAGCATGCAAATCCCATTTATCAAAAATTGCTTTAACGGTTTCTTCTTCTCCTTTTTTAACAACGACGAGCATTCTTTCCTGCGATTCAGAGAGCAAGATTTCGTAAGGAAGCATATTTTGTTGTCGAGTTGGTACTTTATCGAGATAAATCTCCATTCCGACATTTCCAGCTGCTGACATTTCACAAGTAGAACACGTTATACCTGCGGCACCCATATCTTGCATCCCAACAATAGCATTCGTAGTGGAAAGTTCCATAGTAGCTTCGAGTAATAATTTTTCCATAAATGGATCACCCACTTGCACGGATGGTAAATCATTAGCCGAATCTTCCGTAATATCTTTTGAAGCAAATGCCGCTCCTGCGATTCCATCTTTACCCGTAGCAGAACCAACAATAAACACAGGATTACCCGGACCTTTGGCTGTAGCAGAAATTATTTTTTTAGTGTCGATGATTCCTGCGGAGAATGCATTGACAAGAGGATTGGTATTATAACATTCATCAAAGAAGACCTCACCACCAACAATAGGAATACCAAAGGCATTACCATAATCGCCAATTCCTTTCACTACTCCTTTGACCAACCATTTTGTTTTCGCCTCCTTTATATCACCAAAACGCAACGAGTTGAGTTGAGCGATTGGTCTTGCTCCCATGGTAAAAATATCCCTATTAATCCCACCAACACCCGTTGCAGCACCTTGATATGGTTCTAAAGCACTGGGATGATTATGTGATTCTATTTTAAAAACACAGCCCAATCCTCCACCGATATCAACTAAGCCAGCATTTTCTTCGCCAGCTTTCACTAACATATGTGGGCCATCTTTCGGCAAGGTTTTGAGCCAAAGAATTGAATTTTTATATGAACAATGCTCTGACCACATCACTGAATAAATTGCTGTTTCGGTAAAGTTTGGTGTACGCCCAAGGATTTCCTTAATCATTTCAAACTCATCAGCACGCAATCCCAATTCGATTGCTTGATCAATGGTGGCTTCTATTTGCAAGGTGTTTTTCATACGTAATTTTAGCGATACAAAATTAACGATTATATTGTACAATATAGAGAAACTAACCGGATTTAATACATATTTATTCTGATCTAAACTAACAAAAGAAGAAAAGATAAAATGGATTAAATTAGCAAATTAAGAAGCATTGACATAATGAAAGACTACAGACAAATTATATTTGTAAATCCTGCAACCTTTCTATGGGCCTTTAATTTTGGGTAGAAATCAATTAAGAAAAAACGACGTTTGTTTTTCTTTCAAGAATCAATGTCCTTCACAATGGACTACATAAGTTCCTGTTGTATCGGTAAATGATCCTAGCGTCTCTAGGTCTTCTAAAGCATCGCCACAAAATTCTCCCAAAACAACTTCTAGTCCGCCTTTGTCATAGTGACATTCAGAACATTGATTCTTTTTGCAAGAACTGGTTAATGCAACAAATGAAATTGCTGCGGCAAATAATATAAGGTTAGTTTTCATTGTTTTTGGTTTTTAGTTTATAATTAATCAAATAGTTAAAAGATAGGTATATGCTTCTGCCAGGAGATGGCATACTTATATTTTTTAAACGGGAAAGATGATCGATGTAGTTTGCATTAAATATGTTTCTAACACCAATATTTAGCGTCAGCTGCTCGGTTCTACCAAACGAAATGAGCATTCCTAGGTCAAATAAATGATATAAATTCGATGGGGTTTCATTAAAAGCGACCTCATTTTGAGCGCCAAGTAAAGTGGATTGCAAGTGCAAATCTTTGAGACGTATCTTTTTCCCTAATTCAAATTCGTATTTGAGGGAATTCATTAATCTTGGCTGGGGAATTAAGGAAACCGAACTATCATTTCCTGTAAAGGGTCGAATGTAGGATGCAGCTATTTCCCAGTGTAATTTATGGGCGAAATGTGGATGAAAATGATAAGCGATATCACCTCCTAGAAACAAAACCTTTTGAGCTTGCTGATAGATAAAAACGGGCATTCCACCAACCATTGAATCAATGGGTTGAATAAAAATATAATTATCGATAAGGTTAGCAAACGGATTTAAAGTAAGGGCACCATGCTCTTGGTTGTGTTCAAATGTGATATCAAGCTGAACAGCCTTTTCCGAAATTAAATTTCTATTCCCTATTTCATAGCGCAACGCACCATGATGATATCCATCGGATAGTAATTCCGTTAAATGAGGAGCTCGATAACCTGTCGAAAAATTAGTTCTAAATATAAATTCGTTTTTAGAAAATACGGCTCCTACACTTCCATTTAATCCACTGTAATTGAAATCTGTAAGTCCATATAAACTTTCATCAATTCCAAAAATTGTTCTTAAGTCGTAACGAACCCCTGATTGCAACACCCAAAATCCTTTGCTCCACGTAACTGTTGAATAAACACCGAAGTCAAAAGTATTGGAATTAGGAATCAAGGTATCGGAAGCATTAGCAGCATTTCTATTGAGCTGAAACATGCTTTGAGTTCCTGTAATCCATTTCAAAGTGTCCCATTTTTTAACAGAGAATTTGGTGTTTACTATAAAATTTTGGAGAAGCATGCTTAAAGAGGGAACGGTAAACTTTTCGTCGTATTCTATCAACCTATTGGCAGTATAACCCATTAGTAGCTGTACATCCATATTTTTCCTATACCAATTGGATGTTTGATGGGCGAGGTAATTGCGAAAAAATTGAGAAGGCAGTGAATACCTTCGTGATTGTAATTCAACTTGAAAAGATGCTGGAGTTGCCAATGAGTCATGTGTATGTCCAGGAATCCCAGCAATGCTATGATCCATAATCATACGCCATTGATGCAAGCTTTTTTTTCCTTTAAAAGAAATACTCCCCTTCATGGCGAGTGAATTAAAACGAGAATTCTTTGCGAATAGTCCGCTAGGGATTTGAAAATCGGCATGGTTGGCGTAACTACCTCCCAATAACCACCTCCAGTTTCTATAAGACTGTTTAATTAAAAGACGAGATTCTGCTCCCATGGTGTTTTGATTGAGGTTTGTTTGAAATTGTACCTCAGCGGTATTTACAGCAGCAAATGGAACATCTAAAAGGGAAACCACACCTCCCAAGGCATCTGCACCATATATTAAACTAGCAGGTCCTTTAATTACCTCTGCCGTACCAATACCTAATTCTGATAATCCCATACCATGATCACCCCCCCACTGTTGTCCCTCTAAACGAAGTCCATTAACCAAGGTAATTACGCGCATTCCTTGCATTCCTCGCACAACAGGTTTAGAGATGCCATTTCCCAATGAAGATGAATAAACACCTGGAATTCGACCGATTAATTCACCAAGGTTTAAGGCAGGAATTTGGTTTAAATCGTTAATTTTTCGCGATTCAATGTGGAAAGGATTTTTGTTTTGGGTTACAGTAGAACCACTTGACACCGTAACTTCTTGCAAATCTAAATGCATTGGGCTTAGCGTAATTACAAGAGAAGGCGTAATCACTATTTTTTGCAAAATACTTTTATACCCTGTGGCTAAAATCCGAATTTGACACGATTTCATGTCATTTTCAAAAATGGTTATTTTACCAAAATCATTAGTTTTAAAACTTTGATCGGTCTCCAAAATAAAAAGTTGGGCGCCTATGATTGGCTCTTTAGTCTTTTCATCTAACAAGGTAATTTCTACCCCTTGAGCGAAAGAGAAACTGGAGACTAAACCTAAAAAAATCAAGAAAATACATTTCATTTTTTTCTACTAATTTTTATTTGCAACTTTGATGCGATTACAAACATACTACAATTATGCAACATTGTTGCGTTTATAAAAAAATAATGGCAATAATTAGAAATACAATAGCAAAAAAGGCAGTTTTTGAAATTATACAAGTCAATAAAACGGCCATGAGTCAAACTGAAATATTTGCCAAGGTAAACAACATTTGCGACCGAGTAACAGTGTATCGAATTTTAGAACGTTTAGTGAAGGAAATGAAAATCCATAAAATTGTCAATGTTAACGGCGTAATTAACTATGCTCCATGCAATTCATGCTCGCACGAGCAGCACGTGCACCATGATCATCTTCATTTTAGCTGTACCAATTGTAAAAAACTAACCTGTATTTCAGACAATCACATCGAACTTAATATTCCATCAAACTATCAAGTATCTGAAGTTTTTTTAACAGTTTCTGGTATATGTCCGGAGTGCTTGATTATTACGTAAGGAACTCCTGAATTAACTAGTATTGTGAGTAAAAAGCTATGGGAGTGCTTATCTCGATACAACCCCAGCAAGCTGTGTCCACTCGATAAGCTTTCTAGGAGCCCACCGAGTGCTTATCTCGATACAACCCCAGCAAGCTGTGTCCACTCGATAAGCTTTCTAGGAGCTAGCCAAGTGTTCCGACGTAGGAGGAATGTATCGAGGCTAGCGAAAACGATTTTGAAAGTGATTCCTACTTATCAATTGCACCTTCCGCTTTTTTAATTAATTTTGTTTCCTTAAAACAAAGCAATATGAATTATGATATCATTGTAGTTGGAAGTGGTCCTGGTGGATACGTTACTGCTATTCGAGCTTCTCAGTTAGGTCTTAAAACTGCCATTGTTGAACGCGAATCTCTAGGTGGAGTATGCTTGAATTGGGGCTGTATCCCAACCAAAGCCTTGATCAAAAGCGCTAATGTATTCGAATACCTAAACCATGCAAGTGACTATGGTATATCGGTTAAAGACGTGAAAGCGGATTTTACTGCCATGGTAAAACGAAGCCGGGATGTTGCCGATGGAATGAGCAACGGTATCCAATTCTTGATGAAAAAAAATAAAATTGATGTCTTAAAAGGCACAGGGAAAATCGCAGCAGGGAAATCGGTTATCGTTACAGATGATGCTGGCGTTTCAACTACCTATGTTGCAGGAAAAGGGCTTATCATTGCTACCGGATCTCGTTCACGCGAATTACCCAATCTTCCTCAAGATGGCACAAAAATAATTGGTTATCGTCAAGCGATGACATTGGCCACTCAACCGAAACGCCTTGTTGTTGTCGGTTCCGGAGCTATTGGTGTTGAATTTGCCTATTTTTATAATGCCATCGGCACTGAGGTTACTGTTGTTGAATATTTACCAAACATTGTTCCGGTTGAAGACGAAGATATATCTAAGCAATTAGAAAAATCATTCAAAAAAGCAGGAATTAAGATTATGACTAATTCTTCTGTTGAGCACGTAGATACCAGTGGTAGCGATTGCGTTGTAACTATAAAAACAGAAAAGGGTGAAGAGAAAATTTCATGTGACGTGGTCCTTTCCGCGGTTGGAATACAAGCTAACCTAGAAAATATAGGATTAGAAGATGTCGGAATTGTTGTTGATAAAGGACGAATATTAGTTGATGAATACTACCAAACAAATATACCTGGCTATTATGCTATAGGCGATATCGTTCCAGGACCTGCCTTAGCACACGTTGCCTCAGCAGAAGGAATCATTTGTGTAGAGAAAATTGCTGGTCATCATCCTGCCCCATTGAATTATGGAAACATCCCAGGATGCACCTATTGTTCGCCAGAAGTAGCATCGGTAGGAATGACAGAAAAAGCAGCAAAAGCAGCAGGATTTGAAGTAAAAATAGGAAAGTTTCCTTTTTCTGCCTCAGGTAAAGCAAGTGCAGCTGGAACAAAAGATGGCTTTGTAAAATTAATTTTCGATGCTAAATACGGTGAATTATTAGGAGGACACATGATCGGTGCAAACGTTACTGAAATGGTAGCAGAATTAGTCGCTGTTCGTAAACTAGAAACTACTGGCGAAGAATTGATTAAAACCGTTCACCCCCACCCTACTATGTCTGAAGCCATTATGGAGGCAGCAGCAGCAGCTTATGGGGAGGTAATACACCTATAAAATATGAGTATACGGCTAGTAGCATTTCTGTTTCTTTGTATAAGTTATTTGCAGCATGCATTTACGCAAGTCGTAATCAACGAAGGATGTAATAAAAACTACACCTCTAGCGTAGACGAAGATGGTGATATTGGAGATTGGATCGAATTGTATAATGCTGGGATAAGCTCCGTAGACCTTTCATCGTATTCCTTAAGCGATAAATTTTCTGAACCTTTGCTATGGCCACTTACTGGTTTGAGCATAGGTCCTAATGACTTTTTAAAATTTTATTGCAGTAAAAAAAGCCGCTACCAAACCGCCCCTTTTTCTAATTCAGTGAGCGAACAGTCGTATGTTCCTTTTATCGGTTGGAATACCCATACCTTTTCAAGCGCTTTCAATTGGGACGGGCAAAGTAACATATTATTAAACATCTGCTCCTACCAAAATTCCGGCTACACCGAGAATTCAGTTTTCTTACAAACAGCAACACCGTATGTTTCCACCATTGCTGCATTTAATGATGGAAGTGAGGCATCTTGCTCTTCTCAGTTTGGTGGCTCTTACAACCAAAGACCCAATCTTCAAATAAATGGAACAACCATTGATTTTGGTACGCTGCAGAATTCAAATACCGATTACCCAGCTCCTTATGGAAATTGGTATTGGAGTGCTCGACACCAAGTATTGGTTCGTGCTGCTGAATTAATAGCGGCTGGAATTACCTCCGGGCCTATCAATTCCATTGGCTTTCAAGTTGTATCAACCAATACCATTACCTATACATATGTTGATGTCGCCATCAAAGAAACCACACTTAATGAGTTGCCCCCATCGTTTGTTCCTTTAACTGGGTATGCCAACCACACGAACTTCAAAATCGATAACGGCGGTGAAACCATTTATTTATTTGATCCCGCGCTTACATCCGTAAGCTCTTTAATGGTCAAATCTCCTCAAACAGATGTGTCCATTGGACGCTTTCCTGATGCAGCAAACAATGCAGTTTGGATGAACCCAAGTTTTGGTCAAACAAACAACGGCACAAATACTTACGATGACAGTTTAGTGCCTCCTCAGCTATCCATGGCCACAGGAATCGTTGACCAAATATTCTATTTGAAAATAACAAATTTAAATCCCGATTCAATCGCTACTAAAATAACATACACGGTTGATGGAAGCGAACCCACCTTTAATTCAACGGAATTTTTAGACGATTCCATTTACGTCTATCAATCATTAATTGTTCGAGCAAAAACTTTTCCGATTAGCGCCAGCAATTACCTAGTGAGTCGCGAAAGCTATGGTACTTATTTATTCAATATTGACCATTCTACCCCCATCTTATTAGTCACCACGGAAAACAGCAACCTATATGGAGCGACAGGCATCTTTGATAATCCTAATTCAGATTGGCTAAGAGCAGCTCACGTGACTTGGTTGAGTAAAGAAGGGAATCATCCGACACTTTTTCAAACAAGAACGGCTATCCGAATGGACGGTGGCGCAGGTGGAAGTCGAGGAAACCCACAACGCTCTTTTCGCCTTTCTTTTGATCATGCAGCGTTGGGAGAAAAAACAGTGAACTTACCCTTAATTCCAGCCATCCCATTTCGAAATAAATACAGCGATGTTTATTTGAGAAACGGTAGTAATCAATGGTTAACATTTCCACAGAAAGACGCTTGTCAAGTGAGCATGATGAGCAAGGGAACCGATAATTATTATTCAGCCATGGAGCCGGTATCCGTTTACATCAACGGGCAATATTTTGGTCTTTATGAACTGAGAGAAAAGTTCAATACAGAGTACTTTGATGAACGAGAAAGCATCAACAAAGACTCTATAGACATATTATCCATGTCTTATTTTTATAACCTCGTATTAAGAGCAGTTGAGGGCAAAGCAGAAAATTTTACAAACGATTACACCTCATTTAATGCCCTAGACCCTAGCCAAGCAAATTACATCAGCCAGGCAGAACAATACTTCGACTTGAACCATTACACCGATTACGTTATCGGGGAAACATGGATGGGAAATACTGATTGGCCAGGAAATAATATCAAAATTTACCGATCCAACAAAACCAATTATCGTTGGCGCTTTGCGCTAATAGATTTAGAGTTATCCATGCAGCCAGGTTCATGGACCTCCTGTACCGACAACAATATAGCGTATATCATGGGACAAAGTCAAGATAATCCCTATATCAACATTTGGTTGCAGAGCATTCAAAACCTAAGTTATAAAAATTCATTCATTAATCGCTATGCAGACCTTATGAATACTAGTTATCTAATCGATACCTTACTTCATACAGAGCAAGAATTTTTTGATAAAATGGTAGTCGAAATGCCAAAGGAATACCAACGTTGGGGCGATCCGAATAACATACCCGGTCAGATGACTAACTTTTTTAACAACCATGAAATTTTCCAACAGCAATTGGCCTGTAGGAATGAAATTGTTAGAGAAGACATATTAACGGAATTTCAATTGACGAAACAAGTAAAAGTAGGGCTAGATGTGTTTCCAGATAGCTCAGGCTCCATATTACTCAATACCATTCAGCCCAGAATTTATCCATGGGAAGGAATTTATTTCGATGGTGTTCCCATCCGACTTACAGCATTAGCTGATTCAGGCTACAGTTTTGTCAAGTGGATGCCCCATCCCTTAATCGCTGACACATTAAATCCGACATTTGAAAGCAACGTAGATTTGGACTCAACAATCTTCACCGCCATCTTTAAACTAATTCCACCACCACCAGACGGACCGACCATTGAATTTACACTTTTTCCATCCCCAAGTTCAACAAGCATTACCCTTGCGCACAACAACTCCACACTAGCGAAAAATATTCGATATGAAATTTACGATCTAAATGGAAGAATCATTAACACAGGAAAACTCGATGAAAATAGTAAGCAAACCCACATCACTATTGCTAACTTTCAAGCAGCATTATATTTAATCCGCCTTACCAACGACAAAGACTTTCTCGAAACCAAGCGCTTCGTAAAAATATAAATTTGTCATAAATTCTGACAAATAGTCACTCGTTTCGTGCATTTTTCCTGATTTTGTCACTTGATTTAAAAAAAATACACGTGGCATATAAATTGACTTTAGGGGAGAAGTTCAATAAAATAAAATTTAAAAAAAATGGGAAAAATAATTGGAATTGACTTAGGTACAACAAATTCATGTGTATCAGTTATGGAAGGAAATGAGCCAGTAGTAATTGCTAACTCAGAGGGAAAAAGAACAACACCGTCTGTTGTAGGATTCGTTGAAGGAGGAGAACGAAAAGTAGGTGATCCAGCAAAACGACAAGCGATTACAAATCCAACGAAGACCATCTCTTCAATCAAACGATTCATGGGATCTAGCTTCGATGAGTGTAAAAAAGAAATTGCTCGCGTTCCTTACAAAGTTGTGAAAGGCGACAATAATACACCTCGTGTAGAAATAGACGATAGAAAGTATTCTCCGCAAGAAATCTCTGCTATGATTCTTCAAAAAATGAAGAAAACAGCTGAAGATTATTTAGGACATGAAATAACAGAAGCCGTTGTTACTGTTCCTGCGTATTTTAATGATGCCCAACGCCAAGCAACAAAAGAAGCAGGTGAAATTGCAGGATTAACGATAAAAAGAATAATCAATGAGCCAACAGCTGCGGCACTTGCTTATGGATTAGATAAGAAAGGAATTGATCAAAAAATAGTAGTATTTGACTTCGGAGGAGGAACACATGACGTTTCTGTCTTAGAATTAGGTGATGGTGTATTTGAAGTATTAGCAACCGATGGTGACACTCACCTTGGTGGAGATGATGTGGATGAGGCAATCATTGTTTGGTTAGCAGAAGAGTTTAAAAATGAGGAAGGTTTAGACTTACGTCAAGATCCGATGGCATTACAACGCTTGAAAGAAGCAGCTGAAAAAGCAAAAATTGAACTCTCCTCAACGACATCTTCAGAAATAAACCTACCGTATATTATGCCAGTAAATGGCATGCCAAAGCATTTAGTTCGAACATTAACAAGATCGAAATTTGAACAATTAATTTCATCAATCGTTGAACGAACAATTGCTCCATGCAAGAAAGCCTTAAAAAATGCAGGTTTAACTCCGAGTGATATCGACGAGGTAATTTTAGTAGGTGGATCGACAAGAATCCCAATTATTCAAGCTGCTGTTGAACGTTTCTTTGGCAAAGCCCCTTCAAAAGGAGTTAATCCAGATGAAGTAGTTGCTTTAGGCGCCGCTATTCAAGGAGGTGTATTAACAGGAGAAGTAAAAGACGTATTGTTGTTAGATGTTATTCCTCTTTCATTAGGAATTGAAACAATGGGAGGTGTTTTTACCAAATTGATTGATGCCAACACAACAATACCTACAAAAAAATCAGAAGTTTTTTCTACTGCATCTGACAATCAACCTTCCGTAGATATTCATGTATTGCAAGGAGAACGATCCATGGCAAATGATAATAAAACCTTAGGGAGATTTCAATTAACAGATATTCCATCAGCTCAAAGAGGAGTTCCACAAATTGAAGTGACATTCGATATAGACGCAAACGGAATAATGAATATTTCTGCGAAAGATAAAGGGACAGGGAAGCAACAATCCATAAAAATTGAATCTGCTTCAGGATTATCAGATGAAGAAATTCAACGCATGAAAGCAGAAGCAGTGGCAAATGCTGAATCAGACAAGAAACAAAGAGAAGAAGTAGAAATTGTTAATAAAGCAGATTCCACAATTTTTCAAACGGAACGTCAATTAAAAGAATACGGTGATAAAATTCCTGCGGATAAAAAGCAGCCTATTGAAGATGCTTTAGCCGAACTTAAAAAAGAATTTGATGCTAAAAACGTTGAGAACTTAGAGCCAGCTATGGAAAAACTAAACACTGTTTTCCAAGCAGCTTCTCAAGAAATGTATAACGCGGCGAATGCCGGAGGAGGGGAAGGAAATGAAGGTCAAAGTTCTGCATCAACTGAGGAAACTAATCCACAAGATGAAGTAACCGATGTTGATTTTGAAGAAGTGGAAGACAAAAAATAAGAAGTAAACAAATCTTACAAGTAAAGGACACGAATTTCGTGTCCTTTTTTTTTCTTAACATTGCACATGCTTTATTTTAAAAAAATACTTAATACAACAAGCACCGAATGGTGTGTCTTTATACACGGTGCTGGCGGAAGCTCTGCTATTTGGCACAAACAAGTAAAAGCATATGCCGAAAACTTTAATGTATTATTAATTGATTTAAGAGGTCACGGCAAATCAAAAGAAATAAAACCGACAAAAAACTATAGTTTTCAAATGATTGCTGAAGACGTAATAGAAGTTGTCGAACATAACAAAATTAATGGCGCTCATTTTATTGGTGTTTCCTTAGGATCAATTATCATTTATCAAATCTTTGACCTTAAACCCAACCTTGTTAAATCGATGATATTTTCGGGTGCCATAACGCGCTTAAATATAAAATCACGTCTGCTTTTAAGAATTGGGCGAATTTTAAACCCATTTCTTCCTTACATGACGCTGTACACTTTATTAGCAAGGGTCATAATGCCTAAAAAAAATCATAAAAAATCTCGTTTAATTTTCATTAACGAAGCTAAAAAAGTGATGACGCATGAATTTAATCGGTGGTTTAAGTTAACGGCCAGATTAACCGCCTATCTTAATAGAGTAGAACACCAGAACAATAATAAACCAACCATGTATATTATGGGTAGCGAGGACCATATGTTCTTAGAACCTGTTAAGAAAATTGTAATCTCAAACCCAAAAATGTCCTTGAGTATTGTTCCCAACTGTGGTCACGTTGTAAACATTGAAAAAGCCGATATTTTCAATGAAATATCAATAAATTTTATTCATAAATTAGCCTAACAAATCAATAAAATGAGCAAAATTGCATTCTCTTGGGATTTATTAGAGAAAAGCTTAATTATTGATGTCAGAAGCGAAATTGAATTTGAAAAAGGACATATTCCAGGTGCAATAAATATCCCTATTTTAAACACAGAAGAACGTAAAATAGTAGGTACTAGCTTTAAGCAAAATGGCCAAAAATACGCAATTCTTAAAGGACTAGAATTGAGTGGGCCCCATCTCAGTAAGCGACTTAAATTAGCCGTAAAATTAGCCGAAAATAGCGAAAATATTGTTGTTCACTGCTGGCGAGGAGGTATGCGAAGCGGTTTTTTTACTTACCTAATGGAGTTTTTTGGACTCAGGGTTTCGGTTCTAATTGGTGGCTACAAATCTTACCGGAAACATGTACAAGAAACTTTTGATAGACCCTATAACATTGCCATTCTTGGAGGTATGACCGGGAGTGGAAAAACGCATATTCTTGACGAACTAGAAAAAACGACTGCTTTTTGCATTGATTTAGAAAAATTAGCCCACCACAGAGGTTCTTCTTTTGGTGCATTGGGAATGGAACCACAACCTAGCCAAGAACAGTTTGAAAACAACCTAGCACAACAGCTTATCACAATCGGAAAGAATACTCTTTGGTTAGAAGATGAAAGCAGAACAATTGGTGCAAAAATTATCCCCGAAGGAATCTGGAATCAAATGAGGGAAGCACCCCATTATTTTTTAGATAGTTCCTTTGAGGAACGACTCGATCAAATCATGGTAGATTACGGCGATTTTTCGATTGATGAACTGAAAATTTGCACCCTTCGAATAGCCAAACGACTCGGACCGCAACATGCCAAGAAAGCAATAGAATTTCTTGATAACAATGAAGTTAAAAATGCTTTTTCCATTGCACTAAATTATTACGATAAAGCCTATTCCTACCATAAAGAAATCAATCCCCTAGGTGAAAAAATAACAATTGATTGCCCTTCAAAAAACTATACAGAAATCGCCAATTTCTTAGTCAATATTACCAATGGAAAATAACGAAATAAAATTAACAGAATTTACCAAAGGAGGAGGCTGTGGATGCAAGATTCCACCGGGTGAATTAAAAGAACTACTTCAAGGAGTAATTGCTATCAATTCTAAAAATCTACTGGTTGGGAATTCAAGTGCCGACGATGCCGCTGTATACGCGCTTAATGATTCTCTTTGCTTAATTAGCACCTGCGATTTTTTTACACCTATCGTAGATTCTCCATACGATTTCGGTCGAATTGCTGCAGCAAATGCTATCAGCGATGTATACGCTATGGGTGGCAAACCTATTCTTGCGTTAAGTATTCTTGCTTGGCCAACCTCGGTATTACCAATACATATTGCTTCTGAAGTTTTAAAAGGAGCAACCGAAACATGTAATTTAGCAGGAATCACCCTTGCTGGTGGACATTCCATCGAAAATAAAGAGCCCATTTTTGGTCTTGCAGTAAATGGAATTGTTGACAAAAAAAATATTAAGAAAAATAATACAGCACAAGAAAACGATCTTATTTTTTTAACGAAACCTATCGGAACTGGCATTGCAGCAACAGCCATAAAACGTGGGATGGAAAATCCGCAACTAATGAACGATTTTATACAAAATTGCTGTCAGCTGAATAAAATAGGTGAAAAATTAGGGCTTTTAAACTTTGTTTCAGCCATGACCGATGTAACTGGTTTTGGCTTATTGGGTCATTTACTTGAAATGACCGATAACGGTCGAATAAGTGCAAACCTGTATAGAGAAAAAGTTCCCTTGCTTGAAGGAGTAAAAGAATTAGCAGATGCGTGGATCTATCCAGACAACACGATGCGAAATTGGAAAATGTATGGAGATAAGGTACTTGGCGTGGAGGATTCATCATTATTAACCCTAAGTGATCCTCAAACAAATGGAGGGCTACTTTTTTCCATTACTCCAAACGAAAAAGATAAACTAATTCAGCTATTCCAAAGTGAAAATTTACCCTTGTATGAAATCGGTTATTTCATTGAGAAAGCACCCTTTTCAATAAATGTTAAGTAAGATGGTGCGCACGCATTCGTTTCCTGCCTACAGAAAACTGTCGAACGGCAAATCACTTTACAAAATTTTATCCGAAATCGAATTTATTGAAATACAATTCATTCAAAACAAAGGATTTATATTCCATATTCGCGCGCAGACATACTTTGAAAAGACCAGAATAAAGGATATGCTTCATGCGGAATTGCCATTTGAAAAACTAAATGAGTCTATATTCCAAGCAGAAAAGAATAAAATTGACCTTATAGAGTGAATGGCTTTTTGTAAATTTGCTCGTTTAGCATTATTTTGCCACTGATATGAAACAAGAAAGTCCCTATCAACCCATTCATAAAATCCGTATTGTAACGGCTGCTTCGCTTTTTGACGGCCACGATGCTGCCATCAATATCATGCGGCGAATAATTCAAGCAACAGGATGCGAAGTCATTCACCTTGGCCACGATCGATCTGTTGAAGAAGTAGTTGATTGTGCCATTCAAGAAGACGCGCATGCCATTGCAATGACATCCTACCAAGGTGGGCATATCGAGTACTTCAAGTTTATGTCAGATTTACTGAAAGAAAAAGGAGCTCCTCACATCAAAATTTTTGGAGGTGGAGGCGGAACCATTTTACCAGCTGAAATTAAAGAATTAATGGATTACGGTATTACGAAAATTTACCACCCTGATGATGGAAGAAAGCTCGGCCTGCAAGGAATGATAAACGACCTCATCAAACAATGTGATTTTGCACTTGGTGATAAATTGACAAATGAATTTTCGGAAGTTAAAAACCAAGTGATCCCGGCAATAGCAAGAGTTATTTCTGCTGCCGAAAATTTTCCGGCATTGTACCTCAATGAAATAAATGAAATTAAAGAAATCGCCAAGGACTCAAAAATTCCTGTATTAGGAATTACAGGAACTGGAGGTGCAGGGAAATCATCTTTAGTAGATGAACTCGTTAGGCGTTTTCTTCACGACTTTTTGGATAAAAAAATTGCAGTTGTCTCAGTAGATCCATCGAAAAGAAAAACAGGAGGTGCCCTTCTCGGCGACCGAATTCGAATGAATTCAATCAACAGCAACCGTGTTTACATGCGATCGCTAGCCACAAGACAATCTAATTTAGCCCTTTCAAAACACGTAGCAGATGCCATTAGTATTTTAAAAGTGGCCAAATACGACCTCATTATTATTGAAACCTCAGGGATTGGTCAGTCAGATACAGAAATATTAGACCACTCAGATGTTTCACTATATGTTATGACACCAGAATATGGTGCCGCAACTCAGCTAGAGAAAATTGACATGTTGGATTTCGCAAATGTCATTGCCTTAAATAAGTTTGATAAACGAGGTGGACTAGATGCCCTCAGAGACGTTAGAAAACAATACCAGCGAAACCACAACTTGTGGGATGAAAGCGTTGATAGCATGCCTGTATATGGAACAATTGCTTCGCAATTCAATGATCCAGGAATGAATTCGCTCTACAAAGTAATCATGGATAAAATTGTCTCCATGACAAATGCCCCCCTTGTCTCCTCGCTTGTCATTACGTCAGAAATGTCGGAAAAAATCTATGTTATTCCACCAGAACGAACCCGCTATTTATCAGAAATTTCAGAAAATAATCGAGCCTATGATAATTGGGTCAACAAGCAAGTAGAAGTCGCGGAAAATTTATACGGATTGCACGTTTCAATGCAGTCCATTAAAAATTCCGAAATGGAGGATAAAGATCGACTGATAAAACAGTTACAAGAAGTATTTGAGAAAGAAAAACTAAATTTCGACCCTAAAAATTGGGCGTTTTTACAAGAGTGGGAAGCAAAGAAGCAAACTTTTAAAGATCCAATTTTCAAATTTAATGTAAGGGATAAAGTGTTAAGTATTCAAACGCACACCACATCATTATCTCAAACGCAACTGCCAAAAGTAGCTAGTCCAAAATACAGAAGTTGGGGCGATATCTTGCGATGGGGCTTACAAGAAAATTTTCCAGGTGAATTCCCCTATACTGCAGGATTGTTCCCTTTCAAACGAGAAGGCGAAGATCCAACCAGAATGTTTGCAGGAGAAGGTGGACCTGAGCGCACTAACAAACGTTTTCATTACGTAAGTTTAGGCCTTCCAGCCAAGCGCCTATCTACCGCATTTGATTCAGTTACCTTATACGGAAATGATCCAGCTATTCGGCCCGACATATACGGAAAAATAGGTAATTCCGGCGTTTCTATTTGTTGTCTGGATGATGCTAAGAAACTCTATTCCGGTTTTGACTTATCGCATCCTGCAACCTCGGTTTCCATGACTATAAATGGCCCCGCTCCTATGCTGCTTGCTTTTTTCATGAATGCTGCCATCGATCAGAATTGTGAAAAATACATCATGGCAAATGGCCTAGAAAAAGAAATTTCAACTAAAATTGTTGCTTTATACAAGCAAAAAGGAATTGAGCGACCAAAATATAATGGCGATTTACCCCAAGGGAATAATGGTCTTGGTCTTTTTCTTCTTGGCATTACCGGTGATCAAGTACTTCCTTTAGAAATATATAATCAAATAAAAAAAGAGACACTTGCTCAAGTAAGAGGAACAGTACAAGCCGATATTCTTAAAGAAGACCAAGCGCAAAACACCTGTATTTTTTCTACAGAATTTGCACTCCGATTAATGGGAGATGTTCAACAATATTTTATTAATAATCAAATTCGTAATTTCTATTCCGTTTCAATTTCTGGTTACCATATTGCAGAAGCAGGTGCGAATCCTATTACGCAATTAGCCTTTACCCTAGCAAATGGATTCACCTACGTAGAATATTATTTGAGCAGAGGAATGGACATTAATGATTTTGGTCCAAATCTATCTTTCTTTTTCTCGAATGGAATCGACCCTGAATATGCTGTGATTGGCCGAGTAGCTAGAAGGATCTGGTCGAAAGCCTTAGCTAAAAAATACCATGCGAATCCTCGGGCTCAAATGTTGAAATATCATATTCAAACATCAGGGCGATCCTTGCATGCGCAAGAAATTGATTTCAATGATATTCGTACCACATTACAAGCACTGTATGCCATTTACGACAATTGTAATTCCTTGCATACCAACGCATACGATGAAGCTATTACTACCCCAACAGAAGAATCCGTTAGAAGGGCAATGGCGATTCAGTTGATTATCAACAAAGAGTTGGGCTTAGCAAATAATGAAAATCCATTGCAAGGTTCATTCATCATTGAAGAATTAACGGAACTCGTTGAAATGGCTGTTTTAATGGAATTTGACCGAATTACCGAACGCGGAGGAGTACTAGGTGCCATGGAAACGATGTACCAACGATCGAAGATACAAGAAGAATCCTTGTATTACGAAACCTTAAAACATACGGGAGAATTTCCAATTATCGGTGTAAACACCTTTTTAAGTTCAAAAGGCTCGCCAACTATTCTTCCCAAAGAAGTGATCAGGGCAACCGAAGAAGAAAAAGCATATCAAATAAGCATGCTCCAAAATTTGCATGTCATGAATAAGGAAGAATTTGATAAAAAAATAAGCCAAATTCAAGATGCCGCTATCAATAACACCAATATTTTTGATGAATTGATGGAAGTAGCGAAATATGCATCACTTGGTCAAATTACTTCTTCTTTATTTGCAGTTGGTGGACAATACCGACGCAATATGTAGTACGAATTGATTAAGTTATTATTTAAATTGAGTAATCGTAGTGTTAAATAAATTAATGTTAAAAACTAAGAATTCATTCGAAGTGAGAACTAGTTAATGAATATTAGCTTACGCCAGGAAGGGAAAATAGAAATTCAGAACCTTGACTTTTTTAGCTTCGCTGCTACTTACCCTACTTTTTTTTCCGCAAAAAAAGTAGCAAAAAAACTCGAAAGTGGCATGCGTTCATTCTCTCCAATTCTAAGACTTGACCCTTTCGGTGATTTCTACCGAACTACCTCACGGTACCCAAGTCTTAGTTCAATACAATCATTCTCTTATGCAAGCTTTCATTTTAAATAATTTATTTGTTTTTTTCTCCTGTCGCCTATTATTCTGATAAAGTGAAGCGAATTTAAATAAGGGAACCGTAATGAAGCTCGCAGAGATCGCTGAAACGGTCTTATTTCAAGAGTGGAGTGTATTGAAGAATAATCAGCGACTTGATTTTTTCGTTCTTTTGTATCAAGACAAAAGGACAAAGAAAATAAGGTCCGATTTTTATCGGACAATAGTGAGAAATTAGTGAGTATTAGCGTACGTCTCGGCGGAAAAATTGAAATACAGAACCTTGACTTTTTTAGCTTCGTGGTGTTTCTTTTTTTGTCAAGCAAAAAAGAAAGGCTTAACTTATAATAGCATTTGGTAGCAATCAGTATATTTACCTATGTTATTCGAAATTGGCGAAAAAGTATCATTATTAAAAGAAACAGGACTATTCATAGTCATTGAAATCCATACCAATTTCGCCATCGTAAAGGATGAATTCTCATTTGAACATCGGGTAAAAAGAACAGAATTAGTAAAAAGAACAGAATTTCCAATACAAGGAACTATTCCAAATAAAGAAACCATACAGCTTACAAAAATACAGAAGGGAACTCCTCAGGCAATTCCTGAGATTGACTTGCATATAGAACAACTCGTCGCAAGTGATTCATCCCTCAGTTCGCACGATAAATTTCTTTTGCAAATCGATGCCTTCAAGCACTTTACCAATCAAATGATTCAGAAAAAAATAAGCAAATTCATCGTTATTCATGGAATTGGGGAAGGGAAGTTAATTCAGGAAATTCGCGATATCATCAGGAATAGAGATGGTTTTAGCATCCATGATGCCAACTATTCATCACGAGGCGTTGGAGCATCCTACATTGAGCTTAAATTATCTTTGGTAAAACTATTTTAAAAGTATAAAAACCTTACAAATATTGAAGGCTATACCATTAAAGGTGCATGAAGTTCTTTTTAGCCAACAATTCATCTTCTGATTCACGATAATCAGGGTCGTCCACGCAACAATCAACAGGACAAACAGCAGCGCATTGAGGTTCGTCATGGAAACCCATACACTCTGTACATTTATCGTGAGTGATGTAATAAACGTCCATGTTAACAGGAGCAAATGCATTATCAGCATCTACCTCATCCCCATTTAACGTGGTTAACATTCCCTTAAGCGAGGTGCCATCAGCATATTTCCACTCTGCACCTCCCTCATAAATTGCATTATTAGGACATTCTGGTTCACAAGCCCCACAATTAATGCATTCATCTGTAATCATTATTGCCATTTGTGACTATCTTTTTATTTTACAAATATAAGGAGCTTAAACGAAATAGCCTTTTGGTTTTGAAAGAAAAAAAGCACTTACCTTTGCACGATGAATTGTTCTGAATTAATTTCAAGTTTTTGCGCCTTGGGTAAGGTCATGACCGAATTAGGCAATGATCGCCCATATTCAGCTGAACTAAAATGCAACGCTACCTCTTACGAGCAGTTTAATTTAGCCATTCAAAGAGAAATTTTTCACAATGGATGGCACACCGAAGAACTAGTTCGAATATCCCTTATCAACCTGGCTCAATGGCTTAATGAAGAAACCCTAGAAAATTGGCTTGCTAGCTATCCATATCACGAAAAGAAAAAAACCATCGCTGTAATAATGGCCGGAAACATACCATTGGTTGGATTTCATGATTTTATCTGTGTACTCTTTTCCGGTTATTCTATCCAAATAAAATTGAGCTCTGAAGACAATCGACTCTTTCATTTTATTTATGAGATTTTAGTAAAAATAGATGCTCGCTTTGCAGATAAAATTCAAATCGCCGACGGTAAATTAGCCTCTTTTGACGCAGTCATTGCAACCGGAGGAAGTGCATCTATCGTTCATTTCAAATCGTTTTTTTCCAAGGTCCCTCATTTATTCAGAGGTAATAGAAGTTCTGTGGCTATTTTAAGTGGCAAAGAAAGTCCAGAAGAATTAACGCTTTTAGGGAAGGATATATTTTTATATTTCGGTCGAGGATGCAGAAATGTTAGCCACATACTACTCCCAAACGACTATTCCCTTAATACTATTTTTGAACAACTCATTAGCTACTCTGCAGTGATTAATAACAAAAAATACGGGAACAATTACGACTACCACAAAACGATTCACTTGATGAATTTAGAAGCCTTTCTTGATAATAATTTTGTGCTGTTTAAAGAAAGTAACATTTTACATGCTCCTATCGGCATGATTAATTATCATTATTACGCTAATTCAACAGATATAGCAGAGTATCTTGCAAAACACCAAGAGGAGATCCAATGTATTGTAGGTGAAAATCATAAGATTTTTGGAAGTACACAAGAACCGAAAATTGACGAATATGCCGATAACATCAATACGATGGATTGGCTACATAATCTATGATACAATTAGTTTCATTACCTTTGCCTTTATGTCCTTTCTATCCAATAATGCAATCAAATACAAAACCGCTGATGAGATAAGCATCATGCGTGAAGCAGCTCAAATTGTGAGCAGAACCTTAGGGCTCATTACAAAGCACATGCATCCTGGTACAACGCCAATCAGTTTAGATAAAATGGCAGAGGCCTACATACGTTCGCAAAATGCTATTCCGGGTTTTTTAGGTTTATATGGTTGTCCTAGTACTTTACTGATTTCAGTAAATGAGCAAGTAGTGCATGGTTTACCAACTGACCGACCCTTTCAAGACGGCGACATTGTTTCTGTTGATTGCGGTTCTCTTTACAAAGGATATTATGGTGATCACGCTTTTACCTTTGAAATAGGAGAGGTGGCACCAGAAACAAAAAAATTACTAGAGGTAACGAAAGAATGCCTTTATCTCGGTATTGAGCAATGCACTACAGCAAATAGAATCGAAGATATTGGTTTTGCCATTCAACAACATGCAGAAGCAAATGGATACGGAGTAGTTCGCGATTTAGTTGGACACGGGCTAGGAAAAGCACTTCATGAAGAACCTCAAGTTCCTAATTATGGAAGACGAGGTAGAGGAAAACGTATTCAAAATGGATTAACCATTGCCATAGAGCCCATGATTAATATGGGTACAGAAAAAGTAATCACATTAGAAGATCAATGGACCATCGTTACAGCAGATGGGAAGCCAAGTGCACATTTTGAACATAATATTGCTGTGGTAGATGGGCAACCTGTTATTCTTTCCACCTTTGATTTTATCTACGAACAATTAGGTAAATAAATGGGACGTGAAGCTAGAATTGTATTTCTAAGTTTACTTACGATACTTTTGTATGGCTTTATCATCCTCCTAGAAAAGGGATTCCTTGTTCTCCCATTTCCCTTATTTGATTCTATTGTTTTCATCGTAGGAATTCGCTTTCTTTTTTGGGCGGATAATCGAAAAACACGCCTTCTTTTGGGGCTTTTTCTTAGCGCCCTACTCTTTGTTATTGCCTCAAAGCCATTCATGTTGGAAATTTTTATTGATGGACAAAACTTAGAAATTTTCATTGCTTCCATTTGGCCAGATGTATTTAAGTTGGTGCATCTTCTCCTATTAATCGTATTGTTTGGTGTGCTGATTCGTCCGAAAAAAATGCTGGAATGGTTAAGCTTTTGTTTGCTCTTAGCCCTACTGATTGCTAGTCAAATTGCAATGATTGATTTTCTAGCATTCATACCATTTAGCGTTTTGGTGCTTTATCTCTACTTAAACAAAGCAATGGTGCCGATTTATTACTTATTCATCTTAAAAGCCTCACTTGATCTTTTAGAAGGAGTAATGATGCTTTTCAGTACGTATTAAAAGGAAATTTATTCATGTTCTGAAGCAGAACCAATAAAGTCAAGCCTTTACTCGTAAACACACACAAAATTATTTTTGAATAATTAACTTTTGGAAGGGCGATTTACTTTCTCCTCTCAATTGAACATAATAAACACCTGATGGCAATAGATTTGTTTCAAATGAATTGTTTTTTAACACGCCAGTCAAAATCTCCAAGCCCAAGGAATTATATACGACATACGATAAAACTTTATCTTCTGGTAAATTAGGAATCCTAACGCTATTACAACTAAGGCAAGGATTAGGAAATAAGAGCGGTTTCTCAATGGTAGTAGCAAAATCGTTGAGTCCAAGACTAGAGCAATCAAGCTTATATTCAATGGCGCCAACATTAGTGGTTGGACTGGTTCTAGCTTGACCCAAATAATCAATGGTTAAAAAAGGAATTGTTGCGGGAACTGACTTTACCCAATACGATTGATCAAAACACGGAGTTATAGAATTGACAGAATCCAGTAATGAATAGCTTGATACGGGCATCGTTGATCTCACCTCATCACCAAGTCCCAATGAAGGATGCGTCTTGATCCATAAATTATTTGAAAAGGAAATGGCATTAGGCGTTGGATGATTGGGGTGAAGCGTTTTTTTAAATGGCTGCATAGTAGCATAAGTCAAAGTGTCAAAGGTGAAAATATTATTAAAAATTTGTATGTTTTCCATACTGCCATAAAAGCTATTAGCAATAAGGTTATAACTTGGAAAGAAAAATTTAACAAAACCGCTATTGCTCGCCCCGGGCATTCCCATTGTTTCTATGAAAGTGTTATTAAAAACAAAGACATTTTTGATACAATTAATTCCGACAATGCTTGTTACCCCCTCCCAAAAAGAAATCCCTGAACCTACTTTCTGTAATATGTTATTATAAATAAAAATGCTATCGACGTTAGGGTAATAAACAGTTGGGAAGCTACATTTTGTTTTACAATTTTCAAATACTGGATTTGATCCAGTTGAACAGGATCCTTCGTTTGCAATTAAGATTCCATCTCCCGACCAAATAGCTGTTGTATCAGCCAGACAGCCCCGCCAATATTGCGATCCGATGTTAGGTGTATTATAGATCAAGTTTTCATGAAACATAATTTTGGATGAATTTTCATCATAGAAATTCAAATTGTTATCATGTAAATGATTGTTGTATGCATTACATAGGGTACTATTTTGAAAGTTTAATCCTTCCCCGCGGGTATACGCTACTTCACAATTGTTTACAATACAAGTTGAATTGTCCAATAATTTAATTCCACTGGGCCATTGACAAGGAGATGTTGAATTTTCAAACCCAATCCTACTTGCATACAGAGACTTTGAATTTATGATGGATATCGTATCGACTCCTATGGTCAACATGGAAAAAGACCCGACATGGTCTACCGTCACATGATCGATTAATATATTTCGTTGACGAGGATTTTCTCTTGCAATTAAAAGTCCAATTCCTGAAGAATATTGTAATGTAATATTTTTTACAAAAATATGGTCACCGCTCAACTGAAGTAAGTGGCCCGTTGATAAATTGGCTACTGTACCACCAATGATAACGTTACCTATTCCTTCGACGCTAATATCTTTATAGACACTATTATTTTGCCAGTTATTAGCATATTGCTGAAATCCTGATGTGGTCTGATAAAATCCTGGCTTCAACATAATTAAGCCATATGCATGCCCCCCATTAATTCCTGCAGTTCCCCATGGCAACATTTGAACAGCGGCAGTAAATGTTTGTAAAGGAGAAGAAAATGTCCCAAGGTTAGAATCGCTGCCTTGAGGATCCATGTAAACGGTATCAGTAATTATATAATTCCCAACATTTATTATGGGTGAGGGAATATTAAATTGGCAAAATACAGGTAAGTATGTAAATACAATTATTGATAAAATAAGAGATTTCATAAGCCTAGCGTTTAAATTGATAAGTGGTAGCTTCAACTACCTTGTGTAGTACTTTTTGTGAAGATAATAAAAACTAGATTCAATTGCTAATGCGAGTATGAATCAAGTATAATCGAAAAACTAAATATCTGCAGCAGAGCTTGTGCATGAAAGCCGAGAAGACGTGCGCATAAAACACTAATTAATCGAAACTTTGCACATAGATTGCTTGTGTTGTGCTTTTAGTTGCAGATGAGATGCTTAAAAAATAAACTCCTGTATGCCAATTTTGAGTACTTATTGTATTTTCAATATTGTTCAAGACAACATTTGCCAATTCCCTTCCTTGACCATCAGTAACTCGAACAAAAAATTCTTCATCTTGAATTTTAAAAATCAAAGATGCATTCAAATTTATAAATTGAAAGGTGGTATGTTCTGTTATCTCCAAGGAGTTTTGCATGCATTTATCAACTGAATACACGATTAAAGGACTTGTACTCGGCATTGGAGTTGCCGTGATATAGCTGCTCATTCGCGTATAAAATTTTGTAAGCGGAACAAGTGCCACATTTTGTGAAAGGGTACCTATCGTTTGAAAACAATCCGAATATCCATCAGTGCCTGTTTGAACAATCCAAGCGTCTGGTTGCGTAACGTTACCATATGCCCTAATGTGTTCTCCGGCCCAAACAATTCCCAAACTTGGATGTTCCTTGATACTCTTCCCAGTGCCAAAATGCTCATCGTATGATTTAGCCCATAAAACTGTTCCAAGGTTATTTGTTTTTAAAAGAAAGGGCCAATCTCCTGTATAAGAAGTTTTATTGTAATGATATCCTGTGATATAAAGATTTTTTTGGGCATCTTGATGGGTAGAGCGCACATATATTTCACTCGCGGGCAGATCCAAGGTTAGTTGTTTTGACCAATTTACAGCGCCTACCCCATCTACATTTAATAGCGTCAAGACATAATAATTGTTGACCAGATTATTCGCTACAAGCGTTAAGGATTGATCCGCTTGCTCGTACATTCCATAAATTCTACCATAATTTGCATACGATTTCGACCATAAAAGATCCCCATTACTTGTTAATTTTGAAAGTAGCACTCCGCTTCCATTCGACCCCGACCCGCCAACATAAATTTCGCCATTGGCTCGTACACTTAAGGTTTGAATCAATTGTTGGCCGCTTGTTGAACCAAAACTCCTTGTCCATAAGGTATCTCCATTTAAATTCAACTTACAGATGAATGATTTTAGATTATACTGGGTATTATACACTTCCCCAGCAACAATATAATTTCCTAAATTGTCAGGTTGAATATCAAACGCAATATCATTTCCATCATTTATAGCATTTCCAAAGGAGCGCCCCCAAATTATGGTTCCATTTGGAGAAATTTTAGCAATGTACATATCCTTTTTACAAACCCCATTGCACAATAATCCTGTACCACTTCCGATAATGATAAAATTATTATCGCTTGTTGGTATTATCTTATTTATCTCCTCAAAGTTCAATTTCATTGCCTGCAATACATTGCCCGAAGGATCTATTTTCATCCATAATCCATAATAATAAATCGTTCCACCAGCCATGCTTAGGGTTCTATCTGTTCCACCAACGGCATAACAATTTTCATTCGCATCAAAGGCAAAATCATTGAAATAATCTCTTGCCGCTACAGATGTTGTGGTATCAGAACCATAGAGACCTGTTAGTTGTCCAAATGAAGAAAGTTTAATTAAACAAGTTGCTAAAAAAAGGAAGAGATATTTCATACGCTATAATTTAGGTTCAATTTAAAATGCACGAATGGCCCGTACTAAAAATTTACTGGTTTTATCGTAATAATTTGACGGTTTATCATCCTTAAAATCATAAAACCAAGCAGCCATCTCGTTAGATTGGGTTGAGGTCCAATACAAATCCAACACCATAGGTTCTGCATCAACTAGTTGAGACAAGGTACGGTCTACTAAATATGAACTCTGTTTAATAGCGGATAATTCATGGAGCGCTGGTAAATACCAGTCAGAATAACCATCATAGCTGTAGTTCGCGCAAAGACGAGCAGCAATATACTCAGTGGAATCTGCTTTTAAAATAGCTTCAGTATTCGCCTGTCCATTCCAATTACTTTCACATTCTTCCACATTCAATCCTTTTTGCCCCCACTCCACATCAACAGCGAGGTGAATGACAGATAAAACTAAACCATGTTGAATACCATCTCCCGATTCGTACAAATAATAAATGATCCCACCTTGTGCTCGTTGCCCGATGTGATACGATTGTTTTTGAGCAAGAACAGAGAATGAAATGATACTCAGTAAGGCGCACACGATTTTTCTCTTCATCTGTTAAAGATACTAAAATGCTCGAACTAAACTAATGCTTCAAAAATTTAATGATTTGATAAAAGAATTACTTCGTTTGAATAAATTGATTAAAAAACTGTTCGAGCGGTCGAGAAACATGATAAGCATGCATTAATTTATCTAAAAGCTGATTTTCGAAAAGCAATTCCACTGGGTATTCGACATAAAAATACCATTGTTTATTAAAGATTAATGCTTGTTCTTGGGCACTTTCTCTAAAATCAGGATGAATTATTTTGTTTTTTTCACCTCGAACATGGCCAAAAGTAGCTATAAACTCAGGCGCATTTATCAAGGCAGAAAATTGACTTAAATTGCTACAAATTCCTTCACGAACGGCAAATAAATCATCTTTTTCAATTTCATAAACTCCACTATAAAAACGCACATGCTCCGGAGTAAATTCAAAATAAATTCCATTAATGGCTTTACTCTTTTTCCCATTAGGCGTTATAATCGCAGAGCACATAAGTTTATAGGGCTGTTTATCTTTCGAAAATCGTACATCACGATTTATTCGAAAAATGCAATCTTTTGCTAATAATTGATTGAAAACTGGATCTATCAACGCCATGGAGTCAATTGCTAATTGAGTAAATTCCTTAAATGGGAGCTTTATATTTTTTTCATACCGCGAACGGTTAAGATCAAACCAATCTTTATGATTATTTTGAGATAATTCTTTGAAAAATTCGACGTAATCTGAGTTAAAATAATTCATGAAAGCTGTTTGGGAACAAACATAATAAAAGAAAGAGAAAAAGTGCCTAATAATTTGCTTCAACGAAATAAATGAGTATCTTTGCACCCCTAAATTATTAACCAATAAATTGTTAAATCTTATGAATTCTTACGAAACTGTTTTCATTTTAACTCCCGTTTTGTCTGATGATCAGGCAAAGGAAGCAGTGCAGAAATTCGAAAGCGAGATCAAAACCTTTGGAGGTAAGATCAAGTATTCCGAAAACTGGGGCTTGCGCAAGTTGGCGTACCCAATCCAGAAAAAATCGACCGGTTTCTACTATTTAGTAGAATTTGAAGCGGGCGGTACCGTTGTAGCAGATTACGAACTGATGATGAAACGAGATGAAAGAGTCTTGCGTTTTTTAACAGTGAGAATGGATGCTGACCATGTTACCTACGCAGAACGAAGAAGATCAAAATCTGGCCAATCAGCCACTGCACAATCATAGTACTAACCCAGTAAAAAAATTAACATGTCAAACGATATCCGTTACCTTACCCCGATTAATATAGATATTAAAAAGGATAAATATTGCCGATTCAAGAAGAGCGGCATCAAGTTCATCGATTACAAGGACCCGAACTTTTTGTTGAAATTGATTAACGAACAGGGTAAAATTTTACCTCGTCGAATCACTGGAACTTCTCAAAAGTTTCAAACAAGAGTCAACAAAGCCATCAAGCGTGCGCGTCACTTGGCCATTTTGCCATATGTTGGCGATATGTTAAAATAATCGATTGTAAAACAAAAAATAGTATTGAATCATGGAAGTAATTCTTAAGAAAAATGTAGATAAACTTGGATATGCTAACGATGTTGTTAGTGTAAAACCAGGATACGGCCGAAATTTTTTAATTCCGCAAGGATATGCAATTTTAGCTACAGCAAGCGCCAAAAAAGCGCATGAAGATATGATGAAGCAAAAATCTCACAAAGAAACGAAGTTAGTAGCTGAAGCTGAGGAGATAGCAACTAAAATTGCTGGTTTAACAGTAACGATTTCTACGAAAGCTGGAGAGAATGGTAAGATTTTCGGATCTATTAATACCATTCAATTGTCTGAAGCATTGAAAAAAGAAGGTTTTGATATTGACCGTAAATCATTGAAAATAAAAGATGAGCCAATTAAAGAAATTGGCACATTCGAAGCGGAAGCACTTCTTTTCAAAGGGGTTAAACAAAGCTTTAAATTTGAAGTGGTTAGCGAATAAATCGCGATCAAAAAAATATGCTAAGCCTCTAGTTAATAACTAGGGGCTTTTTTTTTTGTTACTTACGAAAAAATTGATCTACTTCATCCATTGCCCTAACCCCAAAACGATCATTATGCCATGCTTTTACAGCGTGGCCATTTTCAGAAAGAAGATACGTTGGGAATTCCCCCTTGGTTAGTTTTAGCATAGCCTGAATAGGTTCTCGCACTAATGAATCACCTTTTTTATATAAAGAGACATTCCCCATTTGATTAATTAATCTTTGATACTTTATTTTATCATTCATCTGGTTTCCAATCACTTTTATTTCGAGCTGTATTCGTTTATTATTAAAAAGCATATTCTTTAGCGTAGTAGTGGCTTGAATACAATATGGACAATTTGATAAAACATAAACAGTTAATTGTTTTTTATCAGGGAATCGATTCTCACTTGAAACAGTATACCCGGAATTTGAAAAATCACCTTGATAGATAGGAGAATAAACAAAATAAAGTAAGAATGGCAAAACGAATATTGCCAAAGAAATAATAATCTTTAAAGGCTTTAAAAGTTTAAATTTCTTGTAAAAAATAACTGAAAAGGGAAATCCAATTATAAGAAATAGAATATAAGGAAGTAACTTAGACAATGTCCAAGATAAGCCAAGGGAGGATAAAAATATTTCAAGTGTATTCATAGAAACTAATAAGGGGCTCCTGCCCCTTTATCAAATTTATTGATGAAGTTCAATTATTGAATCTCACAATCAAATGTATCAATTAAATTGGCTGTATCACCCTCATCGCAGGATGTTTTAGCCTTATTTTTTGTACCCGTTATAGTAGTTGATGTGGAACCAATGACAGTTCCTGAAGATCCTGTTTGAGTGCATTTACACGTCCATTCTTTAGAGCAAGAAGATAGAGTAAATACTGCAATACCAGCAATAAAAAATACTTTTTTCATAACTAACTAATTATAATTCTCACAATAGTAAAAATAATTATTGAATCGAACTTAATTATAATCCAAATTATCAAACAACTTCAGCTTTAATTTTTCTAGATAAAAAAAATCTCAAGCGCATTCATAGAAACTAAAAAGGGGCTTCCGCCCCTTTATCAAATTAGTTGATTAAGATCAATTATTGGATCTCGCAATCTTGGGTAAAACCAAATCCTGAACCATCACCCTCATCGCAGGCTGTTTTAACATCATTTTTTTTACCCGTTACGGTTGATGATGAAGTACCAACAATTGTTCCTGAAGAACCTGTTTGAGTACATTTACAAGTCCAATCTTTAGAGCAAGAAGCTAGGGTAAGCAATGCAATTCCAGCAATAAAAAATACTTTTTTCATAAATAAATAATTTTAATTCTTACAATAATAAAAATAATTTTCGAATCGAACTTAATTACGATCCAAATTATCAAACATCTTCTGCTTTAATTTTTCTAGTTGCATCGATGGAATAATAAGCAACAAAAAAAAGTTACCTTAATATTTTTATTACTTTTGACAAAAAATAAAAACAATGGCTAACAATCTATTAAAAGGAAAAAGAGGGATTATTTTTGGTGCATTAAACGATCAGTCTATCGCTTGGAAAGTGGCTGAACGTGCACATGAAGAAGGCGCAATTTTTGTCCTAACCAATGCTCCAATCGCTATGAGAATGGGTGAAATAAATAATTTAGCCACCAAGACAAATAGCCAAGTAATTCCCGCTGATGCTACGAATGTAGAAGAGATTGATCATTTAGTAGCTCAATCAATGGAGATATTAGGCGGTAAAATTGATTTTGTACTGCATTCGATTGGTATGTCGCCGAATGTTAGAAAAGGCAAACATTATACAGAAAGCAATTACGGCTACTACAATCAAACCATGGATGTCTCCGCGATGTCATTGCATAAAACACTCGCTTCCTTATACAAACAAGATGCGATGAACGAATGGGGTTCTGTTGTAGCACTTAGTTACATTGCCGCACAGCGTATTTTCCCTGATTACAATGACATGGCAGATGCAAAATCCTTATTGGAATCCATCGCTCGATCTTTTGGTTATCATTATGGTATCAAAAAGAAAGTCCGTGTTAATACCATCTCACAATCGCCAACTGTAACTACAGCGGGACAAGGGATCAAAGGCTTTAAAGAATTTATTAATTTTTCAGAGCAAATGTCACCTTTAGGAAACGCATCGGCTGTTGCATGTGCTGACTATTGTGTTTCTATGTTCTCTGATTTAACACGCTATGTAACCATGCAAAATCTATTTCACGATGGAGGATTTTCAAATACTGGCGTAACTCAAGGTGTTATAGAGCGATTTGGAGAAGAATAAGAATTTTTGAGTTTTCTATTTCGTATCACCGATCAAAATCCTAAACAAATTGATAACTAGATAATTAATTTTAATTTCAATAATTATTCTTTTTGTCTTTCTTTTTTCCTTGACAAAAAAAGAAACACCACGAAGTAGCAGCGAAGCTAAAAAAGTCAAGGCTCTAAATTTCTATTTTGTTCGCAAATCATTATTTTAAAACTATTTAAAACTCGTCGCGAACAATTTTTACTCCTTTCTGAAACTGAAATTTTTCAAAAATGTTCTTGCAGAAATTTTAAAAATTAATAGTTTTAGTTCAGTATCAAAAACCATGAAATTTAAGGCCGAATATTTACGTCTCGGCGAACGCTAACATTCAACAAGAATTTATTCAAAAACATAAAAAAAAGCCATAAAGAAAATCTTTAGGACTTTTTTGTTGGCCATGAATGACATCTTATCTTAAATTTTGTAAAATCTATGTTGTAAGTAGTAGAAAACCAAAGCGTATGGTTCCTTTCAACTTTAATTCCATCTGATTTAAATACCATCTGATTTAAATAACCTAGCTGGATATTAAAATTTGGATTGAATCGCCAACCTAAGGCGGCAATGAATCGATTTTGATCCAACACATTTTTTGCTATCCCTTTTCCAAAACCTAAGAAAACCTCATCGTTGAGATTTAAAAATAAGGTGTTATTGGCCATTTCCTTTCGACTCAAAGGAACATTTACCATCATACGATATCGAACACGATTTCGATAATTATCTTTTCCTTGCACATAAGAACCAGTAGAATTACTCCAATTATCAATCAATCGTTGCTCCATCCGATAGCGATGTTGCATATCAAAACGACCATATTTAGCCTTTAAATTTACCTGTTCCCAAATACGGTTTTCATGTGACTGATGACTAATGGGCTGTTCACCATATTGATACGAAATAATGGAAGCATATCCAGCTGTGAAAGTAACATTTGGATTCTGATAATATTCTAAACCAACCCTAGCCAAAGATTGTTGCCAATCGTTGAAGAAATCAGCTCTACGCCATTGGTACTCAGTATGAAGGCCCAATTTCTTGCTGATTTTATGATTTCCAGTATATAAAACCCAGGCATGAGTTTGATTTGAAATTGTTTTTTGAGCATAGCTCCCTCCTACTATACATAATACGAGGAAAAATATTGAAATTATTTTTTTCATGTTATTTCTTCTTTCGCTTTGCTGCTAAATGATGCTTTGAATTACCTATATTTTTTAATTCCTCAATACCTAGAATGGTCAAGCTACCTCCTTCGGTTGTAAAATCATTTTTTATATGATACAATGTCTCAATAACAGAATGATCAATAAAAACGCAATCAGTTAAGTCCAAAATTACATCATCTGTAAACTTAAATGAATGTATTTTATTTTTTACTTTAATAAAATTACTAAAAACGGCAGCGTTATAAACCGTTATTGTTTTTCCGTGGATTTGTGATTTCGCAGAAAAAAGACTTCTGAATTTTACCCCTCTACCCAAATGCAATAACAATTTTAAGATTATTCCAGCACCAATTCCAATTAACAAATCAGTCGCTAAGGTAAAAATGATGGTCGTAATAAAAACGGCAATTTGATCCGATCCAATTTTTGCCATGTGGCCAAATTCTTTTGGATGCGCCAATTTCCAACCCACGCCAATTAACATGGCGGCTAGAGCAGTTTTAGGAATTAAGTCACTAAATGAAACGGCAAATAATAAAAATAATAAAATGAAAACACCATGAAAGAAATTTGCCCAACGTGTTTTGGCGCCATTATTAACATTAGCAGACGAACGAGCCACCTCACTGATCATAGGAAGACCACCAAGCACGCCAGCAAATATATTACCCGCTCCGACAGCAATTAAGTCTTTATTAGTATTAGATCTTCTTTTGAATGAATCCAACTCATCAACGGCTTTGATGGTCAATAATGATTCTAAACTTCCAACCAAAGCAAACATGATCACAAATTTTATAAAAGTCCCCGTCTGCGACATTCCTTCAAAACTAACATTCACTCCAATGATGTCTTTGAGTCCTTTTTTAAACTCTAGAAGAGGGGAGAAACCTTTTGTAACAACATCTCCAGCGCTATTTTTTACCTCTGCAATGTTATGAATATCAAAATACATAGCTAATGGAATAGCTAGAATTAAAACAATTAGAGCAGAAGGGATTTTTTTAAGTGCTTTTACTGGCAACATTGGCCAACCAAATACAATAGCCAAACTCACTAATCCAACAATAGCGACATCTTTATGCATAAAGAAATTAGCAAAAGTATTTTTTAACTCCGCCAATAACTCCAAGGGTTCCACCATTGGTTTTCCTGATTCTGTTAAAGGATTCATACCAACTAGAATATGCAATTGCTTACTGATAATGATAATCCCAATTGCGGCAAGCATACCATGCACAGCAGATAATGGAAAGAAATCACTTAAAGAACCTAACTTTAATAAGCCGAAAATTACTTGAAGAACACCCGCAATTACGACTGCTCCTAATGCTAATTTCCAACCAAGATCTGAATTACCATGACCTAATTCAGAAACAGCTCCAGCTACAATTACAATAAGTCCAGCTGCAGGACCTTTTATCGTTAATAAAGAACCGGCAAAGAAACTGACCACAAGTCCACCAATCATTGCTGTAATTAAACCATAAATAGAAGGGAAATCACTTGCTCCAGCGATACCTAAACTCAAAGGCAGCGCCAATAAGAAAACTAAAAAACCTGATAGCGCGTCACTTGAAAAATTTTGTTTCAAACCTTCGAAACCATCTTTTGGCAAACTTTTTTTCATAATTAAAATTTTAGATTAATAAATAAACATTAAGAAGAGCGCTTGGCTACTTCGTGGTAATTTTTAACATGTGGACCCAAGAATATTCGGGCATAGATTCGAATGGTGGCTAGACCATTTATGATTAAACTTAAAGCAGTAAACAATGCTAATCCAACCTGATGGTAATGGATATGTGAAAAGATTAAATCTTCACCGATAAACGTAGGAGTAATCGGAAATCCAGCAAAACCTAAACAACACAATAGAAAAATCAATGCTGTTTTGGGGTGTTCATAAGCATGTCCGTAAAATTGATTGAGACTGATCCATACTTCTCTTTTTCGAAGGTAATTAATGACCATTAATCCAACAAACCAAGAACCAAGAACACCACTCAGGTACCAAACATGATGCATCCAATCAAAATGCGCATTGAACGAAATAGCAATTGCTATTGCTAAATGATTAAATAAAATCAGCGTCCAACTCTTCCGAACACTGTCTCTTTCCGAGAAGGCTTTGATGGCTATTAGAAAACCAAAAACTGAGAAAAAGAGAGGTAATTGATGCTTGACTTCAATATCAATTTTGTCGCTAAAATAAAGAAGGACAAGACCCAAACTCATCATAAATGCAATGACATAAAAGATATACTTGAAATTCATCCAAGTCCATCTACCCCCAATTCGTTTTATCGGATTCCATAAATAACGATACATCAAACTATCTAAATTCCATTCCTTAAGACTTAAAATGAAGATGGTGTTTTCGATACGTTTAGGCAAAGTATCTTCAAAATTTCTAATTCGTGGTTTATATTCATACAACTGTTCCCTTATCTTATAACTCACAACAGAGGGGGAAATCAACAATTGATACGTTCTCAAAAAGGCATTTCCAGCAATATGAATTAGCGCAATAATTTCTAAGCCAAAAGCTATCTCAATAAAAATCAATCCAATTTGTGCAATAGAAGAATAGGCAATTTGACTTTTAATTGAACTTTGAACACGTGAAATAAAAGTGGCAATTATAGCTGTCAGCGCACCGGAAATAATTAAAATGATCTTAAAAATTGTTTGAAACTCCCAAAATGGATAAGTCCTTAACAATAAAAATGCCCCAATGTGAACCGACAAAGAGCCATAAAATATAGCACTTGAGGGCGTTGGACCTTCCATAGCTCGAGGTAACCAAGAAGAAAAAGGTAATTGAGCAGATTTCGCTGAAGCAGAAATAAAAATCATTAAGGCAATTGCTAACCCAACCAAGGAATTATCCGCCAAATGATGATGTACCAACTCTACATTATTTATCTTCAGAAAAGAAATGTTTTCATGCCACAAATGATGCGATAACCACATGGCTAATATTAATCCCACATCCCCAATTCTATAAATTGAGAATACTTTTACCGCATTTTTAACAGGAAGATATCGATCACGATAAAATGCTATTAGTAAAAAAGAAGAAATTCCTAGAATTTCCCATCCAATAAATAAGGTTTCAATATTTCCGGAAAAGATGATGATGTTAAATCCTGAGTAAAAGAAAAGAACGGTATTAAAAAAACGTTTATATCCCTCTTCTCTGTGAAGATAATACCTACTATAGACCGTAATAACGAAAGTAATTAAAGAACCTAGAAGCAGATAAACCAATGTGATTTTATCGACATAAAAATCAATAAAAAAATCATAATTATTGGCTTTATAAATTGAGAATTCTTTTAAGTTTAAAATGGGAGTCCCCTTACTTATCCATAAGATCAAAAATAACACTGCTGCTATAAATTGTAAGCCCACCGAAACAAAAGCAACGCGTGATAAAAGGCGTTCTTGTTTTTTTGGAATCATCACACTTACCATAAATGCAACGATCGGCAAAAGAATAAAGAGGTGAATAAACTTTTCCATTTCTTAATGATTTAATTCCATTACAGGTAAATTCTCGTGTTCCATAGTCAACAAATTCAATAATTCATCGTCTTGAATTGGAGTCAATGATTTCACTATTCCTTCATAGGGTACAAAAGCTCCTTTAATAAATAAATAAGCCTTTTTTTCAGTAGGATGAAGCACCACTATTTTAACCCATTCATTTTTAAACCACTCATAAGTTGCAGGATTGAGCTGCATAGTTTGTAAAACAACAGCTGGAAAATGTTCTACAATGACCATCAATCGCAAAGGGTCGTGTACTTCAATCATTTGAGATGGAAGTCCCGTTCGTAAATCTCCATCTACACCATTTGCGACACCAATTAATCCCATAACATTATGAGGAAGCTTTGTTCCAGCACCTAACATCTGATTATCAACCCTTGAGAAATAATATTCCAAATTGATGCCACCGCAAACAGGAGCAACTGCATTTAGAATTCCTAAAAGATATTTACCTGTTGGATCAACAGTGTAATCAAAAGAATTTAGAAATGAACGCCTATCTAAAAACAATTCTTGCGTCACTGATCTTCGCCCAACAATGCACAAGGTATTGGTTGCATGATTCAGTTCAGGCCGAGGTTCAAATAAAGATACGGCTCTTAATTTCACCTTTCTGTGCACTTTTTTTAGTGACTTAGAAGAGTCCATAACCACAAAACGACGAGATCTTTCTAGAGAATTTAAATCTAATGCTTCCAAATAATATGCTTTATTTTGTGCATGTAGCCTTTTATTTTCTGCATTCATTATTCCTTCGTCAAAATAACTCATTTCATCTCGACAGGTATCGTGTAAAACACCAACAAATTGAGTAGCAGTAGGGATTTCAATTCCACGCTTTACTAATTCTTTACGCACCTCATCATGATTTCCTATAAAACTCATTACCCTTGCATTTACAGAACCTGGCCGACCAGAACATGCTCCGCAATCATACCCAGCATAATGCGTATTATTAGCACTGCTAGAACCATGTCCAACAATATATATAAGTGGCGCGAAATTTTTGTTGAGTCCAATACTCATTAACAGTCCTTCCAAACGATCGGCCATTTGTTCAACAGTAAAACCAATTTGCAATCCATCCTCTGAAAATTCACCTGCTTTATGTTCAATCGTTAAACTTGCAGCAGTATCCATATGTCGAGAAGACGAAACAGATGCCGCATTTTGAATTGGCTTAAAAATGGACGCTAACAATTTCAATCCAGACCAAAACCCAAGCGTATGGGACGCCAAGAGTCCTGGCAACAATCCTTGAACCTTATTATTAAAATGCCATTCTTTTTTTCTTGTACTTGGATTCTCAATTTCTTTAATTAAAAATCGAGGAGTAATTGGAGCGGGACAAACTTTTGTATAAAAAGGACTGTGCTCGGGCTGAAAATAAAACTCCACATTAAAATGCCCTGCTGTTCCGTAAGTTTCTATGGCAGGATGTAGCTGTTCAATGTGTCTTCTCAAGGAACATTCCCGATCATCAATACAAAAGATAGATTGCAATAAAGGAGTCGATTTATGAGGGACAGATGTCTTTTGAAGCAATCCATTTATCACCTCGTCGTAATAGGTTTTTTCATAAGCATCTTGCCAAATCGCCCGCACAGTTGCTAATTCATTTGGTAACGTAGGGGCAAATAATGCAGCTATGTCTTCCTTAATTCGATAACTAATTGGGGACCAAATTTCACCGAAATAATAATCTAATGCATCAATTTCCAACAACAATTCAAAATGAATAAACTCTTGAAAATCTATCCGCTTTCCATCAAGAAGTGCCTTATCATCTTCAGACAATACGGCCACCATCCCCGACCAACCTGGATGCGAAAATTGTTGATCAAAAAGATAATGCTCAAAGAGCTTTTCTTCTCCAACAACAAGACTTAACAGGTCTAATAGTGAAGTTTCCTCATCATGTAATAATTCGCGTGCATGTTTACCCCTAAAGAAACTTGTCGCACTTGATTTTTCAACTTGTCGAATGGCAGATAAAAAACCATCATTTGAAAAAGGTGAAATCCATGTCGCAATCCCCTGATCTAAATAACTGCTTAATATTCTAAACAAAAGAGGATGCACCATGGCATCCATATCCATGTGAAAAGATGCTTTCCAATGTTTTCGCACATTTTCGATGCGGGGAATTACATTCTCATCAAAAATCTCATTCAACACTTTTTCTTTAATGTGGATTGAATTGTGCTCAATTAATGAGTAATCAAGTGCATTTTGGCTTATTTTCCCCTGTTCGAACAATTGTCGATAATCCGATAATTGCAAGTAGGTTTTATAGCCAAATATTTCATTCGCACGATTCAAGGCATCATGGAAGGAGCTTTGCTGAAAAGCATGTAAAGTATTATGATGTATAAAATCTTTGAGTGGGGATTGGGCTGGTAGATGATGCTTTAAATCATGCAAAACCTTATCCAAATCAAAGGAAAGGGTATTTTTCAAGAAGACTATTTTAAATTAGTAACTATTCTAATAAGGGCTATGCCACAATTAATCGTTATAATCTAAATCCTGAAATTTTGAAATTGAATAAATAGAGGTAATGGAAAAAATAAGCCTTTCCTTTCCGTATCCCTAAGGACCAATTTAGAAGTGAAAATAGAGGCCGAATATTCGTAAAACTTAGAATATAAAACAGAAAGGTCAAATTCCTTGTGATTTTCAGCTCCCTCATCATCAGAAGAATTATTGAATTCTTCATCGGACTCTTCATTTTCTTGAATGGGAAATGAAAGATTTTTGGATTGGTCTGAAAAACACTCCGTTTTACTTGATGGCGATGTTACAGCTAATTTATTAACTGCATAGCCATAAAATGAATTGAAGAAAATAGTTATGGCAACTATACAAGAAAGTAATTTGCTAAACATTTTCAATATCATTTAGCAAAACTACTGTTATTTTATTAAATAAGTACAGTTGGATATAAAATTTGCTAAATTCTATATCTTTGTGGCACCATTATAAACGGTAAAATTCCTTATGACTAATCAGCCAACACACTACATAGAACAAGAAAATCGCTTCGGCGCTCATAATTATCACCCACTTCCTGTCGTATTGGCAAAAGGAGAAGGTGTCTTTGTTTGGGATGTTGAAGGAAAACAATACTACGATTTTCTTTCGGCTTACTCAGCGGTTAATCAAGGTCATTGTCACCCAAAGATTGTGGGGGCATTAATTTCACAAGCGCAAGAATTAACCTTGACCTCCCGAGCCTTTTATAATGATGCCCTTGGACCATACGAAGAATATATGCACCAATTATTCGGATTCGATAAAATGCTACCCATGAATACTGGTGCGGAAGCGGTAGAAACGGCTATTAAAATTTGTAGAAAATGGGCCTACGAAAAAAATAACATTGAGGAGAATAAAGCGATAATTGTGGTTTGTGACGGTAATTTTCATGGTCGCACCACTACCATCATTTCATTTTCTAGCGACCCAGACTCCAATAAAAATTTCGGGCCGTATGCTCCCGGTTTTATTTCCATACCTTATAACGATATTGCAGCATTGGAACAGGTGCTAACACTACCAAATATTGCTGGATTTCTGGTTGAACCAATTCAAGGTGAAGCAGGTGTTTATACCCCATCAACAGATTACATCGCTAAAGCACATCAATTGTGCAAAGAAAATGGTGTCTTATTTATTGCGGATGAAATTCAAACAGGCATCGCTCGCACAGGAAGTCTTTTGGCTGTATGTGGGAATTGTACCTGTGAAAGTCAATGTGAAAGACAAGCAAGCTACGTAAAACCTGACCTTTTAATTTTAGGAAAAGCGCTTTCTGGTGGCGTCTACCCCGTTTCTGCTGTGTTAGCAGATGATGAAATCATGATGGTGATACAACCAGGTCAACATGGTTCCACATTTGGGGGAAACCCAATTGCAGCCAAGGTCGCAATTGCTGCATTAGAGGTGGTAAAAGAGGAACAGCTAATTCAAAATGC
>CANJLG010000013.1 GCA_947475095.1 Flavobacteriales bacterium
AAGGGAATGTACTACCGGATTTATTATCAAATCACACTTTGTAATGAATTCATTTGGCAAGCAAGAGATGAAAAATTGGCGGAAAGAGGTTTTAGCACTGCAGATGTTGAAATGATCCGTAAATTTAGAAATGAAGCTCGCTTTTTACGCGCACTTAGTTATTATCATGCCTTAGATTTATTTGGTAATGTGCCTTTTGTAACTGAGTTGGATCAAGTAGGTGCTTTTCAACCGAAACGAATAGAGAGAGCGGCATTATTTCAGTATGTCGAGGATGAGTTACTTGCTATTGAAGACCAATTGTTACCCGCTGCTTCCGCACCTTATGGACGAGCATCTCAAGCTGCTGCACAGTCTCTTATGGCTAAATTATATCTAAATGCTGAAGTCTACTCTGGTACCCCTCGGTATAACGATTGTGCTACGTATTGCGAAAAAATAATTAATGGAAATACGCATCAATTGAGTTCAAATTATCAAAGCTTGTTTTTAGCTGATAATAATACCTCACCTGAGATTATTTTTCCAGTAGTCTACGATGGTTTATATGCTCAAACATATGGAGGCACGACCTTTTTGATTTGTGCATCTTTGGGCGGCTCAATGGTTGCTGCAGATTATGGTGTAAATGGTAAATGGGCTGGCTTGCGTGCTAAACCAAATTTGGTAGATAAGTTTTCCGATTCAACCTTAGATTCAAGGTATTTGTTTTATCGCACGGGTCAAGTGAAGGACATTACAACCATGGCTACTTTCTCTAACGGTTATGCACTTCCAAAATTCAAGAACAAAACGTTGGCTGGTTTAAATGGCTCAAATAGTTCAAATTCTCCTCACGTTGACACTGATTTTCCTATGTTCCGTTTGGGCGATATCTATTTGATGTATGCTGAAGCTAAACACCGATCTGGAGATGCAGGTACTGCGCTTCAATATGTTAATATGTTAAGGGAAAGGGCCTACGGAAATAATAGCTATAATTTAGCCTCTGTTTCATTAAATGATATTTTAGATGAGCGTGCTAGAGAGTTGCAATGGGAAGGCACAAGAAGAACAGATCTTATTCGCTACGGTCTATTTACCAGTGGATCTTATCTTTGGCCATTCAAAGGTGGAGATTTGGCAGGAGCAGCTGTTTCTGATAATTTTAACCTGTTTCCCCTTCCAACTTCTGACATTATTTTAAATCCAAATTTGATTCAAAATCCAGGGTATTAAGTTGGGTTTAGTTGATTTGAAGTTTGTATTTTATGCTGCCTATCCAGTAGTCATTATTGTTAAGAAAAAGGTTTTTCTTACCTAAACTGATTTGTATGATTTGCGCTTTTGGTAATTCAATATCAAAACCTATAAAATACCTGAACGCAGACGTTCCTCCCGTGATTAAAACGTCATCTATGGTGTAGGTGATGTCCCTTTTCCAATTATAATAGTGCTCTGCATTCACAAAAGGACTTAGCGGAAAGTTTTTGATGTCATACTTAATACCTAGTTTGTTTCGCAGCACACTCGAATTCCTTTTAAAACTTTCTGTGTTCCACTGGTTCTGTATGGTATAGCCAATATTTAACCTTGACTTTTTATCAAACCAGTCCATAAAACTGATGTCTAGGCCAGCAATGTAACGTTGTGAGAAGCCCCATTTTTTCTGATTAAGATCCGAGTTGGAATTGGGCGACAAGCCCATGCGAAAACCAATGAACGGTTTTATCCCCTTTATAGCCTTGACGGCTAATTCGGTGCTTAGTAAACTTTTATTGTAAGCGGTGAAGTCAAAGTACCGTTGCTGCAAACCGATGTTGATTTCTGTTTTTTTTATGGGTTTGAAGCTGCAAGATACGCCCAGCCAAGTTTGCATTTGACTTTGACCAGGAAAGTGAAGCGCCAATAAAAGAACAAGGAGCAAATGGCGCATCAATAGATAATATTCATCGTTTCGACTTCTACAATACTATTGTCCTCAGTAATGCCAGCTTGTATGCTTTCACGGGTCATGACACCATTATTTGCAGGATCTTTAGAAAGTACATAGATGGTGTATTCCCCTTTTTGTAAGCCCTCGAAAGAAAAAGCTCCGGCTTCGTTGGTGCGGACATCTTTTGCCGCAAAGGCATTTTGACCATAAATAATATAAACGCGTTCATTCGCTATGGGCGTATTGCTGCTGGCACTTCCGGGCTTGCCATTATTGGCGATATCTACTGCAAAATTAGTGGTGCCATTATCTGCGTCTGGCACATTAACCTGCCCTAAATCTGTAATGGTTAAAATATCTGAAGACAAGCTGATGTTGTAGTTTGCTCCAGAAATAGCAAGTAGTGCCAGTCTTGTTTTTTCAGCAATTTCAATATTAGAGTCGCTGTAGTTGAAGCTCACCATTATGCCAATTCTCCCTTGCAATTGGGGATCAGATGCTGAAATCCAAGTCGGGTTGTCGTAGTACACATAATAAAGTTTATTGGGATCAGAGGTATTCAATAACCAATAATTCCCATGCTCTAATTCAATTCCCGCTGTACAAATCACTTGCGTTATCTCTGATTCTCCTGCTTCTGAAGTACTGCCTATGACCTGTCCTCGAATGGCAGATGTACCTCCTGGCCCTTCAATCTTTTTGCAAGCACTACTTAATACCAAAGCAGTGAAGGAAATAATATAAAGTATCTTTTTCATTTTTTTATTTTTGAAGGATGATTTTGTAATTTTTTTGATTGATTTGTGGAATGCTTATAAAGTAAATTCCGGGCGCTAGATTAGTAGTGTTTAATAAATAGGAATATACATCTGCGGTGGTTTCAATGACAATTTTTCCTTGGCAGTCCCGAACAATGAGATCCGTTTTTTGACTTAATCCATCAATAAAGATGGCTTCCTTGCCAGGGTTTGGAAAGATTCGAATGGGATTTTCTGTTATTGCTTGTGTTCCTAAGGAACTACAAGTGCCAAACATATTATTGTCCATCCAAACCAAACGACTACTGGTCCAACTTTTTAAGTATTCCATTTCTTCAATATAGGTCTGACCAATAAAATTATTAGGCCAAACATAGGTTCCTAAGATCGGCCATTTGGTATAGGTTCTTTGCGCAGGCAAGGTTAATGCTAATGACATGCTGTCTATGTAATTCATCAATACAGTTGAGTCTAAAATAGTTGCTCTTAATTCAAGCCATCGACAATTTACACGATTCGCATAGACTGAATCTTGTAACATTCTTGACCACCAAAAAGGGTTGACTAAGGCTCCTCCGCAAATAGAATTGAAATTTATTTCCCAACCTGTTGTATTTCCGCCTTGGCAATAGTTGGCATTTCCCCATCCTAAATTGAAATCCCATAATGGTCCAGCCACTAATTTTCCACCTTCGCTAAGTCTTTCCTTGTATAAGAAAGTAGAGATTCTGTATCCGTCTACATTTTTAGATAATTCATTGATCAACATATAATCGATGAAGGAAGCCTCATCCGCATAGGCTCTAAATCCTGTAAGAGGATCAGAAAAGTTTGGTCCAGCTAAGGCAGTTTCCCACGCGCTTACATAGGATTGTATATATTGTTCCTGTAGCGGATGTATAAGGTCAATGCTTGGGTCGTGTAATTGATAATTAATAGGCGAATTACTAGGCAATGCCGCAGTGTATGGTGAAGTCCATGCAACAATACCACCGCTAGTTGTCTTGTCTATTTTTACAATATAACCACCTGTTAAATGATTGTCAAGTGTATCGGCATAGTCAAGTTTATCGATACCAACTCTTCCTGGATTTACTTTGATGCGCTCCATGAAAACATAGACTCCGACATATTCTTCGTTTAAAATTAGCTCGCATAATTTGGTTCTAGGGGCATAGTTCCCCGTTTCGTTTCCAAGTTTAAAAGTGAGCACATTTCTAATTAATGATTTGTCTGTATAGGGGGCATAGAGGATCCAATCATTATCGATGGGCCAGTCAAAAATACTTGCGTTGTAATTGACGGAGTCTGGACCTCGGGTTTCTAGTCCGTACGACTTTGCTGGAAACCCAGCGGAAGAGGAACCCCTTGTTTCTATAGCAATTTGGCCGTAGAACTCGTTGAACGGATTGTTCACATTATTTAATTGCCCAGGGCCATTATCAATGATGCCCATAAAGCCATCAATTTTCGGAGTATTTGGAATAGTAATGTTGTTGGTGCTAATGATAACAATCGGCAGGGTAGAGGTAATAAATTCAAAAGGAGCTACAAACCATGTGGGTGTAGCGCTGTAGTCGTTAGTTGTATTGTTTATCCCTAAAGATAAAAATGGCCGAGCGCTTAAATCTGCCCCCGATGCTGTTTGGTTATGAACTTCTACACAGATAACATTAGTTCCTTGAAATAGGAAACTTGCAAATTGAGCAGGATTAAAAATAAATTGATCAGGCAAACCATTTTGGTATAATTGCGCTTCGTGTGAAGCACTTGCTAATAAGTTAAATGCGGCAGGCTGACCAACAGTCCCTAAATTATTCCTTGCGATTTCAACACCATTGATGTATGCAATGAATCCATCATCATAATCCATGTGGAAGATTATTTTCGTCAAGGCATTAATGTCAGTAATGTTAAATGATTTTCTCATGTAAACACTTACGGAACCGTTTGGAATTATAGTGCCGTCATCATTGTCTCCAAATCCAAATCCCCCGTTGTTTACTGACCAGGCACTTGCATCAAAATTAGCTTGATTCCAAGTGGCGCTTGTATTAACGTTAGGAACAATATACTGCCATTGCTGTGTATCACGAACAACAGTTTCGTAATGATTCGTTTGAGCTCGACTAATCGTTCCAAATAGCAGAAATAGAAAACTTAGGATTATGGCACGATTCATTCGATAAAATTAAGGAAAATTAAATGAATGTTACGAGAATGTTAATTAGGTTATTGGTGATGATTAGTTTGGAAAGAGAATTAGCGCATTTATAAGCTATTTTGCTGCTGCTTTTACAGCAAATCTATTTACTATCGCATCGGCTAGTTGCCTTATTTAGCTTTCTTGAAGAGGAGATTAAAGATGTTGTATCCTATCATAATTCCAAAAAGGATGATCGCAAAGATTCCGATGTAATCACCATGCTTGGCGTAATAGGTCATTTCGTCTAATAAAGGAACGGAAACATTCATAACAGCTGTTTGTGAATATGGAGTTGAACTTAACACTTCACCCTTGGTATTTATAACTCCACTTGTGCCGGTATTTGCTGCTTGAATAACATAGCGGCGGTTTTCAATGGCTCGCAATTGAGCAAAGCTATAGTGCTGCTTATATCCAGGAGTATCACCCCACCAGCCATCATTGGTAATAATGATGAATAGCTTAGCTCCTAATCTTGTTTGTTGGGTTAAAAAATCGCCGTAAATGGATTCGTAGCAAATTATTGGTGCGACTTTTTGCTTTCTCATATTGAAAATTTTCGCATGATTCTCAATACCTAAAGAGCCTGATGTGCCGCCATTTTGAATCGCGTATTCCTCTAAAAAAGGAAAGGCAGAGGAAAATGGAATTTTTTCAACGCCTAACACTAATTTTGATTTATGAATAAATTGTGGCTTAGTGTTGTATTGAAGGAATAAGGATGTATTATAGGATTCATAAAAAGTACCGCTATTAGGGATTGGCTGTGATGCGGAAGAATTCTTTTTTGAAAAAAGCCGATAGGTAGAGGCGCCAATTAATAGATCAAAGGGTGAGTTAGGTCCCAATAAATCAGAATTTAGAAGGCGTATGGCATCATTGCTCATCGGGGTGTCTTCATCTAATCCACCTTGTACGGCTGTTTCTGGACCAATGACAAGTTTTGTTTTATTCGTAATTTTTTCTTTAGCTAAACTGATAAATTTGGCCATCTGCATCTTTGGAGTATACTGCGCATTAAACTTTTCTTTGTAAGGATCAATATTGGGTTGGACAATTACCACTTCGTAGTTCTTGTGATGAACGCTGTTGTCTGCTAATTGAAAATAAATAACGACGGAGACGATGATTGGAACCGTTACACCAGCTATTAGTCCGATCAGGGTAGCGTTTCTTTTTTGCTTCTCGTTCCAGTTTTTCAGAAGTAAAAAGACAAGAATATTCACAAGTAATACCCATAGTGTGCCGCCTAAAACGCCAGTAAATTCATACCATTGGATGAATTTGGGACTAATTGAAAAGAAATTTCCCATCGTTAACCAAGGATGTGATAATTCCCAATTGTAGTGAAGGTATTCAAAGCAAATCCATACAGCAAGTAAGCTCCAAACGCCTATTTTTTCTGGCAGTCTTTTTTTTATAAGATGATAGATCAGAAAAGTTAATGCCATTAATAAGGAGTTGAAGATAAAGGCCATGATCGCCCCGCCTACATCGGCATTCCATATCCACCAAGTTGTTCCAATGTTAAAGAGGATAAAGACTAAATAGGCATGTATAAAAACGTGTATGGCTTTTTTTTTATCGTCGATAAGGGCTTTTTCAACCAATAATAAAGGTACCCACGCTACAAAAACGAGTGGTGTAATACTTCCTGTAAATGGAAAGGCAAGTGTAAAAAGCAAGCCTGATAAAAGAGATAAAAGATAACGCTTGCCGATGGATAATTTAAACATGTTCAAATGTACTAAATATCAAAAAAAAAGGGTCGAGATTATCGACCCTTTTAACAAAAACTTAATTTTCTTATGATTCAGAAGACTCTCCGTTTTCTTCAGTTGCTGTGTTTTCAGGAGTTTCAGGAGTTTCCGTAGTTTCAGGAGCCACGATGTTTTCAACTACCTCTACTGCTGCAGTGGTTTCTTCTGTGCTCGCTACTTTTTTAGCTTTCACTACTTTCTTAACTTCCACTGTTTCGATTGTTTCCGGGATATTAAAAGGAACAACAGATACAAATGAACGATTATTTTTCTTCTTCTTAAATTCCACTAAACCTGGAGTTAATGCAAATAAGGTATGGTCTTTACCAATACCAACATTGTCTCCTGCATGGTGGTGAGTACCACGTTGACGAACAATGATATTGCCAGCGATAGCTGCTTGTCCTCCAAATATTTTAACGCCAAGGCGTTTGCTTTGTGATTCGCGTCCGTTTTTCGAACTACCTGCTCCTTTTTTATGTGCCATTTTATATTTTTTAAATTCCCTAGAGAATAGTAATGCTTATCCTTTAATGTCTATAATTTGAATAGAAGTAAATTGCTGGCGATGGCCATTCTTTTTCTTGTATCCTTTTCGTCGTTTTTTCTTAAAAACAATTACTTTATCACCTTTCACGTGACTAATTACTTCTGCGGTGACTTTTGCACCGTCTATAGCTGGGGCGCCAATATTGATTTTGCCATCATTGTCTATCAATAAAACACGGTCAAAACTTACTTTTGATCCACATTCTTCTGCTAAACGATGAACAAAAACTTTTTGGTCTTTTTGCACTTTAAATTGCTGCCCGGCTATTTCTACTATTGCGTACATTTAGCTTTTTTTTAAGTTTAAATTCAGTTTTTTAGGAGTGCAAAGATAGGATATAATTCCTTATTCGCAAATTATTTATCGATTTCTTTGCCTTTATAAAAGACTTGTTGGCCATAATTAACAATAAATACGCCTAGTAAGACAATTACCATCGATCCAACCTGATTCCAGGTGATTTCTTCAGAAAAATAAAATCCAATTATCACAGCAACAATTGGTATTAAATAGGTCACGCTACTAGCAAACAAGGCCGATGAATTTTTTATTATACCGTTAAATAAAAAAACGGCCATTGCTGTTCCTATTACACCTAAGATGCTAATATACAAAAAAGCTGGTCCAGCCTCAGGATGTGTCATCATTACCTTGGGTGTTCCGAAATATAGAAATGCACCCAGTGCAGGTAGAAAAATACTTGTGAATGTAAGGGTAGTGATTTCAATTGGTGAAAATTCGGAAAGGCGTTGCTTAATTAAATTAAGGCTCAGTCCATATAACAAGGTTGCGGCTACTACTGCAAGAATGTGTTCTGTGTTTCCGCTTAGCGTATTTGATTTGCCAAGTAATATAAGCAAAATGATACCGGCTGTGCCTATTGCTGCGCCAATAAGCTGAATTAATTTTAAAGGCACACGAAATATAATAAGCCCTACTAATAAGGTGAAAATGGGTGTGAAGCTATTCAGCATGCCAGCCATGCCCGATGAAATACCAGTTTCTGCATAGGTAAATAAAAAGGCAGGGATCAGATTTCCGCAAAGGCCAACCCCCAATAGTGGCAGAAGATTCTTTCGATAATACAATTTCTTAAGATAGGGCAATGCAAAGGGGAAAAGTACCAATGATGCAAGAAGAATGCGCAAGGAGGCTACTTGAGGGGCAGAAAAAATAGCTCGCCCGCCTTGGTCATACATTCCTTTTTTCATTAATATAAATGAGCTTCCCCAAATGCAAGCTAGTAAAAGTAAAAGCAACCAGCTCTTTAAATTTTGTTTCACGGTGCAAAAGTAAGTATTCAATATTTATATTATGTTTATATTTATTTACCACTTTTTACCACTTATATAAAACTATTGTTTTTATTGGGTTTTTTATGGTAAAAGTGATTTATTTGAAACTAATTAATCTCTTTTTCGTTAGAAGTTTTCAACAATTTATAAAACTGTGGTAAAAAGTGGTAAATATCCATTATTTTTACCCATTATTTAAGTTATGGCAGGATTAGTAGGCGAATTTGAAGTGAAATTGGACGACAAGGGTCGGTTTCTGTTTCCTTCCGGGCTCCGGAAGCAATTGCCTGCTGCGTCTCAACGTGATTTTATGCTCAATAAAGGATTTGAAGATTGCCTCACGATTTATCCAATGACCGAATGGGATCGGATAAGCGAAAAGCTTTCGAAATTGAATTTATTTAAACCGAAAAACAGGATGTTTTATCGCTTGTTCCATCAAGGAGCAAAAGCAATAACCCTGGACAATGCCGGAAGGGTGTTGGTGCCGACTTCTCATATGGAGCGCGCAGGTTTAGGTCAGGAGGTAATGCTTATTGCCTATTATGACAGGGTTGAAATTTGGGACAAGTCCAAATACTTCGGAATGATCGAAGGAAACATGACGAATTTCGCTGATTTGGCGGATGAAGTAATGGGTGACTTGGACAATGGTGAGTAGTACCGAATATCACATACCAGTTTTGCTGCAGGAATGCATGGAGGGTTTGAACATCAATCCTGAAGGCGTTTATGTTGATGCTACTTTTGGTGGCGGAGGTCATGCACGTAAAATATACGATAGTCTCAACGAAAAAGGAATCTTGCTTGGATTTGATCAAGATGATGATGCCCTAGAAAACACATGGAAGGCAGCCAACTTTCATTTTGTAAAAAGCAATTTTCGTTTTATTCAAAACCATCTTGGTTTGTATGGCATTGATAAAATCGATGGCTTATTAGCAGATCTTGGGGTTTCTTCACATCAATTTGATGTGCCTGATCGCGGTTTCTCCATTAGAGAATCTGCCCCATTGGATATGAGGATGAATAAGAACGGTCAGATTACGGCGGCAGATGTACTAAATAACACGGAAGAAAATGATCTCTACAAATTGTTTAGGGCTTATTCCGACATCATTAATCTTGGGAAATTGATCCCTAATCTTGTCCATTTTCGATTGTCAAAACCTTTCGAAACGACAAAAGAATTAGCCGATGTTGCTAAAATGTCCGCACCTAAAAATAAAGAAAATAAATATTTAGCTCAGGTTTTTCAGGCGATAAGAATTGAAGTCAATCAAGAACTTGACTCCCTTAAGGATTTATTGGAACAAGCTACTAAGGTAATTAAGCCTGGCGGACGATTAGTGGTGATGTCATATCATTCACTCGAAGATAGAATCGTTAAAAACTACCTCAAAAGAGGGTCCTTTGAAGGGAATATTGAAAAAGATTTTTTTGGAAATGTTATTAAGCCTTTTACGGAAATTACGCGCCACCCAATGGTAGCTGGAGAAGACGAAATAACAATGAATTCAAGGTCGAGAAGTGCTAAACTAAGAATTGCAGTAAGAAATGAAGGATAACGAGTACATAGAAAATCCAGCACCTGTAAAGGGAGGGGGGAATAAAACACCCAGGGAAACCTCGGCGAAAGGCAAGGAGAAAAACAGTGCAATTAATCAGATTTTAAGCGGTGAATTTTTAACTAAGGAATTCGTAATTAATAATCTTAATTACATCTTCTTCATCTTTCTTCTTTTAATGCTGATGGTAGCGAAAGGGTATTATGTTAAACAGATTAATGACCGAACAAATCAATTGCAGATTCAATTAGATCAAAATTCAGCTGATTATATCGAGGCTAAATTACAAATTGAATCACTTACTCAACGAACGATTTTGGTTGAAAAACTTAAAGCAAACGAATTAAAAGAATCGCAGAAAAGTATACGGGTAATCAGGGTAAATAATAAATAATGAGTAAGGCTAGTAAACATTTGATATTTAGGGCATATCTAATTTATTTTGGATTTGTTGCTGCCATGTTAGTCGTGCTATATTATACTGTATCACTCCAATTCGCTAATAAAAAAAATGGAGAGGCTTCATTGGGTTCAATTAAGGTAAGAACAGTAGATCGAACCCCTAGAATGGGAGAAATCTTAGACGCCAATCTACTTCCTTTGGTGACATCCGTGGCCTACTATAATATTTACATGGATCCTACTGTCGTAAATCAGAAGATGTTCGATGCAGAGGTTTCTGCCTTAGCCGAAGGGTTGGGCAAAATTAATCCAATAAAAACGGCAAGAGAATGGGAAAATCAAATTCGAGCAGCGCGATTAAAAGGGTCTCGCTATCTAATAATTAAGAAATTAGCTACTAATACAGAAAGAAACCAATTTCGAAAACTTCCTATTTTTTCTGAAGGAAGAATGAAAGGTGGTATAATTGATAATGAGATAATCATTAATCGTAAAAAACCAAATGGCGATTTACTTGGAAGAACACTTGGGTATCGTAAAATTATTGATGGGAAGGTCGTAGAATGTGGCATTGAAGGGGCATTTTATGATTTCTTGAAAGGAGAAGTTGGTGCCGAAGTTGAACAAAAAATTTCATCGGGTTGGAGAAAAACAGGTCAAATTTTAAAAGATGCGGTCGAAGGAGCAGATGTCGTTAGCACCATAGATAAAGAAATTCAGGAAGTTGCTCATTCAGAATTAGAAAAGCAGTTAAAAGAAATGGATGCTAGAAGCGGATCTGTGATTGTCATGGATGTAAAAACTGGCTACGTTAGAGCGATTGTTAATTTGTCTAAAAATGCGAATGGATTATTTTCTGAAAACTTTAATGATGCTTTTGGGTCTCTTGAGTCTCCCGGGTCAACGTTTAAGTTAGCCTCTTTAATGGCCGCACTTGAAGATAAAAAAATAACGATAAATGAAAAGATAAATGCAAAAGGTGTCTACCTTATTCATGGGGCTAAATTATCCGATTCTAATCATGGAATGGGCTATGGAGAGATAACAATTCAGCAAGCGTTTGAAAAATCTTCAAATGTAATCGCGGTTTTAATGGATAGAATTTACAAAAATGATCCTGAGAAATTGATGGCTCGGCTCGACGCTTTCGGAATCACAAAGCCTCTTGGCATTGCTCTGACAGGCGAAGCGCCACCTGATATTCCTCGTCCAGGCGATTCGCGTTGGTCACCTTTATCCATTCCTTGGATGTCGATTGGATACGGAATTAGGCAGACGCCTCTTCAAACCTTGGCGTTTTATAACGCGGTAGCAAATAATGGAAAATTGCTGCGCCCGCAATTTGTTCAAGAAATTATAAGGCATGGAGAATCAATTAAAAAGTTCAACCCAATTGTACTGAATGAACAAATATGCTCAAAAGAAACCATTGCGATTTTAAAAGCATGCCTCGAAGGGGTAATGACACAAGGTACTGGCTCCGCTTTATCTAAACCAGAAATAGGTTCTGGATACCAATGCCCACAATTTAAAATTGGAGGAAAAACAGGAACAACCAAATTACTTGGAAAAAATAATGAGTACTTAGATGAGGACAATAGTGTTTATCAAGCTTCTTTTGTTGGATATTTTCCAGCGGATAAGCCGCAGTATTCTTGTATTGTTGTAATAACCGACCCCAAAAAAGAATATTATGGTGCTAAAGTAGCCGGAAGGGTTTTTGTTGAAATTGCAAATAAAGTTTGGGCCTCTTCATTCGATTACCATCAAGCAATTAACACCATTAAGCCAACTAAATTAGCGCCGCCAGTGGTTAAGCCTGGATCAAAAGATGATGTAATTAATGCACTGAAGTCCCTAGGTTTAACGTATACACAAAATCAAACAGGTGATTGGCTATCTTCTATTACAACTGAAAGTTCCATCGATCTTAGTACATATTTAACTTATGATGGCTTTGTTCCTAATGTCATCGGAATGGGAGCTAAAGATGCTGTTTATCTTTTGGAAAGTAAAGGGTTAATAGTGCAAATATTTGGTCATGGCGCTGTCTTTCATCAAAGTATAAATCCAAATACCAAACTATTTAAAGGGGGATTAATTCAATTACAGTTAAAATGAGAAAACTAAGCGATCTTCTTCATGCTGTAAATTATAAGCGGATTATCGGTGATGATAATCGCGAAGTTAATGAACTCGTTTTCGATTCTCGTAAAGCTAATTCGAATTCAATGTTTTTTGCAATCGTTGGTGCTAACCATGATGGACATGATTTTATTAGCAAAGTAGTGAAGAATGGTTGCACCGTTGTAGTGGTCAATAAAGAACTCGAGCTAATTGAAGGGCTAACTCAAATTGTCGTCGAGGATACGCACAAAGCTTTATCATTAATTGCCTGTAATTTTTTCGACAATCCTTCTAAAAAAATTAGGCTTATTGGTGTTACTGGCACAAACGGTAAAACAACAACAGCAACATTATTATATAAGCTATTTACCGATATAGGCAATCAAGTTGGATTGATTTCTACGGTTGTTAATAAAATTGGAGAGCGCGAAATTCTCGCAACTCATACCACTCCTAATCCGATCGCATTGAATGAGCTCCTTGCCGAAATGGTCAGTAAAGGTTGCGCTTATTGTTTCATGGAGGTTAGCTCGCATGCAATTCATCAAAATAGAATTTTAGGATTGCAATTTTTCGGTGGGGTATTCACAAATATTACCCATGATCATCTTGATTACCACGAAACTTTTGCAGAATATATACGAGTAAAAAAGTTGTTTTTTGATGGTCTTCCCGAAAATGCCTTTGCGCTTAGTAATCAAGATGATAAAAACGGGTCGGTGATGTTGCAAAACACAAAGGCTTCAAAGCATTTTTTCGCCTTGAAATCAATGGCTGAATTTAAAGGGAAAATTATTCAAAATGATTTTGATGGCCTTTTGCTAAGCATTAATAATGTGGAGGTGCTAACCCAGTTAATTGGTGAGTTTAATGCGTCAAATTTACTCGCTGTATATGCTGTGGCAAGGCTATCTGGAATTGAAGAGCTTGTTGCATTAACTAGTTTAAGTAGTTTGCGCTCTGTTGAAGGGCGTTTTCAGTACCTCCGGAGCACCTCAGGGATTACCGCAGTAATTGACTATGCACATACACCAGATGCCTTGGAGAATGTTCTCGATACCATTCAATCGCTCCGCAAACCACAAGCTAAAATTATCTCAATAGTTGGGTGTGGTGGTGATCGAGATAGAACTAAAAGACCTAAAATGGCCAAGATAGCTGTATCGAAAAGTGATCATGTTATTCTTACTTCTGACAATCCTCGAACCGAAGATCCACTTTCTATTCTTGATGAAATGAGGGCAGGTCTCAACGATATAGAAGGTGTTTTGGCACTTACAATTCCTGATAGAAAACAAGCTATCCAGACGGCAATTGTAATTGCTAAGCCTCATGACATCATCCTTATCGCTGGAAAAGGGCATGAAAAGTATCAGGAAATAAATGGTGTGAAATACGATTTTGATGATTTTAATACGGCAAATGAATTGTTTAACCAAATGAAAAAATAAGATGCTATATTATTTATTTGATTACCTAGACAAACTTAATTTTCCCGGAGCGGGCTTGTTTGATTTTATCTCCTTTAGAGCAGCTTTAGCAATGATTACATCTTTAATCATCTCCATTCTGTTTGGCAGAAAAATTATCAATGCATTGCGAAAACAACAAATCGGGGAAACAGTTAGAGACCTTGGTTTAGCAGGTCAAATTGAAAAGTCGGGCACGCCAACAATGGGTGGAATCATTATCCTGTCTGCGATATTAATTCCAACTCTTCTTTTTGCTAAGCTGCATAATATTTATGTAATCACCATGATAATTGCAACGGTTTGGCTTGGATTGATTGGATTTTTAGACGATTATATTAAGGTTTTTAAGAAAAATAAAGAAGGATTAAAAGGCCGATTTAAAATTGTTGGGCAAATTGGGGTTGGAATTATTGTCGGTGCGATGCTTTATTTTTCGGATGATGTTACCGTGCATAAAAGAGTACCTGCCGATTATAAATTAGCTAAAGAAGAAACCTTTGTTTCTCATAAACATCATCAAAATGAAGGGGAAAATTATAAGTGGATAAAAACGGATGACATGACGACAACCATTCCTTTTTTTAAAGGGAATGAGTTTAATTACAATTGGTTAATTGGGGACTCTAATAAATCTTTTGGTTGGTTATTGTTTATTCCTGTCGTTATTTTTATCGTGATCGCTGTATCAAATGGCGCTAATATGACCGATGGTCTCGATGGCTTAGCCACAGGTAGTTCCGCAATTATTGGTCTCGCTTTGGCAATTTTTGCTTATGTAAGTTCAAATGTAACCTTCGCGGATTACCTAAATGTCATGTATATTCCATTGGCTGAGGAATTAGTGATTTTTATTGCGGCTTTTGTCGGTGCTTGTATTGGCTTTTTATGGTATAATTCTTATCCAGCGCAAGTATTTATGGGCGATACGGGAAGTTTGGCACTTGGAGGAATAATTGCCGTTTTTGCTATTTCTATTCGAAAAGAATTATTGATCCCTGTTCTATGTGGAGTTTTCTTAATCGAAAATTTATCGGTCATTATTCAAGTAGCTTATTTTAAGTTTTCTAAACGTCGATTTGGAGAAGGACGAAGGGTCTTTTTAATGGCGCCGCTGCACCATCATTATCAGAAAAAAGGAATGCATGAAGCAAAGATTGTTTCTCGTTTTTGGATTGTGGCTGTCTTGCTCGCAGTGATTTCAATTGTTACGTTAAAATTAAGGTAGTGAAGGCTAAACAGCAAAATATTATCGTATTAGGCGCCGGCGAAAGCGGGGTGGGCGCTGCTGTCTTGGCTAAAATCAAAGGAATGAATGTTTTTGTTTCTGATGCTGCATTAATTTCAGAAAAGTATAAAAATGAACTCGCCTCAAATAATATCGAATGGGAAGAATTAGGACATTCTTTAGATCGAATTTTGGCAGCAGATACCGTTGTGAAATCTCCTGGAATTCCTGAATTAACGCCTGCCATGCAAGCGCTTAGACAAGCAGGTGTTAAGGTGGTGTCTGAAATTGAATTTGCAAAACCTTTTTCCAAGGGGAAAACAATTTGTATCACCGGTAGCAATGGAAAAACTACTACGACCTTGTTAACGCACCACATTCTTAAAAAGGCTGGTCTTGATGTTGGATTGGCTGGGAATATTGGTCAAAGTTATGCGAGGCAAGTCGCTACAGAAGATCATGATTGGTATGTACTTGAAATTAGTTCTTTTCAGTTAGATGACATGCATGATTTCAAAGCTGACATTGCTGTTTTAACCAATATAACAGCGGATCATTTGGATCGATATGAGTATAAAATTGAAAATTATATCCAATCAAAATTAAAGATTATAAATAACCTCGAAAAAGATGACTGGTTTATTTATAATGCTGATGATGAGGTTATTGTGAAGGAATTAGCGACCAAAAAGATGATCATGAATACCGCCCCATTTTCGCTAAAAAAGGAAATTGCGATCGGAGGATATGCAACAGAGAAACAACTAACAATCAATATAAAACAACCATTAATTATGTCAATACACGAATTAGCTTTGAAGGGTAAGCACAATACCCAAAATGCACTTGCTGCAGGCATCGCCGGCAGACTCTTGGAAATACGAAAAGATTTCGTCCGTGAATCTTTGGGTGATTTTGTTAACGCAGAACACCGCATGGAATTCGTTGCCAAGGTAAATGGTATTGAGTTTATTAATGACTCAAAAGCCACGAATATTAATGCCACTTGGTTCGCGCTTGAAAGCATGGAAAAACCTATTATTTGGGTTGTCGGTGGGGTGGATAAAGGAAACGATTATAGTGAACTGACGGATCTTGTGAAGCAAAAAGTGAAAGCTATTATTTGCCTTGGTGTTGATAATCAGAAAATTATAGACGCTTTTTCTGGTGTCGTTGATACAATTGTTGAAGCTAACTCTGCTGTAGAAGCGGTTGCTTTCGGTTATCAATTAGGAAAAAAAGAAGAAATTGTCCTCCTATCTCCAGCTTGTGCAAGCTTTGATTTATTTGAAAATTATGAAGATAGAGGGAATCAATTTAAAAAGGCGGTTAGGTTGTTATGAATAAAAAGATAGCGATGAGTTTAACAAAAAATAAAGGGCAAGAATTAATTGAAAAACGACTGGAGGATATTAATTCCGCCCTTAATTCGTCGATACGTCCGCAAGGTAAATGGCACGGATTAGATGTGTTTTCATGGCATAATCCGTTAAATTTTGAATTGGAGTCTACCATTTGTGCTTTCCCATTTCCGGTTATATTGGTTTGTTATGATTACAACGATATAAAACGTACCATGCAAACCATCTCATTTCAAGAATGGGTTTGTAGTTGTATTTTGATTGATTCTCAAATTATTAATGGGGATGATTTAGATGGAGTAGTTGTTGTGCCAGATTTAAATGTGCTATCTGACAAATTACTTGGGTTTAAGGCAAAAGGGATCTTGCTTTTTTTATATTACGATCAGTTGGGAATGGATAAGTTTGAAGGATTTGTAAATTATCAAAAACGACACATAGTAAAATGAGAAAATACCTAACCTATCTTAAAGGCGACCCCGTAATTTGGATGATTTCTCTTCTGATGCTTGCTTTTTCCTTGGTTACTGTTTATAGTTTTGTTCCTATCTTAGTTAAAATAGAGGGAGGTACTCCTTTTCATTATCTGTTTAAGCATTTTGTCTATGTGCTGTTGGGCTTCTTCTCTATTTATTTTATTCATAAAGTTAATCCCAAGTACATCTCTCAAATTGCAAAATTTACCTATATTATTGCCGTATTACTGCTCATTTTTACAATATTCTTTGGTACTAAGGTCAATGATGCAGGAAGATGGATAAAAATTCCCTTTATTGGGCTTACTTTTCAATCATCAGATTTTGCGAAACTAGCCTTGTTTCTTCACTTATCTAAAATTTTAGTTAAAAAAAAGGATCTTCTTAATGATTGGAAACAAGGAGTTTTTCCACTAATGTTTCCAATTATTCTTATTTGTGGGTTGATTTTTAAAGATAATTTATCCACCTCTGTCATGCTGTTTTTATTATCCATGTTTATATTATTTATTGGAAAAGTCCCAATTCTAAAATTATTAACGATTGCTGGTGTTGGGGTTTTAGGTATTTTCCTTTTGATTGGGGCGCATAAATTAGTTCCTGATGCTAATCTCTTGCCACGCTACCAAACATGGGAAAATAGGATAATGAATAAAATGGAGTCTGATGATGGCGCCATTGAAAATGCTCAGGCATTGAATGCTAAATTAGCTATCCAGAATGGGTCTTTTTTTGGACAAGGGGTAGGAGATGGGAAATTAAAGCAATTTTTACCGGAAGCTTATGCTGATTTTTATTACGCAAGTTTTGTTGAAGAGTTTGGCCTGTTTTCGGCTATTTTATTACTGATGCTGTATATGATTTTGTTGTTTCGAATTATTCGAATTGGCCTTAATTCTGATTCTTTATTTGAAACGTATGTGTGCCTGGCCATTGGTCTTCATCTCTTATCGCAAGCTAGTATAAATATGCTCGTTTGTACGGGTGTTTTTCCTGTTACTGGACAAAATATGCCCTTCCTCGCCATGGGCGGATCTGCCTTGATAATGGCTTGTGTATCCATTGGAATTGTTCAATCGATTGCTGTAAAGCAATCCAATAGTAATAGTGCATTTGAATTAAAAGAGGATATAAAAAATGATTAACAGGGTTATAATTTCTGGTGGTGGAACTGGTGGCCATGTGTTTCCTGCAATAGCAATTGCAAATGAAATTAGAAATAGAAATGCCAATGCTGAAATTCTCTTCATTGGCGCTCTGGGAAAAATGGAAATGGAAAAAGTTCCGCAAGCTGGGTATAAAATTATAGGCCTAAATATAAGCGGCTTTAAACGATCTTTCGATTTATCGAATTTTTTACTGCCGTTTAAGCTCATTGGAAGCTTGTTAAAGGCAAGGAAAATAATTAAAGATTTTAAACCTGAATTGGTTATCGGTGTTGGAGGATATGCCAGTGGCCCAACTTTAAAAATGGCGGCTTGGTTAAAAATTCCAACAGTCATTCAAGAGCAGAATTCATTCCCCGGTAAAACAAATCTATTATTGGCTAAAAAAGCCGCTTTGATTTGTACCGCTTATCCTAATATGGAGGTGTTTTTTCCGAAGGATAAAATTATTCTAACTGGAAATCCTATTCGATCAGAAACAGTGAATGTAGCGAATAAAAAGCAAGAGGGAATTTCGTTCTATGGCTTGGAGAATAATAAAAAAACGATCGTAATTGTTGGCGGAAGTCTCGGCGCTAGAACCATAAATGAAGCAGTTAAAGCTGCATTGGACGATTTTGCCAAACAATCTGACATGCAATTCCTTTGGCAGTGTGGTAATCTTTATTTTGAGGCATTAACGGAGGTCGTTTCCTTGCCTAAAAATGTGAAAATGCTTCGCTTTATTGAACGTATGGATTTAGCTTACGCTGTAGCCGACTTAATCGTGTCGCGCGCTGGTGCAACTTCCATTTCGGAACTTTGTATCGTCGGCAAACCAATTTTATTAATCCCTTCTCCGAATGTTTCCGAAGACCACCAAACAAAAAATGCGATGGTCTTGGTAAATAACGCCGCCGCAATTTTAGTGAAGGATAGTTCAGCGAAGGAAGTACTTTTCAAACAAATTGTTGAAGTATTAAATGATGAAGATCAAATCCACCAGCTAGCAATGAACATAAAGAAAATGGAGCGCCCTAATGCAACGATTGATATTGTGAACGCCTGCCAAAGCATTACATCCAAATCAACTCATTAATATGAAAACTAAGGTAATCGATTTTCATAACGTTTATTTTTTAGGCATAGGCGGTATTGGGATGTCGGCCTTAGCTCGCTACTTTCTTTTACATAAAAAAAATGTGGCTGGTTATGATCGTATAGCTTCACCATTGACCTTAGAATTAATTCGTGAGGGATGTGAAATTGATTATTCGGATAATCCTGCACTCATTCCAAAGCCATATTTATCTCAAAAAGAAGCGCTAATTGTATATACACCAGCCATTAAATCAGACAACTCTTTGCTTAGTTATTTTAGGGAAAATGGCTTTACGATCATGAAAAGAGCGGAAGTTCTTGGATTGATTTCTCAAACGTCTGACTGTTTGTGCGTAGCTGGAACTCATGGTAAATCAACAACAAGCTCGCTTCTTGCATATATTTTAAGTTGCTCCACCACAAAATTAACTGCTTTCCTCGGCGCGATTGCAACTAATTTTAATTCGAATTTAGTACTTCAAAACGATGCTGAATTTATCGTGGTTGAAGCGGATGAGTTTGATCGTTCATTTCTTCAATTGACGCCTTTTGCTGCTATTATCACTTCTTGTGATCCCGATCATTTAGATATTTATGGCTCTAAAGAATCTTTCATAGCTGGTTTTCAGGAGTTCGCAATGAAAATTAATGTTAATGGTCTACTCGTTATAAAGGAAGGGCTTCTCTTACCAACTAAGGCAAAGAAAATTACCTATGCCTTGTTTTCTGATACTGCCGATTATGCTATTACTAATTTGTATTATGAAAATGATGTGGCTTTTTGTGATGTCCGCTTGAAAAATACGAATTGGACCAAAGTCGAGTTAGGATTGCCAGGGATACATAATGCTGAAAATGCACTGGCTTGTATCGCGCTTCTTACCGAATTAGGTATTCCGCATCATTTTATTATCGAAGGTCTAAAGACTTTTCTTGGGCTTAAAAGAAGGTTTGAAACAATAATCAAAACAGAAAAAATTATTTTTATCGACGACTATGCTCACCATCCTACTGAAATTGACGCGCTGATTACTTCAATCAGAATGCGTTACCCAAATAAAAAAATTACGGGGCTATTTCAACCTCACTTGTACTCTCGAACAAATGATTTCGCCCATGAATTTGCTGGGTCATTGTCGGCGCTGGATGAAGTAATTCTGCTGCCGATTTATGCTGCAAGAGAATTACCTATGCCTGGTGTTACGTCTGAGTACGTGCTGAACTTAATGAATCATAATAATAAGAAATTAATGTCGAATGAGGAGGTGCTTGAGCACTTGAAAGGATTTAATGATGGGGTTTTTGTAACGATTGGAGCCGGAGATATTGATCGACTCGTAGCGCCTATTCATGATTTATTATTGACCAATTTAAAACAGCTATGATGAAAAAGGCATTAGTAATAGTTTTTTGGGTGGTCTTGGGAATTGCACTTGTCGCAATACTTATTCTTGCTAAGAATCAAAATGAAACTCAAATTGCGCAAAAACCAAACATTTCTATTCATGTCGAAGGTGAAAATGCTTTTCTTAATGAAAAGGAATTAATGGATAGATTAGAATTAAAAAAACTCTATAAGGTCGGAATTGCTGTTAATAAGATTGATATAAAAAAAATAGAAGCTTTCATAAAAGCCATGGACGAAATAAAAAAAGTGAAAGTCTTTAAAAATATTGGAAATACTTGGGATATTAACGTGGAACTCAGGCGTCCAATTGCTAGAATTTACCCGGCTTCGCAAAATTCATTTTATTTAGATGATGAAGGGTTTACCATTAATCGAACTCATTTACATACTGCTCGTGTATTAATAATTTCAGGGGAGATTACTGAAAATCTATCAAAAGTTTCCGTAAAAGAAATTATTAACAATGATTCTTTGAAAAGTATTCGAAAAATAGATGATATCTATCGAATTTCCAATTACGTTTGTAATGATTCATTTTTTAAAGCTTTGATTGGTCAAGTTTACCTGGAAAAGAACGGAGATTTCATTCTAATTCCTATTGTTGGCAAACAAACTATATTATTTGGCTCAGCATTTTCTGACGAGGAAGTCAATGATAAGTTTAATCGTTTGAAGATTTTTTATAAGCAAGGAATGCCTTACGAAGGTTGGGATAAATATAATACGATAATAGTTAAATATGATGGACAAATCGTTGGAAGGAAATAACCATTCGGAAAATAAGGTGAAGCGCACTAAGATTGTTGTAGGCTTGGATATTGGGACTACTAAAATAGCGTGCTTCGTTGGAAAGAAAAATGAGCATGGAAAAATTGAAATTTTATCCATGGGAAAAAGCGAATCACTCGGCGTGATGAGCGGTGTGGTTTCAAATATTAAGCAAACGATCGAATCTATAAAATTGGCTATCCAAGAAACTCAGTCTAGGGTAGAAGGTGATTTGATTATAAAAAATGTTAATGTCGGAATCGCTGGACAGCACATTAAAAGTTTGCAGCATCGAGGAATTTATACGCGTAATAATTCCGAAAATGAAATTTGTCAAGAAGATATTAATGCGCTTGTGAAAGATATGTATAAGTTAGTGATTAATCCAGGGGAGGAAATCATTGACGTATTACCCCAAGAATATATTGTGGATAATCAACAAGGGATAAAAGATCCTATCGGAATGGCTGGAGTAAGACTCGAAGCTAATTTTCATATTATCACAGGTCATGTAGCGAATGTCCAAAATATACGAAGATGTATTGAACATGCTGGCCTAAATATTAAAGGGATCATTCTAGAGCCAATTGCTTCTGCAGATGCGGTATTAAGTCAAGAAGAAAAAGATGAAGGGGTTGTACTCGTAGACATCGGCGGTGGAACTACCGATGTAGCAATATTTTACGAAGGTATAATTCGTCATACAGCGGTTATTCCTTTCGGTGGTAATGTGATAACTGATGACATTAAAGAAGGATGCAAAATAATTCGACGTCATGCTGAAAACTTGAAAGTGCGATTTGGAAGTGCCTTCGCATCAGAAAGTAAAGAGCACGAAGTGGTATGCATACCAGGATTTAGAGGAAAAGACCCGAAAGAAATTACCCTGAAAAATTTGGCTAAAATTATTCAGTCTCGAATGGAAGACATCATAGAATTGGTGCATTATGAAATTGAAAATTCAGGATACAGTAAAAAAGTCCTAGCAGGAATTGTCCTTACAGGAGGAGGTTCGCAAATGAAACACTTGACTCAATTGTTCGAATATACTACGGGTTTCGATACACGAATTGGATACCCTACTGAGCACCTCGCGAGTACAAATCAATTGGAAAATTTGGCTAGCCCAATGTTCTCAACGGGTATTGGACTTGTTTTAAAGGGTTTCGAAAGAATGGAAATGAATGATACTGCAACTGATGATGCGTATCAAGGAATAAAACCAGTAACGCACAATGACCCCAAATTAAAAGAAAGTTTCTTTAATAAGATTTTAAATAAATTTCCACGTTTGCTGGAAGATGAATAATAAATTAACCTAAGTTATGATAGAATTTGATTTACCAAAAGAAATGTCCTCAATTATAAAAGTAATTGGAGTTGGTGGTGGTGGTAGTAATGCCGTTAACCACATGTTTAACCAAGGAATCGTAGGAGTTGACTTTATCGTTTGTAATACAGACCGACAAGCGCTTGATATTTCTCCAGTCCCTAATAAAATCCAACTTGGACTCAATCTTACAGAAGGACGTGGAGCTGGAATGATGCCTGAAGTTGGGATGAATGCAGCAATAGAAAATATTGAGGAATTACGAGAAGTACTTTCTAGAAATACCAAAATGCTATTCGTTACCGCAGGAATGGGTGGTGGAACCGGAACTGGTGCAGCTCCAGTTATTGCTCAAGTTGCTAAGGACCTAGGTATTCTTACAGTTGGTATCGTAACTATTCCATTTGATTTCGAGGGAAGAAAGCGTAGACTGCAAGCGGAAGAAGGCTTGGAGAAAATGCGCCAAAATGTAGACACGCTCTTGATTATTAATAATGAGAAATTAAGGGAGTTCGGAAAAAATATGTCGCTGACAAAAGCATTTGCTGAAGCAGATAATATTTTAACGGTCGCAGCGAAAGGAATTGCTGAGGTTATTTCTGTTACTGGTTTAGTTAATGTCGATTTTAATGACGTGAATACGGTTCTTCGAAACAGTGGTCACGCCATTATGAGTAGTGCCTCAGCTGAAGGAGAAAACCGTGCTGTTGATGCTGTTCAAGCTTCTCTGAATTCGCCACTTTTAAATGAAAATGACATAAACGGTGCTAAATACGTCTTGTTGAATATCACATACGGAGATATGGAGGTGATGATGGATGAAATTACAAGCATTACAGATTATATTCAAGATGCCGCTGGTGCAAATGCTGATGTAATTTGGGGGCATGGTTATGATCCTAGTTTGGGAAATAAAATTAGTATTACACTAATTGCTACAGGGTTTGCATCAATTCCTTACACCGGGTTTGAAGCTTTACCTGAACGTACAATTATTTCATTGGGCGATGATTCGAAAAAAGAAATTACTAGCATAATGTCCTCACCAATTGAAAATGAACCAATTGAAAATATGAGCGATGTGCTTGCGAAAGAGCCATTTTTAAAAGGTAGTGATACAATTATCGATTCTCAAATTGTGGAGGAAGTTTCTCCATCTGTATCTTTTGAAAAGGAAGAAGAAATAACGACCCCTGTTCTCGAATCCACAGTTACTTCAACTGTTTCTTTTGATTTATTTGATTCTGAACAATACTCGGATGACGATTATAGTGAAAATGCGCTAAGTGAGCAAGAAGATTCTGCTAACCTTGATCTTCCTTATAGTGACAGTGGAAATGATAATATCCTTGATGCTCCGCTACTCTTTAATAACGTGTCTGAAAGTAGTGAAGCATCTCCTGTTGGATCTTCTAAAATTGAAAGCCCTGAAATAGTTCGTCATATCTTAGAAGATGATGGCGAAACAAGTTGGAACACATCAAGAACTCAAGCGGTGCTTTCCCCAGAAGAACAACAACAAAAAACAGATGATCGTAATGCTAAAATTCATGCTTATACAAATAAATTGAAAAGAGCTGAAGGTATTACTGAATTTGAAAATGAACCTGCTTTTGTTCGACGAAATATTCAGGTGAATTTAGATACGCCAAGCAATGAAAATCCAATTTCTAGATTCGGCCTTTCTGATGATGACGCTGGATCAGGTTTGCGTAATAATAATTTCCTTCATGATAATGTTGATTAAATGAGTTTAGCAACGGATATTAATGATGCGATAAAAAGCGCCATGCTAGCCCGTGATAAAGATCGTTTGTCGGCATTACGGGATATTAAATCAAAAATTTTAATGGAAGCGACTTCTGGTGGTGGTACCGAAGTGAGTGATGAACTTACCATAAAAATATGCCTCAAGCTGTATAAGCAGCGAATGGAAACCTACGAATTATATATCAATCAGAATAGAGAAGATCTCGCGCATGATGAACTCGTACAGGCGAAGGTAATAGAAGAATATCTACCAAAAATGCTGAGTGATGATGAGGTGAAAATAGAAGTTGATAAGGCCATCGCTTCCACTGGCGCCAAAGGATTACAAGACATTGGCAAAGTGATGGGAATGCTTTCTTCAAAGTTAGCTGGAAAAGCGGATGGTAAGCTTATCGCTGTATTTACTAAGGAAGCGCTCGCAAAGTTATAAATGAAGGCCGATTTAACGATATGTATCCGTCAACTCCACGATAAAGGCCATTCCCCAGGTACTTCAACTAATTATTCGTTTAAAGATGTTTCCGACCAAATTTGGGTGACGCGCTCAGGAATTGATAAAAGTCAACTATGTGAGGATGATTTTATTTCCTTGGATCAACACGGTGTTCCAACTCAACAATATCAAGGGGTGAAACCTTCTGCTGAAACAGGTATTCATGTTGTTTTGTATGATCTCTTTCCAGAGGCTAAGGTTGTTTTACATAGCCACGCGGTCTATCCAATTGCCTTGACGTCATTCAATAAAGCAAATCACTTAAGTTTTTCTGCTTATGAAATGCAAAAGGGATTCAAAGGTGTTGATACTCATGAAGGTCTTATTCAGATTCCTGTTTTTGAGAATGCTCAGGATATGACTTATTTTATGCACGAATTAAAGTATCGTAAAACGGAATTGGTCCATGGTGTATTCATGATTCGTAAGCATGGTTTTTATGCTTGGGGTGAAAATTTATTTGATGCTAAACGCCACCTCGAATCCTTCGATTATCTTTGTCAATGTGAATGGTTAATCTTGACTAAATAAATATAATGGCGCTATTGTCAATTCCTGATGAAAATTTTAACTCGGTCGATGCCCAGGTAATTCGTTCGTTTATGAATGAAAGGGGAATTTTTTTCGACCAATGGACTTGCGACCATGTTTTTAATGATCAAGTTAGTGAAGAGGAAATAATCGCGGCGTACCAGAAGGACCTAGCGCCTTTTATGGAATCGAATGGATACTTGACGGCTGATGTTATTTCCATCAACGCCTTAACGGAAAATTATGACGCTATTCGCAATAAATTTTTAGCTGAACATACCCACAGCGAGGATGAAATTCGTTTTTTTGTCGATGGATCGGGTAAATTTTGGTTCAACTTGGAGAAAGAACCTATTTTCTATTTGCTTTGTGAAAGGGGAGACCTGATTAGCGTTCCTGCAGGAACCAAGCATTGGTTTGATGCTGGGGAGCAAAATCCATTCGTGAAAGCTATTCGAATTTTTATTGACCAAACGGGCTGGATTCCCAATTATACGGGTTCCGGTATCGATCAACGGTATTTGTGATGAATTACTTAAACGGAGTTCGTTGTATTGTTACTGATATTGAAGGCACAACCACTTCTATCTCTTTTGTGTTAGATGTCTTGTTCCCGTATTTTCGTCAGCATGCCTTAGAATGGTTGGATGATGATTCGGATTCATTCAAATCGATTTTATCGGAAACTCAACATCATCTTCAATCTCAAGAGGGTATCTCGATTCTTGATAAGCAAGCGCTGATTGAAACATTGATTCAATGGTCTGTTGAAGATCGTAAAATTACACCCCTGAAGAATTTTCAAGGTTTAGTTTGGGAAAAAGCCTACTTGACTGGTGAGATTCGCGGTCATGTTTACGCTGATGTTGAACCTAATTTGAGGAAATGGAACGAGTTAGGGATTTCTTTGGCGGTATTTTCATCGGGTTCGGTTCAAGCGCAACAACTTATTTTTGGATTTTCAGAAGCAGGTGATTTGCGCCCTTATTTCAATGCTTACTACGATACTCAAGTTGGCGCTAAGCGCGATCCTGCTACCTATGTCCGAATCGCTGAGCTTCAAAAATTGGATCCCCACTTGATATTATTCCTCTCTGATGTGCCTGAAGAATTAATCGCAGCGGACGCTTCTGGTTTCAAAACGATTCAATTGGTTCGTCCTGGAATTACGCCTAATTGGCCGCATGCTGTTGAGAATTTCGACCAAATAACATAAAAAAAAGCCTTCCCGGATGGAAAGGCTCTTCAATGTTTAATCTAACTTTTATCTCTTAATAATTAGTTTTTGTGTATTGGTTTGTGCTCCTTCGGTCAAACTTACTAAGTAAACTCCGTTCACTAAGTGTTGGCTGGAAACATTCAAATTTAATCCGGTCATCTCTGACGAATAAATCACTTTTCCCGATAAATCACTTACTGTAACTTGGCCATTGAAGGCTTCTTTTGTTTGGATAGTGAATTCGCCTGAGCTTGGATTAGGCGTGATCTGAAATGACGCTTCATCTTCGAGCTTATCAAGTCCTAACGATTGATCGAAGTTCATACGAACCATACAAGATGAGGAAGTGTAGTACCATGTTTGGTCTGTGTAGTCGAAATAAAATACGGTAGAAGCAGCTGCACCTCCAGATGTAGCGATGACCAAATCGTTGGTGGCTCCGCCGTCACCATAAGAACCAACAACCACCAAATAAGATTCTCCAGCAAGTAAGGCTTGCGGCGATTGTAGGCCAAACGTGTGTTTTTGTCCTAAATCTCCGGCCATAATTATATATGGAAGAGATTCATCCATAAAGTCAAAGGCGCCTGTGCTTGGGTTTATTGAATACAACTTAGCGAAAATCTCTGCTCCTTCTACTGCGGTCAGACCGATGTACCCATCTATACCATAAAGTGTTGAATTGGTGAAAATATCATAAATAGGTCCTGCTTCAAATCCTTGACCTGTATTGAATATGCCGCCTAGAATAATGCCTTTATCGCGGGCATAAATGTTATCGTTAACAACCACATCGATATTGGGTTGGGTGTTATTACTTAAGTCAAGTTCTGTCTGCGAAGAAGAGGTTCCAAACTGTATCGAGTGACTTGCATTTACTGCTGCTGGTGTAAAGGTTGTAGTACACCAAAGTGTATCGCCTGAGGCTGCAGCAATAGGACTTGGAGAGGATAGTCCGGAGTATAAAGCATTAATGTTGGCAGTGAAAATAGCATCTGTAATATTTTGCACACCAATATTTTGAACAACACCACCAAAGTATATCGGTGCAACTTGGTTGTTTGGTATTTGATAATAGGCTAGTCTTTCACCGAAAGGTCCATCGGTTCCCCAGGTAATGGATTGTAGTTTTAAGTCGTATTGATCGGTTTCTATTATTTTGATGTCGTCAATGGCCCAATACCATCCCCAATTTCCTTGATAATTTAGTTGGACCATCACGCTGGCTTGGCCTCCAGCTACACTTGAAATATTAATTGAAGCAATGTCGGGATTGGCTGAATTTTGTGCCGTTGGTTCTGTTCCATCTGTAATGATGAAGTCTGTCCAAGAGCTACCTCCGTCGTTGCTAATTCTTACAATTCGGGTGTCAAGGTAGGTTCTATACGACTGCTCGAATACCAAACTTACATTGGGATAGGCGCTACAATCGATCGTTCCTGTATAGGTCATGTTGGAATTTTGGGCGCCGTTTTGACCTTGGGCATCAGAATTGATAAACGCGAATCCGTTGTTTACTGTTGTGAATAAAGCGGGATTCAGACCGGTTACTGGAATGGTATCAGCCGCAGTGGTAATTTCCCAGTTCAGGTATGGAGTTGATGTATTATCATAGGTCCACTCTGAATTATCTGAAAAGTCATTCTGCCAAATGGTAATTCCTTTTGGGGCCACTTTGTTAGTTTTGGCTGCAGTATATTCGAACTGCACACCTTTATTTTTCTTGGCTATGTCTGTCATTTTTCCTTGCGAAAAGCCAAAGGTCAGACACATAAGAAATGCCGTTAAAAAAGGTATATTTTTCATAATGTTTTTATTTTAGAAGTTTAAATATACAAAAAAAAGGGACCGAGGCCCCTTTTTTTAATCAACTGATGATGATTAGTTTTTTACGACCAACTTTTTAGTGACAGCAGAACCATTTGAGCTTACTGTAACCATGTATAGTCCATTACCAAATTTCTGTGTATCAACAGAAATACTAGCAGCACCGTTTAATGCACTTAATGCTGTGTTGTATACTTCTTTTCCAGTTAAATCAATGATAGAAATAGAAACTTCAGCAGCACTGTTTCCAGTTAACTCGATTGTCGCATTTCCATTTGCAGGATTTGGACTTACATTAAATGTATTAATCGTGTTATTCTCTGAAATTGAAGCATTCGAGAAGTTCATTCTCACCATTGGTGTTGAAGTGGTATAATACCAAGTACTGTTAGTCATATCATAGTAGTATGAAGTTTGCGCAGCAGAAACACCAGCAGTACCAACTACTAAGTCGTCTGTAGCACCACCGTCACCATTAGAGTACGCCACTACTAAGTAAGGCTCACCTGGATTAAGGGCAACAGCTCCTCCTGCCAAAGGCAATGTAACAAGAGCATCTATATCATTTCCTGTAACTACATAAGGGCTTGATTCGTCTACGAATACAAAATCCCCCGTTGCTGGGTCGATAGAATATAACTTAACAAACATTTCAGTTCCAGGGTTGGTGTTAGGGTGCAAATACACATCAATTGCAGATAAATAATCAGCGCCGAAGATATCGAAGATATTTCCAACTTCAAATCCCATTCCTTGGTTGTAAGAACCACTAGCTAAGGTACCTAAATCTCTAGCGTAAATGTTATTGTTTACTCCAATAGTGGCCGCATTAGCGATGGTGTTATCCGCTGGGTTTGCATCCGTATTCGCGGATTGTACGCCACAACTAACAGTGTAATTTGTTACAGTTGCTGCAGGGGTAAAGGCTGCAGTACACTCTAAAGTATCAAATGTACCCGCAACGACTAGAGTGGGAGCAGATCCTGAAGTATATGGTGTAGCTTGAACACCAAACTGAGCGGTCTGGTTAAGAGCACCGAAATTAGATATAACTCCACCAAAGTTGATTTCAGTAACTTGGGCTGTAGGAATTTTGTAGTAAGGCATACGCTCGCCCCAAGAACCTGTTGAACCCCAATAAACGCCCGTCACAGCTAAATCGTAATCATCTGGTTGCATAAGTTTCACATCGTCAACTGCCCAAAACCAGTCGTATTGACCAGTATATTTGAATCCAATTCTAACGCTATCTTGACCGCCTATTTGGCTAGAAAGATTAACTTGAACTGTTGCAGGATTAGTAGTATTGGTATTAACGGTCATGCCTGCATTTACTTCAACTTCTTGCCATGTTGTTCCACCGTTGGTCGAATAAACTACATAGGTGCTTTCAGCATACCTTCTGTGTGATTGTTGAAATACCATCACGACCAATGGCTCAGCACTTAAGTCTATGTTTTGGTTAAAAACAATCTGTGCATTTTGAGTGGCAGTAGCGCCAGCACCATCTGAATCGATCAAAGCGTAACCATTTGCAGCTGTTGTATGCGCTGCTGGAGCTAATGCCGTTACAGGAACAGCGCTCAAATTTGTTGTAACGGTCCAATCTCCAGCACTATGTGGTGGCGTTCCACTTGGAAAATTTGAATTCGACCATTGTGTTGGGTTCGAAAAATCATTTTGCCAAAGTGTAATACCTTTGGGTTCAGCGATAACGCCATGGGGCGCTTTTTTGTCAAAAGAGACGGAATTTTTTGGAGCCATAGTTGCCGTATTTTTCTGACCAAAGGCCATTCCAAATACCAACATGCCGCAAAAACTAAAGTAAATTTTTTTCATCTTAGATTTTTTTAAGGTTTGGACAAATTTAATAGAATAATAACAATATACAAACACTTTATCTAAAATTAATTAGGATTAAAAGGTGCTAATATTCCCTGTTAAATAAATAATCAGAAAGGGACACCAAAAGGGATTTGTTTTGAGAATAATCAATCGTTTCAAGTGCTTCCATTGCCTTTAAATAATAGATTTCTTTTTGTTTATGACAATGTTCATAGACCCCCAAATTTTCAAAGATATGGCGTGCCAATAAAATCTTTGTCGAATGGTCTTTTTCTGCATACATTTCGGTTAATCGATGTTTATTTGGTTCATCTGCAAGTTCATCCGCAAGAATGCACAATAAGGTTTTTTTATTCGCAATGATGTCCCCACCAATTTGTTTACCTACTTGTTCTTGTTCACCATATAAATCTAATAAATCATCTTGAATTTGAAAGGCGATGCCCAGGTTGATTCCATATTGGTATATGAGCGCTTGATTATGTTTTGAAGCGCCAGCGATAATGGCACCAAATTGAAGGGCGCATCCTAGTAGAACAGATGTTTTTAAGCGAATCATTTCGATGTATTCTTCCGTGCTTACTGCTGCTTGCTGTTCAAAATCCATATCCATCTGCTGACCTTCACATACTTCAATAGCCGTCTTATTAAACAAGTTTATTAAATCGTAGAGTTGTTCTTGCGATTGTTTCGCAAGTTGCTGGTATGCCTTCACAAATAATACATCGCCTGAAAGTATGGCAATGTTGGTGTTCCATTTTTCGTGAATCGTTGCTTTACCTCTTCGAATGGGAGCCACATCCATGATATCATCATGCATTAAACTGAAATTGTGAAATAATTCAACAGCAATAGCAGCTGGTAATGCATTCTCTTTCGTTTCGCCAAAATATTCAGCCGCTAACAAGGTTAAAATAGGACGTATTCTTTTCCCCCCAATTTTCATGAAATAATGAATCGGATCGTATAAGTTTTTGGGAGATGATGGTAGGTCGAGTTGATTTAGTTCCGTTTCTATGAAACTAAGGTAGGTCTCAAGTTGTTTCATTTTCGCTTTATCAAATTGAGTAGGTAATTCCCATAGCCGCTCTTTAGCAGGGCTTGGGCAATTTCTTTAAGTTCCTCTTTACTAATGAATCCATTCCGATAGGCAACTTCTTCAATGCATCCGATTTTTAATCCTTGTCTTTCTTCAATTACTTGAACAAATTGTCCGGCTTGCATAAGCGAATGGAATGTGCCAGTATCTAGCCATGCTGTTCCTCGATCTAATCGGGCAACTTTTAATTTTCCTAATGCTAGATAAGCGGCATTGATATCAGTGATTTCGTATTCTCCTCTGATGGAAGGCTTAAGATTTTTCGCAATATCAATAACAGTATTGTCATAAAAATAAAGTCCGGGTACTGCAAAATTCGATTTTGGTTTCTTGGGCTTTTCCTCAATAGAAATGGCATTCATCTCAGCATCAAATTCAACTACACCATAGCGCTCAGGATCACTTACGTGATAAGCATATACAACTCCGCCCTCAGGATCGTTATTTTCTTTTAGCAAAGTATCCATTCCTACACCGTAAAAGATATTGTCTCCAAGAATTAAAGCCACCTTATCTTTTCCAATAAATTTTTCACCAATTACAAATGCTTGCGCTAAACCATTTGGCACTTCTTGCACAGCATATGAAAATTTACATCCCAAGGATTTTCCATTGCCTAAGAGTTTCTTAAAGTTCGGTAAATCATGGGGTGTTGAAATGATTAAAATTTCTCTAATTCCCGCGCTCATCAGAATGGATAGCGGATAATAAATCATTGGTTTATCGTATACCGGCATTAGCTGCTTACTCACTGCTAAGGTAATTGGATGTAACCTAGTGCCAGAACCTCCGGCTAAAATAATACCTTTCATCTGTCTATTTTAAACGTAACTACAAAGCGTTTACAACCATCGAAACAAATCGCCAAAAAGTCTTTTTCCCCAGGGCGTATTGCCATATTCTTTTTCAATTTTCGCTCTAAATTCTGACATCGTGTAATATTTATTTTTTCCTGGATCAATTGTAAAGGTTTCTGCGGGAACACTCTGTAGTATTTCCACTTTTTTAGCGAAATAAATAATTCCGCCATCTTCCGTTGCAATACCCATAATTAGTCCTGGCAATCCACAAAATCCTTCCGGACCAACGGATGGAGTAATTGAAGTTGTATACCATGCATAAATACGTGTCGAATCATTTTTTTGGTAAACGGCTTTTCGACAATTATATCCGTTTATAACTCGTTTGTTATCGGTGATTTTCCATGGCCTAGCGGGCAAAGAGTCTCTGATATAAATATCTTGACCAAAAATGGAAAGGATAGAAACTTGTTTTTCTTGATTTAAAAATTGATAATATTGATTTTTAGTAGTCATCCAAGCCATTTCATCAACGGTATTAGTCGGCACGGGTTTAAAATAAGAAATGCTATCGTTAAAAGTCAAGGTAAATTCCTCGTTTTTTATCTTATTGTCCTCGTTGACAAATCGTTTCATCCTAGGATCGTTATACCGTTTCATTAAATTGGTTCTTCTTTCGTAGGTAATTTTTCCTGTGGTATTTACTTGTGCCCATGAACTAACATGAAACAGACATAAAACCAAGAAAACTAATTGCTTAATGCCAGCCGGTGAAATCATCTTCTTTCGTTTTATTGTTATTGAATTTATACGTTAGTTTCATCAGGAAATACCGCGATATAATTTTAGTAAAGTTATCGGTAATGATGTTGCCATTTAATTGTCGTTGAACCGTTAGGTTTTGGTTGAGTATATCATTGGCTTGTAAAGAAAGAATGGTATTTTGTCTAGCACCAAATTCTTTCTTTATCTCGGCATTTAAGATAAATAGGTTTTTATTATAGCCATTCGCGCGTTGAGAATTAATCGAATATTCAGCATCAAATTCAACAATAATGTGCGCTGGTAAAGTCCATTTGAAATCTATAGCATAATTTTGAGCGGAGTAGGGTAAATTTGAAGACGCTGATAAGGAACTGACAGGATTGTTATAACTGTATGATTGGCTTATTTCAATTTCAAGGGAATCTAGTTGAAATTCTATACTTAAACCACCACTCAAAGCGGTATTCTTGGTAATATTTTGTTGGCTATTTATAAAGTTTGAATATTTCGTATACGATGCATTTACATTTGGTGAGAATTCTATTTTTCGATTTAAAATAGGAAATCCAACTCCTGCAAATACGTTAGCAAATAAATTACCATCGACATTTTCTGTTTTAGAAGTTTGCCGTCCAAAACTATCAAAGTTAGTCGAATTAGCAAAGGCATTATTCGTCAAGGTGGCATTAGCACCCGACCAAATGTATTTCCCTGTCATCGCTTGCCAGGAATTAAAATTAATGCGTAGGTTGTGAACGTAATTAGGTTTTAGATCGGGGTTACCCACTTTAATCCTGTTGGGATTACTGTTATCTTGAACCGGTTGAAGGTCTGAAATGCTAGGTTGTGAGGAGTTGGTGGTATAAAAAATACCTAGTCGCTTACTCATGCTTGGCTTAAATTGATAGCTAAATCGAGGAAGGAAATTATAGATTTGCTGATTGATGCTTGTATCGCTCACTAAATTATTATTGTTAATCGAAATCGATCGAAAACCAAGGCCGCCAATAATGGTTTGGATATTGGTCTCATAAATAAGTAATGCTGTTCCTCTGTGTTGCAAGCGGTTGTTGTCAAATTGATTACTTAGAAACGCAACGTTTTCTGTGTAAGAACTATCATTGCCTCTATTAAATGTCTGCTTGTCTTGTTTCGAGGTGCCATATTCAAACAAATATTCTACTTGTCCTTTCCAGTTTTTGTTGAATGGCTCTGTGTAGGTTAAAAAACTGTAATGGCTGATACTTGAATTATCATTTATCTTTTTCTGGTCAACGGAATCGATAGATTGGGTAATCAGTTTTCCATCTGTTTTGTTGTCAATAAGTTGTGTAACGTATTTGAACTCTAGCATTCTTCGGGGCAATCGGAATTTTCTACCGATTGTTACTTCATTTCGAAAATTAATTCCTTTTGATTCATTAACATTTTGAATCAAGGTTTCAAAGGTTGGTGCAAAGTCTTCACTTAGAAATTTAGCTGAACTGGTATTGTCTGTATTCGCAATATCAAAGGAAACACTTGGCTTAATTTCAAAAGTGGTTAGGGAATCTAAATTACTACTGATGTTAAAATTAACCTTGTGCGATTGGTTTTCAGAAATATTATTGCTTGAATCTCTCGTGTAATAGCTTGAATCTGCCAAAAAATACTGCGACAAACTATTTTCAACCGCCCTTAGTTTGTTATTGTAATAAGAGTAATTAAAGCCAACTTTTCCTGTTTTACCAAAACGATCTGAATAGTATATGCCTGCTTTTAATGTCTGTGGAACTCCTCCGGTTAATTTTTGAGCACTTTGGTCCCACATGCTCATCCCGCTGCTTTCTCGCTCATTTTCTAAGCCGAATTTGTTCATATCTCCCCATCCAAAATTAGATCTAGGTGTATTAGAACTTAGAACGAAAACAGAAATCTTTCGTTTTTTATCAAATTTATTAAAGAGCAACTCCCCTTCATAAAAGCCATTCTCACTGATTAATCCAAAATCTGATGCGCCAGAAACTTTTCCAAAATAGCCCCGTTTAGCTGCATCTTTTAATTTTAGATCCAAGACTTGAATTTTTTCATCATCACCTAAAGCGGCATCTTCGTTTTTCTTTTCATAGATCTCGACAGATTCCACTCCTTTAGCGGCTAAGTTCTTGGTTGCAATGGTAGGATCTGAACCAAAAAATTCGTCTCCATCAACGAGTACTTGACTGATTTCTCTTCCTTGAGAAGTAATTTTTCCGTCTTTATCAATTTTTATTCCTGGTAATTTCTTTAACAAATCTTCTACTACGGCATTTTCACCAACTTTAAATGAATCAGCGACATATACTAGGGTATCACCTCGATAATAAATCGGATTTTTATTGGCATAAATCATTATCTCATCAAATTCTTGCACTTTAGTTCCTAACTTAATGGAGTTAACATTTAAAAGCGCATTTTCGATATTTCCAAAAATATAAATCATTTTGGTTTCAAAACTGGGATGCTCAATGTATAAGGTAAACGTGTCGATCTCAAATCCTTTGAGTTCGAATTTCCCTTCTAGATTAGAGTGGGTATAACTCAGTAATAGGGAGTCCTTAATTCTGACTGCGGTAATGGTTGCATTATTGACAGGTTTTGATCCCGTAGAATCATAAATTGCTCCGTTTATTTTCATGGCTTGCCCAAGAATCAGATTGCTGAGGGAGAGAAAAATGAATGAGAGCGTAAGGAAAAGGAGATTTTTCATAACGTTTGTTAGCTTAAAAGTCGTTAAAGGTACGAAAAATCAAAGAATGATTACTCTTCTATGATTTCCAAACTTTCTAGGCCTTGCGCTTCAAATCCTTTTGCTAAAATCACCGTACTAAATTGAACTTTTAGTAATTTATCAAGGTACTTCTTTTCATCATTTATCAGCATGTTGATGGTGCTATTTTCTTCATCTTTAAGGATTAGGGCAGAATTATACCCTCCGCTCCCTTTGGAACCAACTATGATGTATTTTTGATCTAAGAAGCCTTTAAAGCGCGTTTCAAAAGGTCCTTTTTGGTTGAGTATTTCTATGGCAGTATTTAATGGAACAGCTGTTTTTTTGGCTTTTATGAAATGAGCAGTGTTGATGCTTTCTTCGCTTTCCGCGATTCTTTTTGCACTAAATACAACGCGTTCGTTTTGGTCGTAATATGATTTTGTTTCCGTGACGCTACTTGTTCCTTTGCTTGCATTTACAATTCTTTCAATCGTGCAAACAAGTTTTCGATTCTTGAAATAAAAGTGCCTTGTTATTTTTTCTCCTTCACTATTTTTAGTGTTTTCATGTGTTAGTTTTTGTGGCTCCCCTGATGCGTTTACGAGGCCTTTCAGTTCATGACCTTCGTTTGAATTGTTGTAGTCAAGACTATTGAATTCAGTTAAATTTGAATCATTTTCAATGGATTGAATGGTGTTTTCAAATACTGCTTCATTTTCATATAAAACAGCTTGCTTTTGATTGATTGGTTTCCCAGTTTTTGGATCTAATAATGATTCTGACCTAGAGTTACATGATGACAAGGTTAGAGCAGCAGCAGAAACAATAATTATGAGTGTTTTTATTCGCATCTTAGTTTATTATTAAGTCAATACGGTTATTAAGTTCTTTATTCTAGTACAAAAATAAAGTTAATTTTAGTGTTTTAATCTTTCTTTTGTCAAAAGTAACACCCTTCTTAACTATAAAATAGCTTGCGACCTATTAAACATTAAGTATTTTTGTAAAATGGATAAAGCCATTGGTATTGATTTTGGATTAAAACGGACAGGTATAGCGATTACCGACGATTCGGGAATAATTGCTAGTCCATTAATTGCCATTGCGTCTGAGAAACTCATGGCTTTTTTAATTGATTTAATTCCGAAGCAAAAAATTAAGGTAATTGTTCTAGGTTATCCTACTTCTATGGATGGCACCGACACGCATATAACGGAAAATGTTAGGTTGTTAAAAGAAGCTTTGGAAAAACAATTTAATTTACCGGTAGAGTTACAAGATGAACGCATGTCTTCATCTCGAGCCATGCAAGCAATTCATCAAGGAGGAAAGGCAAAACAAAAGAAAAACAAAGGATTAGTAGACACAATAAGTGCTACCTTGATTTTACAAGATTACATGGAAAGCTATGAATTTTAAGCCTCTTTCATTACTTTTGCACTAAATTACTTGACATGATTTTGCCTATTATTGCTTTTGGTAATCCCGTTTTAAAGAGGATTGCTGACGAAGTACCGGAAAATTTTGAGGGTTTATCGTCTCTTTTGACTGATATGTTCGAAACAATGTATGCCGCTAAAGGTGTTGGGCTTGCTGCTCCTCAAATCGGCGAAAGTATTCGATTGTTTATCGTGGATGGATCGCCCTTTGCGAATGAAGAGGGGGAAGAAATTGATCCAAAAGCGATTGGAATAGAGGGATTTAAAAAAGTATTTATTAATCCTATAATTGAGGAAGAATCTGGTGATTTATGGCCATTTCAAGAAGGGTGCCTTTCCATTCCCAAAATTCGTGAGAATGTAAGTCGAAAGGAAAGAATCTACGTTTCCTATTATGATGAAAATTGGTCATTTCATCGCGATGAATTTGATGGGTATAAGGCACGTATAATACAACATGAATACGACCACCTGGAGGGGATTTTATTCACTGACAAATTATCTCCGCTCAAAAAGAAGTTGCTTTCGAAACGATTAGGTAATGTTTCAATCGGAATGGTTGAAGTAGATTATAAAATGAAATTTAATAAGAAAAATTAGTAACGATGATTAATAAAGCTTTATTCTTGTTTGCATTTTTGTTGCTATTGGCATCCTGTAAAAATCAAACGGCTTCTAAAAAAACAGTTTCGTCGAAAAAAAATTCGCCTTTATCGAGAAATGAATTAGTGAGTTCTATCAAACAAATGGAGGATTCCATTATGTCACTTACAAACTCCCCTAAACCAAGTGCTAAAATTCTAAGTTTGTCTAATGTCGAATTAATAAACCGCCTTGTCAGCTTTTATCAAGCCTTTCCTAAGGATCCGTTTTCTGCGGAATGTCTTTTTAAAATTCATGAAAAGTATTCAGAATTGCAAGCGCCTAAAAAAGCCTTGGATTACGGCGATACATTATTGGTTAATTTTTCTAATTATCCAAATCGAGAATTTTTATTAGAAAGCATGTGCGCTATTTATGATGTTGATATTCTTCCCCGTGATACAACTAGTTTAAGAAAATACTATACTTTACTATTAAAAGAATCTACTGTAACTCCTGAAAAACGTAAGGAAATACAAATGAGGTTAAAATATATTGGAATGAATTTTTTCGAATACACTGAATTTAAGAATAAGCAAACATCAAACGTCAATTAATACGTACTTGAATCTTGTTAATGTTCTGTTAATTTTTTAAAGAATGGAATTAAGCACGTATCTTTGAAAAAAAAAACTAAACTTATGAAAAAATTAATTCTATCTTTTTGTCTTTTATTTGTTGCTGCGACAGCTACAAATACACTATCTGCCCAAATTGAAAAAGGTGCAAAAATCGAATTCGCTAAACAAACCCATGATTATGGTTCGATAAAATACGATGCTGATCCATATTGTACATTTGAATTCAAAAACACAGGAAATGAACCATTAATTATTTCTAACGCTAAAGGTTCATGTGGTTGTACCGTTCCTGAATGGTCAAAAGAGCCAATTGCTCCAGGAGCTACAGGTTCAATTCGTGTAAAATACGATACTAAGCGTCCTGGACCAATCAACAAAAGCATTACAATTGATTCAAATGCAATTAACGAACCTATGAAAGTTATAAAAATAACAGGTGAAGTAGGTGCTGCTCCTGAAAGCGTAACTCCAGTTAATAACTCTGGCGCTCCAATCGGAAACTAATTAAAAAAACATTATTAAAATTAAAGGTCGCTTGAAAAAGCGGCCTTTTTTATTGCTCAAAAAATTGCCACAAAGAATCTGCGGGAACCGGAGCGATTACCGTGATTGGTTCTTTGCTTGTGGGATGATTAAAGGAAAGTTCGCGTGCGTGTAAACAGATTGAACCATCAGGATTAGATCTTTTCGCACCGTATTTCAAATCTCCTTTAATCGCGCATCCAATCGTGGATAACTGTGCACGAATTTGATGATGTCGGCCAGTTTCTAAATGTACTTCAAGTAAATGGTAATTGTCGGATGATTTAATTAAGCGATAACTAAGTTTAGCCTCTTTACCACCCAATGTCTTTGGGGTACAGACATAACTTTTATTTTGCTTCTCATTTTTTTTTAAAAAATGAATAAGCTCTCCCGCTTTTTCTTTTGGCACGTTTTCTACAATCGCCCAATATATTTTATGGGTATCTTTTTCTCTAAATTGTGCATTTAATCGCTCCAATCCTTTGCTCGTCTTTGCGAATATAACCGCTCCACTGGTTGGGCGATCTAAGCGATGCACCACTCCACAAAAAACATTTCCTGGCTTATTGTATTTTTCTTTGAGGTATTCTTTTATGCCATCAGGCATCGTTTTATCACCCGTTTTATCCCCCTGAACAATTTCTGAAGGTAATTTATTCACGACAATTACATGATTGTCCTCGTACAAGATATTTTCAGGATTCAATATGGAGGGATTTAGAAGACGATTTGTTGTATGACTTATTACGAATACCCGCAAGTATTGTTAACAGAAAGAAAAATACAATAGATACGATTACCCAATTTGGCATTTTGCCTAATCCATCTCCTTGTGCATATGAATGCAAGCCTACGAGCATGAAATTTACGCCAAAAAAGGTAAATAAAATGGCCGAATATCCCCAAAAAGAAGCTACGTTGAAAATAAATTTACTTTTCATGGCTGGAATATAACGGAAATGTAAAATTACCGCATAAACCAAAACAGAAACTAAAGCCCATGTTTCTTTTGGATCCCATCCCCAATACCTGCCCCAAGATTCGTTCGCCCAAATTCCACCAAGGAAGGTGCCAATGGTAAGCATAAATACGCCAATGGTCATGGTCATTTCTGAAATATAGGTAAGTTCAGTAATGTTACGACTGACAATTGCCCCATTTGATTTTCTTCTAAATACATAAAGAATAAGGTTTAATAAACCAAGAACACAGGCTAATCCTAAAAATCCATAGCTTCCTGTAATAATTGCAACGTGAATCATCAACCAATAAGATTTAAGCACGGGAACTAGTGGGGTGATTTCCGGATCTAATAGATTCATCTCCGTCACAAATATCATTAAGGCAGCTAGTATAACTGTCCCGGGCAATACAACTTCATTTTTACGTGAAAAAAGAAAACCGGCAATCATGGTTATCCATGCAATAAAGATTACTGCTTCGTAGCCATTACTCCATGGGGCATGCTCCGAAATATACCACCTGAAACCAAGGCCAACGCCATGATAAACGAAGAAAACAATCAGAATGAAAACAAATACTTTTCTTACGATCGTTAGTATTTTTGTTAGTCGAGAATCTATTTTTGTGAAGACGGAAATATAAAAAAGAATCAGCATCAAAAACCCAACACTTAAGTATACTCGCCAAGTATTAAGGAATATTTGCATTTTATTATAACTAATTTCAAGACTAACCCTCGACTCAGAAGGCACGACATTCGCACCTATTTTGCGTTGGAATTCTTTAATCTTTTTTAATTGTGAGGAAGCATTAGTGTATTGGCCGGTCTTCGATGCCTCGTCTATAAATGATAAATACTTTAGCGTTTCTAATGATGAAAGTGAATCAACTTTCATTAATGACATTTCCATAGGGATATACCATGAGTTGTTAGCATCATTCTTTTTTGGAATTATGCGCATGTATTGCCAGGCAAAAATGCTATTTGTTACTTCAAACTTTTCATTTAGCTTGATGATTTTTTTATCGAATTCGTCTCGTTTCGATTCTGATTTTTGAAATGCCGCTTGGTAGCTAGTTAACCACTTAAAAGTGCCATTGCTTGCCACTAATTCAGTAACAGAAACATATTTTTTAAGTTTCAGACGTTCTTGTAAAACGGAAGGCACGGCAATTAACGCCTCCTCTGCCCAATAGTCCGGATACATATGCATGCTCATGATAACCTGAACACAATTTAAGTCCTTGTATTTATTTTGCCCATGTATTTTTCGCAATAATTGGTCGCTTAAGGAATGGAAAGGGACAATTCTTCCTTCATAATTTTGAACTAACAATGATGCTAATTCATCCGAGTGCGGAGCACTAATCACCCGGTGAATAGCTTCTTTTTCATTTTTCGAATGAGTGTGTTGCCCAAAGCCATTATTGCTTAAAGTCGTACTTAGCAATAGCAAAATAAGAAGCGCGCTTTTTTTATGTTCTTTTAACTTTTTAAGTTTAGAATTTAGGTCCCGGAATCGTCCATTAGGAGAAAAAATAGACAAGACCATTCCAATGGCCATTAATAAGTAACCTAGATACGTCACATTAGTACCCGCTTCATCATAATTCACACTTAAACGAGTTCCTTCTTCATTTTCTGGTGTTTTTGGGTCGTCTAGATCGTAGCTGGATTGAAAAAATCGATATCCTTTATAATCCGTTACATTATTCATAAAAACTTTCCGCTTGTTTGTATAGTTGTTTTTTTGATCAATAATGGTTAATTCACTTTCGAAGGATGATGGAGATTCAGAGCCCGGGTATTTTATAAGTGAGAAATTGTTACATGCTACTGAAAAAGGCAAGGGCATACGAATGGCGCCATATTCTATTTGGACTTGCAGGCCATCAATTTGAATATTTTGGGGAGTAGGTAATGCCCCCATGCCTCCCATTACTCTTACTGTTTTCTTTTCTTTTCCACATTCAACAAGTAGCGTTAAATAATCTGAACCAACATTTTTCTTTCCGGAAGGAAACAACTTTTTTCGTGCATGGCTAATAATTTGTTTAATAACAAACTGTTGATCACCAGCTTGGTAAAGTGTTTTTGTACGCATGGTATCCCACTTATTTAGCGACAATTCATGGTATGCACTGTCGGGAATTTCAGCCCCCGTTTGTCTTGCCTGCTGCATTTGCGACATGGGTAAATATCGGATTGGGATAGATGATTTCATTACATATGCCTTACCCTCTTTTTTGATTTCAACCCCGGGCATAGTGAGCGTTTTATTAAGCGATATTGGAATATTTCCAACCATAAAAAGCTCCTTGCTTTCCAAATAATTGGATTGCATGCCCTCCGTTATTAAATCAATTACATCGCCTTTAATGCTGGCCTTAATTTCAACGCTGTCAATCATTTTAGATTCGAAATTAGCGTAGCTGACAGTTATTTCCTTTTTGCCAATTTCTATGGAATGCTTAAAATAATTATTAAAGAATGGAATTTCAACAGGGCTTAAGAAGGTTTGAAAAGCATCAGTTTTTGTTTCTTTTCCATCGCTAGCAAAGACTAGTAATTTAGGATCAGCTGAATAGATAAAATTAGTTGAAGACCCCTCGCGAATGACCATTAAGCCTTCAAAGCCCATGTAGCGCGTTAATGCTGCGCCAATCATGATGATTAAAAAGGCAATATGGAAACTTAAAACTGCAATTTTTTTGGCTTGCCACATTTGATAGGCAATAATGTTTGAAATTAAGCCAAAGCTCAAGTAGATAAGAAGAAGTGTAAACCAAGTGGCGTTGTAGACTACAATTTTAGCGGTTTGTATGCCGTAAATAGACTCTAGAAATGTTGCCCCACCAATGGCTACAAGGAATAAAAGTAATCCCATGGAAATAAAACGCATGGCAAAAAAATTTTTAAATAAGCGGTTTATCATGGTGTATCTATTTCAAGCCACAAAAATAAGCATTGCATTGGGGATAAATGAATTTATATTTGCTTTTTATAATACTATTTTAACGATTATGGTCAAGTATTGTTTATGCCTCTTTTTTAGTGTGATTTCATTTTTCCAATTAATTGGGCAAGTGCTGGTGTTAGATACGGTTCGGATGCAGCAATTAAACTTGAAATATGGTGAGTTGCGAAGTTACAAAGCACAAAAAAATGGTGAAATGCGCAGGCTTGATATTTGGCTTCCTGAGCATTATTCTCCGAAACGAAAATACAATGTATTGTATATGCACGACGGTCAAATGCTTTTTGATTCAACGCAAACATGGAATCATCAAGAATGGAAAGTAGACGAAGTATTAAGTTCTTTGCTGATTGATGAAAAAATTAATCCAACGATCGTGGTTGGAATCTGGAATGATCCTGTAAACCGTTATGCTGAGTTTTTTCCCGAAGCAATTTATGCTGATTTGGACACTAATTTTTCTGGAAAATATTTACGTGAATTATGGCATCAAGAATTACGCGCTGATGCGTATTTAAAATGGATTGTGGATACCATAATTCCTGCAGTCAAGCAGGAATTTTCTTGCTTTGATGGAAAATCGCACACCTTCATGATGGGTTCTAGCATGGGAGCGGTCATTTCAATGTACGCCATGTGTATGTACCCGAAGATTTTTGGTAAAGTCGCCTGCATGTCTTTTCACGGGCCAATGGTGAACATCGCGATGGTAGACGAGTATCACCTTGATAAAATGATGCTTCCGTTTATTTCTTTTTTGAAGCGGAAGCTTCCTAGTCAGCGCGGTCATTGTATTTATATGGACCGAGGAGATAAAGAATTGGATGCCTCATATCCGCCGTATCATAAGCTGTTAAATGAGTTTATTTCAAGTCGGTACAAGCGTCATCATTTTAAGTCGCTTGTCTTTAACGAGCAGGGGCACAATGAAAAGGATTGGTCAAGGCGCTTAGAAATACCAATGTGTTTTTTATTAAAATAAAGACCATTTTAAAACCCACAACTCTTCGTTATTCCAAAAATTTAACTACTTCATTAACAAGGGTTAACTCAGTTGTAAAATTTATAAAATGCCTCAATTTAAAGATTTTGAAACGGTCTTATAATGTAGTTATTATCACCTAGAATTTTTTTGGTATAAAAAAACCATCGATCAAGGATCGATGGCTTTTATATAATTTCGTCTCTAACTATCCGAATAAATCGGGAAGAAAGAAACGTGAAAGGGCTCGAAAGCCCTATAGTCTTACATCATTCCTGGCATACCGCCACCCATTCCACCCATTGCAGCACCGTGGTTGTTTTCTTCTGGTTGGTCTGCAATAACACATTCTGTGGTCAGTAACATAGCGGCTATTGAAGCGGCATTTTCAATTGCGATTCTAGTAACTTTAGTTGGGTCAATAACACCTGCTGCATATAATTTCTCATACTTATCTGTGCGCGCATTATAACCGAAATCATCTTTTCCTTCTTTTACTTTCTGTACAATTACAGCACCCTCACCTCCAGCATTTGCAATTATTTGTCTTAGCGGTTCTTCAACGGCTCTTCTCACGATTGCTATTCCGGTGGTTTCATCCTCGTTTAATCCAATTATTTTATCCAATGTAGAACTGGCGCGAATTAGGGCAACACCGCCTCCAGGTACTATTCCTTCTTCCACAGCAGCACGCGTTGCGGCTAATGCATCATCTACGCGATCTTTCTTTTCTTTCATTTCCATTTCTGTAGGAGCACCAATAAATAACACGGCAACACCGCCAGAAAGTTTAGCTAAACGCTCTTGTAATTTTTCTTTATCGTAATCGGACGTTGTCGCTTCGATCTGAGCTCGGATTTGAGTTATTCTATTTTTAATATCTTTTGACGTACCTTTTCCATTGATAATGGTAGTATTGTCTTTATCGATTTCTATCTTCTGAGCTGTACCTAACATATCCATAGTAACATTCTCTAAGGTCATTCCTCTTTCTTCAGAAATTACTTGTCCGCCCGTTAAAATCGCAATATCTTCCAACATCGCTTTTCTTCGATCCCCAAAACCGGGAGCTTTAACCGCTGCAACTTTCAAGGAACCCCTCAATCGATTAACAACCAATGTGCCTAAGGCCTCACCATCTACATCTTCTGCAATGATTAACAATCCTTTTCCAGCTTGAACGACAGGCTCCAAAATGGGCATTAATTCTTTCATGCTCGAAATTTTCTTTTCGCAAATTAGAATCAATGGGTTTTCCATATCAGTGATCATCTTTTCAGGATTGGTAACAAAATAAGGCGACAAATAACCACGGTCAAATTGCATTCCTTCAACCGTTTTTACCTCTGTTTCTGTTCCTTTAGCTTCTTCAACGGTAATTACACCATCGTTGCCCACTACCTTCATTGCTTTAGCAATTAATTTCCCAATTGCTTCGTCATTGTTAGCTGAAATGGTAGCAATTTGTTCTATTTTGCTATTATCTGAACCAACTTCTTTGGATATTTTCTTTAAATTTTTAACTATTTCAGCGACTGCTTTATCGATGCCTCTTTTCAGGTCCATTGGGTTAGCACCTGCCGCTACATTCTTTAAACCTGCCGTAATAATTGCTTGAGCAAGAACGGTTGCAGTGGTAGTTCCATCACCAGCGATGTCGGCTGTTTTTGAAGCAACTTCTTTCACCATCTGCGCACCCATGTTTTCAATAGGGTCTTTTAATTCGATTTCTTTCGCTACGGTAACACCATCTTTTGTAATCTGAGGAGCACCAAATTTTTTACTGATCACTACATTACGACCTTTAGGGCCGAGGGTAACCTTTACTGCATTTGCCAAAGCATCAACACCTGTTTTTAATTTTTCGCGTGCTTCAACATCAAATAATATATCTTTTGCCATTTTTTTTTAAGTTTTAAAATATTCCGTAAACATCTGACTCTCTCATGATGAGGTAGTTCTTTCCTTCAATCTTTATTTCTGTTCCGGCATACTGGCCGTAAAGCACCGAATCACCTTTTTTTAAGGTCATTGGCTCGTCTTTTTTCCCAAGACCAACTGCCATAATAGTTCCTTGTAATGGCTTTTCTTTTGCAGTATCTGGAATAAAAATCCCACTTGCTGTTTTTTGTTCTGCTGCAACGGGTTCAATGATTACCCGATCTGCTAATGGTTTGAATTTTATTGTCATATTTTTTTATTTTTTAATCGCTTTGATTCGACGAATTTTGTACCAAACTATAATGTGCGACAATTTTACAGAATGTTAGCTTTCATAGAAAAAAAAATGTCAGTAGGCGTGACATACTGACATTTTAAGATTGCTATTTATAAAATATTTTAGTTAGGTTTTTTATCATTTGGTTTAGGTGCAGGTGCATCAGCCGCTTTCTTTTCTTCCTGTTTTTGATTTTGTCCTTTAGGCACAGCTGGTTTAATACTCGGCTGAAGCATCGTTATTACGATACTAGCGGCTACGATTGTGCCGGCAAGCGACCAAGTCAATTTATCAATAAATTCATTGGTTTTCTTTACGCCACCTAATTGCGCTGGCGAACCAAAATCAGAGCTTAAGCCACCGCCTTTTGGATTTTGAATAAAAATTACCAAGGTTAACAAAATTGCAGCTATGATAATGATTATGGATAAAAAAGCACTCATGTTCAATTAATTAATTTATTAGACAATTGTTTTATTTGGGATGCAAAGATACTCTTTTTTTTGGGATAAATGATAATTAATTGCTCATATACATAGATTGCTTTCGGATAATTTCCTTGAAGCACAAATATTTTTGCTAATGTTTCACTTACCGGCATATTATTGCCATCAATACTTTCTTTTGCCTTTTTGCTAGGCGAATAAAATTCCCGCTTAGGTTTTTCAAGTGGAATCATGGTCGGTCTTTCTGTCTCTAGCTCAGGATTATTCGTCTTTTCGCCAAGAGTAAGCCATTGATTGAAAGATTTTGGGGTATTTTCAATTTCTGTTTGAGAAGGTAAAGAACGATTTTCCTTGAGCAATTCGTTTTTGGGTAACTCTGCATCAACTTCTGCACTTTGTTGATTAAATTCATGAATAAAAGTTGTTGTAGCAGCAGATGCATTTATAAGCGTTTCCAATTCAGCATCTACCCTTTCTGTTGTTTTAGAACCTGAGTGTATTAATTCTTCTACTTCTGCTTCTGTTTCTGTTTCTGCTACTTTTTCTACTTCTACTTCTGTTTCTACTACTGTTTCTGTTTCTCCTACTGCTACTGCTTCTCCTACTGTTTCTACTACTGCTTCTACTACTGTTTCTGCTTCCGTTTCTGCTTCTATTTCTGTTACTGTTACTGCTTTTGCTTCTGTTTCTAGTTCACTTCCAATTTCGATAGTGTCCTCCGTTTGCATAACAAGCTGGTACAAAAGGTTACGATTGGCAATTTTGAAAGCGTGATGGTGTAATTCTTCTTCAAATTGAATGTGTTCCATTTTTTTTAAGCCTCTCAAATAAGCTATAGCAAAAACGGAGGCAAAGGGATACAGGCCAATTATTTCTTTAAATTCAAGCATTTCAGACTCCTTGAAGCCCTGCTGATCGAATAAGCGTTTATTGATATTTGATTTATTTAAGATCACCAATTACTCATTAATTTGTTGATAAGGTCTTGCACAATTTGTTCGGTAATATTTTCTAACAATTCATTTTCTACGGATGATAAATTGGTTGTTGCTTCAAAATCTGCAAACCTAGTACTTGTTAAGGTAATGGCCTGTTCTTCTGGTAAAGTAGTGTTTATAATAAATTGCACGCTGAGAGAGAGCCTGTTTTTCGAAGCATTATCCCCATTTTCTATGGCAATAGGATTAACTTGATAATTCAAAATCTGTCCTTCAATTTGCACTTCAGCATCACTTAATTTGGTGGCTAGCGTAAGTCGTGTGTTATTTTGAATGCCATCTTTCAATTTTTCACTGAGTTGGGCGGCATAAGATAATGGGCAATTTGCTGCATTTATTTCTAAGGTTTTCATGTGAAATGACTTCCATTCAAGCGGCATAGAGCCACTGTCTTTGAAACTAACACTTGTTGGCCAACAAGAAGATAGGGTAATTAAGGAAAGGACAACAAGAAGTAATTTCATCATTCGGCTAAATTATATTCTTTTATTTTACGGTATAAGGTTCTTTCAGAAATCCCTAATTCGCTTGCTGCATATTTTCTTTTACCTCGATGTTTTTCTAAGGCTTTTTGGATTAATTCTTTTTCCCTGTCTTCTAATGATAAGGATTCTTCAAATACTTCGTGGGTTTCGAAAACTTCAGAACTATTTTTGTTCGGGGCTGGTAAATCAGGTCTTCCCGGGGGTAATGTACGAGAGCCAGTATTTATGTGCTCGTTCAGATCGCTGTAAATTCGATTAACGACGGCTGTTTGATCATTATTTAAATGAATATTTTCCCCTTGAGAAATTAATTCAACGACTAATTTTTTTAGCTCTGTCAAATCTTTCTTCATCTCAAAAAGAAATTTATACATTATTTCTCGCTCCGAGAAGGTCTCGTTGACACTTTCATTAATTCTAACAGGCGATTTATCTGCTAATTTAGGTAAATAGGAGTCGAGTAAAATGGCATTTATTTCACGTACTGTTTCAATTACTGAAAGTTGCTCTACCAAGTTTTTGAGCTGACGAATATTTCCTGGCCAAGGATAGGCTACTAGCAGATCAACTGCATCATCCGTTAGTTTTATGGAAGGCATCCTGTATTTATCGGCAAAATCTTGCGCGAATTTTCTGAAAATTAAATGTATGTCATCTGAACGATCTCGCAAGGGGGGGAGTTGAATAGGAACGGTATTCAATCTGTAATATAAGTCTTCTCTAAACTTTCCGCTTGAGATGGCTCGAAGCATATTTTCATTGGTGGCAGCAACTACACGAACATTCGTTTTTATTACTTTAGAAGATCCAACACGAATAAATTCGCCTGTTTCCAATACTCGTAGTAGGCGAACTTGGGTTTGCATGGGTAATTCAGCTACTTCATCAAGAAAAATAGTACCGCCATTGGCCACTTCAAAATATCCCTGTCTGCTCCCGCTAGCGCCAGTAAATGATCCTTTTTCATGACCAAAAAGTTCCGAATCAATTGTTCCTTCAGGGATCGCACCACAATTTACGGCAATGTATTCTCCGTGTTTTCGTGCGCTAATGTGATGAATAACTTGTGGGATGATTTCTTTTCCTGTACCGCTTTCGCCTGTAACCAAGACCGAAATATCTGTTGGGGCAACTTGTATAGCAACTTCTATGGCACGGTTCAATAATGTAGCATAACCAATAATACCAAAACGCTGTTTAACCTGTTGAATATTCATTGCAAATTTAATTTTATCCTAGTCAATTATTTCGCCTAGCAATGTGGCAGAAGTGCAAGAGGTAATTTTTACCTGAACATAACTGCCCTTTTCTTTATTTGTCTTTGGAAAGATAACCATCGCATTTCTTCCTGTCCTGCCACAATAGTGTTCTTCTGATCGCTTGGAAAACCCTTCAATCAGCACTTTTTGTATGGTGCCGATTTGCTGCTCATTTGAGATTAAACTATTTTTTGTTTTCACGGAAATTATTTCTTCAAGACGACGCCCTTTTATTTCATCTGGGACATCATCATCAAATCTACGCTCTGCTAAGGTTTTAGGTCGCTCAGAATACATATACATATAAGCATAGTCGTATTTTACAATATCCATTAAAGTCAATGTTTCTTTATGCTGTTCCTCTGTTTCTCCACAAAATCCAGTGATAATATCTGTTGATATAGCGCAATTTGGGATAATGCGCTTAATAGCTTCAATCCGCTCTAAATACCATTCTCGCGTATAGCCCCGATTCATTTTTTCTAAAACTTCGGAATTACCAGATTGAACAGGTAAATGAATGTAGTCACAAATATTTTCATACTTAGCCATCATGTATAAAACTTCATCTACCATGTCTTTTGGGTGCGAAGTGCTAAATCGAACGCGTAATTCTGGTGAAACGAGTGCTACAAGCTCTAATAATTGTGAAAAATCAGTCGTCGAATCAGCAGGATTTTTAATTTCTCCTTTGGAGCTTAGGTTCCAACGATAGCTATCTACATTTTGACCCAAAAGCGTTACTTCTCTGTACCCCTCTGCAAAAAGTTGCTTGCATTCTTCAACAATAGTTTTTGGATCGCGAGACCGCTCCCTGCCTCTTGTAAAAGGCACAACGCAAAAAGAACACATGTTATCACATCCTCGAGTTATAGTAACAAAAGCAGAAATTCCTCCTTGGTCTAATCGAACAGGGGAAATATCGGCATAGGTTTCGTCGCGTGATAGCAACACATTCACTGCCTTTTGGCCAGTTCCAACTTCTTCAATTAGGTTTGGAAGATCACGGTAAGCATCTGGACCAGCAATTAAATCAACTAGTTTTTCTTCTTCTAATAATTCCTTTTTCAGTCTTTCCGCCATACAACCTAAAATTCCAACTACTAAATTGGGATTCTTGTCTTTACGACGTTTAAACTCGGTTAAGCGATTCCTAACCTTTGTCTCTGCATTTTCTCTAATCGAACAAGTATTTAGAAAAACAACATCTGCTTCGTCTGCATTTCTAGTGGTCTCATAGCCTTCTGATTTTAAAATGGAAGCAACAACCTCACTATCCGAAAAATTCATCTGACACCCATAACTCTCTAGGTAAAGCTTTTTTGTTCCGATAATCGAATCGCCAGACTTAAAGTCTAATGCTTCTCCTTGTCTTGACTCGTCGTGAATTTCACTATTTTTAAGTTCCATTAAGCTGTGATAAAATAACTGCATGCAAAATTAGGCAAAACGACGGTAGTGTCAAAATGTCAGTAAAAAGAATTTTTAACTTTGCTTAACCATAGGTTAATTAAAAGAATAAAAATAATTCTATCAAAGTAAATTGCTTGGTGTATTGAATTCATTTTACATTTGTACCGAAAAAAGAGAGCATGGCAAAAAATTTAGTGATCGTTGAGTCACCAGCAAAAGCAAAAACAATTGAGGGATATTTAGGCAATCAATTCATTGTAAAATCTAGCTATGGCCACGTGCGTGACCTAGCAAAAAAAGGATTGTCTGTTGACATCAGCAATAACTTTAGCCCGGTATATGAAGTGACTCCTGATAAAAAAACATTAGTTGCGGATTTAAAAAAACACGTTAAAGCTGCAGAAATTATATGGTTAGCAACGGATGAGGACCGTGAAGGAGAAGCTATTTCTTGGCATTTATATGAAACATTGGGACTTAAAGATGAAAATACAAGGCGAATTACATTTAATGAAATAACAAAGTCAGCGATTTTAAAAGCGATTGAAAATCCAAGAAAAGTTAACAAAGAATTAGTTGATGCGCAGCAAGCTCGTCGAATTTTAGATAGAATTGTCGGGTTTGAATTATCACCAGTGTTATGGAAAAAAGTGAAGCCCGGATTATCTGCTGGTCGTGTACAATCCGTTGCGGTGAAATTAATTGTCGATAAGGAAGATGAAATTGACGCTTTTAACTCAGCAGGATTTTTTCGTGTCCTTGGTCAATTTAAGGCGCTTAATGGAAATTTCAGGGCAGAATTAAATAAGAATTTAACAACTATTGATGAGGCCAATGCCTTACTTCAACAATGTGTAACAACAAATTTCTTTGTTGAAAGTACCCAAAAGAAACCTGCAACTAAATCACCATCGGCCCCTTTTACAACCTCCACTTTGCAACAAGAAGCAAGTTTAAAATTAGGCTTCTCTGTTACAAAAACGATGAGTGTCGCTCAGCGTTTATATGAAGCAGGGTGGATTACCTACATGAGAACTGATTCAATGAATTTATCGGAAACGGCAATGACGGCCGCAAAAGATCAAATTATAAAAAATTACGGTGAAAAATATTGGAACCAAACAAAATATACAACCAAATCAGCAGGCGCTCAAGAAGCACACGAAGCGATACGACCGACCGATTTTTCTAACAGTGAGTACTCCGGAGAAAGCGACGAAAAAAGGTTGTATGATTTAATTTGGAAACGTGCAATTGCAAGTCAAATGGCGCATGCGCAGTTAGAAAGGACCACTATTATCTTGGGGGGCTTAAACACTGGGCATCACTTTCAAGCAAAAGGGGAAGTAATTCTTTTTGATGGATTTTTAAAGGTTTATTTAGCTTCGAATGTTGACGAAATCGAAGAGGAAGAAAGTGATCTACTTCCATTGGTTAATGACTCAGAAAAATTAGAAGCACAAGAAATTAAGGCTACAGAACGATTTACAAGACCACCTGCAAGGTATGCTGAAGCTTCTTTGGTGAAAAAATTGGAGGAATTAGGCATCGGCCGTCCATCTACTTATGCCCCAACTATTACTACTATTCAAAATAGAGGATATGTTGAGAAAAAGGAAAACGAAGGGCAGTTGCGAAAATATGTAGAGCTAAGCTTAGTTAATGGGGAAATCAGTACCACGAATAAAACAGAAACAACAGGAAAAGAAAGAAATCGACTCTCTCCAACCGATATAGGTGTTTTAGTAACAAGATTTTTAAGTGAAAATTTCGAGAAAGTACTAGATTATAATTTTACCGCTCAAGTTGAAGCTAAATTTGATGAGATTGCAATGGGCAATATCAAGTGGACTCAAATGCTTACCGAATTTTATAGTCCTTTTCACTTAACTGTTGAGAATACCTTAGAAAATTCTGCTCGAGTTACGGGAGAGAGAGCTTTAGGTACGCACCCTACGAACGGCAGAAAAGTAATCGTTAGAATGGGAAAATATGGCCCGATGGCTCAAATTGGTGACGAAGAATTAGATGGTGAAAAACCAGTTTTTGCATCCTTGCTCAAAAATCAATCGATTCATACGATTACCATTGATGAAGTATTAGAACTTTATAAATTGCCGCGTGTACTCGGAGTATACGAGGATGTAGATGTTAAGGCAAATATAGGTCGATTTGGCCCTTATGTGCAGCAATCAAAATTATTTGTTTCTATTCCTAAAGAGGAAGATCCCATGACCATTACATTGGAACGAGCAATTGAGCTTATTGTAACTAAAAAAGAGGAGGATGCTAATCGCTTGGTTAAGTCTTTTGAAGCAAGAGAGGATGTTACACTATTAAATGGAAAATATGGCGTTTACCTCAAAATTGGGAAATTGAATTATAAACTACCAAAAGATTGTGACACTCAAACAATTACCTTAGAGGAATGCTTGATTATTGCAGAAAATCAACCGCAAAAATCAAAAACAAAAAAAACATTTAAAAAGAAATAATAGATTATATTTGTATCAATGAGCGGCAGTGTTAATAAAGTAATCTTAATTGGAAATTTAGGAAAAGACCCAGAGGTTCGGCGTTTGGAAAATGGAGCCGTACTTGCCTCTTTCTCCATAGCTACCTCCGAATCATATATCGATAAACAATCCGGAGAGAAAAAAGAAATAACCGATTGGCACGATGTCGTTTTATGGCGTGGATTAGCTGAAGTGGCGGAGAAGTACTTGGTGAAAGGAACTAAAATTTATGTTGAGGGGAAGTTAAAAAAACGCTCGTGGCAGGATAAAGAAGGACTTACTCGCTACAGTACTGAGGTTGTTGGTGATGAAATGACGATCTTATCCAAAATCGAAAATAAAGAAAATAATACCGCACCATATCGTGAGGAAGCCACTAAAGAAGTTCTTCAGAAAATTCAAGATTTCTCCCCTGAAGAGGGAGATGTTTTACCTTTTTAATTTAAATGATTAGCACCGAACCTCCCAGTTTACTAATACCAGAAGTCATCACCGCCGGAATAAGTGTGGAAACAACAGTTTATTGCGTAATTATCCTACTTCTACTCTTTGTTTGTGCTATTATGTCTGGTTCAGAGTCTGCACTCTTCTCAATAAATCCAGATGAAAGTAATAAGTTGAAGTCCGAAAATTCAAAGGAGGCAAAAACAATTATTCATTTACTTTCTAACCCACGGGATTTATTAGCAACCATTTTAATTGTAAATAATTTCGTAATTGTTGGAATTGTCATTTTGTCAACCTTTGTCTTGGATATTAATTTCCCTCCAAAGCCCGGTAATGAGTTAGTTCGATTTTTAATTGAAGTGGTCGGTATCACCTTTATGATATTACTTATCGCTGAGGTTATTCCAAAGATTTATGCTACTAACAATGCCGAGAAAGTATCGCGTTGGGTAGCAAGACCTTTATTCATATTGGCTAAAACGCCACCCGTTTCATGGTTGAGATTGGCTCTTGTTAGTGGAACTAAATTTATTTCAAAAGTTAAGAAAAAATCGATTCAGATTTCTTCAGATGAACTCGAGCAAGCAGTTGCTTTAACTAAAGAAAGCTCTACCTCCGAAGAAGAACAAAAATTATTGGAAGGCATTGTTAAATTTGGACGAACGGAAGCATCTCAAATAATGAAGCCCAGAATAGAAATGTCGGTCATAAATGCCGAATGCTCTTTTGAAATGGTCTTAGCCTTTGTATTGGAGGCAGGTTACTCAAGAATACCCGTCTTTAAAGAAAATACCGATAATGTAATAGGGATCTTGTACATTAAAGATTTACTGCCTCATTTAGCTAAAAAGAATGATTTTAATTGGTTAGATGTAATTCGAAAGCCTTTTTTCATTCCCGAAAA
>CANJLG010000014.1 GCA_947475095.1 Flavobacteriales bacterium
TCGGATTACGCGTCTGAATGGACGCGTGATCCCGGGAGGGGGAGGCTTCATACTAATTAAAGCTTATCCGCTCCGCCGCGGAACGGATAATGGCTTTTTTTGTTTCTAATTCACTTACAAAAGCAAGCTCGGATTACGCGTCTGAATGGACGCGTGATCCCGGGAGGGGGAGGCTTCATACTAATTAAAGCTTATCCGCTCCGCCGCGGAACGGATAATGGCTTTTTTTGTTTCTAATTCACTTACAAAAGCAAGCTTTTGACGTTCTAGAAACAAAAAAAGCCAAGCAATATGCTTGGCTTTAATTATTTTGGCGGAGAAATAGGGATTCGAACCCCAGGAACCTCTCGGTTCAACAGTTTTCAAGACTGCCGCAATCGACCACTCTGCCATTTCTCCTTACTGCAAAAGTAGTATTATTTTAAAGAAATACAAGAACTAAGCAAAAAAAATACCTTCATAAGCAATGAAAACGTACTTTTGTGTGATCATGCTAAAGCAACTTTCATTAGAAGAAATCAATGCAAAAAATGCCAATACCTTAATGGCTTCATTGGATATTACATGTATTGAAGTCGGAAACGACTACATCGTAGCACGCATGCCGGTGAATCACCTCACAGTACAACCAATGGGTTTATTGCATGGCGGAGCAAGTGCTGCATTAATTGAAACCATTGGTTCAATGGGATCCTTATTAATTATCGACTCAGATCGGGAAATCGCAGTTGGACTAGAAGTAAATGCGAATCATGTCAATGGAATTTCGAACGGGTTTGTCTTAGCGAGAGGAAAGATTATCCATGCCGGCAGAAAAACCCACTTATGGCAAGTTGATATCACAGAGGAAGGCAGTAATAAATTGATTTGTGTCGGTAAATTGACCGTAATGATTTTAGAAAAGCGAACGAAATGAGCCTCCTTTGTTATCGTTTCCCAAAAGAACAAGTCGTTAGACAAAGTGGTTATTTTCATGAATTATCATCGGAAATAAAGGATTATGAAGGTTTTATCCTATCGAATTTCACCAAATCAAAACGCTATGGATTTGTTGAATTCGCAACCTCAAGTGATCATCCGCATTACATAGCAACACCTATTGAAGTAATCGAAAAATCGAAGTACTTATGGGTTGGTGAAAAACTTATTTCGGCTATCAAAATGACCGATTTGTCTAAAGTTGTATTCTCGCGCATTAAAGCTGTAGCATTCGAAGAAACAAAAACTCAAGCTCTTTTTAATTCCTTAAGCACCACGTATCCTAATGCCTTAGTTTACCTGATTTCAGATCCCATTTTGGGCACTTGGGTGGGCGCTAGTCCTGAATTACTATTGCGTACCGTTGGAGACCAAGGGTTTAGCATCTCCTTAGCTGGCACCAAAAAAAGCGAAGATAAATCTCACTGGTTGGAAAAAGAAAAAATTGAGCAAGATGTAGTTAGTACATTCATTGAACAAAAATTACAGGAAGTAGATGCTAGTGATATCGAAATGATAGGACCTTACGATTATGTGGCAGGCCCAGTAAAACACCTTCGAACAGATTTCTCTTTTCGCACCACGCGCGAAGAAACGGAGTTACTGGATGCGCTGCATCCTACACCAGCTGTTAGTGGCTTGCCTCGTGCCTTGGCACTGGAAATTATTGAAAATATCGAAGAACATGATCGATCTATTTACACTGGATATATTGGGCTTTTATCACCAAAAGATTCGAAAATCTATGTAAACCTTAGGTGTTGTCAAATTCGGCCCGGAAATATGTATCTTTATTTAGGTGGTGGGTATACCAAAGATTCCAATCCTGAATTAGAGTGGGAAGAAACCGAAAATAAAAGCAAAACGCTACTTGACCTTGTTCAAAAATTGTAATTTTGCAACATGCTTACAAGCGATAAAAAAGTCGTTCAACTCGTTATTGATCAATGCTATCTTCATGGCGTTCGACATGTTGTAATTTCTCCCGGTTCTAGAAATGCGCCATTTTCTATTTCCTTTGATGAGCATCCCGACATAAAAACATTTGTAATACACGACGAGCGCAGCGCCGCTTTTTTTGCGATGGGAATTGCGGAACAACTTCAAGAGCCCGTAGCAATATGTTGTACCTCCGGTTCAGCTGCACTAAATTATTATCCGGCTATAGCAGAAGCCTATTATCGTTCTATTCCTCTCATTGTGATCACAGCAGATCGACCAGCAGAGTGGATCAATCAAGGTGATGGACAAACCATAATGCAACAAAATGTTTTTGGAAAGCATGTTCGTTACCAAGTTAATTTAGATGATGCACATTTTTCAGCTGAGCAGCAATGGAAGTTCCAACGTGAAACCGCCTTGGCTTTTAATAGCGCACTCTCTAGTTGGAAGGGCCCAATTCACTTTAATGTTGGTTTAAGCGAGCCCTTATATAATTCAATAGAAAAAGAAGATTATTTTGGTCGAAAAATAGAAAGTATTCCCACGATAATCGATTGGAATGATGAGTTTAAGACATTTATACGCAAGGAAATGCTTAACAAAAAAGTTATGGTGCTTTGCGGGCAACTACCAAAATCAGTTGAATTACAAGAATCCCTATCCGAATTTGCCAAGCGCGAAAATGTAGCCGTATTGGTTGATAATACGTCCAACCTAACTGATGATGCCTTTAATCATTGTATTGATAGAAGTCTACAAGGCCTAAATGATGAAGATAAAGAAGAATTATCACCTGATCTATTAATTACAGTAGGCGGGGCAATTGTATCCAAAAACATCAAACTATTTCTGCGGAAGAATCCTCCAAAACAACACTGGAAAATAGGATATAACTTTCCTGGGATGGACACCTACCAATGTTTAAGTCATGAAATGCAATCACATCCATCTGCATTTTTTAATAGTCTAAACAAACTCGACCCTCCTTCTACCCCTTCAAACTATGGTAGAAATTGGAAACTTATCGATATAAATAAGCAAGAAAGAGTCAATAATTTTAACATTACATCCAATACACTAAGTGATATAACGGTCTTTCAAACGATCTTAAAATTTTTACCAAACACGTCTATTCTACACATGGGCAACAGCTCAGTTGTACGCTACTGTCAATTATTCGAACCAAATAAAACGATTGAATATCGGTGTAACCGTGGAACAAGTGGAATAGATGGTAGCACAAGTACAGCCATTGGAGCTGCTTTTATCAATCCTGAAAAAGAACATGTTTTACTATGCGGTGATCTCTCTTTCTTTTATGACAGCAATGCGCTCTGGAATAAATACCTTCCTAAAAACTTAAAAATAATAGTCGTGAATAATCATGGTGGGGGTATTTTTAGAATTATACCCGGACCATCAAATTCCAAACAATTAGAAACCTTCTTCGAAGCAAAACACATTCAAAACATCGAGAAAATTGCAAGTGCTTTTAATTGCGACTATTCCATAATTCAAGAAAAAGAAGAGTTAAAAAAAGACATAATCACATTTTTAACTAAAAAAAGCGAAAACTTATCCCTTATGGAAATTGTGACTGATTCAGATCAAAATCCATTATCTTTACAAGATTTTTTGACTTTTATAACTCATTAGCATGGCAGAATTCTTTGATATCTTTTTAACTTGGCAAGGTTGGTTATACTTGTTTATTTTAACAATGCTAGAGATTGTACTTGGAATAGACAATATTATATTCATTAGTATTGTAACGGATAATCTACCTAAAATAAAGAAGAGAAAGGCGCGTAACATCGGTTTAAGCTTAGCTTTAATTATCAGATTAATTTTACTTTGTGGTGCAGCTTGGATTATGAAATTAACCTATCCACTTTTTACAATATTTGATAAAGATATTTCTTGGCAAAGCATCGTTTTAATCGTAGGTGGTATTTTCCTTATCTATAAAAGCACCATTGAAATGCATAAAAGCGTCAAAGGAGAAGAGGAAGGTCAACAAAAAACAAAGTCAAGCTTAAAAGCAATTATTTTACAAATTGTCGTGATCGATATTATTTTTAGTTTCGATTCGATCATTTCTGCCGTTGGAATGACTAATGGAATTGAAGCTGAAACACATAGTAATCCTCTCGCTATTATTTTTATATCTGTTATATTTTCTATGATTATTATGCTAATCTTTTCAGGTGCTATAAGTTCATTTATTTCAGAAAACCCAACTATTAAAATGATTGCATTAAGCTTCTTAGTAACGGTAGGTATCCTTTTGATCGCAGAAGCATTTGACAGCAAAATTCCCAAAGGATACGTTTATTTTGGTCTTGTATTTTCATTAATCGTTGAATTAATGAATATTAAAATGAGGAAGAATAGCGCCCTTAAATGACGGAAAAAGAAGCGCGGCAGTTCATTAATCTAGATCAATTTGACTCCATAGAAGAAGCCGTAGAAGAGCTGGTTTTTCCCATAAAGTCGTTTCTGCTCACCTCACCCATTTTAAAAAAAACGTTTCTCAGTAAGCTTAAAAAGCTAGCACTTATCAGCGAAGCTTGCGAAGCCATTAAAGGTGAATCAACTAAAAATAATGAGAAAATAAAACCAATTTTTATTCCTCAAAAAGAGATACTCTCCACGTTCATGGCATATGAACAAGCCATTTCAAAACACTATTTAGCCGTATCTTCTACTAATGAGCCGCGTGAAATCATGGTAAGTTGTGAGCAACTATTGCATACACATGCAACATATGTGGCCTTTTGGAATGAGTGTCAATTAACCACTACAAGCGGTATGCTTTTATCCAAACCATTGGATCGAATGGTCTTTTATTCTGAATTAAAAAACCTTCATGTAAAAAATATTCGGACAATAGCAGAAATAATTAAAAGTGAAAGTGAGCTGAGTCATGACTTTAAAATCGAAGTGGAAAGGATTAGGCAATCCATGACTTAGTGTAGCATAAATACTACTGATGAGCAATGGCTAAGGCTGTTCGCAATTCATCGGTAATCAAATAATCTGGTGCTTTATTAAAAGCAATTTTGGTTCCTTTTGGAGATCGAACTTCAAAGATTGCCACTTCTTTATTCAATGCTTGAATAGCATGCACCTCATCCGCAGTAATGGATACATTACGAATCACAAGACCATCACATTCGGGGTAATCAAACATGAATTGGAGACCTTGAGCATAATTATCAGTCGAGTAGAAAACCTTAAATTCATCAGCAAGCGTTTCAAGTAGTTCGTAATTGCTGGTTATAAATATATAATTTTCTGAACTATCCACTTCTAAAGCCAATAATGCATTTTTTATTTTAGTGCTTTCAATGGTACTATTCGTGCAAGGATTAAAATGCCTCAGGTCAAAAAAAACTGTTTTATCTTTTAGTTTTTCTAATACGTTTTCATCAAGTTTGACTAATTTTTCCTGGTGTATCGTTTTATAGAATACCGTAGAAAGTAAATCTGGATTAATCGAATTGATGCAGCCCTCAGCGTTTGTTTTAGTGGATAAGCTTTCATCGTGATACAACCATAATTGACCAAGATTATCCATCTGGACATCCAATTCAATGCCTTTACAATTAGAAAAGGAAAGCGCTAACTGAATCGCTTCCATAGAATTATCAGCATAAATAGAACTCGAAGAATTTAGTCCCATTGCAGCATGGCCAATAATATTGGTTTTATTATCAATTACCGTCTTCGTGCACGAACACAAGCACATAGCAAACACTAAATAATTAATATATCGCATATGCTAATCCAATTGTTAGATGATAATTCAATGCGTACGATTGCACTAAAGTGTTCGTTGATGTTCGAAAATACTCCGCAAATGGTCCTAGGCCCGCTTGATGAAAAAATTTCAAATTCCCCTTGGTCTTTCCGCAATACATCGAATAACCTAGCAAGATATCATATTGCCGTAGCTTATTGCCGATGTTTAAGAACGAAGCATGTACACCTAGCATCGGACCGAAAGAAAAATCTCTTTTTTTAGCTCCTTGCTGAATAAGTGGATAAGTAAGATAGCTTCCGAATTGTGAATAAACTTGTTGCGCACCAAAAGTAGAACGAAGGCCCAAATTGAACGAAGTCCCCACATCAATCCTCTTAAAATTCTGCTGATACGTAAAACCGGAAAAAATATCCATTCGCTGCAAAGAAGCAGATGCTATAAACATAGAATTTGGAAGAATAGCAGTATGGACAACATCCTGTGAAAAGGACGTAGGGTTATTCAAAAAAAGTAAAAAGATAAAGATAAATCGAATCATGACGTTTAGTCAAATTTCGGACATTTTTTACAGGATATTCCTTTTGTTTTGTATTTTTTACAACATTTTTTCTTCTTTGATAAAGAACAAGAACCGCAAATACTTTGCTCGATGATCGGTTTTAAATCAATTTCCTTTAATGTTGCCATGCTATTTAGAATAATTCTAAACAAAGGTAAAAATAATTTTTAAGGTGAGATAAAAAAAGAATAAAAAGTCTAAAACAATTTCATTTGATCGTCATCATCCAACTTCTTGGTTAAATCCCATTCAATTGTCGTGCTTTCAGAAACATCATTATTTGACTGCGTCGTATCAAGTTCGATAGCCAAAGGATTTACATCATTATCGTCATTCTCATCGGAATCGCTTTCAGCATCATCAAACGAAGGACTTACTGTTTCATCTGCTGGCCACGGTTCAGGGCTTTCATCGATGGGATGCGTGAGAACAATTTCTTTCACTTTTAGCTTTGTCACCTGATTACCTTGCGCTTTCATTCCTTTTATTTCAATTAAATCAGCAAGATTAAGCACCGTATCGGCAACGTTTTTAGTTTCTTTCAATAACTTATTATACACAATTCTTATTTCCGGTCGATAAGCGGTAGAAACAGTATCCATGTAAGAACCTTGGCCTTCACTAATAAATAAAATACGTTTATCGGTGGTTACTTCACAAAGAAAGCGTTTAACAAAATGCAGCTCTTTAGCTCCATCGTAATAAACCGTAGAAACCGCTCGATCTTGCTCCCACTTTTCAATGTGCAGCATGTCTTCATCAAAATGCGTAGATAAATCAAAAGAACTTAAGCGATATTCGCCATTTTTATAGAGCGTTAAAATTTTATCACTTCCTTTAAAAGAACCAATAAATTTCCCTCTCGATTCGTCATTTAAACGCCCAACGATAGCATCATACCAAATTTTACGTGCTGCCAAAGTGGAACCACCTAACTCTTTCTGTACGATTTTCTGAACGATTTCTTTAGTTACTCTATTTCCTGCTGAGTTTCTACCTTTGATCAATAATTCACCCAGATCTATATCAAAACGCAAGCGTTTAAGATGCGGACGAGGTCGTAAAAGTATTGATACAACTTCACGTTCACCATTTGGATGAACGGTGAAATATAGCATCTTTGATCCCTTTGTTCCTTTCGTTAAATCGTATTCAGTATCGCGGGTGATGGAATTCACATAAAAGCGCTTCATCATCGTTGAACCACCTGCACCATCTTGGTAGAAAAGATGATAAATTGTCCTGGTATCGCCTTTTTTCCAAACGCTTGCAAAGACCAAATCTTTTCCTACGAATTTTTTATCCGTCACTTTGGTAATCATCATTTTACCACTAGAAAAGAAGCAAATAATATCATCAATATCAGAACAATCTCCAACAGGTTCATTTTTCCGAAGTCCATGTCCTATGAATCCCTCTTCATAATCCACATATAATTTTTTATTGGCAATGATTACTTTAGAGGCACTAATGGTATCAAAGGCTTTGATTTCCGTTTTACGTTCACGACCAGTTCCGAAGCGTTTTTTTAAATCCTTAAAATACTCGATGGCATACTCCACAAGTGATGCAAGATGCGCTTTAACGATTTCAATTTCCGCCTCTATTTTCAATAAGGCATCATCCGCTTTTGTTGAATCGAATCGGGTAATTCGAATCATGGGAATTTGCGTAAGCTTTAATAAATCATCATTCGTTATTTCCCGAATGAGTTGTTTTTTAAACGGTTTAAAACGTTCATATAAATACACATAAAGGGCTTCACGATCTGCATATAGCTTAAAGTCAATATACATTTCATTGTTGATGAACAATTTTTCTAAACTCAAGAAATGCCATTGTTGTTCTAATTCATCCAATCGAATTTCAAGTTCCAGTTTTAGCAAACGGACTGTATTATCGGTATTGATCCGAAGTATTTCACTAACACCAATAAAACGAGGCTTATCGCCATCTATAATCGATGAATTTGGAGCAATAGAAATTTCACAATCAGTAAAAGCATAGAGCGCATCAATCGTTTTATCCGGAGATACACCTGGAAAAAGATGCACGATAATTTCAGCAATCGAAGAAGTATTATCTTCAATTTTTTTAATCTTAATTTTCCCCTTATCGTTTGCTTTTAATACCGATTCAATCAAGGAACCCGTTGTGGTTCCAATAGGAATTTCATGAATGGTTAAGGTCTTATTGTCTAGTTTTTTAATTTTCGCTCGTACACGCACCCTACCCCCACGCAAACCATCGTTGTAGCCACTAAAATCTGCCATTCCACCATTTGGAAAGTCTGGCAAAAGTTCAATTTTCTTTCCTCTTAAATGATTAATCGATTGTTCTATTAGTTCCACGAAATTATGCGGTAGAAACTTACAAGCCATACCAACTGCAATTCCTTCAGCACCTTGAGCCAAAAGAAGCGGAAATTTCATTGGCAGTTGCTCAGGCTCACGATTTCTTCCATCGTAAGAAGTTAACCAAGTTGTCGTTTTAGGATTAAATGCAACATGCAGTGCAAATTTAGAAAGGCGTGCCTCAATATAACGCGGGGCAGCTGCACCATCACCGGTCAATGTATTTCCCCAGTTTCCTTGACAGTCGATCAATAAATCTTTTTGTCCTAACTGCACAAGCGCATCACCGATAGAAGCATCGCCATGCGGATGATACTTCATGGTGTTACCAATGATGTTAGCGACCTTATTATAGCGCCCATCTTCTAATTCGCGCATGGAGTGCAAAATCCTTCGCTGAACAGGTTTCAACCCATCCATCAAAGCAGGGACAGCTCTTTCAAGAATTACATAACTAGCATAATCGAGAAACCAATTTTCATACAAGCCACCAACGGGAACTATTTTCTCATCTACTTTTTTACTTTCAAAAGGATGATGTTCTTCGTTTGGTGTACCGTTAATGTCCTCTATTTCGTCCTCTGCCATATTATGCTATTAATTCAATGTCATCGGTTAAATCCTCAAGGGCTAAGGCCTCAGCTGGATCTTTTTCGACCCGAAGATTGTCGATAATAAACTCTTGACGCTCCGGTGTGTTTTTACCCATAAAATAAGAAAGAATGGAATCAATTGAGGCATCTTTTGTTAAGAGCACAGGTTCCAAGCGAATATCCTCGCCAATAAAATGAATAAATTCGTCAGGAGAAATTTCACCCAATCCTTTAAAGCGAGTTATTTCGGCGCTTTTTCCGATTTCTTCAATGGCTTTTCTTCGTTCATCTTCAGAGTAGCAATACAGTGTTTTCTTCTTGTTTCTGACCCTGAACAATGGCGTTTGCAGTACATAGACATGATTTCTTTTCACTAAATCTGGGAAAAACTGCAAAAAGAAAGTAAGGAGCAACATACGGATGTGCATACCATCCACATCAGCGTCAGTTGCGATGACAATGCGACCATAGCGCAAATTATCCATATCGTCTTCGATATCGAGTGCTGCCTGAATTAAGTTAAATTCCTCATTTTCATACACCACTTTTTTGGTTAGTCCATAACAATTAAGTGGCTTTCCCCTCAACGAAAACACTGCTTGCGTATTCACATCCCGAGACTTTGTAATGGATCCACTTGCCGAATCACCTTCGGTAATAAAGAGTGTTGTTTCCTCCCTTCTTTCGTCTTTTAAATCTGTTAAATGCAAGCGGCAATCACGTAATTTTTTATTGTGGACGCTTGATTTTTTGGAACGATCACGTGCAATCTTTCGAATACCGGCCAACTCTTTTCGTTCCCTTTCAGATTGCTTAATTTTTTTCTCAATTGTTTCAGCTACATCCGGATTACGGTGAAGGTAGTTATCTAATTTATCCTTTAGAAAATCATTAACAAAAGCCCTCATTGACTTTCCGTTGGGTTCTATTTCTTGCGAGCCAAGTTTAGTTTTTGTTTGAGATTCAAATACAGGCTCAATTACTTTTACAGCAATTGCGGCCACGATAGACTGTCGAATATCAGATGACTCATAATTTTTATTGTAGAAATCTCGAATCACTTTAGCCACTGATTCCCTAAAAGCGCTTTGGTGCGTTCCTCCTTGCGTGGTGTGTTGTCCATTTACAAATGAATAATAATCCTCACCATAGGTTTTACCGTGCGTAAAAGCCACTTCAATGTCTTCATCTTCAATGTGAATAATTGGATAAAGTGGATCACCATCCATATTATTTTCCAAGAGATCTTTTAGTCCATCCTTTGACTGAAACTTTTCCCCATTAAAATGAAGCGAAAGTCCTCGATTAAGATAGCAGTAATTCCAAATCATTTTCTCCAAATAGGCCGTTTTGAAGGCATATTTTTTAAAAATACTTTCATCTGGAATAAATTCTACATAGGTCCCATTGGGTTCGTCAGTTTTTTCTATTGGCAATTCATTGACTAATTCACCCCGCATAAAAGTTGCTTGTTTCTTTTCGCCATCGCGAACAGCATACAGCATGAAATGAGAGGATAGCGCGTTCACTGCTTTGGATCCTACACCGTTCAAACCAACAGACTTTTTAAATGCTTTGGAATCGTATTTTCCGCCAGTATTCATTTTTGACACTACTTCAACAAGTTTTCCTAGCGGAATACCTCGGCCAAAATCACGAATACTCACCAGGCCACCTTTCACTTTTATATCGACCTTCTTACCGTTGCCCATTACGTATTCGTCAATACAATTATCAACAATTTCTTTGGCTAAAATATAAATACCATCATCAGCAGCGGCACCATCTCCAAGCTTTCCGATATACATACCCGGACGCAAGCGAATATGCTCTTTCCAATCGAGCGAGCGAATATTATCTTCCGTATATTGATTTTCAGCCATTGTATATTGTGAATTAACAAATTTAACAAGATATCCTACTAATTTAACACTGATAATCAGTAGTTATACACTAAATTTCGTTGAAAACAAGCACGAATATTAAAATCACAAAGAGTAGAAAAGGTTCGTGACAAAAAAGCAACAGAAGTGGACAAAAAAAAAGCCGCAAGAAGCGGCTTTTAAAAGTAATACAATGGCAACGATTTAAGCTTTCAAACGCTTCGAGAAATCGATCAAAATCGGTGTTGCAACACAAAGTGACGAATACGTACCAATAACAACTCCAACGAGCAAGGCAAATAAGAATCCTTTAATGGCTGGACCACCGAAAATAAACATAATTAAAACCACGACAAATAAGATCATTGAAGTATTAAAGGTTCTACTCAAAGTTGTATTTAATGACTTATTGATAATATCATAATGATGATCCTCTTCCTTACTGTTTCGGAGATTCTCACGAATTCTATCAAATACAATAACTGTATCGTTCATGGAATAGCCAATGACCGTCAAAATAGCAGCGATAAAGGCCTGATTTACATCCAAGCTAAATGGTAAATAACCATGTAAAAGCGAAAATATAGATATTACAAAGAACGCATCATGAGCTAAACCAACAATAGCGCCGAGTGAATATTGCCAATGCCCAAATCGAAGGAAGATATACGCGAAGATTGCGACTAAAGCAAGACCGATAGCCCAAGCTGAAGACCTCCATAATTCACTTGAAACGGAAGCGGAAACTGTCCTAGATTCATCAACGGTGTATTTACCCATTTTTCCTTTACAAGCATCTAAACCTTGCTTTATTTTGTTAGTTGCATCAACAGTGGCTGCATCCTCTTTCAATTTGTAATTCGTAATGATTTCAACCTTGTAATCCGTCCCTTTTGTTTTAAGATCAATAGAAGCGACTTCGCCATTTTCGACCAAAAATTTAGAAAGATTAGCACGCATGTATTCAATATCGGCTTTTTTCTCAAACTTCACAACGCATGTTCTACCGCCTGTAAATTCTACACTTTGTTTTAAACCGCGAGTAAACATTCCGATTACCCCTAAAATGGTAACAGAAATCGAAAAAATATAAAAATACTTGCGTTTTCCAATCCAATCAAACTTAATGTTTTGAAATAATCCTTTAGAAAATTTAGTAAAAAAGGTAATTCCTTGTCCTTTTTTCATCCATGAATAAATTATCAATTTTGAAATGATAATAGCAGAGAACATGGAGGTAAAAATACCGATGATTAAAGTGGTTGCAAAGGATTCAATCTCACCTGTACCAAATATTTTTAAGATAATTGCAACTAGCAAGTGGGTAACATTTGCATCGATAATGGAGGGCAATGCTTTCTTAAAACCAACATCTACCGATCCGGCCAAGTCCATGCCTTTATATTGTTCTTCTCGTATTCGTTCAAATATCAAGATATTGGCATCGACTGCTGTTCCAATCGTAAGAACAATACCCGCTATACCCGCTAAGGTTAATACCGCACCAAAAGAGGCTAAAAATCCGAATATAAAAATCACATTGATTGTTAGCGCAATATTCGCTGCTAAGCCTGATTTTCCGTAGTAGAAATACATATAAAATAATACGGCAATAAATGCAAAGGCAAAGGAAACCAATCCCGCTTTAGAGTTTTCTTTTCCGATGGTTGGTCCAACCTTCATTTGTTCTTTGATAATGCAAGGTGCGGGTAATGCACCACCATTTAACAAACCTGATAAATCTTCTGCTTCTTCAAATGTGAAACTTCCAGAAATCTGGGTATTACCTGAAGTAATGGGATTAATAACAGTTGGAGCACTAAACACCAAATTATCCATCGAGATAGCGATGATTCGTTTAACATTTTCAGTCGTCATTTTTCCCCAAGCATCAGAACCATCTGACGTCATTTGAAGGTCTACTGTAATCTTACCATCACGCTGATCAAATCCTGTAGAAGCTTTTAAAATGTGAGCTCCATTCACCTTTGCTTTTCCTGACTCTGGCACTTTACATGCATACAGCATGTATCCTTTCTTTTTAGACTTCTTATCTAATTCTTCTTGCTCAGCACCCCACATAAATCGGATATTGGGAGGAAAAGCAGCCATCACATCATTTCGACGCAAAAGTTTTTCAACCAATATCTTATCATTTACCGCAACAATACCAATAGCATTGTCACCGATGGGTTGAATTAAATCACTTAATCCTTTTTTACCGTTATCTTTCAGGGAGCCTAAACTTTCTTTTGGAAGTGTATCATTAACCTTAGATGTATCATCGGATTCAACTACTTCTTCTGTTTTGGATATCACATTGGCAGCATCCATTTCTATTTTGATTTCTTGAGGCGTATACGTTTCAAAAAATTCCAAATTAGCGGTAGATTGTAATTTCTGAGCAACCGTCGTTTCATCTTGAACACCAGGAAGTTCAATATAAAGTCGATTATTTGCACCATCTTTCTGGATATTCGGCTGTGCAACACCGAATTGATTAATTCTACGACTCATTATTTGCTCTACTCCATCCATTGATGAAGAGATCAATTTCCGGAAATAATCCTCTACTTGAGCATCTGTTGAGCGTATACCTAGGCCTTCTGCTTTGAATACATAATTTAGAGCAATTCCGGGGTTTGATTTCTTGTACTCAGTAATAAAAGCATCTAAAAAATCCTTGCTATTTTGCTTTAAGGCTGCTTCATATGGCTTACGAAATTTTAAATCCCTGGGATTTTTTGCATAATTCTTAATTAATTCTGGAAGGGAAATCTCTAGAGTAACGCTCATTCCACCTACTAAATCCAATCCAAAAGCTAATGAACGCTTTTTAACTTGAGAAAAAGTAGAGCCAAAAACAGGATAAACTTCTTTATCTGCTTTTTCACGAAGAATCTCATTAAGAAAAGCCGCTTTTGCTAAATCACCAGCATCAGACTGATTGAAATCTATTTTAGTATTATTGGATAAATAGGCAATCCCATTATTCTTTTGGGCCTCTAAACGCAAGGCTTTAACTTTTTGATTCGCTTTTATTTCAGCATCAGCCTCAATATTACTAGCTACCCAAGTAAAAGATAGTTGATACAAACATACTGCAATAAGTGTTATACTTATAAACCAAAAAAATCCTTTATTTCTCATTGAATTAAATTTTTAACCATTTTTTAAGGGTGCAAATATAAGATTTACGATTGGTAAAATCAACTATCCCTATGACTATTTGAGTGTACATGAAGGAATTTATGCCAAATAGCCCGCAATTACCTTAAATCATTAGAAAAACGAATAATTTTCTCACTAAAATTCACCCAGTTGTTTTCGGCATTATGCATTTTAATAGTTTTAGCAAAAACTTCTTTCACCTTTGCATCAAAATAATGCTGTATTGAGAGGAATAGTGCCTGATCACTTACCTCATCGACAACTAAACCTGTTTCATTATGTGAAATTGTTTCAGCTAAACCTCCAACATTAGTAGCAATTAGAGGTAATTCGAAATGGTGAGAAATACTCGTTATACCGCTTTGGGTGGCTGTCTTATATGGTAAAACACAAACATCAGCAGCAGAAAAATAATCTTTTACGCTACCATCACTGATATAATTATTATGCAAGCTTATTCTATTAATCAAGCCTAAGCGCTCGATTATTTCTTCATACTTGGCAAAACTACCATAAACTTCTCCTGCTACGATAAGGTGATAATCATCGGAAAGCAGCGCCATGGCTTCAAGCAAAATATCTAAACCCTTGTAATCTCGGATGATACCGAAAAACAACAAGATATTTTTTCCTTCAATGTGTTCTAAGCCTAAATTTTCTAAGGCTTTAATGCGTGTTAATTTTTCACCAAAATGGTTATAAACAGGATGCGGTATGTGCAGATATTTAGCATTTGGTAGGTAGTGCAACAAATCCTTTAACACTTTTTCAGACATCACGATAAATCCATCGTTGCGCTTCAGGAAATAACGATTACACCAATTATCAAAAAATCTTTTTTCGTGCGGAATAACATTATCTAAAATAGAAATCCGAACGGTATTTTTCGACTGGCGACCCAAAACAAAGCCCAAACTTGGAGCGAAAAAAGTCATCCAATATTTCGTTATGATTAAATCTGGCTTCATTTTCCGAACACGCCTTGCCGTCAAAAAATAGGTGAAAGGATTGATGGTATCCAAGCATCTAGTAGATGGAATGGGATCGGCTGCATCATTTTCTGCTACCAATTGTGTTTTCCCAGGAAATAATATAGTTGGATATTGTCTCGAAAAAGTAAGTGCTTCGACTTCGTGTTGCTTCTCCATTTCACGATAAACTAAAGCATTAAACTGAGCAATCCCTCCCCGGAATGGATAAAACGTAGAAAGAAATATAATTCTCATACTTTAAGTTATAGCAAGTGCTTTAAGGCATTAACAACTGTTTCCGATTCAATTGTTAGCATGCAAGGTTTGTCAAACTGACACGTATTTCCGAAGTAACATTGACACGGTGCAGGAGGTCCTACCAACACACCACGCCCATACAACTCAAACTCATGGGAATTAAAAATCGTATTCATCAGCACCATTTTTTTCTTCAGCGCAGTGGCAATATGCATCATCATAGTTACTTGCGTGATTATGACCTCACAATTATTGCTTAGTGCTATAAATTCTTCCAAAGAAAAATGACCTGGATAATAACAATTAGCAGCCTTACTTAATTTTTGATTTTTAACATGCTCCAGTTCTCCGCCTAAAAATATTGGAAAATATCCTACTTCTTTTAATGCCTCTGCCGTTTGCTGCCATCTTTCATCTGACCATAAGCGTGTATTCCATCGAGGACCACAACCCGTATTTAGACCAACAACAATTTTTCCTTCCGATAATTCTGACAACTTCACTTTCCATGAAGCAGCCATTTCCTCATTCAAATGAATGATATATTCTTCTTTATTAAAGGTAAAGTGACATATTTCAAAAATCTCTTCAAGGTAACTTTTCGTATTTTCCTTAGATAAGGAATCAAAATATCCGGTTAACAGTTTGCGTTCCGCTGCCGGTGTACATGCTGCGATATGGCCTTCCTTCCATGTAAAACCAAATTTTTCTTCGGCAGTAATTAAGGAAGTTAGCAGGCAAGCTTCCTTGTCTTTATCCAAGTTTATGACGATATCAAATGCAGAATGCTGCAAATTGAAAAGCGACACTTCATTCAAACTAAGCAGTTCATCAATACTGTGTTTGGGAAGAATCGAAGGACTAAGCGTGAGCCAGGTAATATGAGCGCCACTGTAGCTTGCTCGCAATTTTTCTATCAATGGTGTCGTGCGAATCACATCACCTAATGCACCAAGTTTAATGATTAATATCCGTTTTTGAATGGCTTGATAATGCGAACAGTTTGTACAAATTGATCCATCTATTTTATTGGGTTTGCATGGAATACTCCCTCTAAAATGTATGCAATCAAATTTAGTTTCGTGGTGGTTCATTCGTTATAGCTTAGGGCAAAAATAAACGATTGCTGGCAATTGCCAAGCATTAATTGCCGTATTCGACAATATCCATAAAGATTTCTTTCCCTGATTTTACGTTTAGTGTATCAAAATTCATAATCGTTAAGTCTTTATATACTTTACGAATCATGCCTACATTAGCAGCATATTCCTCAAATTTACGCTTATAAGCAATCAAGTTACGCTCTTTTTCTTGTTCCACACGAACAGTGCTATCGAAGAATAAACCGTTTATGGTTTTTCCGCTAAAGATAAAATCATAATAGGCATCCGCTTGCTCAAAGGAATTAAATTGATTGATATTCCATAGTTTTGATGATGATATTGGGAATACCAACTTAACCATTCGCTGGTTTTCTTCTACTAATTCTGCTTTGTTATTTTCAATAATAGCGGTCCATAAATCAGTAATCACCCATGGACTAAAGATATCCGGTCGCTTGGATCGGTAAAATTTGCGTGCAATTCGCCCTTCATTGTCGACAACGGTATCACCGATAAAGGTTTTTAATTGATAAGAGATGGTATCATGTTTTATGACAGCATTTTCATCATGGTTAATTTCAAGTACATTGTAAACAATATATCTTTCGGCATCGAGACCAAAATAATGTTGATTCAAAGGCAAAGGCAATGGAATTGGCGTATCTTTTTTGCAGCTATACAAGGCAAACAAAAATGCAAGCAAACAAACTAAAATACTATTTTTCATCATTTTCATTTAGTTCAAAGATACAAAACTAATTGTTTGGGTCGATGCCATTTTTTTCACAATACTTTAGATAATTATCCAACTCTTCTCCTTGTAGATGGATACCATTTCTGTGCATTTTTTTACCATATAATTTTCCCTTAGGATCAAATCCATACGCCCAACCATGAGCTAAATTATTTTTAAAAGTCATTCTTGATTCCATGACCCCATTAGGATGAAAAGTTTGCCACTCCCCCTCTTTTTTATTTTTAACATAATTCCCTTTTTCCTTAACAAGCCCTTTGGAATAAAAAGATTCATAAGAACCATCCAATAAACTATCCTTGTAATTTTCAATCGTGAGCATCTTTTCCTCATCTACCCCCTGCCCTTCTAAATAATACGTAACCCTGAGACCATTTAGCTTATCCGCTTGAAATTCTTCCCTACTTAAAACATACCCCTGTGAATTATAATTGATCCACAAAGAATCCTTTTTCATTTCTTTATAGCGACCCTCAGCCATAAGTTGTTCGTTTTCAAAATACAACCTAGCATAAGAGAGGTTGTTTTTCGCCTGATGCTGAATAATGGCTTTCACTTTACCTGACGGAAAAAAATATCGAAATTCACCTATTGGCTTATTATCTTTAAATTGTCCAGTATAGATGGGGGTTTTATTATCTGGATAATACTTCACCCAAGCTCCCTGTTTCAAGCCTTTTTTATCAATGGTATTTGTTTGACTAAAACAAAAAAAGGGGAAAATAATAAGGATGATTAAGTATCTTTTCATATCAAAGCGATTGAAAAATCATACAAGGAAGCGAAACGAAAATCTGGGGTAGAATTGATTTCTTCTTTGGACTCAATTAATACCGTTTTCATGCCTAAGCGCTGTCCGAATTCAATATCTGAATCGGTATCTCCCACCATAATGGAATTAGAAAAATCAATGCCTGGGTATTCTGCTTGAGCCTTCAAGGCCATAAACGGAGCTGGTTTTCGTGTGGATTCCGGGTCATTTTTTAGCTCTGGTGCAGCATAAACTTTAGTAATCTTTCCACCGGAGGACTTTATCTGAGCACACATATCTTCATGAATCAATGCCAATTCTGTTTCCTTTAATAATCCTTTAGCTATGCATTGTTGATTGGTTACAACAAAAACGTATTGAAAACGATTGCTGCATATTTCAATGGCTTTTAGCGCGCCATCACAAAATAAAAAATCACTTTGCTGTAAGACATAATCATTGTCAATGCGCTGATTAATTACCCCATCTCTGTCCAAGAAAAGTGTCCATGATGAATCAATCACAAGCCCTTGGCTCATACGCCTATCTTCTGTTGAATTAAATAATTATTTCGACTGCTGGCATTTCTTCCGATTATTTCGGCGATGAATCCCGTCATGAAAAATTGAACCCCTACGATCATAGCTACTAAGGCGATAAAAAACTCGGTGCGTTCGGCCAATAACCTTCCTTTTTCATTAATAAATAGTTTATCGATACCAAGATAAAGGGCTAAAGCAAATCCAATAAAAAACATGAGCGTCCCTAATGCACCAAAGAAATGCATCGGTTTTTTACCAAATTTACCCATAAAAGCAACGGTCATTAAATCCAAAGGACCATTCAAAAATCGGTTCAACCCAAATTTAGTCACACCATATTTTCTGGCTTGGTGCTGAACAACACATTCGCCGATATTTTTAAATCCTGCATATTTTGCTAAAGCTGGAATATAGCGATGCATGTCGCCATACAGCTCAATGCTTTTGACAACTGCAAGTTTATAGGCTTTCAATCCACAATTAAAATCATGAAGATGGATTCCTGTTATTCTTCGTGCTGCCCAATTATAGAGTTTGGTAGGAATTGTTTTGGACAGCGGATCATGGCGCTTCTTTTTCCAACCAGAAACAACATCAAACCCTTGCTCCATAACCATGGCGTATAATCCGGGAATTTCATCTGGCGAATCTTGCATGTCGGCGTCCATCGTGATGACTACTTTTCCAGAAGCCGCCTCAAAACCAGTATGCAAGGCAGCAGATTTGCCATAATTTCGTTGAAATTGTATTGCTTTAATGGAAGAATTGGTGTTGGCCAATGACTGAATCACAGACCATGAACCATCCGTACTACCGTCATCTATAAATAAAATTTCAGCGGACAGTTGATTTTTTTCTACAACTCGAGTTATCCATGCACACAACTCAGGTAAGGATTCTTCCTCATTATACAATGGAATAACAATCGATAGATCTGTTTGAACCTCAGCCATACAAGGGTAAAATTAAGGTATTAATTTAAGTAAGCCAATTCAAAGCTTGTTATTAATTCACAATTAATTCTTCAAAACCCTCAGCGTATTGGTTCCTTGAACAAAAATAAACACCTTATTTTGAAATTTGCTTAAATCAAATGTCATGTTTTCGCTGTTCACAGTATAATTAGCTAGTAACTGACCCGTAGCATCAAACAAGTGTAAATCTTGGTTAATTGTTAAGCCAACTAAGTTTACTTTATCATTCATAGGAACCGGATATGCATACAAGTTCGTCTTGTTAAGCATTGGCACCTCAGCGACATTACTATTGCTTACTGTAAAGTAATCAAAAGCAGCTTCCGTAATGTTGACATCGGGATTTTCATCAGAAATATGAATGCTAATTTGCATTGAATTAGTAATGGTCAACAAACCGGTTAATGCGATGCTCTTCGATTCCCAAGCCATGGCATTTCCCTGCGGCGCGCCTACGGCATCAATTAAAACGGTGGTGGTTCCATTGGAAGCATAAATCTTTAAAGTATCATCCACCAAATAAGGTCCGTAGTAACAATAAAACCCGCGGGAGTAATTAAAATACGGATTGGTGTAAGTTGATAAATCCATTGGAGGAGATGTTAAAATGGTTTCACCTTCATCCACATCATCAAAATCGGGATGTAAATTGGGATTATTACCTGTTACGTAGGCTAATTTTCCGCAATCGTATGGAGCGTCTTCACCTATTGCAGAACCAGAGCTTGTTGGCTTAGGAATTCCTCTTTCCCAACTTCCTGTTGTAGCGGCGCCATTGATGCCCCACCCAAAATCAAATTCAAAATCATCGTAATAGCCAATAGGCAATTCGATGGCTAAAACAACCGTGTTTTGATCGATTAGGGTATCGAAACAAATGGATTGATACCCCCACTTTCCAACGTGAACGCGATAATTTTGCTGGTAAAACAACACAAAATCTTCTTCCCCAATTCCGTTCGTGACCCCAATGTGCTCAATTAATGGATGAACCAATTTTATTTGTGCGTTACTTATGAGATTTCCTGTACCTTGTTCAGTAACAACAACAGTAAGGTTGTAAGGTGCGATGGGCACCAACTGAACATCGTGAATGGTGATTTGCCCTTGAACTAAATTCACGGTTTCAATCACTGGAAAATAACCCACTTTTGAATACTCCACCTGAACGCTTCCCTGAATGAGCATTCCTGTGGCATAATGTCCGTTTAGGGCCGTATAATCAGTTTGATCGTTTGGAAGAATATGGACCGCCACATTCTGCAAAGCTAAGGTCGTATTTGCATCGGTAATGTCGCCCTCCAAATAACTCGCTTTTTCGTACTGAGGTCCTAGCACAAAAAGTCCATTGGTGATATCAGCCGCCACAGTTGTTCCTGAAGGAAAGAAAGGATACACACCCCAACATCCATCGTAACTAACTGTTTGTCCCACATAGGTGTCGAACTGACCAACCTTTATCATGTTGTAGGGATACGTGATATCGTGAACAACAATTCCATCTGAATAATAACTGGTAATCAAGTAATCCCCCAAGACGTGCGTATTGTGCGGAAGCACCCCTGAACCTGGTGAATTTTGTACGCGATCAACTTCTACAATATTCGTTGGATCCGAGATATCGTAGGCAGCGATAAACGCACCCGAAACCTCATCAGTAGTAAAAACAAATTGACCGTTAACCGAAGGCCAACTATTGTGTGTGAAACTACTCGGCGTTGTTTTTGTCCCTAATAATTGAGGAATAGCTTTATTGCTTACCTCCACAATACTTAAAAAACCATCATAGACGTGGGATAAATACATCGTGTCATTTCGCACGTAACCGTCGTGGCAATACCAATTATCAAAAACACCCACTTCAACAGGCGCCATTGGATTGGTGAAAACATCTAAAATTATTACTCCACCATTTCCACGATTTGCCCCAAAAACATATGCGTAGCCAAATTCATCAACAAAACACGTATGCGCCGATTGCCAAGGATTGTTAGTTGGGCCAGTGTATAAGGTGGTGGTCAAATTAGTAGATTGTGGTAAAGGACCTAAATCGATAATTAGCATCCCATCTTCCGCTTCAGTAGTTACATAAGCATAATCTCCATGCGAAGAAGGATCTCGCCAAATAGATTCGGAACCCGGTAACCAAAAAATCTCAACAGGATTAGCAGGATCCGTCACATCAACAATAGAAGTGCCTTTTGACGTTCCAACAAGCGCGTATTCATTCCCTAATTCATCAACGTAGCCCCAAACATCATTTAAGTTAGCAGCATGTAATTGCTGGTAATTAATGTGCGATAAAGAATCTACGTTTAATTGCGCCAACGCTTGGTTTGGAAGGCAGAGCAAAAAAGATAAAAATCCAACAAAAAGGAATTTTTGAATCGCTGAGAAAAAAAAGGTTGATGACTTCATAAGGCTAAAGTATAAAAATGGCGGCTAGAATCATGATAAATATGATGACCAAGTACTGCCAAATATCGGGAAAATATTTTTGTATTGCTTCTTTCCAATTCATTGAGTAAAGATAGGAAGATTTTTTCAGAAGAGGGTCGAGATGCATCTCGGCTTCAATAACGTGTCTCTCGACTTACTTCGGTATCGCTCATCTCGACTACGCTCGATTAGCTAATTACAAGGGCATCGAGCGGAGTCGAGATGCGCTCGATAAGCTATATGAAAGCTAGCCGAGTGCTTCTCTCGATACATCCCCAGCAAGCTGGGCCCACTCGATAAGCTTTATGGAAGCTAGCCGAGTGCTTCTCTCGATCTACCGCCTCTAGTTCTACCGTATCGCTTATCTCGCTCCGCCGAAGAGGAGCGGCGGAGCGGACTCGATGTGCTAATTGAAAGTGTGATAGCGATTGAAATTATCACTTATTAAATTCATTTTTTGTAATTTCACAGACCATGAAACAACTATTTCTATTAGCTTTGATTTGCTCGCTTTTTCAAGTTACAGCGCAAAACTGGCAACAACTAACGGATTTCCCAGGAACCCAAAGAGACGATGGGACAGGATTTGTTATTGGAGATTCGGCTTATTTCGGAACAGGAATGACCCCTTGGTGGTCGGTAGAAAAGGATTTTTACGGCTTAAATCTTATCAATGATTCATGGTTTTCCATCGCATCCTTGCCTATGAATGCCGAAAGACAATACGCAAGTGGATTTTCAAGTTCAAGTGGAAAAGGCTATGTTTTTGGAGGATACAATGGAACCCAATTCCTAAATGATTTATGGGAATATAATCCTACTACAAATACTTGGACAGCACTCACCCCACTTCCGGGAATCGGCCGCAGTGGTGCAGCTAGCTTTGTACTAAATGATACTGCTTATATTATTGCCGGAAAAACAGCTACAAGTCTTGCCATCAATGAAATATGGGCGTATAGCATCGCCACAAATACATGGATTCAAAAAAACAATTTTCCCTACGGCAACCTTTGGAGATCATCTGCTACAACGTTAAATAATAAGGGCTATCTTCTATTTGGACGTGATGAAACTAATTTTTTCCATAATGAACTTTATGAATATGCCCCCACTCAGGATGTATGGGCACCAATTTCTAATTTTCCCTCGCTTGGAAGATCGCATTCAAGCGTTTCGGTGATAAACAATGACTTATTTATTTGCTTTGGGCTTGATAGCCTTGGTAATTCTCACAACGATGTCTGGAAATACAATATCGCTCAAAATTCATGGATGAATTATCCAGGAATTCCTTCTATTGGCAGACGTGGAGGAATTGGATTAGCGAAGGATAATAAATTTTATTACACCACAGGAATCGATGAATCGAACGAACGGCTTTTTCAGACATGGAAGTTTGACCCCGTTTTAGATATTCCAACCATAGAAATAGAAAACAAGGAAGAATTACTTAAAATTGTTGATGTATTAGGCCGAGAAACAACATTCCAACCAAATACCGTCCAATTATATCTGTATAAGGATGGGAGTATTAAAAAAGTACTGATAATTGAATGATGGTGTTTGAAGTGGATCGAGAGTCACATTGCATCGAGAGACACGATAATCTCGATGTGCTACAAATCTCCCAACACTTAATCTTTCACACAGCGAACAGAAAAACCAAAATTCAAGAGGTACTTGAATCGGTTCCGACTAGAAAAGTTGCAGTTCAATCTCCGACTCCAAGCATTCGATTCATCGACCTTCGAAGCGCTCCACCAAAAGCCATCATAGCCAACACTGAGGAATTTTGCATCGTATCTACAATAACCGCCAGGAAGACCTGAGAAACCGCTGCTGTTCGTGCCATTGCCATTTTCAAGCCAACCAGAATTTCTTTTCATTTTTTTACCTGCAGCATCATTACCACCTAAAAAATCAGAAAGTACTGTCCATTCTTCATCTGTTGGAATATGCCATCCAGCTTTCGCTAAGCCACGCGCATCGTTCACCGCATACCAATTGTATAGTTTACCATATTTAGTTCCATTCTTCGGATCATTTTCGTAATAACACCAAGCAGCTTGTTTATTATCACCTGCTGCTTTCCATTCTTTTGGGGATTTCGCTTCAGGAATAGGGTCTCCATTGCGGAAGGTGGCTACGTTCAAGTTTTTTGCTGTCCAAGTTTGGGTGCCAATTACCATAACATCTGGAGTTATGGGTTCTCTTACTATTTTAGGAGGAGTTTTATCGCCACAGGCGCTTGTAATTAGTACAATTATCATTAAAACAGTTAAATTCAATATTATTTTCATACGATTGTCGATTAGTAAGGGTGGATTAAAGTTAGCATTATTTTTTATGCTACACCTAGTTTAGAAAACTGTGAAGTGGATCGAGCGCATCTCGGCTCCGCTCGATGTGCTTGAAAAAAGTGGATCGAGCGGAGTCGAGAGACACGGTTCATCTAAAGACACAAGGGATCGAGAGACGCGGTGAAATCGACAGCCGCATTGAGCTCGATGTGCTTGAATTGAAAATTAATCAATTATCCTTATTTTTACTTCAAATATTTGGACTATGCCTTATCACTTGAAAACCTTTGCCGCTTACCAAAACGCGTATGAAAATGCCATTGCTGATCCGGAGACTTTTTGGGGAGAAATCGCTGGGAATTTCCACTGGTTCGCTCCGTGGAAAAAAGTAATGAATTGTAAGATGGAACTGGCGGAATTTAACTGGTTTCAGGAAGGGAAAACGAATATTTCCTACAATTGCTTAGACCGCCACTTAGCGGAAAAAGGCGCGCAAACTGCTCTAATTTTCGAGCCCAATGATCCCAAAGAAAAAGCGCAGCATATTTCCTACACGGAATTACATGAACGCGTTTCGCAGATGGCAAATGTGTTGAAAGCAAATGGCATTGAAAAAGGAGATCGTGTATGCATCTATCTTCCCATGATTCCTGAATTGGCAATCAGTGTGCTGGCTTGCGCACGAATCGGAGCAGTGCATTCGGTGGTATTTGCTGGCTTTTCATCTACAGCTCTTGCCTCACGCATTCAAGACTGTGCTTGTAAACTTATGATAACGGCAGATGGTGGCTTTCGCGGCACGAAATCGATTGACCTTAAATCCATCGTCGATGAAGCCTTGCTTACTTGTCCGACAATTTTAAAGTCTTTAGTGGTAAAGCGAACAAATGCACCAATTCAACTGCTTGCAGGTCGAGACACTTACCTTGATGTTGAACTTGAAAAAGTTAGTAGCCATTGTGATGTGACCGAAATGGACGCTGAAGACCCCTTGTTTATTCTATACACATCAGGATCCACTGGAAAACCAAAAGGCATGTTGCATAGCACCGGAGGATACATGGTATATGCCGGATACACTTTTCAAAATGTATTCGATTACCAAGAAAAAGAAGTCTTTTGGTGTACCGCAGATATTGGTTGGATTACCGGACATTCCTACATTGTTTATGGTCCGCTGTTAAACGGAGCTACCACCGTACTTTTTGAAGGCATTCCCTCCTACCCAGATTTTGGACGATTTTGGGAAGTAATTGACAAACACCAAGTAAATCATTTTTATACCGCACCAACCGCCATTCGTTCGCTTGCCAAAGAACCCTTGACTTGGGTGGAAAAATATAATTTATCAAGTCTGCGGATCATCGGTTCCGTTGGCGAACCAATCAATGACGAAGCATGGCATTGGTACCATGAACATATTGGAAAAGGAAACTGTCCGCTCGTGGATACTTGGTGGCAAACAGAAACCGGGGGAATACTTATCTCACCATTACCGAATATCACCAAATTAAAACCTGCCTTTGCCACATTGCCTTTACCGGGCATTCAACTTGCCATCATGGACGAAGGTAAAAAAGAAGTGAGTGGAAACGAAGTGAGTGGCAGTCTGTGCATAAAACAGCCATGGCCATCGATTGCCCGCACTATATGGGGAGATCACAAACGCTATCTAGAGACCTACTTCACCGCCTTTCCTGGGCTCTATTTCACTGGAGATGGCGCTTTAAGAGACGAAGATGGTTATTACAGAATTACAGGTCGCGTGGATGATGTAATCATTGTTTCAGGTCATAATTTAGGAACAGCCCCCATAGAAGATGCGATAAACGAACATGCTTTGGTCGCTGAATCTGCCATTGTAGGATTTCCACACGACATCAAAGGCAATGCGCTTTATGGCTTTGTAATTCTAAAAGAAGAACATGCCAACCATGATCAACTAAAAAGAGAGATCAACCAATACATTTCGGACCAGATTGGCCCAATCGCAAAATTGGATAAAATTCAATTTACCAGCGGCTTACCGAAAACACGTTCCGGGAAAATAATTCGCAGAATCCTACGCAAAATTGCTGAAGGAGATTTTGATAATTTTGGGGATATTTCCACCTTGTTGAATCCTGAAATTGTGGCAGAAATCAAGGATAATTGTTTGTAAAAACTATTAAGTTCAAAAAAAAAGCGCGTGACAAAGAATGAAAAGCTAACTTTGAAAAAAATTGCAACTTGCAGAACTTTTTTAGGTGTTCATTCGCGAAAAATAAACGTTTGAACAAAAATGCAAGGACCTTGTTTTAAATTTATAATTAAGCTGTCATGATTGCCGAATTAAAAGGTGTAGGAAAAGAATACCAAGTTGGTGATCAAACCATTATTGCATTGCATCCATTGAATTTAGAAATTAATACAGGAGAACTTGTATTGATAATCGGACCTTCGGGTTCAGGAAAAACAACCTTATTATCCCTTTTAGGTTGTGTAATTTACCCAACAATAGGTCAACTCTTCGTAAACGAGCAATTGGTCAACGATATGAGTCAAAAGCAGATGGCTAATCTACGTTTAAACACCTTCGGTTTTGTATTTCAAAGCTTTAATTTAATCGCACCGCTCAACGCATTGGATAATGTAATGATGCCCTTGCAACTAAAAAAAATGCCCATTCGTATTGCCCGTAAAAAAGCCTTAGATGCATTGGAGCTGGTTGGAATGCTAGACCGAAAAAAAAGCTTGCCAAAGCAACTCTCTGGGGGGCAACAACAGCGCGTAGCCATTGCAAGAGCCTTAGTAACTGACCCACAATTAATCTTATGTGATGAGCCAACTGCCTCACTTGATGTAGCATCGATATCAATCGTTATGAACGAATTAGTGAGTTTATCTAAATCGGGAAAAAGCGTTTGTGTAGTGACACATGACCCACGCTTACTTTCCTATGCAGATCGCGTCATAAAAGTAGATAATGGAACCGCCATCGAATTGCAAAAAAGTGAATTAACCAATGCCTTTACACTTGTATAATATGAAAATAAATTACGCTCCCCTGCTCCTACTTTTACTGCTATCTTCCTGCGGTGGAAAAGCAGAACAGAAAGAAAAACCCCTTTCCGATTACAAAGTAAAAAAGATAAAAGAACTCGTTGGTATAGCAAGGGTTGAGCCTGCTAGCAAAATTTACATAATTGGTTCTGAACTAGGAGGCAGGGTAATAAGAATAATGGTTAAAGAAGGCGAAAGCGTAAAGAAAGGACAATTACTTATTGAATTAGATGCCTCAACAGAAGATGCTCAAATAAACCAAAGCAATACCAAACTTGGGGCAAGAAACGAACGAATAAATAGTTTAGCAGCAAGAGTGGAAGCCGTTAATATTAAAATTAATGCAGCTACCATAACCTATAATCGCGATAAGAAATTGGCAGAAGCTAAAGTTGGTACGGAAAAAGCCCAAATCGACTCGGAAACCGCCTTGCTTAATTTAAAGGCAGAATTAGTCATCGCACAAGCAGACCTGAAAGAAGCACAAGCAAGCTTGGGAGAAATTAAAGCAGAATCTTCTTATTATAGTCAGATAAAACGAAAAAAACAATTATTTGCACCAGAAGACGGGATGATGCTGAGCATTGACGTTAAACCAGGACAAGCATTGGCACCCGGAGCAAAAATAGGAGATTTCGCACCAAGTGGTGGCCTAATTGCCATTACAGAAGTAGATGAATTATTTGCAATGAAGGTAAAAAATGGAATGAAAGTAAACATCAATATGCAAGGCAGCAAGGAACTACTTTCAACAGGGACGATTGTTTATTGCGCCTCCTACCTGTCTAAAAAGTCGATATTTAGCGACAAAGCAGATAATCTTGAGGATCGTCGAGTGCGAGAAGTTCGTGTGCAAGTAGACAATCCTTCCTCAGTATTGATTGGAAGCCGCGTAGAATGCATCATAAAACTTTAAGCCATGCAGTTACTTTTCACTGCGCTTAAATTCATGAAATTTGACAAGCCCAAAAGCATTGGCGCCTTGTTTGGAGTGATAATTTCTATTTTTTTAATTGGGCAACAAACCGGAATTTTTACCTTTTTAACCAATGCCATGAGCTATTTAGTTCGTGTGAATGATGGCTACGTTTGGGTAACCGACAACAAAACTACCAACGTTAATGCGCTTGCTCCGATTGATGTACGCTTAGGACATGAAATTGAAAGCTTACCATTCGTCGTGAAAGCTCATCCGCTTGTAATTGGTGCTGGAGCTGCACGATTTACAGATGGCACAACAGCTGGAATGAGCATTGTTGGCCTGAATCTACCGAATTATGCTGGTTTGCAGGAAAATCTACTTATTGAAGGAAACAAGGAAGAATTAATTCCAGAAGGTGCTGTTTCCATTGATTTTTTCGATAAAAAAGCCCTAGGAAATCCCAAAAAAGGCGACTACTTTGAAATAAACGGAAAGCAAGTTTATATTGCCGCACTAACGAAAGGTGCTCGAGCATTTGGAGGAGGTCTATTTGCCTACACAACCATCGAACGCGCTCGATTTTTAGGAAAAGTATCCGATAATAAAGTATCGGCATTTTTAGTGTCAGCAGAATCTCCTGAAAAAATGCAAGAAGTAGTGAATTACATCAATGCCAATATCCCTGGCGTAAAGGCATGGATGCCGAATGATTTTAGATGGGAAACCGTGATTACCGTTTTAAAATCGAGTGGGATAGCATTTTCATTTGGCACCTTAATTATTTTCGCGCTTATTTCAGGATTTATCATAATTGGTTTAACCCTTTATTCGGCTGCAATAGATCGCATTAAAGATTATGGTACTTTAAAAGCAATCGGCGCATCAAATGGCTACATTCGAAAATTAATTTTAATGCAAGCCATTATTTATTCGATTTTCGGGTTTTTAATTGGTTATGCGCTCATCGAAGGATTTAGAAATGGTATTGCAAATGCCGGAACCCTGTTTAGCTTCCACCCGATTACTAAATTAGTGTTCTTCTTGATTACCGCAACGATATCCATTTCGGGAACCCTTTTCGCTATTCGAAGAATAACCAAATTAGAACCTGCATCAGTTTTTAGGACATAATTAAGTGCCTTTTTTTACAAGTTTATTAAATTTAAAACCACTAAACAGGTAGTTGAATCTAAATCTCGAAGTATGAAGTATTTTTTAAGCATTGCCATTCTTACCTTTTCTCTTAGCCTATGGTCGCATGAAGGGGGACATCATGAAAAAGAACAAACCTGGAAAATTGGTAATGAAGTAATTAGTGGCGATTTCTTACTTCTTAAAGACAAAATCGTTTATTTACAAACAGAAGATGGGGCAACAAAAAAAATACCCTTAGATCAATTTTCAACTCAAGATCAAGCCCAACTCAATCATCGTTATCAAACCATTGAAGAATTAAATACGAAGGTACCACAAAAAATAGATAAACAAGCAAAAAATAACTTTGTCTTATTAATCCCAATCGGCATATTGTTTTTAGGTCTTATCTTATTATGTGTCTATTTATTCAGAAAAAGGAAAATAAAACAAGGAATCGTCATCATTTCCATATCGATTAGCCTCTTTCTCTACAGTTTTACTGATCCAAATGTGATGAATCTAGCATTTATTGCTTTTCAACCCAATGCTATCACCTCATGGGACGCCAATTATTTTTATATTGAATCGAAAGGCATCCCGACAACCCACGATATGATGTTCGGAATTGCTAGCAATGGTTGGCAGCAACAAGTACCTATTCCTCAGTGTTATTATGGAGACAATGCTTGGAGCATCCCATTAAACCCAATTTTAGCCGCAACGCCTGTCCCAGTTAACGCACAACATTTCACAAGAGGTGCAATTGCAGTAGCTGTTAATGGCGTTCCTATTTTTAATCCCTATACCAATACTGGCGTAGATGCTTTCTTAGATGGACAATTGGATAATTGGGGTGGCCATTGTGGTCGAGCGGACGATTATCATTATCACACAGCTCCTCTTCATTTGTATGGAACAACAAGTAACACCTTACCCATTGCATATGCATTAGATGGTTATGCTGTTTATGGAGCTTACGAACCCGATGGGATTTCAATGACAAGCTTAGATGCAAATCACGGACATAATTACAATGGTGAATATCATTATCATGGGACAGCAAATGCGCCTTACATGATTGGAAAAATGGTGGGGCAAGTTACCGAAGATGCCTCCGCGCAAATCATTCCTCAAGCAGCTGCAACGCCCGTTCGACCGGCACAAACTCCATTAAATGGAGCCTTGATTTCTGGTCTTGTTGCCAATGGCAGCAATGGTTATATTTTATCCTATGTACTCAACAATCAGAATTATCAAGTAAGTTATAGTTGGACATCAAATGGCCTGTACACTTTCAATTTTATTAATCCAAACGGAACAACAAGCTCGAACTATAATGGATTTATTCCCTGTGAAGTCCAGTATGCAGGCACTAATGAATCGACCTTACTCAACAATTTATTCAATGTTTATCCAATCCCTAGTCAGCACACCATAAATATCCAATTGAAACTAGGGCAAGATCCGAAAGAAATAAAAGGAATCTCCATTTACAGTGGCTTTGGAAAAGAAGTTTTCCATTCCCATCACTATGAAAAAGCCATCGATTTATCGCTACAGCCCAAAGGCATCTATTTCATAGTGATCAAAACATCGAAAGGCGAATTCAAGCAAAAGTTAATGTTGCAGTAATAGCTAACTATAAGATTTTTGAATTTTTTTAAACATACTATTTTTTCACTATTTTCCTCCGCCTCCGCTACACTTTATGAGAATAATAGGCAACAGGAGAAAAAAAACCAATTTATTTTTTAAAATGAAAGCTTGCATAAGAGAATGATTGTATTGAACAATGACTTGGGTACCGTGCACCTCGACTACGCTCGATGCCCTTTAAGTGGATCGAGCGGAGTCGAGAGACACTTACATAGAAATCACCGAAAGGGTCAAGTGTTAGGATTGGAAATAATGAACGCATGCCACTTTCGAGTTTTTTTGCTACTTTTTTTGCGGGCCTTCGAGGGCCTCAGTCACCTCAAAAAAAAGTAGGGAGAATAATTAACTAAAAAATGATTTTAAAACCAATATTCCAACAATTTTAGTTCAAAGGAATATCTTTCAAAAATAAACCACCCTATCATACCATAAAATCAAGATCATTTATTAACGAAAAAAACAAGTAGGGCGCAATTAATTTTGCAGTAACTTACTGCTTCACTAATTCCTTCGTGTAAACTCGTTGGTTGGTGATTATCTTCACAAGATACGTTCCCTTGTTGAGTGATGATAAATCGATATATGATTCCGCAAAGTAATCCGAAGCATTCATTTTTTCAGATAAAACTTGCCTGCCCATAATATCATACAATACTAATTGTGCATCATTATTCACCGAACCGCTGATTTCTATTGTCGCTTGATTAGTCGCAGGATTTGGGAAAATAGCGATTTCATGATCTAATTTATTTTCCTCTAAGCCCACTGTAAACCCAACGGAGAAATCATAGCGATGATACCTTCCGAAATCGCCAGGAAACATTTCAATGTAACTTCCACCTACATACCTTAGTCGCATTTGACCTGTTGTTTCACCTTCCACTTGCGCAGAATACCAAAAAGATAACCCATCGTTGTCGCTGTCATCAATAATGACACTGTAGCACCCAGGCGCAAGATCAAAAGTATCTTTATATTGTGTGGTGTTACTCAGATTATTTCGTTCAAATATGATATTACCAGATGCATCAATCAAGCGGTAGGTGTTTTCAATCGCTTTATTGTTAGTTGAAAGCCAAATAAAGAATGGCCCATTAATTCTTTCCGGTGCATTAAATTTGGTTTGTTTCACACTATTTTGATTGTAGTCATCATTTCCTGAGCCCCCATTCACGTCACAAACATAAGCTGTGAATGTCTTCATTGAATCGTAGTCTGTCCAAAAATCTTGAGAATTTACAGGGATTTCCACCATCTCCTCTTCCAAGAAACCTAAGTATCCTGTCCAATCATAACTAATCTCCACACCATAGGTAATCCAACAACGGATCTTACATGAAGTAAGGGCTTGTTGGCCAGCATTTCTAATAATGACTCTAGGATTTGAACAAGTGGGGTTGTACTTGCTGTAATATTCCCAATTATTAGGATTTAAAACATCCACAATAGCGGCATCATTTTGAAAATTAGGCGCTGAATAAGAGATTAAGTCATATGCTCCGATGTAATTTCCTCCAGCCGTACCAGGATCATTTGGTGGCACTAGTGTAATTCCGTAATCAATCGTTACAGTATCGCCTGGTGTAACGAAGGGAGTCAATTCAAATTCGTGTTCTTTCACGCGGTCACCAGGGCACCATCCCTCTCGGGCGTATGGCCAAGTTCCTCCCTGCCCAATATTAGGATTATCACCACACTCGGTTGTTTGCCAAATGTTCCAGTTAAATCGAGGAATACCATTAATTCGAATCAGGTGGTCGTTCGGAACCCATTCGCAACAAGCCGCATTTCCCACTTGCCCATGTCCAGTCATTCTAGTTTTAATTTTAAAGGTAGAAGAGGTATCGTTAAGTACAATCGGTTTAGCTGAAAGAACAGCGTCGTTTGCCATATTCGCGTAATTGTAAGATCGCCAATCGGACCAAATAGGCTCTCTTTTGTGAACATCTCTTGGAGGAATACCTTCAATAAAAGCAAAGCGTAAATCCAACAATTCTTGCGTATTATGAGCAGCTAAATCAACGGTATTTTTCAAATACATTTGGTAATCAGTAACATCGTAAATCCAAGAAAATCCATTAGGACCTAAATCGAACTGAATACCGTAAGGAGTAATGTAACGAGCTATTTCAACATCTTTTACGATTTCGTAAGGGGCTTCAAAATAAAGTATTGAATCATTTAGAAGTTGAATATTCGAACCTAGTGGCGAATTCTGTATCACGTTTCCACTCGTATTAAACGTATAGGTATTTCCTGCTGCTGCACCTCTATAAGATTGAACAATATCGAAATGACTGTGAAGAGGAGCTTGTTCGAAAACCGTGATGGGCTCAACCAAACGGGGCTGATTCACCATGATGGTATCCAAAACCCCTTGCACACTTCCTTGGCCAAAAGCTACTTTAGGTCTTAAATTCAAGGATTGTAAACCCACCATTGGCCACGCTTTCTTTATCATAGAGCCTGAATTTGGAGTAAAGCCTTCGGAAAGCATAAGTTTGTAATCATTGTTTGATCTGTCATCAGCATAATTCTGATTATCAAAATCATAATAAACCATCAATTGATTCCAATTGGGGTGTGAATTATCGATTTTATTCTGATAGTGAGCTAAAATTGTAGAGGCAGGCAAAGAAGCCTTGTACACCCTAAATTCATCCAACTGACCCTTCCATTTTATAGATTGATTGGCACTAGCCCCCAAAACGAAACGATGTACATAACCCACTTGACGGTTCAAGTTGGTACCTGAGTGCCAAAGCACCCCATTTTTGTAGATGAACATCTCCCCAGTGGATTGTTTTTTAACAAAAGCCCAATGGTTCCATGTATCTTGAATTTCTGAAGGCGACATAGCGATATTGATGCGATCGAATCCTGTTTGGTTACCTGCGTCAAAATAAATTTGGTTATTTCCCCAAGGCATGTGGATATTTATGATTCGATTTCCAAGGGTATCATACGCCTCCAACAAGGTAGTATTTTGACCACTAATTGCATTTCCTTTTGACCAAAATTCAATCGTCAAATCTGGACCAATCAAGGTATCAGACAATTCAAGCAAAGCATAATTATTTCCATTAAAATCGATAACGCCATTGCTCCCTTCGTAAAAATTAGAACTGGTTGGGAAGCCGTTTTCTGCCTCAAAAACAGGATTTGTCGCAGTAGGAATATCTGTATCGAATGATAATTCTACAATGATGTGGTCTGTACCGTTCCAGTTAAAAGGCTGGTAAAACAAGAATTCATTTAAGCCTGAAACTAAGCCTCCAGCTGAAATGGAACGGTTGTAAACTTCCAAAAATCCCGCAGTTTGATCCATGCTAACGTTCAGTGTGGAAGTGCCTTTCAATCGAATGCTTGGAAAGGGAATGCCTTCATTGTTTGCGACACTGGCCAGATAAAGTGATAAAGACTCAATATTACCTGGTTGAACACCTGCTGCGTTTAACTCAAAAACAGTTAACAGAAACTGGAATTTTCCACCTTGGCTAGAGGTTTTAAAAGGTAAGTTTGAAGTAGTGTTGTTTTGAATCACCACATGGTTTTGCAAGATGGGATTGCTACGGAAATATTCATTTCTTTGATACGTATTGTAGGTTTGAGCCGAAACCGTTGGATTGTTGAAGTTAATGGTGGGAGGTGTGGTACAATTTGATAAATACAGTGAACTGTTCTTTTGAACAGAATCAAATTGTCCGGTATGATCAAATACCCTAGTATACGTAAGGTAATCCCATTCTCCACAATTATACTGATCCCATGTGGTAAGCGGACTACACTTCAGTTTGTAGTACATTAATACCTTTTCAAACCGTTGGCTATTGAGCTCAGCTGGAAATTCAAATTGATCATGGCGATTCGTTATAGAATCAAAGGTAAAGGTCTGAACCCATGTTGTATCCTGTGAAAAGGAATAAAAAACAGAAAATAAAAGGACAAGAAACGTTGTGTAAATATTTTTCATGTTGGATATAAATTAGCTTGGCGTTAAAAGTACGAAAATGAAATTTATTTGTAGAAAAATAAGGTAAATTTGTTGCTAGAAATAAAATGGATGAATTACAAAAAACATGTCATTTTTTCAGCAGCACATCGTTGGCATAGCAATTGAAAACTAGTAATGCATATTAAACTTAACAAGATATATAGCATTGCAACTGAAAAGTACTGACAATGTGTCTCAATAAACATAAACACAATACAAAAGAATGAGTATTAATTTTGATAATGACTTTTTTGGATTTGATGGCATTGAAAACGATGCGGAATTTATCCCTTTAATAACAGCAGAAGAGGAAGAAAGTGTAAACAAACAAATTTTTCCCAGTGATCTTCCTATTCTCCCCTTACGAAATAATGTATTATTTCCAGGCGTTGTAATTCCAATTACAGTTGGGCGAGACAAATCCATACGATTGATACAAGAAGCGAATAAAGGCAATAAAATAATTGGTGTAGTTTCTCAAAAAAATCAAGACGAAGAATCACCCAGCTTTGCTGATTTGCATGAGGTTGGTACTGTAGCTCAAATTATTCGCTTACTAAAAATGCCCGATGGCAGTTCAACGGTCATCATTCAAGGAAAACGTCGATTTTCAATCGATAAACCTTTGCAAACAGATCCCTACATGCGCGCAACGGTTACTATTTTAAATGAAAAACCGATAGATAAAAAGGACAAAGAATTGACAATCATGTTTAAGACCATTAAAGAATTGGCCTTACAAATCATACGAGACAGCCCCAATATTCCATCAGAAGCTCAATTTGCCATTGGCAATATTGACAGCCCTACGTTCTTGGTCAACTTTATTTCATCCAACATGAATGCAGATGTAGCGAAGAAACAAGAAATGTTGGAAGAATTGGACATGCGCAAAAGAGTGATGATGGTCCTTGAGCACCTGACACTTGAAGTTCAGATGCTGGAAATGAAAAATGAAATTCAAAATCGTGTCAAAAAAGACCTTGATCGCCAACAGCGCGAATTTTTCCTTCACCAACAAATGCGTACTATTCAAGATGAATTAGGTGATAATCCGCAGGAGCAAGATATAATAGAATTTCGTAAAAGAGGCGAAAAAAAACGCTGGTCTGAATCAATGTCGAAGACCTTTTTCAAAGAATTAGACAAACTACAGCGCATGAATCCACAGGGCGCAGAATATACGGTGCAGCTCAATTTTTTAGAATTATTGCTTGATTTACCATGGAATAGTTACACGAAAGACAATTTAGATCTGAAACGCGCTAAAAAAATATTGGAACGTGACCATTTTGGCTTAGAAAAAGTAAAAGAACGCATCTTAGAATACTTAGCCGTTTTGAAATTACGTGGTAACATGAAATCGCCAATTCTTTGTTTTTACGGCCCTCCTGGAGTTGGAAAAACATCTCTAGGAAAGTCAATTGCAGAGGCGCTTGGGCGAAAGTATGTACGGATGTCTTTGGGTGGTGTTCACGACGAAGCAGAAATTCGCGGGCATCGTAAAACGTATATTGGTGCTATGCCTGGACGCATTATCCAAAACATAAAGAAAGCCGAAAGTGCCAATCCTGTCTTTGTATTAGATGAAATTGATAAGTTAGGCCGAAGTAATCACGGCGATCCATCTTCAGCCTTATTAGAAGTGCTAGATCCTGAGCAAAACATTGCCTTTTATGATAATTACGTTGAATCAGAATTCGATTTATCTAAAGTTCTCTTTATTGCTACCGCAAATAGCCTAGCTGAAGTACAGGGACCGTTGAGAGACCGAATGGAAATAATAGAAGTGAATGGTTATACGATTGAGGAGAAAATTGAAATTGCAAAACGTCACCTCATCAGTAAACAAATCACGGAACATGGTATTCAGAAAAAAGACATTTCTATCGATAATAAAATTTTAGAAAAAATAATTGAGGAGTATACCAATGAATCTGGGGTTAGAAGTCTCGATAAATTAATGGCCAAATTAGTGCGCAGTAGAGCACTTCAGATTGCCAGTGATGAAAAATTCTCTCCAAAAATTGCAGAAGAAGATATTTTTAAGTTCTTAGGCGCAGGGAGATCACGTACCAAATACGCTAATAATAATGTTGCCGGAGTTGTTACTGGACTAGCATGGACTAGCGTTGGTGGAGATATCTTATTCATTGAGTCGTCGCTTACTCAAGGAAAAGGCAAATTAACCTTAACCGGAAATTTAGGCGATGTCATGAAAGAAAGTGCCATAATTGCACTCGAATTTTTAAAAGCCCATAGCAATTGGATCGGACTTTCTCAAGAAGTTTTCGATCATTATAACGTTCATGTCCATGTGCCTGAAGGAGCAACACCTAAAGACGGTCCGAGTGCTGGAATCACCATGCTTTGTTCCTTAGCCTCTTTGTTTTCTCAACGAAAGATAAAAAAAGGTCTTGCAATGACAGGAGAAATAACACTTCGTGGTGACGTACTACCAGTTGGTGGAATCAAGGAAAAAATCTTAGCTGCAAGACGTGCTGGAATAAAAGAGATAATTCTTTGTGCTAAAAACAAGCAAGATGTTGATGAAATAAAAGCCGATTACCTGAAAGGATTAAACTTTCATTATGTTTCTAGCATGAAAGAAGTGATTGATATAGCCTTGACGAAAGAAAAAGTAGTGGATGCGATTACCTTAGTTATCCCAACGAAAGCTTAATCCCAATCGTTATTTTCCTTATCGAATTCATCCATTAACTTTTTCCAATTATACGTTGGATCAGTTGTATCGATTAATATGTCCTTGTATTCAGCAGAAGTAATGTCGTAATGTAGAATTTCTTCTCCAGTATATTCCTCAATGGCTTCTACAAGTATTTTTTCTTCTGGGCTACAAAAAGACAAAGCTTGTCCGTTTGATTCACCTCTACCCGTTCGTCCACAGCGATGCACATAATTCTCCGGATTGTCTGGTAAGTCGTAATTAATGACATAATCCATATCCGGAATATCAATTCCACGACATGCCACATCAGTGGTGATGAGCACACGGCTTTCCCCTTTTCGAAAACGTTCTAAAATAGCAAAGCGCTTATCTTGCTCAATACCACCGTGAAGTGCTTCAGTTACTATTTCAACGCGTAACATGGCAGCAACGACACGTTCAGCGCGCACCTTGGTTCGAACGAAGACAATAAATTTTTGAGTTTCAAATTCGCTTAAGATATTTTCAAGAAAAAAACGTTTATCATCCATTTCAATAAAAGCCACCGCATGAGTTACATTTTTCGCAACTGGATTTTTGGGTGAAATTTGAATACGAATGGCATCACGAACGACGTCATAAGCCAATGATTTTATTTTTTTTGAAATCGTTGCAGTGAAGAACAAGGTCTGGCGCTTTTTAGGAAGTAAACGCAGTACATCTCTGATGTCTTTTGTAAACCCTAAATCAAGCATTAAATCTGCTTCATCAAGTACCAATATTTCCACTTTCGATAAATCGATAAAGCCTTGGGAAACGAGGTCAAACATACGACCTGGTGTAGTCACCAAGATATCAACTTTAGTTTGTAATTGATTTATTTGATCGTCTTGTTCTACACCACCAAAAAGTCCGAGCGTGCTTAATTTAGTTCCAGCGCTAATTTGCTTAAAAACGTCGGATATTTGTTTGGCTAATTCACGTGTTGGCACCATCACCAAACACCTAATTTGTTTTTTCTTTAAGTCTTTCGGATTCAAAAGATGGTGAATCACAGGTATAACAAACGCAGCGGTTTTTCCTGTTCCGGTTTGAGCAACAGCCATAACATCTTCCCCATCAAGAATATGTTTAATGGCCCGATGTTGAATATCTGTAGGACGCGACCAACCAAGGAGATCAAGTTGATGTTTTATTAACGATGATATCGGGTAATCCTTGAATTTCATAGTTCAAAGGTACGCATTTTACACCTTATTGCTAATCGGAGTGGCGATGAATAGTTCGTCGACCTTTTGTCGGCGATAATCAAAAATTTCTTTAAGTTTATTTTTAACCAAGATGGGATGCATTAGCCGGCCTAAAAATCCAAGAGGAAGTTCATAGCTTACGATATCGGTCATTTCTACACCACCATCAACTTCTTTAAAATGATGCTCATGGTGCCAAATTCGATAGGGCCCTTTGCGTTGTTCGTCTACAAAAAACGAGTGATTTTTAACCGTTTTTATCTCCGTAATCCAATTCATTGGAATTCCTAGCATTGGGCTAACCGTATACTCAATCATTAACCCTTCGTACATTTTATCAGGTAGTTCTGTTCGAACAATAAAGCCCATGGACTGAGGGGTGATTTTAGAAAGATTTTTCGGATCGGAGAAAAAATCCCAACACGTAGCCATGTCGGTTTTTACGAATTGTTTTGTTTTCAGTTGATACATACTGAAAAAACAAGCTAGGCCATAAAAAGTTTTTATACAAGACTAGAAATCGTAGCTTGTTCACCAAAACGCACATCATCGATCAATCGTAATTTTTCCATTTGCCCTACTTCGAGCGAATAATAACCAAATTCTTCTGTCACACGACCTTTCATGCGATAAATACCCTTTCCCATAAATGGATACTTTCGGACTGCTTCCGGAAAATGAACCGTATCAATGGTATCACCCGCCACATCAATAAAAGTTCCGAAATTCATTAGTGTTCCTTTACTTGTTTTAGATGGTTTAACCGCGACTAAATAACCAACTAATTCAATCACTAGCCCAAGGGAATTAACGATTTGCTTGGCTAAAGTATGCTTAGGCAGGGGATTCGCTAGTAAATCGAAGGGATTACATAAAGGGAAGCCCATTAGCTCGATTTGCTCAAAGGAACATTCCATATTACCTTCCTCAAAAGAGGGTAACTTGAATGACATAGGCGCAGTACTAAAAAGGGAATTTTGCTTACTATTCGGAGTGGATTTATTCAAATATAAATGAGCCTTCCACAACAATGTTTTTCGATCTTCCGAAAAATCACGTAGCGCACCGATTCGAATCAGAAGAGATAACTGTTCTAGGGGAATAAAAAGACGCTGCATCAGGTCGTCGAAATTACGAAAAAGGCCATTTTCGATGCGTTCTTTCAAGATAGATCGGATACACTTCACTTCGATTCCATCAACTAGGTTAAAGCCTAATACCAAGCGCTTTCCGATTAATACCGAAGCATAATCTCCCTCATTAATTGATGGTGCCTCGATAAGAGCACCAAATCGACGTGCTTCATGGACATAAATTTCAGTTCGATAATACCCGCCGAAATTATTAATGGTTGCGGTCATATATTCCAACGGATAATGCGCTTTTAAATAAAGACTTTGATAGCTCTCAACGGCATAGGAAGCGGAATGGCCTTTCGAAAAAGCATAGCCGGCAAAACTCTCGATTTGCGACCAAATAGAGCCAACGAGGACTAAATCGTATCCTTTTTTAGCGCAATTACTAAAAAATAAATCGCGCACAGCTTGAAATTCATCCCTCGAGCGAAACTTACCCGACATACCCCTTCTCAACACATCTGCTTCAGCTAAACTAAGTCCGGCAAAATAATGCGCTACCTTAATCACATCTTCTTGATAGACCATTACCCCATACGTTTCGGGCATCATTTCCAATAAAATAGGATTCGCTTCTTTTCTACGATCAGGATTCCTATGTCGAAGGATATATTCACGCATCATCCCCGACTGCGAGACACCGGGACGAATAATAGAACTCGCCGCTACCAATTCCAGGTACGTTTTCACTTTTAATTTAATCATGAGCATACGCATAGCAGGAGATTCGACATAGAAACACCCTAATGCTTTCGCTTCTAACATCAAAGACCTAATGGATTCATCTTCCTTGAAATAAGCGATGTCATGAATATCATGTGGCGGATTTTCTGCTTGATTATACGCGATAATGTCCAAGCATTCCCTTATTTTTCCTAAACCACGCTGACTTAAAACATCAAACTTATACAGACCAACATCTTCGGCCTCCATCATGGAGAACTGTGTTGTTGGATACCCTTTTGGCGGCAAGAAAGTAGCTGAATACCACGTAATAGGTTTTTCACTGACAACAATCCCCCCCGAATGAACGCTTAAATGAGAGGGAATTCCTTGAATGTAAGCACTATAACGAAGTACTAATTTTGAAAGCTCATCTAGGTTGGTAGTATTAAGTTTACTGCGGCTTAGCTTATCGATTTCCGTTTTAGGTAAACCAAAAACTTTCCCAAGTTCTCGAATAGTAGCGCGATATTGAAATGTATTGTAAGTACAGAGCCAGGCCGCATTTGGATAACGCTGAAAAATATAATCAATCACTTCATCGCGATCACGCCATGAAAAATCAATATCAAAATCAGGTGGGTTTTTCCGATAAAGATTGATGAAACGCTCGAAATAAAGATCTAATTCCAAGGGGTCAACATCCGTAATACGCAATAGATACGCAACAATACTATTAGCTCCACTCCCCCTACCGACATAAAAAAAATGCTTCGAGCGCGCAAAAGAAGTGAAATCCCACGTCATCAAAAAGTACGACAAGTAATCTTTCTGGGCAATAATCTCAATTTCCTTCTCAATGCGCGCGATGATTTCGTCTGTTATTATCGGATAACGATACGCCAAACCATCTGCACAAAGCTGCCGTAACATTTCCTCATCTTCCTCAACACTTCCTGTATAGGTTGTTGGGTTTTGAGGCTTTGCCTGCTCACCAAATTCAAAATCAACATGACAGGTATCAAATAGCGCTTGCGTTCTTTCGAGGTATTGAGGAAAATACTGATACACGATGGATAAATCACTAGCAGATAAAAATCGTTCATTTTCATTGGCTTGATTCTTTTTCGGCAACTTGGATAAAAGCGTATTGTAGTGAATTGCACGCAACAAGCGATGCGTATTAAAATCACGTTTATTACGAAAAATCATAGGGTCCAACCCCACTATTTTTTCAGGTCGAACATGCTTAAAATTGATGGATATATTATTTAGATCGGTATGCCGTACTTGGAAAAACTCGTTGGCTTTTAAATCATTAAAATCGATTGTTAAAGGGTAAAAAATAAAGCAATTTACTAAATCCGGAAGCCGAGCATCGAAAGGCAAATTGCCATGCAGGTGCTTCGTTAAAAAATTATTTAATGCTAACAATCCGTCGTTATTTTTAGCGATTACAGTGGCCTTTATGTCCATTCCATTTCTGATTTCAGCACCTACAATAGCTTTTATACCAAGGTGTTGGGCAGCACGAACAAATGCCAATACAGCTCCTGTAGAATTTATATCAGTCAGGCAAACACGCGAGTATCCTGCAGCAGAGGCCCATGCCAAAATAGCATCCGGAGAAAGCACCCCATATTTTAAGCTGAAGTAGGAATATGTTTTCATACCATTATTACATTTTATCAGAATAAGACCTCTAGTGTACCACCAAACCAGTCAAGTGAATGAGCAACTTAATCGATCCTAGTGGCATTCATTCCAATCGCTCGCATCACGGCACGATCGCCGTAGCGCTTTCGAATATGATCCAAAGACCTATACAAACTAGCGTAGTCGACTGATTCATCAAATAAACTGAGTTGATGATTTCCTGCCACAAGCGAACTATACCTCAAGCCAATCAAGCGAACCAACATCCTTCGTTGAAATAATCGGTTGAATAGCTCAGTAGCAATGGGAAATAAATCATGGTCGGCTGCTGTGTAAGGAATCTGCTTTTGGAGGGTTTGTGTTTGGAAATCAGCGTAACGAATTTTAATGGTTACACAAGCCGTTAGTTTATTACTCGTACGCAATTGAAAAGCCATATTTTCAGCCATAGCCGCTAATACGCTACGAAGTTTGACCACATCAATTGTATCTTGATCAAAAGTACGCTCCTTGGAAATGGACTTTCGTTCGCTGTACTGTTCAACAGGCGAATGGTCAAAACCTTGTGCTTTTTTCCAAATACTGATACCATTTTCCCCTAAAGCACTTTGCATCATTTCCACAGGCATCTCTTGAATTGTTTGAATTTTTCGAACACCTAGATTACATAAAGTTTGATAGGTTTTTATGCCTACCATCGGAATTTTTCGAACAGATAAAGGCGCTAAAAAATCACGTTCTGCACCAATATTAATTTGCATTTGATTGTTTGGCTTTGCTTCTCCTGTCGCAATTTTTGAGACCGTTTTATTTTGAGAAAGACCAAAAGAAATCGGTAAACCTGTTTCATTCAAAATACGCTGCCGTAGTTCTGAGGCGTAGGTAAGTGTTCCAAAAAAACGATCCATTCCCGTAAAATCAATGTAAAATTCATCAATTGATGATTTTTCAAAGAGTGGAGATGCCTCGCTAATAATGTCTGTAACCATCTTAGAATACTTAGAATAGCTTGCTATATTACCCTTTATGACCACTGCTTCGGGACAGCGTTCCTTAGCCATTTTCATCGGCATAGCTGAATGAATACCAAAACGCCTCGCTTCGTAACTACATGAAGCAACAACACCACGATCACCGGTCCCGCCAATCAAAATAGGCCTTCCAATCAAGCGACTATCCAACAAGCGTTCACAAGAAACAAAAAAGGTATCTAAATCCATGTGAACAATTGAGCGCAAAATCGCCATGACAAAAAAGAATTAAGATTAATAGTACAAGCAGATGCTATAACTTTAGTAAAGCAAAAGTAATACTAATTGATTAATTTTTAATCTTTTTATGATTAATTTTTAATCAAATAAACACTAAGGAAAGAAATCTAATTAGATACAATTAAAATGTAAGGACGAGCAATACAAAGCTAAAGGCGTGAAATAATTAGTATTGGACGAATAGCACAAAAACTAGTATTTGAATAAAATACTGATTAGAACAGAGAGGTTAATGGACTCTTTATTTTTTGTAGGCAAATGAAGGTTTGGAGGATTTGGTGGAAGTGGGGGCTGGTAGCTTAATCTACGAAATCATAGGTCTTGTAATGAATAATTCGCAACTGTAATCCAATTTCCTTATTGATTGTATTATCCATGTTTTGCTGACGAAAAATACCGCGATAATACCCTTCTAATTTGATCGTCCAGGCTTTATTTCGCTTGCCAAAACCACTTTGAACGTGGTATAAACCAAGCCCCGTTTTATACGACAAGAAACTATTTGCTGTACTATTTGCTTGTGGTAAATTATAATATGCTTCGGGCGCAAAAAATACTTCAATAACTTCTGCTCGACAAGACCGCCCTTTTTTTCGCTCAAAAATCGTTAACACAGGAAGTCTTGCCATTAGGGCAATGTTTAAATAATTTTTATGTTGAAAAGGTGAAAGGAGATCTGCGCGATCTACATTGCTAATCGTACTGCTTCTATACCCAAACTCAGGAAGGAAATACCGTCCAAATTGTTTGGTGATGCCTAGGTTGAATGAGGTATTATTGTTTTCGGCTAAACCAATATTATATTGGCCATAAACACCAAAATTTTGTTTTTTACGCACATACATTTGCGCACTCAAAACGAAAGGAAAAGTAATAACACAAAGAAAAATGATACGTTTCATGGCTACAAGAATTGTTTAATACAAAACAAAAAGCCTATAAATCGTTACAAAAAAAAACGAAACTTCCTTAGATGTTTTCGATGATCATTGCAGAAGCTCCACCACCACCATTGCAGATAGCGGCACCTCCATAACGTCCATTATTTTGTTTTAAAACTTGAATAAGGGTTACTATTATGCGAGAACCAGAATTACCTAATGGATGACCAAGTGCCACCGCACCTCCGTTTACGTCTACTTTTTCTGGTTGCAGACCTAGAATTTTTGTATTAGCAATTCCCACGACAGAAAAAGCTTGATTCAGTTCCCAATAATCAATATCATTAGTCGACAATCCTGCTTTCTCTAATGCCTTTGGAACAGCCAAAGAAGGAGCCGTTGTAAACCATTCTGGAGCTTGTGCGGCATCAGCGTAGGAAACGATTTTGGCGATTGGTTTTAATCCATATTTTTCAACTGCTTCTTTGGAAGCTAAAATAAGTGCCGAGGCGCCATCATTAATCGTTGATGCATTCGCCGCTGTAATGGTTCCTTCCTTATCAAATGCAGGACGAAGACTAGGAATTTTATCCAAAAATACATTGGTATATTCTTCATCCTTTGCTATTATTTTTGGATCGCCTTTTCGTTGCGGAATGCTAACAGGAACAACCTCTTCGTTAAATTTACCCGCATCCCATGCTTCCGTAGCACGTTGATATGATGTGATAGCGAAGTTGTCCTGGTCTTCGCGCGTAATACCGTATTCTTTAGCACAAAGTTCAGCGCAATTACCCATTGGGACATTGCTGTATACATCCAATAAACCATCCAAAGAAATTCCATCCACTACAGTCATATTCCCGAACTTGGTTCCGTTTCTACCATTTAAGTAATGAGGTGTTTGAGACATGCTTTCCATTCCTCCTGCAACTACAATATGATTATCACCACAAAGGATTGACTGAGCCCCAAACATAATCGCTTTCATACCCGAAGCACATACTTTATTAACGGTTGTACATGGCACATTTTGCCCTAAACCAGCAGCTAAGGCAGCCTGACGAGCAGGTGCTTGTCCAACACCAGCTTGTAAAACATTACCCATAAATACTTCATCGATTAAATTGCCATCAATACTTGATTTTTCAAGAGCGCCTTTTATGGCCGCTGCACCCAATTTCGTTGCTGAAAGAGTTGATAAACCACCCATAAAAGAACCTATTGGCGTGCGAACAGCAGAGATAATATATACTTCTTTAGACATAATTCAAATTTTTAGCGAAGGTATTAAATTTATGCTAAATACAGGGGGAAAGAAAAGAAATATATGCTACTTTAAGGCGATTTTTTATACTTTTGCAGTATGTCAATTAATTCTGATTATTCACTTTGGTTTTTGCTTCCCTGTCTTGTATTTGCTTATTTTGCAGCGAGGTATTACTACGCTAAAAACGATTGGTTTAAGCAACAAAGTAAATTCTTAAGAATAATACTAAGAGGGTTAAGAACGAGTATTTTATTCCTGCTTTTTCTGATCTTAATTGGCTTGATATTTCAGCAAACTTTTTACCGAAAAGAAAAACCAATACTCATTACCCTAGTAGATAATTCCGCCTCTATGCTTACGTTTAAAGATAGTGCGCTAATTCGCAAGCAAGTCAATTCGCTGCAAAATAAGATTAAAGATAAATTCAAGGATAAGTTTGAGTTAGTAACTTATTCTATTGGCAGTGATTTTAAGGAGCAAAACAGCTTCAATTTTTCGGAAGAATCCACCGCCCTTGAAAAAGGAATAACTGCCATTGCAACAAATTATTACAATCGAAATGTAGGGGCCTTAATTTTTGTTTCAGATGGAAACTATAATGTTGGTGGCAATCCTATTTATGCGGCTGAAAAATTAAATCTAACCCCCGTTTTCACCCTTGGAATTGGCGATACGATACCAAAAAAGGATCATTTTATTCGCAATACCGTTTATAATGATGTTGTCTTTTTAAAAAACAAATTCCCCATTGAGGTAGATATTGAAGCCAATCGGATTCAAAATAAAACAACTAGACTAAGTCTTTGGCAAAATGGGAAATTACTAGACGCTTCTACCATTACCTATTCAAATGAAAAACATCAGTTTTATCAACATACTTTTTTGGTGGAAGCAAATACACCAGGTTTTCAAGTATACCAAGTGCGGATTGACCCAATTGAAGGAGAAAGCACAATTAAAAATAATACTCAATCGATTTATATTGAAGTAATCGATAGCAGAAATAATGTTATGTTTTTAAGTGCAGCGCCTCATCCAGATATCGCTGCTATTAAATCAGCAATCGACCAAAATGAGACCATCGAATCAAGGTATGTTTCCACAAAAGATTTCAATGTTCCAACTAAAAAACCAGACCTTGTCATTTGGCACGAACCTGGGGTTCAATTTGATGATAAAATTCTAAAATACCTCACTGATAACCGAATTCCAGTACTTTATATTCTTGGGCCAAACACCCCAGCTGCAATAAGCAATAAGCTAAATTTAGTAGCCATTTCTAATTCCAAAAATCAAACGGATGAAGTTCTTAGCTTATACAACAACTCATTCAGCACTTTTGAAATTAGTGAAAGTTGCCGTCAAGCGATTGGATTTTACCCTCCCCTTAATTCCAAGTTTGGTAGTGTTCGAGCCCTAAATCCTACGGATATACTTTTGTATCAACGAATTGGAAATATCGCCAAATCAGATCCGCTTTTTTTCTTTGGGAAAAATTCACAACAAAATTATGCGGTATTGTATGGCGAAGGAATATGGCGATGGAAATTAAATGATTTTGTGCGTTCAACTACACATAATAATTTCAATGAATTAATCAATAAGTCTGTTAATTATTTACTCATCAAGCGACAAGACATAGGTCTTAGTGTTTCTCTCCCAAAAAGTTTTACAAAAAATGAACCTGTAATCGTTTCTGCTTCATTCTATAATGAATATCTCGAGCCTATTTCTACCCCCATAATTTCAATGGTTATAAAAAATGAAGCAGGCTTAACCTTTAAATCGCAATTTGGTGTTTCAGGAACAAATTATAAATTAAATGCTGGTAAATTAGCTCCCGGAAAATACACTTGGCAGGCGAGCACAACTTACAAAGGAAAAACATATTCTAAAAATGGATATTTCTTAATTGATGACGTACAACTTGAACAAAATAACGCGAGCGCTAATCATTCTACCTTGAAGCAATTAGCTATTCAATCAAACGGAAAATATCGTTTTTTGAAAGACTATGAAAAAACCTTGGAGGAAATTGCCTCTCGTGATGATATTGCAGCGGTTCAATACGAAGAAAAAGCCTTTTTATCCCTCATCGATTTAAGTTGGTTGCTTGGATTTCTTGTCGCCCTTGTATCCTTAGAATGGTTCTTACGAAGATTTAAAGGAAGTTATTAATTAAAGATAAAAAAAATATGAAAATTAGCCTATTTATTGCAGTCGTAATGTTGACATTCGCTGCTCAAATTTCTGCTCAAAAAACCAGTAGAATTGCTTTCTATAATGTTGAAAATCTATTCGATACCATCGATAACCCAAATGATGATGCGGAATTTTTACCGGGTTCGAAAAGCGAGTGGAATACCCAAAAATACCAAGAAAAATTAGGGCACATTCGAGAGGTGTTATTGGCTATGAATAAACCTATCATTGTTGGGTTTTCAGAAATTGAAAATGCAGGGGTAGTTAGGGATATTATTCGCAATCAAAAGGCATTTAAAAACTATGGTTTGGTGCATTATGAAAGTCCAGATGCCCGTGGTATTGATGTGGCCCTAATTTACGATAGTTCCAAACTAAAACTACTCCAATCTAACCATTTGCGCTTTAATTTACCAAGCGAAGACAAAGCCACTACCCGCGACATTCTTTGGGCACAATTTGGCTATAAAAAAAGTAGCTTTTACGTGATGGTAAACCATTGGCCTAGTCGTCGTAGTGGAACGGATGAAAGCGATGCGAAAAGGGTTGCCGCTGCTCAAGTAGCCGCCCATTTTATTGACTCAATTAATGGCCTTAGAATCCATAAAGTAATACAAGCCCTAGAAGGAAAACCTGTTTCAATGGCAGGTAATATAACAGAAAATATTATTTTCCTTGGCGACTTGAACGACCATCCAGAAAATAATGCGCCCAAAATTATAGATGAACGCCTAGACCCAATGATAAAAAAAGAAAGTGGGCCGACTCAAGGCTCCTATTTTTACAATAATGAATGGGGAATATTAGATCATATCTATGTGAGCACAAGCTTTTATGGTAAAACGAAGGTGGTTCCAAATTCCGGAATGATTCACAACTTTCCATTTTTAATGGAGGAATACAAAGGAAACATCCAACCAAAAAGGACCTACGCTGGAACCAAATACCTAGGCGGATACTCAGATCATCTACCCGTGTCTGTTGATCTATTTCTTCGTTAAAACACAAGGATAGCAACCCAACGTTTTTTCTTTCGTATTGAAATTCATAACTTTGAGGCTTACTCAACTAGCGGACAAAAATCTTGATAAAAAAATTACTCAAAACTCTCTCCCTTTTTCTTCTGCTTTCATACAGTAGCTTGAACGCTCAAATTGTTAGCCCCTTTAATGTTCGCTATCAAACGAATTCGAAAGGCAGCATCAAATTCGTTTCGAATGTATCACTCAGTTGCCCTTCTTCAAACAACAGTTGCGCCCCAGCCTTAATACAAGTACCTCCAAATGGCACATCTTCCAATGGAGCTTTTAATATGGTTTATGTCGATACAGATACAGACCCAACTACCTTCATGTCGTCCAGTGACAGCATCATTCTACCAAACTGTAGTGAAGTTTTATGGGCCGGGTTGTACTGGAGTGCCAGAATATTATCGAGCACAACCAATTATGCTAGTAGAGACCAAATTAAGTTAAAAGTCAACAACGGGGCTTACCAAAGTTTAACGGCAGATCAATTATTGGATGTACCTACTATAAACAACCAAACATGGTCTCATCCCAGTTATTTCTGTTTTAAAAACGTAACGTCATTACTTGCAGGCACCGGACTCAATGCCCGATTCACTGTGGCAGACTTAGTTTCCAGAGACAACACCTTATCATCTAGTGGAGCCTCAAACTGTTGGGGAGGTTGGACCATCATCATAGTATACAAAAATGTGCTACAATCCATGCGTAATCTCACCGTATTCGATGGTTTTGCGAATATATCATCAGGAAATAATTTAAATATTCCAATCAGCGGATTTACTACACCCCCATCTGGGCCGGTTTCATTTGAACTCGGGGTTATTGGCTTAGATGGAGACAGAGACTCTCAAGGCGATCAGTTACAATTCGATGGAGCAGGTACTTTTGTTAATGTTTTTGATGCGCTGCACCCTACTACTAACTTTTTCAATAGTACGATCTCTGATAATGCGGTCTTGACACCTTACCGCATTCCGAACTTAAACAATACCCTTGGATACGACGCTGGGATTTTTTATCCCAATAATACCACACTCAATTACATTGGAAATAATACTACTTCCGCTGTACTCAAAGTTACCACATCATCAGAGAATATTCTTGCTAGGGCCTTTACCTCGGCTATAGATATTTACGAGCCAGACTTAAGGGCAACTGTTTATGTTCAAGATTTAAACGGTGGACAAGTAGTTCCTGGAGATATTTTGGAATACAAAATGGTTGGGAAAAATATTGGTAGTGATGTATCCTATAATACCTTCATGACAGACACCCTAGATATTCGAACGAACTTTGTGCCAGGCTCTATTACATATTCTAATGGTCCGTTTGTAGGCGTTAAAACAGATGCTTTTGGTGATGATCAAGCAGAATATGATCCAATCAACCGGTGTATAATTGCCCGGGTTAACACAGGAGCAAATGCCATAACAGGCGGAGTAATGAATAATTCACCCAACGGAGCAGACTCAGCGGTCGTGAAATTTCAAGTTCAAGTAGTGAACGATTGCTTGATATTAGCTTGTGACAGCACGCTAGAAAACAAGGGATATATATTTGGAACTGGAAATATCTCAGGAAATCAATTTACCAATAATGGAGTTTCTGATATTTACGATGCAAACGGATGTCCTACCTCGAATAATAATATGGTAACCATCAATTCTAGTTGCCCCCCTGTTGACGTAACGCACAACTTCCCCCTATGTATAGGTGATACTCTTCAATTCAGTGTTCCAACTAGCCTTTATGCAAATTATGCTTGGTTTGGACCAAATGGGTTCAACTCTAATCTTGCCAATCCCTTCATTAATAACATCACCAGTGCAGCCGCCGGCATTTATCAATTGAATGTCACTTTTAATGGAAGTACGTGTACTTTTTATAATTTACTTGACACGGTAGTTGTAAACCCTAATCCCACTATCAATTTAGTTAACCTAAGCAATGTGACTTGCTTTAATTATGGCAATGGCTCTATTACTGTTGTTGCGAATAGCACACCAACTTACACTTATCAATGGAGTAATGGCTCTACTACCCCCAATATTTCGAATTTAGTTCCAGGAGTTTATACGGTAACCGCAAGCGATTCTTTCACCTGTAACATCACCGCCAACTATCAAATCACACAACCGACGCCTTTAATTGCCAATGCCAATGTAACTTCCAATTACAATGGACAACAAATAAGTTGTTTCAATGCTTCAGATGGCACGGCTAGCGTGGTGGGTACAGGCGGGACAGCCCCATATTCGTATTCTTGGTCAAATGGGCAAAATACACAAAATGCTTTTGGCTTAGATACAGGTTTATATGTTGCCACCATTACCGATGCGAATGGTTGTGTAGCCATAGATTCTATTTTTCTAAGCGAACCGACTCCCATTGTACTCAATACAACCCATACCGATGTTACATGCTACGGTGGATTTAATGGAAGCATTAATTTAACGGCAACTGGTGGAACCTTCCCTTACACTTATTTATGGTCAAACAACACCAATAACCAAAATGTTATCAATTTACCTGCGGCCATTCATACGGTAACCGTAACTGATGTCAACGGATGCACCAGCATCATAGCAGACACAGTCAATCAACCCCCTCAGCCAATCACACCATCAGAAAACCACGTGAATGTAGCTTGCTTCGGCGATGCCACTGGCTCTATCAACCTTTCCGTAATCGGCGGAACACCAGGATACACCTATTCTTGGAATACCGGATCTACCAATCAAGATATACAAAACCTACCCTATGGTGTTTATACGGTGACCATCACTGACTCCAATAATTGTTTAGGACAATACTCCATTGTAGTTACCCAACCCGCCGCGCCACTATCCAATTCTGCTGTGATTACACCCGTTGGCTGTATCGGAGACAGTTCAGGAGCCATCAACATGGGGGTTTCTGGCGGAACACCGATTTATTCCTACGTATGGAGCAACGGCGCAACATCAGGAATCATATCAGGTTTACCTACTGGAACATACAGCGTAACTGTTACTGATTTAGTTGGCTGTATTTTACAAGGATCATATTTCGTAAACGAACCTTTAACCGCTATTTCAGCAACTGCAGCGCATCAAGATATATTTTGCTACGGTGCAGCCACTGGAAGTATTGATTTAACTCCAGCCGGTGGAACCCCACCTTATTCATATTTTTGGAATAATGGTTTTGTTAGCCAAGATTTATTTAATCTCCCTGCAGGAACATATACCGCCTCCGTTCAAGATGGTAATGGCTGTCAAGTATTTGTTTCTCAAACGGTAGTTGAATTATCGATACCCATCGTATTAACTGAAACCCATCAAGATGTTTTGTGCAACGGATTTTCAACCGGAAGCATAGATTTAACGGTGAGCGGAGGAACCCCTGCATACAATTACAGTTGGAGTACCAGCAGTGCCAATCAAGACATCAATAGTCTACCGGCGGGTACATATACCGTAGTCGTTACAGATGCTGTATTTTGTACCGACACCTTGACTGTATCGATTGCCCAACCAGCAAATGCATTAATAATTACTGAAACACACGTCAATCCTTCCTGTATTGGTGGAACCAGCGGTAGCATCAATTTAAGTGTGTCCGGAGGTGTCCCAGGTTACAACTTCTTATGGAATAACGGTGAAACGACAGAGGATATAGACACCTTGGCTTCGGGGATTTACCAGGTGCTTGTTGGAGATTCTAATGGCTGCCAATTGCCCTTCACTATTCCGGTCATTGACCCCTCCAATAATATGAATTTAACTTACACCTACGGAAATGTCAATTGTTTTGGCGGTGCCGATGGATTTGTGGATTTAACATTAACAGGGGGTAACCCCAACTATTATTACAACTGGTCAAACGGAGCCGTGGTTCAAGATATTACCAACCTCGCTCCAGGTAATTATTTTGTAATTGTTACCGATGTCATTGGCTGCAGTCTTTTTATGAGTCAATTGATTACCGAACCAGATTCTGCCTTAGTTGTCATTTCGAGTTACAACAACATACCTTGTTTTGGTGACAGTACGGGCTCTGTCACGCTAAATGTCAATGGAGGAACACTGCCCTATAATTTTTTATGGAACACAGGATCCACCCAACAAAATTTGACAAACCTTCCTATCGGAACCTACTCAGTTACTGTAACTGATGCCAATGGATGTTCGCAATACATTTCAGATACGCTAACTCAACCGGGAGCTGCACTCACTGCATCAATATTCCCAACGATGGTAGTTTGCTATGGAACACCAAGCGGCGCAGCAAACTTATCCGTTTCTGGCGGCGTTTTGCCATATAGCTACGCTTGGACAAATGGATCGAGTACGGAAGATATCACTGCCATTTTCGCAGGAACATACACAGTTACCGTTACTGATTTTGCCGGCTGTAGCATCACACAAAGTATTACCATCACCCAACCTGCCAATGCCTTGTCGCTGGGAGTAAGTACGGTGAATGTGTCTTGTTTTGGTTTGAGTAACGGAAGCATTAACCTCACCCCTTCTTTTGGAACCGCTCCTTATTCTTATGCTTGGTCCAACGGTGCAAGTTCTCAAGACTTAAACAATATTGCAGCAGGAATTTATACAGTTACCACCACCGATGCCAACGGATGTATTGCTATACTCACAGCTCAAATCACACAACCCGCAACTACCTTGGTGTCTACCATTCAGCACACAGACGTTCCTTGCCACAATGGTGCATCGGGAACAGGAACAGCCGCAGGACTTGGAGGAACACCTCCCTATTCATATACTTGGAGTAATGGACAAACCACTGCTTTTGTAGATTCACTCCTTGCAGGTATTTATTCTGTGGTTATTTCCGACAACAA
>CANJLG010000015.1 GCA_947475095.1 Flavobacteriales bacterium
ACTCGGCTAGCTTTCTTAGGCTTATCGAGTGCATCTCGACTCCGCTCGATGCCCGTTGAGTGGATCGAGCGGAGTCGAGAGTCACGGTAGAAAGAGAGACACGGTAATCGAGAGAAGCACTCGGCTAGCTTCCATTATCCCACCCCAATACAACAAAAAAAATAGTAGAGCGTTTGTACAAGGCTAACCCCCTAAATAATTATTTATGAATGTAAAAAAAATGATTGTCATGATTTGTGCGATTGGTTTCCTTGTTGCTAGTTGCAAAAAAGACCCTGTCAGCACCCAAAAAACACCTTGTAGTACGTCCAACCCCGATTTTTTATCCCTTTATTCTAATACCGCACAACAACAGCAACAACAACTTTTAGACACAAATTTTGTTGATACCGAGGTACATTCGTATTCCTTTGAAGTCAATGTGCCTAAAACAATTTGTTCAGTTGGCTATCAAAGCTGTTCCGGTTTATCCCAAATACCCTATTTAATTGAAATACGAGACAGCGCGGCTAACACAGTTTTATATTCTGGAAGTCATCTATTTGATTCCTTAGCCATGTCATACGTCAGTATTCCTCCCTTATCATTGATGCCAAATCATACATACACAGTCAATAGAATTCAGACTAACTGGCCGATATATATAACACAAACAATTGGGCGGGTACTTTTCCAGCCAGGAAGTTTTACTATTCAATTTCCAATTAATCACGGTGCCTTAAAAATTACGAGTTCACATTTCTACGGAAATGGGGGACCCTCGGTTAATTATGCCCTACCTTGCATAGATCTTGTCTATCAATAATCGATGTAATTAATAACAGTAATAATAAGGGTGTAACTAATTTTTACACCCTTATTTTTTTGAAGTATCCCTTACTTCGTGGTAAATAGTAAAAAATCAAACTAAGCAATAGTTTGAGAATTAATTACTACATTTACTTAAACTAAAATCAAAAAACTATGAAAAAAATTTTACTTTCTTTTGGATTCTTGGGACTTATCGCTTCTGCGAGTGCCCAAAATGTTGTGAATGGTAACTTCGAAGCAACAGCAACGGAATTACTTCCTGGTATTGCCACCGATTGCCCTGGATGGGGTCAAGGTCTTTACACAATGGACATTGCGGCGCCTTTTGCAGGTATGCAATCTGCTAAATTAAGGTCTATAGTTGATGCTATGGTAGCCGGAGTTATTGGATCGCTATCAGATAGCATCCCTGGTCTCTTACAACAAGAGATTAATGGCTCCTTTACCAATGCTGGTTCGCAACCGTTAATGTTTACAGAGAAACATGTAGTAGTAATGGGTGACACGAGTGTAGTATTTGCACAGTTTTCAGATACCATGGGAGCTGGCCCCAATGACGATGTGGTCATGTTTCAGGCCTATGGCTTGTACGCTGGAACTTCCAATACATGGACTACAGTTTCTATACCTTTTCAGCAATTTGGAATGGGTACAGCCAATAGACTCACCATTATTGCATGCACCTCTACAGCTTATTTATTTGGAGGTGGCCCAGCTTTGCCAGGAACTCAACTATGGTTAGACAATGTTTCAATTGGTGCAACAAGCTCAATTACAGAGTTGAGTACGGAAATCAATGTTTACCCGAATCCAAGTTCAGACATCGTGAATTTTGAAGCGAGTGAAGCCATTAGTTCTGTTGTATTAGTAGGAATGGATGGTAAATTTGCAGCTTCTACTACTGAGAGTAGCATGAATATCGTTTCTTTACCAAATGGAATCTACTTTTATACACTTACCACTGTTTCAGGACAAAAATTAACTGGAAAGGTGACGAAGATCTAATTGTTACAAATTTATTGAAAGCTCGCTTCGGCGGGCTTTTTTTTTTGGCTTATAAATTCTTACCCATGGAGTGAATATCGCCGTGATTCTCTTCGATTTGATCTTTAATAAACTGAATGCTTTTAGCCAGCATGAATAAATCGGGAGTAGTAAATTTTTTCAACCATTCCCAACTCTCGGGGTTGTGATCTACCGCCCTACCGATATGAAACAACAATTCAAATTTATGAGTTGCTAGCCATTCAGAAGCCTCCGTTAAACCTTCAGCAGCATTCACCATCGCCATCAATTGACCGTAGCCATTTGCGATTAACCAATCGCGTGATACCTGATTAAGAAAAATAGCCTCAGTAGCATGAAACAACTCAGGGTACCCATTTTCTTTTAATCCCAATTGAATCACCTTGTCTCCTTCAATCGCTTTAGCCCATGCCAATATAATCTTGGGTTCATATTGAATAGTCTTTAACTCAATCGGTTTACGATCGGTTATTTTTTTTTTATTTCGCTTAAAAAAACTAAACATCAAGTAGAATTAAAAAAACCAGGAGGCAACAAAGATTGCCGTTATAACGCAAACCAGATCAACAAGCAACATTGTCCCTAAAGTATACCTTGTATTTTTAACATTAATTGCCCCAAAATACACGGCAATAACATAGAAAGTTGTTTCAGCGCTGCATTGAAAAATACAACTCAATCGAGCAGTAAAGGAATCAGGACCGAAATTATTCATCGAATCTATCATAAAACCACGTGAACCTCCTGAACTAAAAGGTCTCAATAAAGCGACAGGTAAAGAAGATGTTATATCACTCGCTACTCCCATTAATGAAAATAGTGACGTAATACCATTGCTAATAATTTCAAACAAACCACTATTTCTAAATAAGGAAATTGCCGCCAACATTCCTAAAACGTACGGGAAAATAATAACTCCTGTTTTTAAGCCATTTTGAGCGCCAGAAACAAAAGAATCAAAAACAGTGGTATTTTTTAATCTGAATTCCTTTTCCTTAAATAAAGAAAAAATCAAGGTAAGGCCAATAATTCCTAAGAGCATAATGGCAGATAAATTACCAGTAAAATAATTTTTTGAGATTAAATCTAATGAGTTTATGTAGAACAACAATCCTATAATCCCAGAAATTAAAACCATAAGGCCAGCTACTAAAGCGGCACTTTTAAAATTTATTCGTTGCCGAATACCTACTATTAAGAATGCCGCAATTGTTCCAATCAAAGAAGTTAAAATACAAGGCAACATCACATCAGCTGGATTAGATGCATTTGCTGCAGCACGATATCCAATAATGGAAGTTGGAATTAAAGTTAGTCCTGCAGCATGGAGACACATGAACATGATTTGAGCATCACTCGCACGATCCTTTTCGGGATTTAATTCTTGTAAACTCTGCATAGCCTTCAAACCAAAGGGTGTGGCAGCAGAATCCAAACCTAAAAAATTTGCTGCAAAGTTAAGTGTCATGTAGGAAATTGACTCGTGATTTTTAGGGAGACTTGGAAAGACAATCATAAAGACTGGACTAAGTTTTTTAGCAAGTTTTTCAGAAGCGCCTGAGTCAATTAGCAATTGCATTATGCCACAAAAAAATGCCAAATAGGCAACTAAGGGAATGATAATATCAATTAAGGTATTCTTGCATGTTGGTAATAAACCATCCGATTTTTGGACACCCGAATAGACTTGAACGGTTTTATTTTTGAAGCAATAGGTAGTATCAGGGTCTTTTGTATTCCGGTTGACAACCATGGTTTTTTCAGGCGCTTTTTGAATACTATCCTTAATGAAAACTGGTATTTTGTCCAAGTATACCTCACCAATTAATATAGGATCAGTTTTCTTACCGTTCAATACAAAATCAATTGAATAATTATTCGAATTAATCATCCCAATCAACACAAAAATAATGGAAGATATAAAAATTCCTAACCAAAACCTGCTCAATACCATACTACGAATTTCGTTAATTATTTTGTTGAATGGGAGATGAAACAAAAAAACTATTAACATTCGGTATTGAATTAAATCGTGCAACAAACTTAGCCGTCAAAACATTCTGCGTAATTTTGTGTTTTTAAACTATGAAAATCACCTTTCATCCTGAAAATTCAAGAGGTCATGCCGACCATGGTTGGTTACTAGCGAAGCACTCTTTCAGTTTTGCTTCATGGCAAAATAGAGAAAGAATGAATTTTGGTGCCTTACGAGTATTAAATGATGATTGCGTAGCAGGCGGAGAAGGATTCGGACAACATCCTCATGATAACATGGAAATCATAACCATTCCACTCGAAGGCGCCCTAAGGCATGAAGATAGCATGGGACATTCAGAAGTAATTCATGCCGGAGAAGTACAAGTAATGAGTGCGGGAAGTGGCGTTTATCATAGTGAATTCAACGCAAGCCCAAACGAAAAAATTACGTTATTTCAATTGTGGATTTTCCCCAATAAGCAGCAGGTAAAACCACGCTATGATCAAATTAGTTATGATCTTAATGATGCGAAAGATAAATTTCTTCAATTGGTTTCGCCGAATAAAGACGATGCGGGAACATGGATTTATCAAAATGCCTGGATTTCCATTGTTGATCTATCGCAAGAACACTCCCTAAATTACTCCCTTCATCTACCAAACAACGGTGTTTATATTATGGCGATAGAAGGGCAACATCAAATTGGTGAACAAAGCCTTAAAAAAAGAGATGCCATTGGTATTTCAGAATGCGAAACGATACACATTAATAATATACAACCAGGACGCCTGCTTTTAGTGGAAGTTCCTATGATTTTTTAGCTATGAATAATGCCATTATTGACGATTTGAATTGGCGCTACGCCACCAAAAAATATGATTCTGAAAAAAAAATTTCATCAGAAGATTTTGAAACAATTTGCGAATCACTGCGACTTGTCCCGAGTTCGTATGGTCTTCAACCCGTAAAATATATAGTTGTTAATGATAAAAGTATGCGAGAGAAACTCCTTCCTCTTGCTTACAACCAACCGCAAATAACAGATGCATCTCACTTAATTGTTATTTGCTCCTATCGTAATATAAGTCCAAAGATAGTAGCTGAACACCTTACCTTAATGAGTGAGGTTCGAAGTATAGCCTTGGAAGACCTTAGTAAATTTGGTGAAAATATGAACGCTTCCTTCGCAAAACTCAGTGCGGAAGAGCTATGCGAATGGACTGCAAAACAAGCCTACATTTCTTTAGGTCACATCATGCATACCTGCGCTAACCTACGAATTGATGCTACACCGATGGAGGGATTTGACAAGGCGGCCTTTGATGAAGCACTTAATTTAACGTCGAATAACTTACAAAGTGTACTTCTTTTGGCGCTTGGATATAGAAGTCCTGAAGATAAACTATCAAGCCTACCAAAGGTTCGTAAACCCCTAAGTGAAATAATAGAGATCGTAAAGTAATCAGGACATTCTAAATATATCATGTGAATAAGTAAGTGTGAAGAATAGCATATACACTTCGTCAATCAAGAAATAATGCCTATTTTTGAAAGTCATGAAACAATGTATCCCATTCCTTATACTTTTTCTCTCTTTCCACATGCTCTCGTATACGCAGGTGCGTTTGAGCGCTAGTGATCGTGCAGATATATCCTTAATTACTGATAAGTTAGCGATTGATAAGCAACAAGTTTCCAACCCTATTTTAGGCTATCTTCCTATTAATTATATTGGGAGCGACTATTACCTCTCTTTTGTTGGGAAAATTAATAAAAACTTTGACCGAAGATTTTTTGAAGAGCGCAGCATTCTTGTAGGAAATCCAATCGCGTCTATTGTAAGTTTAAAAATTAAGGTAAGTGATCTTTCCTCTATTGATGCTATTCAAGGAATTGATTACCTTAAAATTGCTTCAAGAATCAACCAACAATTGGACAAAGCAATTAAGGACATGCATGTTGATAGTGTTAACTTGGGAATTAATTTACCTCAAGGATATGCTGGTAAGAATGTTTATATCGGTGTTACTGATTGGGGATTTGACTATACCTCACCGGTATTTTATGACACACTGCTTAACCAAACACGTATAATTGCTGCATGGGATCAATACAAAACTAGTGGCCCTGCCCCACAAGGTTTTTCATATGGAACAGAATACAATACCATTGGATCTTTGTTAGCTGCTCAAACCGATACTGCAAATATTTATAGTTACAATACACATGGGACTCATGTCGCTGCTATCGCAGGTGGTAGTGGTGCCGGAACGAATTACCGAGGAGTTGCCTACGAAGCTAATTTTCTTTTTGTAACGTTTCTCGTAGATGAGTCGGCCGTGTTGGATGCTTGGGAGTGGATGTATCAAAAAGCACTTGCTGATGGAAAAAGATTGGTGATTAATATGAGTTGGGGCCTCTACCATTTCGGAACCCTAGATGGTAATTCGATGCTCAGTCAAGCGATTACTGCTTATACTGATCTTGGTGTTGTTTTCACCAATTCCGGCGGAAATAATGGGAATGTAAATTTTCACTTGAAGAAAAACTTCAATAACGATCTACTTAAATCAAAAATTGACTTCTACTCTTACGGCGCCAATCCCAATATGTGGGGACAAAGTATTCATGCTTGGGGAGAACCAAATAACCATTTCTCTAATGGTATCATTGTAACTAACTCAGCCAACTCAACCTTGATTGAAAGCCCATTTTATAGCACTTTAACTACGAGTAGCTACATCGATACATTTTTGGTTACAGGAAATGACACCATTTGGTATAATATCTCTGCAGATGCTGCGCACCCATTGAATGGCAAACCACAGATGCGCTTGCGTGTGAAATGTTTGAACACCAGCTTAAAAATCTTACTAAAATCTACTGCAGATTCAGGTCTTGTGCATTATTGGAATGTTACCGAACTCAGCAATGATGTTGGAAATTGGGGCATGGCCTTTTCATATGCTGGAAGCGGAACCACTAGTGGTGATACAGACAACGGTATTTCGGAACCATCTTGTGCAGACAATGTCATAAGCGTAGCTGCCTATGCGCCTTCCTATACTACTAGTGGCGGATCAACAGCCGGCGGAGCCATTGCAGGATTCTCTAGCCGTGGACCTCGATATGATGGCGTGATGAAACCAGATATTGCAGCGCCAGGAGTTGCGATTTGTAGCGCCATATCTTCTTTCACCGACGCAGCTTATACCTCTGTTGCCAACGTAACGTTTAATAACAGAACGTATCATTTTGCGAAATTTTCAGGAACATCCATGTCTGCTCCCATGGTGGCTGGCGTTGTCGCTTTAATGTTAGAAGCAAATCCATATTTATCTGCAACACAAGTGAAAGAAATTATCATGGAAACAGCAAGAACCGACAATTTTACTGGAATCATTCCACCCACAAGAAGCCCAATTTGGGGAGCCGGAAAAATAAACGGTTACCAAGCAGTGAAAATGGCACTTTCTGTTGCTGGAACAAGCGTAGTTAATAATATACTTTCATGGTCTGTATATCCGAATCCCGTTCAAAAAGAATTGTATTTTACCCTAGTCAATGAATTACCTGCGAGCTGTGATATTATATCCGAAAATGGCAGCTTTATTTCAAAACCTATCAGTAACGGAAAAATAAATGTGAGTGACCTCGCACCAGGAAGCTATTGGATAAGAATGTTATTTAATGGGAAATTTGAGCAAATTCTATTTATCAAAAACTAAGCGGTTTTGCAAAATAATACGGCACAACTAAAACGATCTGACTTATCACTTGTAAAAGATCTAGCTTACCGTATTTGGCCTGTTTCCTATGCAGTAGTTATCACAGAACATCAAATCAACTACATGTTAGACCTCATGTATTCGACCAAAAAACTTGAAAAAGATTTTGATGAAGGACAACAATTTTATGGATATTTTGAAAATGAAAAATTACTTGGATTTATTACCTTTGAAAATAATCACCCGAGCAACAGGCAAATGAAAATTCATAAATTATATGTTGATACTCATTCCACTAAAAAAGGAATTGGCAATACACTCGTTGACTGTGCTAAAGATTACGCAAAAAAAACCAATATGAATGAGATCGTTCTGAATGTTAATCGTAAAAATCCGGCAATAATGTTCTATCAAAAAATAGATTTTGTCATCGATAGAGAGGAAATTATTGATATTGGAGAAGGATTCGTAATGGATGATTACATCATGAAATACATACTTCCATGTTAAAGATAGATATGCATACCCACATCATTCCGAAACTCATGCCCAATTGGACGGAGAAATTTGGCTATGGTAAATTTATTCATTTAGAACATCAAGATAATGGTACCGCTAATATGATGCAGGGTGGTCAATTTTTTCGAAACATTGAAGAAAATTGTTGGGACGAAAACATAAGAATTTCGGATTACGAAACATTTTCAACCAAGGTCCAAGTGGTTTGTACAATTCCTGTGATGTTTTCCTATTGGGCAAAGCCAGCAGACTGTGCAGCACTTTCAAGCTTCTTAAATGATCACATTGCTGAATTGGTGCAGCGATATCCAAAAAACTACATTGGATTAGGTACGATACCGATGCAAGATACAGAAGAGGCAATCAAAGAATTAGAACGGATAAAATCAATTGGATTAGTCGGAGTTCAAATCGGCTCCAACATCAACGACGAAAACCTCAGCGAGGAGAAGTTTTTTCCGATTTTCGAAGCGTGTAGCCGACTAGATTTAGCTGTAATGATTCATCCATGGCAAATGATGGGATTTGATGCCATGAAAAAATATTGGCTCCCTTGGCTCGTTGGAATGCCAGCAGAAACATCTCGAGCTGCCTGTTCGATGATCTTTGGGGGTGTGCTCGAACGGCTGCCAAATTTACGGGTGTGCTTTTCACATGCAGGTGGATCCTTTCTTCCTACTATTGGGAGAATAGAACATGGATTTAATTGTCGCCCTGATTTAGTTGCCATTGATAATCCAATTAATCCAAGAGAATACCTTGGTAAATTTTGGGTAGACTCCATTACCCACGACATAGATGCGCTTAAATACATTCTTAACATGCAAGGGTCAAAACGTGTTTGCCTCGGTTCAGATTATCCCTTTCCATTAGGCGACCTTGAAATCGGTAAATTCATAGAAGAAAGTGATTTATCTCACCAGGAAATAGAAGATGTTTTCAGTCATGCAACCCTTGAATGGTTGAAACTCGATAAAAAAGCGTTTTACTAAAATTGGGTAAGATCACATGTGATTTTACATGCTTGATTCCGTCAGTATCATTTGCTGATACACCGAAGACCACTTTTTACGAGAGTAGCTTTTGACTTAATCTCCTCCATCGATGTTCCAAGCACGGTTATATGACCCATTTTTCGAAAGGGTTTGGTAAGTTCTTTTCCGTAGAGATGAACAAATACTCCAGGAATTTGAAGCACTTCTTCTAATCCTTCATAGTGTGCCGTACCGGAATGGCCTTTTTCACCAAGTAAGTTCAGCATAGCACCAGGTTGTATTAGTGCCGTAGATCCAAGCGATAAATTCAAAACAGCTCGAAGATGCTGAGAAAATTGGGACGTCTCGCAACACTCAATCGTATGATGACCGCTATTGTGCGTTCGTGGTGCAATTTCATTGACTAATAACTCCCCCTTCTTCGTTAGGAAAAACTCAACGGCTAATATGCCAACTAATTCCAAAGATTGTATAATCGAAGACGCAATTTCAATCGCTTTTTGCTCAATTTCTAAAGAGATAGCGGCGGGTGAGAATTGAAATTCAACCAAATTTGCTTCTTGACTAAATTCACATTCAACAGCAGGAAAAACGGCTAATTGACCTGAAACATTTCGTGCGACAATAATGGAGATTTCTTTTTCAAAATCAATCATTGATTCAATAACACACGGTGCATCAAACGCGAATGCTAATTCTTCTTTATTTCTAATTACCTGAACCCCTTTCCCATCATATCCTCCGGTTCGTAATTTTTGCACATAAGGAAAATCAAGCTGAGCTGAAAGAAGTTCTGCCTTACTTTCCATTAATTGGTATGTAGCCGTTGGAATAGAATTATCCGTATAAAATTGCTTTTGGATCCCCTTATCTTTTATAATCCTTAAAGCGGAAGGTTGAGGAAAAACATGGTGCCCTTCTTTCTCCAACTGCTCCAATGCATCAATGTTTACATTTTCAATTTCAATGGTTAAATAGTGCTTATCTTTTCCAAATTGATAGACATCTTCATAATTATTGAAATCACCGACGGTAAAAGTATCTGCTAGTTTAGCACATGGCGCAGCTGGATTAGGGTCCAAAACATGAACAATAATGCCTATTTCCTTGGCTGCTTCAATCATCATCATACCCAATTGACCTCCACCTAAAACACCTATTGATGCATTTTGTGAAATGTCTATATTTTTGTGCTTTTGCTGAGGCATGTTGCAAAGATAAACAACCTAATTCAATTCAAATCTCAAATCACCTTTTCTTATGTAATCAAAAATGAGTACTTTTGACTTTGCATTTGTATGAACGAGATACAACTTCACGACAAACATTTTGAATTATTTATTTCTTCCGAAGAAATATTAACCAAAGTAGCTGCCCTAGCCAAAAAGATAGAGGCCGACTATGAGGGAAAAGAAATACTTTTTCTTTCCATTTTAAACGGTTCCTTTATGTTTACAAGTGATTTATTGAAAAATATTCAAAAACAACTAGAAGTATCCTTCATTAAAGTGAGTTCATATTCAGGCACTAGCACTACAGGGCGAGTTGATGAATTAATAGGCTTAGCAACATCTATAACGGATAAACACATTATTGTAGTAGAGGACATTGTCGATACAGGAATTACAATCGATAAAGTAATTACCTTATTGAACGCTTCAAACCCAGCCTCTATTTCAGTTTGTACATTTTTATACAAACCAAGCGCATTCAAAGGCAATAGTGTACCACAATACGTCGGATTTGAGATTCCAAACAAATTTGTAGTAGGTTACGGCCTTGATTATAATCAATTAGGCAGAAACTTAGCCGCATTATACCAATTAAAAGAAACTAACTGACATGTTAAATATCGTATTATTTGGCCCGCCGGGCGCAGGTAAAGGAACTCAATCGGAGCGTTTAACTGAAAAGTTTAAGCTCATTCATCTATCCACAGGAGATGTCTTTAGGGCAAATCTTAAAAATGAAACCGCATTAGGCGAACTTGCTAGAACCTATATGGATAAAGGTCAATTGGTACCTGACGAACTTACCATCGAAATGTTAAAAGCAGAAGTTCTAAAACATTCCTCTCCGATCGGATTTATTTTTGATGGATTTCCTAGAACTAATGCACAAGCAATAGCGCTAGACGATCTGTTAGCAAGTTTAAATACTGAAATTTCTATTATGTTGGCCTTAGAAGTGGAAGAAGAAGAACTAAAAAAACGATTATTAGCAAGAGCTGAACAAAGCGGTCGAGCAGACGATGCCGATGCTGCCATTATTGAAAATAGAATCGCTGTTTACAATAACGAAACCGCTCCAGTAAAAACATATTATCAAGGTCAAAATAAATTCACTTCAATTCAAGGAATAGGAAACATCGATGAGATTACTCAACGAATTTTCACCGCTTTGGAAAACATACAAGCCTAACAATGGCATCAGACAATTTTGTAGATTACGTAAAAATTCACTGTACTTCAGGTACCGGTGGTGGAGGTTCAACTCACTTCAGAAGGGAGAAATACATTCCTAAAGGTGGGCCAGATGGTGGAGATGGTGGAAGAGGTGGCCACGTAATTGTAAAAGGAAATAAGCAATTATGGACCTTATTGCATCTTAAGTTTAAAAAACACATTAAGGCAAGTCATGGCGGACATGGGGCAGGAAACTTGAAAACTGGTTCTCAGGGAGATGATGTATACATCGATGTACCCTTAGGCACGATTGCCAAAGATGCTGAAACAGGGGAAATACTATTTGAAGTAAAAGAAGACGGAGAAGAAATGATTATCCAACGAGGCGGAAGAGGTGGATTAGGAAATGATCAATTCAAATCACCTACTAACCAGACTCCTCGCTATGCTCAACCCGGTGAAGAAGGTATAGAAAGCTGGAAAATACTGGAATTGAAATTATTAGCTGATGTTGGCCTTGTTGGTTTTCCAAATGCTGGTAAAAGCACTTTATTGTCTGTTATTTCTTCTGCGAAACCAGAAATTGGCGATTACGCATTCACCACTTTAAGACCAAATCTTGGGATGGTTTTCTACCGCGATTTTAGGTCATTTATCATGGCTGATATTCCAGGAATTATTGAAGGAGCTCACACAGGAAAAGGATTAGGATTGAAATTTTTAAGACACATTGAACGAAATTCATTGCTGCTTTTTATGATTCCAGCAGATAGCGAAAATATTAGTCAGGAATTTTCAATTCTAAAGCGTGAGTTGGAAATGTTTAACCCGGATTTACTTGACAAAAAACGCATATTAGCGATCACGAAATCTGATATGCTCGACAATGAGATGATGGAACAAATGAAAACAGATATTCCTGATATTCCCTACGTATTTATTTCATCTGTAGCGCAACATGGCTTAACGGAATTAAAAGATATGATTTGGAAATATCTTGACAATGATTGAATTTCTTGAACATATTGATCGTCAAATTTTGCTTTTTATCAATGGCTATCACAATCCATTTGCGGATAGTTTGATGTGGTTTTTATCCGGCAAAGTAATCCTGGTTCCAATTATCATAATTACTTATTTCTTCCTTTGGAAAAAATACAATTGGAAAAGTCTCTTGTTAATTACAATTAGTATTACCTGCACGATAATTCTTACCGATCAACTCTCTGTACATTTATTCAAAGAGGTATTCCTGCGTTACAGACCTTCCCATAATTTAGAAATTGGACCTTTATTACACTTCTATGAATTCAAACCCGGCGAACTTTATTTAGGAGGACAATACGGATTTATTTCTTCACATGCCGCGAATTATTTTGGATTTATTGGACTGGTTGCTCCCTTATTCTACCTTAAAAACAAAGGTTTTTTTACATTTTTAGTATCCATGGGATTACTAATAGGTGTAAGTAGAATTTATTTAGGCGTGCATTATCCTAGCGATGTTGTTGTAGGTGCTATTTTTGGTTTTGCAATTGGCATGTTTGTGTACGCTGTGATTAAAAAGAACTTGTTTAAATTTTCGATCCAAACATGACTTGGGTACTGGTATTTATTGGTGGTGGAATAGGTAGCCTTCTTCGTTTTGGCATTGGAAAATTGTTCTTGTTCAAAGGCTTAGGTTTCCCTTGGGGAACTTTCATCTCAAATAGTTTAGCCTGCTTATTTTTTGCATTCATCTACCTTACCTTAATGAAATTGCCTAAAAACGAATGGATACAACCCTTACTTTTAGTTGGCTTTTGCGGTGGATTTAGTACATTCAGCACATTTTCATTTGAAAATATTCAACTCATTCAGCAAGGAAATTGGAGCATCGCACTACTTAATATATGCTTATCACTGATTATTGGCTTCAGTAGTATCTATTTACTGGTTTCAAAAATTTAACACATGCTTAGATTATTCATTCCTTTAGCCTTCCTTGTCATATACATGGCTTGGCTATTCTATATCATCTTTATCCAAAAAAGCTTTAAAAGAAATTTAAACGGCGTTTATTTGGGCCTTTTCTTTTTTTCTATTTGGGCAATTGTCGGTCTATTTATTATGTATTCTTAAGGAACTAAAGAAGCGACAATAGCTTCAGTCAAACGTATGATTGAATTATTTAGGCTTATTTCCAAAAACGGCTTAATGTCTTAGTATACGGAATCGGAACGGTGTTAAGTTTTTCTTGCAGTGACATCATTCGATTACTTATTACACCAAGGGAAATGCTTAGGGCATTATATTGCTCTTCCGCTATTGCTTTATTTGCTCGATGTGTATTGGAAACACCAGCCGTATTTTCATAAAGTTGATATTCCACCATTCCCATACGATCGTTTATACTTGGTAGCGTTTCAAATTCTCTTGAAGACTTGATCTTATCGCCCCAAAGAACTAAAGCCGCTTCATCATAAAGCAACTTCAACGCTCGGGTTTCTGAAAGTAACCTCAAATCAGTATTGGGATAATTAATAAGAGTTGACTGCATTTCTTTTAACACATCATTTACTTCACCTAACCAATTACTAGCATTATTTATTTTCTGATTTAAAACAGCAACATCGTTTCGAAATAGGACCAACTCAGCAGGATTCTTAGCGACTAATGTCTGATTATTTAAGCCGATAACCGTAAACGATTGCTTCGTAACTAGCTCTTCAACAAGACCATTTTGAACAAGGGAAATAGATACAAAATAGTTCCCTGGAGGAACCAAAAATCCATTTGACTCTGCATTGATAGAATTTGTTGAATTCGAACGAAGATTCCAACTCATTCTCACTATTCCTTTAGTTGGACTCGAAGTCATTCGTCGAACTTCTTTTCCAGTTTGGTCTGTAATCACCCAAATCAAATTTGCGGCTTCATCTAGCGCCTCCTTTCTAAGCTCATCGAAAGTTGGATAAAAAACATCCTTTTTTTCTTTCTCTAATGCTTTTTCTTTCTCCTGTCGAATATCTTTCAGCGTTTTGTACTCATCTTTAATGTATAATGAGAAAGTAGCACCAAAGGTAGGGTTACTAGCAGCCCACATGTTATGTCCTTGAAAACCTGTACCATCTAAGCCCAATGGATCGGCTGGAACATATTGTAAAGCTGGTTTAACAGGAAATAAAAAGGCCTTTTTATCCAAATTTTCCTTCGTCAAACTGCGCAAAGGTGAATAATTATCTAGCACGTAGAATCCTCTTCCAAAAGTTGCTGCAACAAGATCATTTTCTCTTTTTTGAATATCCAAATCATATACCGCTGTGATTGGCAAACCACTAATTTTTGTCCAAACTTTGCCATTGTCGTTTGAAAAATAAGCCCCAAACTCAGTCCCAACAAATAATAAATTGGGATCCACATGGTCTTGCTTGATGCAATAAACATTTCCGCGATCCGGTAAATTAGAAGAAATGGAAGTCCACGTTTTACCTTTATCATTGGAGGTAAACAAATACGGCTTAAAATCACCCTGACGTTGAGAATTAAACGCTACATAAACAGTATTTTCGTCGTGTAAGGATGCCGTAAGCATATTAACGCGTGTATTTGCCGGCACTCCTGGAAAGACATTGTATTTTGCCCAAGTACCACCGTCATTTTCCGATACTTGAATTAAGCCATCATCAGTACCAACATATAAAAGACCTTTTTTCTTCGGCGATTCATCCAAGGCAATGACGTTTCCATAAATGGTTGTAGAAGCATTTTTCATTACCGCATCGATGGTCCAAACTTGATCCATTACTTCTAATTTATTACGATCAATTTGCTGACTTAAATCGGGTGAAATAACTTGCCAGTCATCGCCTTTGTTAGTTGATTTGAATAATTTATTTGCCGCAAAATATAAGGTTGATGCATCATGAGAAGAAACAATAAGCGGCGCATCCCAATTCCAACGATAGGCAGCTTCCCCTTTTCCTGGCATAGGCTGAATCGGCACCTTTTCACCAGAAGCTTTATCATAACGAACTAACCAACCGTGTTGAGCCTGCGCGTAAACGATATTATTATTTGACCAATCTGTTGCTGATTCGAATCCATCCCCCCCATTCGTAATGTACCAATCTGAATTAAGAATCCCTGCAGCATTATTTGTTGCAGATGGCCCACCCATTGAATTATTATCTTGCGTACCGCCAAATATATTGTAAAAAGGAGCCGCATTATCAGTGGTCACCTTATAAAATTGAATGATCGGAAGATTAGCGTAATACTTCCATTCTTTAGCATGAGTATAGGTTTCATACATCCCACCATCACAACCTACGAGCCAATGATTCGTGTTTTTTGGATCTATCCAAATGCAATGGTTATCGACATGCTTATTTTTTTCGCCCGTCGGCTTAAAAGTCTTACCGCCATCTTCACTATGGTGCATATAGGTATCCATTGCAAAAACTTTGTTTTTGTCGAGTGGATCACAAAAAATTTCTTGGTAATAGTTTCCACTTGTGCTGAAATCAGATTGCTTTGACCAACTTTCGCCTTTATTGACAGAACGATAAACACCACCTTTTCCATATCTACCCTCAACGATAGCATATACATAATTAGCGTCACTTGCCGAAACCGCCAAACCTATTCTTCCCATATCGCCTGAAGGAAGGCCCGATTTCACTTCACGCCAAGTTGCTCCGCCATCGGTAGATTTATATAAAGCTGATTCAGGTCCGCCACCAATGTAGGTCCACTCGTGTCTTCTTCGCTGATGAGCAGCAGCATACAAAATATCTGGATTCGTTGGATCTATTGCTATTTCAGAAACGCCCGTGTTATCAGAGATGTTTAACGTTCGCTCCCAAGTTTTCCCACCATCAACAGACTTATAAACACCTCTTTCTCCCCCACTCTTCCACAAAGGACCATAAGCAGCAACCCAAAGAATATTTTCATTTGTAGGATGGATTATTATATTACCGATGTGCTCAGAATTTTTTAATCCCATGTTAGTAAAAGACTTCCCTCCATCCAAAGACTTGTAAACACCATCGCCATAAGCAACGGACCGTTGATTATTATTTTCACCCGTTCCCACCCAAAGTGTATTCGGATTGGACGGTGCTAATTCGACACAAGCAATAGAAAAAGAACCTTGACCGTCAAAAATGGGCGAAAAAGTAATTCCATGATTAGTTGTTTGCCAAACCCCTCCGCAAGCAGCGGCAACATACCACACATCATTATTATTTGGATGAATAGCTAGATCAACCACACGACCAGAAGTTAAGGCTGGTCCAACCAAACGAAAGGACAAAGATGCTACTGAAGATACATCAAATAAAGGTGTTGATGGAGTGACAATTGGATTCTTCTTTTGAGCAAAGTTTACAGAAGAAAGGAGTAGAAATAGAAAGAGTATTTTTTTCATAGTGCGACATTATTTTTAAAGTGCGAAATTACGACAATCTGATAAAAATTTAAATGAAATTATAGCCTTTTATAAGGATGTAATTAAAGTAATAAACTAAAAGAAAATGATTTGATCAAAGATTAAGACACTAATAACTCTTCAGCAAAGGGAAGAAATATTTATTTTCAAAAAAAAATACAAACGATAAGAGCAGCAACTTAAACTTTTAAGCCCCTTACCACGCGTTCTTTGCGCTTGATTTTTTGAAGTTTCTTACGAGCAACCATTAGAATTGCACTACGCGGGTTACCACGAAGCAAATCTATTTTATACATGCTATCACCGTACTTGATTTTTGGTCCACCCTGCTGCCCCCAGTCAACATCGAAATAATAACGCTTAGAAGCATCTGATTTAGAATAAAATTTAAGCACTTTTCCTTCACCAGTTTCAAAACGAACAAACAATTCTCCTTTAGGGCCAAAATGATCAAAAATACAACTTGTACTCGCTGGAATAATAATAGACTCTTTTTGGCTACTTGAACTAGAAACTAGTGTGCCATTTGATGTCGTTCCTTGATTATCCGCTTTTATTTCTTGATCCAAAATAATCGTTGCAGAAGTAAAAAACTGAACCTTAGCCATTTTATCCTCAGTATCTAAAGCAAATTCATCGCGAATTGAATTGGTATAAGGTACCTTCATACCGCAAGAGGAAAGTATTAAAAGTATAGTACTTAAAAAAATTATAGCTGTTTTCATGATCTTTTATTTTTTTACAAAAATAATTAAAACAAATTAAGTAAAACATTTTTATCGTAGCAATTATTACTTTTGTTGTTATGAAAAGGTTAAAAGCAATTACAATTTTTGTCACCTTATTTTTTCTTATCGCCTGTAAATCTGAAAAAAAGGAGCGAATTGCAAATTTTGACCCTGCCAAAAAAATTGATCTGGATTCAGTCCCAGAACTTATTCAAAAACCAGATTCACTTTTATTTTGGAAACAGCGCTACCAGAGTGATAGCGTAAAAATCAAGGTTGATAGCATGCAGCCATCGTTCGCAAAGCATTTTTTAGACCGCTTCAACCCAAAACATATTATTAAAAATAAATTATTTCATGGTGGAGATAGCTTACTTCATTTTCGCTGGACTTTTAGTGATACAACAGCCACAAATAATGCCTTTTATAATTGGTTAGACTGCTATGGAACCACTTGTCTTTCTCTCAAATTGTATGAGCCCTTTAAAATTGAAAAGCAAGCAACACTGATTTTTCGGAACCACAATTCTATATCATACATCCGAGGCAAGCAAAACGTATCAAAAGAAGCATGGATTAATTTTGAAAAAACATTATTTCCTACTGATTCTTTATCCCTTTTAATTGTCCAACAACCAGGAAAAAATGCTCTTTGGTATCAGTATAAAAACAATAAATTTAATGAAATAATAAAATGAGAATTGTAAATCGAGGATACCTATCCGTGCTTCCAAGCGGAAAATTTTGGGAGTGGGCAAATGCAAATTGCCAAGAAGATAATTTATTGTTTCAAAATGATGAACCTTCTATTTATTTAATAGAGGAGGATTTCTGGGAGGAAGAATCAGTTATTACTGCATATTTTGCGAAAATAGCAAAGTGTGAATTTGAAACAGTTAATCCAATTAAAGAAATTTGGCCGATTATTTCAAGTATCGAAGAATTCAAAACCTACTTTTCTATTTCATCAGGAAATATGGTCTTTGATTTATTGAAGTCGCCAATAAGCAGCGAAAAAAATTAAGCGCGAAGGATTAAATTTATGTTAAGATAGCTTGGGTCTTCTGTTACCTCCTCAGCAATCCAATCCGGAAGATCGATCGGTGTGTTGATATCCTTCAATTCAATTTCCGCTATGATTAATCCTTGTAAATTCCCTTCAAAAACATCAATTTCCCAACATAATTTACCCTGATAAAATAAATAGCGTTTCTTTTTAAGTAATTTAGGACAAAATAATGTCATCATTTCATTCGCTTCAGACAAAGGAATTTCATATTCAAATTCATCTCGTTCAAGGGCACTTTCACCACCCTTAATGGTAAGGAAAGCTATGTTATCAATGATTCTTATACGCGTACTAATCGAAGAACTGCTATGAATGTACCCTTGGATAATATTTTTTGGGATTAGCTCTTCAATAAAAGACATTTGTGTGACGTTAACTTTAAATTTTCGCTCTATTTCTTTCAATTCTTCAATTTTATCAAATTTATTCAATAATTTTATGAAAACAACGCAACAAATTTTTAATTTTATACGTCTTTTAAACCTCAACTTAAATAACCACAGCATGCGCACCCTTTCGAACCTTTGTTTTTTTATTCTTTTTTCTGGCATGAGTGCCTTTTCGCAAAAAATGATTACCACCGTTATATCCGCTCCAAAAGTAATTTATAATGAAGCTGGACTGAAAATTTCCACTAAAGAAGTAAATTGTTTTGATGAAAAAAGAAACGAAAACATGGTCTATCAAATGTTGATTCTTGAAAATCAAACCTCCGCAATTATTAATTTAAAAGCGAAGCAAGAATTATATTATGATAATGTTTGCGTTACCTGTCCAAACGACGAGTATGATTTCAAATACGTATTAGATCCAAAAGAAATTTTAGAAGGTACCTGCGATGCGGGTAATATTCCATCCCTTCAAATTTGGGATCACCAAACAAACGGTTTTTACAAGGAAGTATTAACTGACTTTAAATTACAAGTAGTACGCTTATAATTTTTCATTACACTTTTTTAAATTCCACTTCTTCTTATTTAATTTTCCGCTTTGGTGCCGATAATTTATATTTTTGTAAATGATTCAATTTAGGGCACGAACACCAAGATGGATAATTATAGTGATTGACTTGCTCATTGCTGCCTTCGCATTATTGCTTTCTTACCTCATTCGTTTTGATCTACACACTGAGTATAGCATCTTTCAAAAAGAATGGGAAGTATTATCGAAATCTATATTTCTTTATTTCAGCATTAAATTTTGTGTCTTCTATGCGCTTAAAATTCATAGGGGATTAGTGAGATACACCTCAACGCAAGATCTTCGAAGAATTCTAATAGCAAGTGCTATTTCAAGTTTAATTTTCTTCATACTTAGCGTCATTCGAATGAACTTCATTGATGGTTTTTACCTCTTTCCAATGACGATCCTGATTATGGAATTTATTTTTAGCTTGACATTCATGGCTGGTAGTCGTTTTGTGATTAAACTGCTCTATTTAGAGTCGATTAAACTTAAACTTGTTAAAGAAAATGTATTGATTTATGGAGCTGGCACCATGGGTCTGATTACCAAACGAACAATTGAAGAGGACACTCGAAATAATCAAGTGGCAATTGGATTTATTGATAATAATTATAAATTAGTGGGAAACAGAATTGATGGACTGCCCATTTATTCCCCTGATAAAATTTTAGAACTCCAAGAACAACTCAACATCACTAAACTTATTATTTCTATTCGCAATCCCGCTGATGATCAGCTCAATAAAGTAATTGAAAATTGCTTAGAAGCAGGAATAAGGGTTCAAAAAGTGCCTGACCCCAAGACTTGGGTAAATGGTGAGTTAAGTGCCCTTCAAATTGTAAAAATACCCATTGAAGATTTATTGGGACGAGCACCAATTGCGCTAAATCAAGAAAAACTGCGAACTAGTCTTTCTAATAGAACTATACTTGTAACTGGAGCGGCTGGTTCAATTGGAAGTGGATTAGTCCTTGAATTATTAAGCCATCATCCAAAAAAAATAATCTTATTAGATCAGGCAGAATCACCTTTGTATGATTTGGAAAATCAACTTAGGCAACTTGAAACAGAAACCTTGCTGGAAGTTGTCATTGGTGATGTTAGTTCTCTTAATCGCATGCGTAAAATATTCGATGTATTCCGTCCGCAAATTATATTTCACGCTGCAGCCTACAAACATGTTCCAATGATGGAAAATAACCCATCTGAAGCCATTCAAACTAATATTCTTGGCACAAAGCATTTGGTTGATTTAGCCTGCGAATATCACGCAGAAAAATTCATCTTTATTTCGACAGACAAAGCGGTTAATCCGACAAATGTAATGGGAGCAAGTAAACGAATAGCAGAAATGTATGCCCAACAGAAAAACAAAATCGGAAGCACCCAGTTTATCACGACTAGGTTCGGAAATGTACTTGGATCTAATGGGTCAGTAATTCCACTCTTTCAAAAACAAATTGAAAATGGTGGTCCAGTTACGGTAACAGATGAGCGAATTACGCGCTTTTTTATGACGATTCCTGAAGCCTGTCAATTAGTTTTAGAAGCTTTTTCTATGGGCGAAGGCGGAGAAATCTTTGTATTTGATATGGGTGAATCAATTAAAATTATTGATTTGGCAAAAAAGATGATACAGCTTAGCGGACTTGAATTAAACAAAGACATCAGTATAAAAATAACCGGAATGCGCCCGGGTGAAAAACTCTATGAAGAATTACTTGCAGATGAAGAAAATACCTTAGCTACTCATCACCCTAAAATACTAATTGCTAAGACCCGGGAAAACTCAAGTCAATTAGGCCAAGAAATTGATGCTTTGATTGCATTATTTAATGAGCAGAATAATCAAGAAATAGTGCTAAAAATGAAAGAAATTGTTCCTGAATTTATTAGTCAGAACTCCACTTTTGAAAAATTAGATTAATGTTTATTCCTCCATTAAAAATACAAGTACGGTTTTCTGATCTCGATATTCTTGGGCATGTTAACAATACCATATACCTAAGTTATTTCGAAATGGCACGAATCCATTATTTTACTGCTTTAGTAGGCCCAAATTGGGACTGGTTGAAAGAAGGGGTGGTTTTGGTTAAAAACGATGTTGAATATCATGTACCTATACTCTTACACGACGAGCCTACAATTTTTTTATTTGTCACCGAAATTCGTAACAAAAGTTTTTCTTTAGCTTATAAAATTATGATAAATGAGAAACTACATACTACAGGAGGATCTACCTTAGTCTGTTTTAATAGTACCATTCAAAAAGCCATAGCCATTCCTCCAATCATGCGGGAAGGACTCTCAAAACTTACACAAAATGAACGTTAAATTAATACTTTTTGCAGCGTACCTGCTAGTTATGGGAAGTTTATTTGGACAAAAACAAGGACCTTGCTATGCAAAAAAAAGAATGTGCGACAGAAGATTATACGTCAATGCCTACGACAAAGTAGCCTTTGATGAGGAAACACAAACCTATCTTCTAAAATCTGACTACAGAACGCTTTTTAATGGTACATGTGAGACCTGTTATCGAACAAATGTCTTACAAGAACGCATCACCATAAAAAATGGGAAAAGAGATGGGTCCGATACTTCCTTCTATTCTTCTGGATGCATACAATCTATTCAAAGTTATTCCCTAGGTGTTAAGAATGGAAAATTTCTAATCTACTTCGATAGTACAGGCCGATTGACTAGTGAAGGTAATTATTTAGCGGGTAAGAAAAATGGGGAATTTGTCGATTTTGAAGCAAACGGCGATAGTATTACAAGCGAAAATTACATCAATGATTTAAAAAGTGGTGAACAAAAAACATACTATGTAGGAGGTAAAATTGGAAAAATTGTACATTATCAAAACGGGTTGCTGAATGGAAGCCACAGAACATATGATTTAAATGGAAAAATTGAAATCGATCTTAACTTCAAAGAAGGAAAAAACCATGGGGTTTGGAAGTATTATCACCTAAACGGAAAAGAAGCTAAAATTGAAACCTGGAATAATGGATTGAAAGATGGCGTATTTTTATTCAATGATGATAAAGGAGCATTAATTAAAAAAGAAAGTTTTAAGAAAAATGTGGCAGATGGTGAATTCATTGAGAATTATCAAAACGGAAAACTAAAGCATTTAATCATCTATAAAGCGGGGGAAATTATACGCGAACAAAAGATAGACGATTATGGAAAGACAACATATACCTTCGATAAAGCCTTATCTAAAGCTAAAGAAAAAGAAGATAAGAAAAAAGCCAAAGATGGAACAGTTGATGACGATATTCAAGATGTAATTGACGAAAAAGAAAAAAAAGGAAAAAAAGGCAAGAAGAAAAAGAAGGATTAAATCAAGCCTGTTAATATACTCGAGCCTAAAATGATAAGGGCGATACAAACAATCTTTTGTATGAACTTCATAGTTGTTTTAGCAAACAATATCTTTCCTAAAACAGAACCAATTATAGCTGCTAAAATCCCTACTAGTAATAAAGTATATGGTATTCCTGATTCTGAAAAATGAACCTTATAAAAAATAAGACGAGTCAAATCCACTAGTAGAGAAACACAAACACCCGTAGCAATAAAAACCTCTTTTTGTAAGTTGCGATGTGCTAAAAAAGCGCTTCGAAGAGCACCCTGATGACCAGATAATCCACCAAAGAAACCCGAAATAAAACCACCAATAGTTAATGGGAGAGCAGCAATTTTTATTTTTGGATAAAATTCAATAATGGCAAAACAAAGCATGAGTATTCCAATTGTAAATTCAATGAAATTTACCTCCCTCGGACTTCCCCAAATCGTAGTTTTGTAAAATAAGCCAAGATCGCTAATTAAGTTCAATAAGAATGACCCAATGCCAGCGCCAAGCAATGCCCCTACTCCAAAATAACATAAAATAGCAAGGTTAATTCCCCGAAATACCAAGCCCACTTTTATGACATTATTAGTCAAATGAACAATAGCTGTCATCGCAATTGCCAATTCCAAATTAACAAATAAGGCAAAAGCTGGTAATAATAATGTCCCTAATCCAAAGCCAGAGAAAAAAGTGAGGGTAGCAGCGCCAAAAGCAACTAGGGAGATTACAAAGAATGGAATTAAATCAGCCAATTATTTTTAACTTTGAATCAAATTTACACATCATGATTGATTTACGCAGCGATACAGTTACAAAACCTTGTCCGGAAATGATTAAAGCAATGGCTGCGGCAGTTGTTGGCGATGATGTTTTTGGCGAAGATCCAACCGTAAATGAATTAGAAACTTTTGCTGCGAATTACTTCGGAAAAGAAGCAGCCTTATTTTGCTCCTCAGGAACACAAACCAACCAGATCGCGATAAATATTCACGTTCAACCTGGAGGAGAGGTGATTTGCCATGAAGAAAGTCACGTTTATAAATACGAAGGTGGCGGAATTGCTCGTAATTCTGGTGCTTCTGTTCGACTTTTACGTGGAGATCGAGGCAGAATTACAGCTGCTGAAATTGAAAAATACTTGAATCCTGTTCATGATGTTCATTTTCCACTCACTCAATTAGTATCAATTGAAGATACCGCAAACAGAGGAGGTGGGGCAGTCTATGACTTTAATGAAATACTAAAAATTAAAGCAGTTTGCCTAGCAAATAATCTCCCTTTGCATTTAGATGGCGCTAGGCTGATGAATGCCTTGGCAGTAAACGGTATTGATACACATACCTATTGCGCGCCCTTTGATTCTATCTCAATTTGCTTATCCAAAGGACTTGGTGCGCCAGTAGGATCAATATTATTGGGCTCAGCTGAATTTATTTTGAAAGCACGCAGAGTACGAAAAGTTTTTGGCGGTGGCATGCGACAAGCAGGATTTATCGCAGCAGGAGGATTATTTGCCTTGAAATATAATGTTGATCGACTCATTCACGACCATAGCCATGCAAAACTTTTGGAAATTGGCTTAAAAAAATGTTCCTGGGTGGCGGATATCGTACCCGTTGAAACCAATATTGTCATCATCCAATTAACTGAAATGGAAAAAAGAGATCAACTAATTTTGGAATTGGCAAAAAATGGAATTAAGGTAATTGCTTTTGGTCCAGGACTAATCAGAATGGTTACCCACCTAGATATTTCAAAAGAAGACATTCACAAGGTGTGTGAAAAGACAGCTGAAATCGTTACTTTTTAAAATAGATGATTTTAATAAAATTACTTTAAAATATAGTGAATACTTAATTTTTAGTGAATATTTTCTTCCAATTAAAATATTGTTAATTTTGAACAAATCTATTGGGAATTTATGATGATTTTAAGACTTTGTTTACTCTTCACACTTCTATCAACACTAAATAGTTCTTACGCTCAAACAAAGCTCAATGGAAAGCTAGTAGATGCCTATTCAGGGGAACCCATAGAAGCAGCTAAAGTTAAAATTAAGGGGCTAAATAAGGGCGGTATGACCGATAAAGATGGCTTATTCTTCATTGAAATTGAGTTGGTTTTCCCAATAACTTTAGTCAGTTCATACCTTGGATATGAAGATCTAGAAACAACCCTATACTTTTATCCGCAAGACAGTATAAATATACGCCTTAAGCCAAGTTCTATTAAAAATTTTGCTACCATTAACATTCGAAGTTTTGCCAGCGAAAAAGAAAAAGAATCTGCATTATCGGTAGAAACGATGACTTTAAGTGAAATCAAAGCAACGCCTGCATTGGATTTCTACGACGGTTTAAGCCATATGAAAGGAGTTGATTTAACATCTGCCAGTATTGGTTTTAAAGTTGTAAATACCAGGGGCTTTAATTCTACATCGCCTGTCCGAACCTTACAAATAATTGATGGAGTAGACAATGCGTCGCCCGGTTTAAATTTCGCATTGGGTAATTTTTTAGGTGCCTCCGAATTAGATTTATTAATGGTAGATATCGTTTCCGGAGCTAGTTCTGCTTTTTATGGACCTAACGCTTTTAATGGTGTCATTAGCATGCAAACCAAAAGCCCTTTTAAATTTCAGGGATTCAGCGCTAGCATTAAAGGAGGAGAGCGCATGTTGAACGAATACGCTGTGCGTTATGCTAAAGCATTTAAAAACAAAGCTGGTGAGGATAAATTTGCATACAAAATCAACATCTCTTATTTGAATGCGAATGATTGGGAGGCGAATAATATGAATTCTGTCGAGGGACTCGATACAGATAGGGGTAACCCAGGCGGATATGATGCAGTTAACCGTTATGGGGATGAAAATTTATCTCCAAATATCAATAATGCCCTAGACCCAGCGGCAATATGGCAAACTCCTGGATTGAAAAGATGGCACCGAACGGGCTATTGGGAAAAAGATGTTGCCGACTACAAAACGGAAAACTTAAAATCGTCTGTCGCTTTGCATTTTATGATTAAACCAAAGCTTGAATTTATTGTTGCCTCCAATTTTGGAACGGGTACTACAGTGTATCAAGGTGATAACCGGTTTTGCTTAAAAGATATTTTGTTTTTTCAGAATAGATTGGAGCTCCGTAAGAAAGATGATTTCTTTATTCGCGCGTATGCAACGAATGAAGACGCAGGAAAATCATACGATGCCGTACTCACCGCGTTTTTATTGCAAGATGCAGCAGCGGATGATTGGGATTGGAATAATCGATACAGACAATATTGGTCGAGTCAAATTACCAATCGAGTCAGGGCATTAGACCCTTCTGTTCAGTGGACGCCAACCGTTGGTGTTCCGCCAGATTATGCTGCAATAAATGAAGTTATAAATGCGAACCAAGATTCAATGATCGCTTGGCATGCTGAAGCAAGTGATTTTGCTAATGGCGCCTACAGCAATTGGGAAATGGATGCTTTTTTTAAACCGGGTACTCAGCGATTTGATTCACTCATGGCCGACATCACTCAAAAAACGTCTTTTCTAGAAGGTGGATCGCGCATTCAAGACAAATCAGGTCTTTATCATTTGCATGCAGAGAAAACCTTTCGGACCTCGTTCGCAGATTTTACTTTAGGTGCAAATGGCCGCCTCTATAATCCTAGGTCGCAGGGCTCTTTGTTTAGTGATACCAACGGTGTTAAAATTTTAAATAAAGAATTTGGAATTTATGCCGGTTTAGAAAAGCACTTGATCGATGACAAGCTAATTTTTAAAGCATCTCTGCGTGTCGATAAAAATCAAAACTTTGATTTTTTACCTTCGCCTGCCGCTTCTATTATTTGGCAACCTAACAAGCAACACGCTGTAAGAGGAACTTTCACTTCAGCTATTCGAAACCCAACTTTGTTGAATCAATACATGTATTACAATGTTGGTCGTGCAAAACTTGTTGGGAATATTAGCGGTTATGACTCCTTGGTTACCATAGAATCGTTGCGTGATTTCTACTACACTCAAAATTCTGACACCTTGCGTTATTTTAATCTTGACCCGATTGCACCCGAAAAAGTAAAGTCGTTTGAAATAGGATACAAAGGAACGTTTTTTAGTAAGTTGTTTCTAGATGTCAATTACTATTTCAATTATTACACCCAATTCATTGGCTACGTCAATGGAGTAGATATTTTCATAACACCACTCAACACCCCAATTATCAATAATGTTTATCGGATTGCTACGAATTCTAAGGAATCGATCACTACCCAAGGAATTTCTCTCGGTTTGAATTATTACTTAGGAGAACATTATGCCTTGAATGGAAATTATTCTTGGAATGCATTAAGGAAAAAATCCGACGACCCAATCATTCCGGCATATAACACACCAGAACATAAATTCAACGTGGGTTTTCAAGGGCGGAATTTCACAATCAAGAAAGTAAAAGGCTTAGGATTTAATGTCAATTATAAGTGGATTCAGGGATTTTATTCTGAGGGTTCTCCACAGTTTTCGGGCAGTGTTCCCACCTATGGCTTGGTGGATGCTCAGGTGAATAAATTCATAGAAAAAGCAAAACTAACCGTCAAACTTGGCGCTTCGAATCTTCTAAATAATAAAGTGCTTCAAGTTTTCGGTGGGCCTTTTGTCGGCAGAATCATTTATCTCTCGTTATCTTTTGATGTGAACGACAAATAATTAGATACATATCCCAATTTTAATATATACCTTTGACTCAAAATTTAACCTAAAAACAATTTTATGAAAAAAATAATTTTACCCTTTCTTTTTGCCTTTGCCATTTGCGGGAATTTATTTGCACAACCGCAACGGTTTGTTGACGAAGTGTTTTCAAACTTCACCCAGGAGAATAATATTCTTTATTCTCAAAATTATTCTGTAATAGCGGCATCTCAGGGTGTTCCTTATGTACCAACAGGGGCATCAGCTCAGGTTCCAGCATTGGTTTTTGACATGTATGAGCCAGCTGGCGATACCATGGCAGAGCGTCCTTTGATTATCATGCTTCACACAGGTACTTTTTTACCAATCATTTACAACGGAAATGCTACTGGTATGCGGAATGATGTAGCCACAACTAATATTTGTAAGAGCTATGCCAAAAGAGGATATGTGGTTGCCAATTTAGAATACCGTTTAGGTTGGAATCCAACCGCTGCAACACAAGCTGAAAGAGCAGCAAGCTTAATGAAAGCAGTATATCGTGCTATTCAAGATACTAAAAGTGCTGTTCGTTTTGTTCGAAGAGATTATTCAATTACAAATCAATGGGGAATTGACACATCGAGAATCATATTGTGTGGTCAAGGTTCCGGAGGTTGGATTGCACTCGGTTATGCAACAGTAGATAAATTGGCGGAAGTTCAATTACCTAAATTTTTAGATGCGATGGGTGTTCCGTTAATTGATACTGCAATTATTGGAGATTGGGATGGAATTGGTGGACAATTCAATATGGAAACCAACCTTGGTTTCTCTAATGATATTGATATGGTTTGTAGCATGGGTGGTGGACTTGGTGATATCAGCTGGTTAGAAGCTGGTGATGTACCAATGTGTGCTGTTCATTGTCCAACAGATCCTGTAGCTGTTTATACAACTGGAGACGTTTCAATCGCTTCTATTGGAATAGTAACTACAGATATCAGCGGAAGCTATGATGTTATGAAAAAAGCGAATATGCTAGGAAATAATTCAGTTCTAGATCCTGTTAATACAGGGAATGATCCCTACACACTTGCAGCGCAAGCAGCTTCTGCTTCTGCGGTAGGAATGATGGATTTTGGTGGTACTGCCATCGGTGCGCCAGAAGACAATGTATTCCCATACATCACAGGAAATCCGTTTGAAGCGGCTCCTTGGGATTTTTGGGATTCAACAACAACGTGTGCCATTGCTGTAGCACTTGGTTTACCGGCTGCGCAAGGTACTGCTGCACACGTTTCAAATATTCAACAAAACCCTGATATGAGTTATCCTAAGTCAATGGCTTATACGGACTCAACATTGGGTTATTTTTGTAGAAGAATTGTACGTGCAACGAATTTAGATGGTCAAACAGGTTTAAATGATCTAACGGCTATCGAATCAGGAATTAATCTTTTTCCTAACCCCGCTATGCAAAACTTAACAATTCTTTCGGAAAATGGAATGATTAATTCCATTAAGATGTACACGACTGCTGGAAAATTGGTGAAAGAAGAAACTAATCTTTCTTCTAATCAAGTTCAACTTAATGTTCTTAATTTAATCGAAGGTCTTTACCTATGTGCTATTGAAGTGAATGGTCAAATCGTTACTAAACGATTAATGATTAAATAATACCACATTATAACTAATTAAAAGCGCTCTTTGGAGCGCTTTTTTTTTGCCCAAAAATCATGAAGAAGCGTAATTGAATAATTAAATTTTTATTTCTTAACATATAAAAATAAATAATATGATTTATCATTGTACCTTTGCAACGATCAATCAGGAATAGTTATGTCAATCGTGCTTTTAGCAATAAACAATTGGGTTTTGATTGAGAGTCGTGCAGGATATTACCCAATGTTAAAATAAAATTATTAATATTCATTTAACTTAAAAAAATAACATCATGGAAACAACATGGCAATTAGATCCAACACACAGTGAATTGGGTTTCAAGGTTAAACACCTTATGATAACAAACATTAAAGGAGAGTTTAGAAATTTTAGTGCGGAAATCGATGGAGAAGATTTTAGCAAAGCTGCTATTTCTGCAACGATTGATACTTCTTCTATCTTCACAAACGAAGATAACCGTGACGCACATTTAAAAAATGCTGATTTCTTTGATGTAGATAATCATAAAGAAATGACATTTAAAGGAAACTCTTATACTAAAATTGATGACGAAAATTATGAGTTGACCGGAATGCTTTCAATTAAAGGCATTAGCAAAGAAATAAAACTTGCTGTGGAATATGGCGGAACAAGCAAGGATCCATGGGGAAATGAGAAAATGGGTTTTTCAATCAATGGAAAAATTAACCGCAATGATTATGGATTAAATTTCAATGCTGCGCTAGAAACTGGTGGTTTTCTTTTGGGTGAAGAGGTGAAAATAAATGCCGATTTACAATTTATTAAGAAAACAGCCTAAAATTTAGGTCCGTGCGAATGTATCATCATACAGGAAATCAATTATTATTAAGAAAGCCAGCATTAACGCTGGCTTTCTTATGATGAAATACTTAATATAAAATGACAAATACCACAATCGAAGAAGGTGTCGTTCATCAAGTACCCGATGATTTAAGAGCTGCCTTGACTTCAGATCAAGGAACCATTGAGAAATGGAACAATCTCACAGCACTTGCACGCAATGAATGGATCTGTTGGACAACCATTGTCAAAAAGCCAGAAACAAGATTAGAGCATATTAATCGATTGTGTGCTGAAATCTTAGAAGGGAAAAAGAGACCATGTTGTTGGCCTGGCTGCCCGCACCGAAATCCAAGTGCTCAAAAATGGTTTAAATAATCACTTAAAATCTTTTTTCTCTACAATATTAAAACAGTAGATACGTTAAGGGACGTGATTTAAAAATTGCAGACCAAAAAAATCTATTTATAATTCAAATTTATTGTAATTTCATTTAAAATTTAACTATGAAAAATCAACTTCTATTTATCACATTTTTAACCTTTAGTAAGCTAAATGCTCAAATAAAAATAACTCAGATCCACCTTAACGCTGGTTCTTTTATGGATATTGATAATTCAAAAAATAAGTTGTCTGATTTTACCTTATTGGCCCCAGGATCCAGTATTTTGAGTAAAGACTTTAGTGCCTATCAGCAAAATGGTTATTTCTTTTCTGGCTTTATGATGGGTGATAATTTTAATCAATCCAATTCATCTAATTTTCAATCCATTCAATTAGGCTTGAGCTTTGCAAAATGCCCGAAAGGCACTTTACGTATTGGTATTTCGAATGTACACAGTGAACTCCTGAACGTTTCTGGTCATTATTATGAAAGTAATGTTGTTGACACCTTATTGTCTTCGCAGACAGGTCAAATGTACTTTGTAGATTCAACTGTTTCTAGCTATTATAATGGGAATTATAGCAACGACCAATTGAGATTAGATGCCGCTTATATTTTTGAGGCGAATGCAGGTAAAAGATGGGCTTTTCATGCTGGACTAGGTCTTTCAATTGGCATGAGTTATCGTTCTACAACAACACTGCGCACAGAAGAATATATTCAACCTTATTCGGGTTATGAAGGCAGTACTAATTCCCAAAATATAGAATCAGAGACGTACGGCAATTTTATGGTAATGGGTGGAAGTGCCTACATTCCATTGGGAATCAACTTTAAATTAGGTAACAAAAGAGAATTTTGGAAGCCATTTGTTATTTACAATGAATTCCGCCCAACGCTTCAATTAAATTCTATACCAAATAATACCGTTAAATTTAATGTTGGTTTTGGGTCTAGCCTTGGCTTGCGTTATAATTTACCGAGTAATAAATAGATACTTTCACGATAATTTGGGGAAATTCAATTTAATTCGTCAAATAAAGCATCCTCCTAACGCTTTCTCTTAGGTTTGCCGTACTTTTCTAGCATGGCTTTTTTATGGTTGTAACGCACGTTGACCTTTTTGTTTTTCGCTATTTTCTCATGAAAAGAATCGCCACTATTTTCTCGTAGAGGTAATTTAAGGGCCTTCCCAGGAATGAGTATTTTTGGTTTTTCAAATTCCAAAAGTTCGTCTGTAAATACGATATCCTCCGTTACTTTCGTGAATGATAGTTGCTGCTGCATGAGTTCTTCAATGGCCATGAGCGCTACTTCGTCTTTTTCAGACACAAAGGTGATCGCGATACCATTTTTATCTGCCCTACCCGTTCGTCCGATGCGGTGGATATAATTTTCAGGACTTTCCGGAATATCAAAATTAATCACATGTGAAACATCTGTAACATCAATACCACGTGCTATTAAATCGGTCGCAATCAATATACGAATTTCCCCAGCTTGAAAATTTCGTACCGTATCGAAGCGGAAATTCTGTGCTTTGTTGGAGTGAATAATCCCTAAAGTATCCGTTAAACTCCCCTCCAACGCTTCAAACAATAAATCGGCTAAAGTACGAGAAGAAACAAAGACTATAATTTTAGAGCTATCATCAGTCTGCTGAATGAGATGACGCAATAAGACAACTTTGGAAAGGAAATTCGGTACGCGGTAACCCGTTTGATCAATTTTTTCTAAGGGCAAACCAACACGAGCTGCCTCAACGCGAACAGGCGTTATTAAATAGCTATCCAAAAACACCGATACTTCTTCCGATAGTGTCGCTGAAAAAACCATGTGCTGTCGTTTCGCAGGTAAAAAATCAAATATGTGCAATAGTTGCGGTCTAAATCCTAAGCTAAGGGTTTCATCCACCTCGTCAATCACCACTTTCTTGACATGTTTCAATTGCAGAGAACCACTTATTGCTAAATCTAAAATTCGCCCAGGCGTTCCAACCAGGATATCTAATCCTTGCAAGACCATTGCTGCTTGCGTATTCATATTAGTGCCACCATATACGCCACACACAGCCACGTTCATGTAAGTTGTTAACTTTTCCACTTCACGCACTACCTGTGCGACCAATTCTCGAGTAGGCACAATGATCAAAATCTGGGGATGAGGTTCTTTCGAAAATTCCCACATACACAGACACGGTAGCAAATACGCCAATGTCTTACCCGTTCCAGTTTGCGCAATTCCAATGGTATCCTTTCCAGACATCATCACCTTGAACCCTGCAGCTTGAATACTGGTTGGAATTTGATACGCTAAATCATCTAAGGCATTCCAAAGAGGTTTCTTCAAATTTAAATCGCGAAATGTCATAGAAACAATTTACGCAAAGTTAAGAAGATATTGTCTTAATGGCGGAATAAATTATACCCCAACACTTATGGAGAGGGACGGTGGTATTTCTAATTGATAAAGACAGCCGCGTAGGTCTTTTTATCTTCTTTAAAAACAACAACCAAATCTACATCGGTTTGGATGTTTTTATTGATTACCAAAGACATCTTGCCAAAATCCTCAGTACTAACATCGAATTTGATGAAATTATTTGTTTCAACTAAGTTCGTGATTTTACTAATAACCTCTTTACCATCTGCTACCCCACTCTCTAAAGAAATGTAGTTGTGTGTGAAAGTTTTAGCGTTTAAATCAATGGTGTAGTGATTAAATCCATCTGAAAAAAGGCCATCACCCAAATTTTCACCTTTTAATACGTCCTCGTATTTCATATTTTTACCCGTAAGGTCGTAAGTATTTAAAGCCGAACATACTATAAAAATTGTATTGTTTTTGAGCGTATAATGAAGACGACAACAAAAAAACAAATGCAGCAAAGATTAAATTTTTCATATGGTTTATATTTTTTGTTAGGATAGGTGTTAATTTAAAGCCACTACCAAGTAGTATTTTTCTTCCTTTTGAATTACCTCAATCCAGTAAGATTCGCCTTCCATTCTAGAAAAATAATTCTTGTAGATGTCTTGATGAATCATTTTATCCAAGCTATTTGTAAGATCCTCAGATTTGTAGGATCCTAATGAATCTGTTAAAGTCCACATCATATGAAAATAAGCATAGTCTTTACCTTTAGTTAGTTGTTTGCCGCCTACCTCCGCTTCTATAAATTGAAGACAACTTTCTCTAAGAGTAGAGTCTAGTTTTAATTCGTGATCGAAGAATAATGAAAGTACATTACTGAATTCTTTTATTATTTTAGTAGGTATTGGCTCTTTATTTACTCCCATACTAAAAGAATTAGAAGTGCAAAGAAGAAAAGTTCCTAAAGCAATTGTTAAAAATAACTTTTTCATAATTTTTAAATTTCAGGTTATACACCGATTTAAAGTAGATAATTAAAAAATAAAAATCGGTAACAAAAAAAAACTATTCTAAGGATTTGGAGGGGGTTTTATATTGTAGAAGAACAGATAAAATAAAGCAAGAATCAGACCCGATTTATCGAAGGGTACTACTTCACTCTCACTCTGCAATAGTAATCTGTTTATTCAAAAGGCACAAAACATTTCATTTACCTAACTCTTTAAGCAGACTGTAATGTTTTCTTATGGCAACTAAAAAAGTACTGTTCGAATGATACGGATAATCGAATTCCCTTGCTGTATTCTGAACGATCTTAGAAAGAGATTGATAATGAACATGGCATACATCAGGGAACAAATGATGTTCGATCTGAAAGTTCAATCCCCCCAGAAAGAAAGTGAGCACCTTATTATTCATGGCAAAATTTGAAGTAGTTCGCATTTGATGTAAATGCCAGTTGACCTGTTCATCTCGATCAACATCTGCAAATTCGACATTCGGAACAACATGAGCCAATTGAAAAATGATCGTCATGACAATACCCGAAACAACGACCATTGTGAGGAACATCAAAAGGATCAGATAATTTGGAAAAGGCAGAACCAACAACGGTATTATGAGAAAAACAGCAAAAAAAACAAGTTTCTTTATCAGGATCTGCAAAGTGAGGAATGCTGCTTCCCAACCAGTCTTTAAAAATCCGAGGCTATAGAATTTCCTTACTTTATTGAAATCCTTCAATGTTATCCATTCAATGGTCAACAAGCCATATAAAAACGTCGCATACACATGTTGAAAGCGATGAAACCACCGTATCGGCTGATCTTTTGAAAAACGAAAAAAGAAGCGCGGATTGATATCCTGATCGATCCCATTAACATTCGTATAATTATGATGAATGATGTTGTGCTCGATCGACCAGATCTTAGATTCAACACCGATTAAAAGGATCGGAATTTCAAGTAAAAAAGAAACGAATTTATTGTTTGTATATGCCCCGTGTACTTTATCGTGCATCACGCAAATACCAATAAAGGTATGCCCTAGACCGAGTAAAACCCACAAAAAGAAATGAACTCCCAGATTTGAAATCGAACCGAAAAGAATCACAACATAAACCAAGGCATAGAAGCAAAAAGCAAAAAAAGTCTTCCAGAACATCGATTTATCTGCTTTTCTGACAATTTCGTTCCTCGCGAAATAATCATTCACCCTTTCCTGCAGCTTCCGCTGAAAATCATTGTCAGAAGTCTGTATGAATTTGTAATCGATCATTGTATAAATCCTAGCTATCAATTTTCAATAAGCTGTATAAAATTAAGTAAATATCTTGAAAGAATCCCTACTTTTAAATCGAGCTTACACGATCATGTGGCAAGAAAAATTTGTTATTTGTTTGAATAAAATGCATTCAAAACTTAGAAAACTTCCCTTTTACCCCTTAGGGAAATTACTATTGATCACTTTTCAGAACGGTGGTGTAAGCTTTCGGAGAATACCGGTATTTATCCTGTTCTTGCTTCGCTACATTTTATTCGAACCATTTCGTTTAACAGAAATACTGCTCTTTGAAAGGAAGATCCGAAAACATGAACTACAAGAGGATCCGATTTTTATTCTTGGTCATTGGCGCAGCGGAACAACTCATTTACAGGAGCTTTTAGAAGCCGATTCAAACCACACAACTATTTCCGTGTATCAATTCTTGTTCATTGATCATTTCATCTTGACTGAACGATGGCTGAAGCCTCCCATGAATGCTTTCTGCAGGATTTTTAAGATTCCCTATTCCTTTCAACGGGTTACCATGAACCTGAATATGCCCGGAGAGCTAGAATCGGCTATGTGTGCAGGTTTAAGTGATCACAGTTATACATGGGGCCACATTTTTCCAAAGCGTTATGAATACTGGTTCGGTCGCATGATTGGGTTAAAACGACCAAAGGATCAGGAAGGCTGGCTGGATGACTACGATTTTCTTATCAAGAAAATATCATTTGCTTCAGGTGGTAAAAGGGTGATCGTCAAATCTCCGGGTGATACCGGTCGAGCAAATCACCTTTTGAAAAGGTACCCTAAGGCTAAGTTTGTTTTCATTGAGCGCGACCCAATTTCTGTGTACCATTCCACGATGTACTTCTGGAGAGTTATTCAGAAAGAGGTAAGTTTTCAAAAGGTGAACGACGAGCAACTTCAAGGTTATTGCATCAATTCCTATATCAAACTGAAAGAAGCTTATCACTACTTCAGAAAACAAATTCCTTCGGAACAGCTCTATGAACTTACTTTCAAGGAACTTATAAGCGAACCAATGGAAACTTTAAATCGGTTATATGACGAATTGGAGTTAGGGGTATTACCGATAAAACAAGTCGAGCAGAAACTAATCTTGAAGCGGGATCATCAGAAGGTTAACTACACAACCTCACCTGAACTTGCCCGTGATATCGAGGAAAAATGGGAAAGCATCCAACCGGACCCTAATTTCGGATCCGATGAAACTTCATATTGACCGGTCCATCTGGTTTAAGCAACATCATGGCATGTAAGCCAAGTTCCTTTTTATCAGTTAGTTCAAAATCGTAAGCTCTGACGATTGCACTCATCACCAACAACACCTGCATTTTGGCCATGTTCTGACCAATACAGACCCTTGGTCCACCTCCAAAAGGAATATGTGCAAACGGATGGATCTTATCACCACTTTCTCCTAAAAAACGGAAAGGATCGAATTTCTCCGGGTCTTTCCAGTATTCAGCATTGTGATGAACCCCATAAATATATGGGATTACTGTTGTCCCTTTTGGAATTTTCATCCCATTAAACTCATCGTCAACCTGCGCTTCACGATCGATCATCCAGAAAGGAGGATACATGCGCATTGCTTCATCTAGAACCGCAATAGTATATTTTAAACTATGTAATCTGCTGTAGTTGACTTCTTCCTCACCAAAAGTCTCCTCTATTTCTTGACGAATCGTCTGTAAACACTCCGGATGTTTTGCAATAATGTAGAAAGTCCAAGTGGCCGCTGTGGTGGATGTTTCATTTCCGGCTACGAGCAACTGCAAGATCTCGACCTTTACCTTCTCATCACTCATGAATTCATTTGTTCCCTTGAATGGTGTCGAGAGGATCAATTCAAGAATATCACTGCCTTCTCCCGGTTTTTTCCTTCGTTCCTCGATGTAATCAATAATAATCTGGTCCCCTTCTTCTCTGACCTTATGGTATTTCTTGTCTTGGCCGGTGAGGTAAAACCAAGGCATGAGATATGGTTGGACAACTTTTTTTACAATGTATCGCTGGATATCCGCAATGGCCGCTGCAAATTTTTCCAGTTCTTCTTCCTTCATCTGCTTCCCAAAAAGTGACTTCCCGACCGTAAGAAGTGTGAACTTTACCATTTGCTCATGAATATCAACAATTCCCTTCTCTGTTGCTTGATCAAAGGTTTTCAGGAAATCATGAAGCACTTCCAACTGGATAGGTAGGATCTCCGCCAAACGTCCACGCGTAAAGCCCATACTTAGTAATTTTCGCTGACGTAGCCAGTAATCACCATGACTGTTTGTCAACCCGACCCCCTGAAATTCAACGAATCGTTCTGTCTGGATATGTGACTTGTGATAATTGTCGTTATTGTCTTTCAGGACATGCTTCAGTAATTCAGGATCAGCAGTAACGATCGTATCTCTGATTCCGAATCTAAAACGGAAGGTCGGGCCAAGTTTTTTTCTATATTTCTCAAATACTACAACGGGACTCTTCAGCATTTCAGGTGTGTCGAGCAGGGTTTCCACGACCGAGATCTTCGGAATGATATTTTTATTTTTCATTTTCACTTTTTTCTGATTCTATAATATGATTATTGGTCATGAACTGATAGATCCCATTCACAACTGCCTCCAGAGTATCATCTTCTTTGCCGAATGGGGAAAGTTTCCTGAATTTCTGGTAATTACTGTTGTCATAACGTTTAAACTCCATTGAACTGATATTATCTACCGAACGAACCAGGAAGTTAAGCAAGGGAAACAAGAGATCATCCTTCTTGCAAAGACTGATAACCTCCGGAACGAACTCCTTCAATGGATAATTCCTGAATTCCCTCTCTGCTAATTGACTAAGTATGGCCGTTACATCCTGCATACTTGAAAATACATCTCTAGTCACATGAAATGTATGATTGACGCTTTCAGGGACCAACGAAATAGCAACAATATTGTTCGCTCCAATATCAGCAGGCGTAAAACTTACCTGGTTCTTTGCAGAGGTTCCGATTCCGTATTTGAGCATAAAGGATAATAATCGAATGGAAATATCAAAGTTGTACCCTTTCCCGTCGATCGAAGGTGAGATCAGGGCAGGTCTGAAGATTCTTACGGGCAAACCTTTCTTTCGGGCATTTTCAACAAGTCTTTCGGATACCCACTTGCTCTGACTATATCCAAAATCTAGCAAAGCCATTTCTTCATTGCAGTCCGTCTCATAGAGCACATCCTTGGTTGACCATCCAAAAATAAAAGTGGTCGAAATGTAGTTCAGGACCTTTACTCGTTGATTGTTTGCTAGACGTATTACCTCATTAGTACCTTCCACATTACTTCCGCGCATGGCCTCGTAATCCAGTAGGTAATTCACCAATGCTCCGTTGTGGTAGATCGCATGAATATTCTTCGACAGAAAATCCCAGTCTTGTTCATTCAAACCCAAATGACGGCGATCCAAACTACCACATACCACAGAGACTCTGGTCATAAATTCATTCAACAAAATCTCGCTACACCCGATGGTTAAAAAAGCTTCTTTTAGGCGCTGAAATCCCGCGTGTGAGTCATTCGCACGGACAAGAACCACGATATTATCATGCTGCTGTTCGAGCAGACTTTTAATCAAGAAAGGACCGAAAAATCCTGTGCCGCCTGTAAGTAAGATCTTTCCTTCATTAGCTCTACTTAAAAAGTGTTCAGGTTTATCTGCGATTTGATCCATCAACGAATCCCGAATCATTAATTTCCGTTCGATCTCACCATATTCTGCATTGATCCTTGCCAGTGAACGTTTGAACCTGAATCGGGCCATGCGACTGGTGATACTGAGATCATAAAGAATATCATACAATTCAGCAACGGCTATTTTTTGAAGGATTCTCAGATCGACTTCTTCAGCCAGATCTTCAAACCGGAAACGTACAATAAGTTCCTTCAGATCATGTGCAAATTCAGCCAGTTTCAAGGAATCCAATCCTGAATCGCCCAAAGTGGACGTTTCACTCCCTGTCAAACCATAAAGGGAAAACAAGGTATCTATTTCAGCATTCGAGTTCAGTCTTTGATAAGAATCGTCTTTGGTTTGATGTGTTGATTTGCATTCGTATAGCACCTCAAATTCACCGGCTTCGAGCATGCGTTTATTTTCCAGTCTTCGGATCTTTCCGGAACTAGTTTTCGCGACATCTCTTGCCAAGACTGCGATCGCTCGTTCGACCGGAATCCCCAGCAAACTAACAGCTCGGTTATTTATATGCTCAAAATCAGGTAGATTACGCTTATTCTTTATGCCCATAACAACCGTAAGACCGGTCCCGTCTTTCGATCCAACTGAAAAAGCCGAAACACAGCCTTTACGAACATGTGGATCTTCTTCAAAAAGGGACTCAACATCCTGAGGGTAATAATTCTGACCACGAATGATTATCATGTCCTTAATTCTTCCGCAAACGTATAGTTCATCATCTAGAACAAACCCCAGATCACCGGTGCGTAGCCACTGCCCGTCATCCCCTGCCATTGTTGCGTGAAATATCTCTTTCGTTTTTTCCGGATTGTTCCAATAACCTTTTCCTTTACTGGAACCCTTGACCCAAATCTCTCCCACTTTGCCGTTATCCAGCTCATAGGGTTGATTATCTGCATTAACGATCTTTACAACTGTATCTCCAAGCGTCTTTCCACAACTCATTAAAGCAATTCCTTCTTGAGAGCCGGAAGATCCAATGAGCTTTAATGCATTTCCTTCCTTTAAGGATCCGGGATCAAAATAGTGGATTGCTCTACCATAATTGCTTACTGCAAGCGTATTCTCGGCCAAACCATATGCAGTAAATGAAGCTTCAGGATGAAGACCATAGGCCTTGAATTTTTGAATGAATGATAAATAAACAGTAGGTTTTACGGGTTCAGCTGCATTCATTACGAAGCGAAGAGAACTAAGATCCAATGTTTCGAGTACCTCATCACTAATTTTTCCCTCCTGAAGGCAGTAATCAAATGCAAAATTAGGAGCAGATGTAGCTGTTCCTTTATACTTAGTAATGGTTTCTAGCCAAAGAGCAGGTTTCAAAATAAAATCTGTAGGCGAAAAACCATAAGTGGTTCCCCCTTTTAATGCAAAGAACAAGTAGTAACCGATCAAACCCATGTCATGGTATTGTGGCAACCATGACACGCCGATTGGTGTGTGATCAACGACGTTATTGCAATTATCCAGCAGGTTATCGTGTGTAATGATCACACCTTTTGGCTCACTGGTTGATCCAGATGTATATTGTAAAAAAAGTATTTCCGAAAATGCTTCTTCGAAGGATTGCGGATCCTCATTTCCGATTTCATCCGTTGCAATCCATTTAACCTTATCGAAAAGCCCTATATCACTCTTCCCATCTGCTTTGATACGTTCTAGGTTTATCTGTGCCGATAATTGATACGTTCGAGTCGTAAAGATCGCACATGCCCCACAATCATCACCGATCAATTTCATTTTTCGGATGGCCGCTTCAAATCCATTCGCTGAAGGCGGATAAACAGGGACCGGAATTAGCCCCAAACGCACACATGCAAAAAATGAACAGATCATTTCCAATCCGGGAGGATACACCAGTAAAACTCTGTCACCCTCTTTTAGATCATAGTTATTATAAATATGTGCAGCAATATTTTTTGAACGAAGATCAAACTCACGGTAGGTATACGATTCTTTTATATCACCTCTGATATCCAGAAACACATACAGGAGTTTATCCGGATGTATTGAGATTTTTTGATCTAATTCAGAGAGGATAGATTTCATCATATCAGTAAGTCAAGTTCAGAAGATATTATTTCAGACAGACATTGTTGATCCAATTCTATGTTAAACGAACGACAATTAATAGCAATTGCTCCAATTAGATCACTTTTCAGTTCAGGTATTAAAATTTGCCAGTTTTCTAGATCAATTTCACCTGCAAATGTATTCAAAATTGCAGCCACTGAATCATTTTTAAATTTCACTTCAATATGTTTCAATGGTGATGACAATCCACTTCCAAGTCCTTTAAAAAAGGATTCCTTAACTGTCCATATTTTCAAAAAAAATTCTCTTCGTTTGTCTTCACGACACTGCGATAAACTAATTTGTTCACTATCAGAAAGAATCAAATTAAAGAGTTTGGAAATTACAACGGGACGATGTAACCATTCGATATCAATTCCTATTTCCCCGAGTGTTGTGATCGCTATTACGAAAATATCTTCTGTATGAGAACAGTTGAAATAGAGTTTCTCATTTTCAATGAAGGGTTTTCCATTAGTTCCGTACCCTATTTTAAGATTGTCGATAGGCAGATCCAGAAATTCTGACGCTAACTTTTTAAGGTAAAAGCGGCAGACAGCAAAAGTATTCCGGTCATGAACATTATAGAAAGATGACAATCTGTTAAGTTCATGTTCATCAAGTTTAAGGTCCATCCAATTCTTGTATAGAATTTGAACGGAACCTGTAAAAAGATAAATTTTATTTTGACTTTTATTCAACTGTATTGTGGATTGTACTACTAATTTAAAAATCTATCTGTAATATAGCATTAATTATTACTTTTATTCCTCTTCGATTTTAACTTTACCTAACTATGAACTCAGAAGAATTCGATAAAGCTATAAAGATCCTTCAACCATACGCAATACGGAATCAATATTACGCCATAAGCCAATTGATCTTGACCATTCTTATGTTATATTTTGGAATTTTACTAAGTTATTATTCCATTCTCAATTCAACTTTCTGGATATTAGTTGTTTCAATCCCAATTACCGTAGCCTTCATGTGCAGAAGCTACGTCATAGAACATGATTGCGGACACCAAAGTTATTTTAGATCGGCTAATTTGAACGATCTTACAGGCAACATTATTGGGTTTGGGATAATGATACCTTATTCCATGTGGAAATTTATTCACAATAGCCATCATATGCATGTAGGAAATCTTGACAAACGCAACTTTAATCCCGAGGTTTGGACAATGACAATCACTGAATTTCGAAATGCTACCAAGATAAAACGAACTTTGTATAGAATCATGCGATCACGATTTGCAAGATTGATCATAGTACCAACGATCAATTACGGCTTGGTATTCCGATTGATCCATCCCAATTTCAATAAAAAAGCCATTTTTTCGGTTTTAATACACAATATTTTATACCTTTTATTATTCTGGCTCATAATCTCGAAGATTGGCTTTTTATCCGTCTTTATTATTTATTTCCTTCCTTTAATATTGTTCTTTGCGATTGCAGCATTTACTTTTTATGGGCAACATCAATTCGAAGATACCTACTGGAGAGCTGACGCCGAATGGAATTGGAAAGAAGCAACAATGTATGGCGCTTCTGATCTTCAATCGCCTGTTTGGTTCAGGTGGCTAATTGGAAATGTGGTTTGCCACACCGCACATCACATCCATTTCCAAGTCCCTTTTTATCGCCTTCATGAGGCACAAAAAGCTCTCAATAACGAATTTCATTTTAAAAGAATCTCGATAACTGAAGTTTGGCATTTACTCGGATTAGGCCTCTGGGATGAAGAAAAACAAAAGTTGGTTCCAATTAAAAATGCTAGCAAATAGTTTAAAAAAATATGTTTTCAGTCAGAAAATCAACCAAATTTCATGGCAATGCCAATTTTAATGTATTAATATACATCCTGCTGATCACGTCAATTTTGATCACTTTTTACGGAATAAATTACCTTGTCATTTTTCTAAGCAGCAGTTTACTTCATCTTCTTATCGAAACAGGTTTAACCATAAGTAATATCCGAAAAGGAAGCACTTATTTGTTTGGCCGTAAACTTTCCAAGCCCGGTGAGATAATCCTTCGCTCTTTTGTTGAAGGCCCGGCTTTCTGTGTCCCTGCTTTTTTCATTGCTGATCAGTTCATTGCCGGCAATGTGTTACTCGCTTTGATAAGCGCAACATTTATTGTTGGCATTGCTGCATTCTATTTGGCTTATTCAGATAATTTTCAACTTAGAAAAGTAAAAACGGACGATGATGTAATCATCATTAGAAGAGCCATGACAAAACCCAAGTCTGTCATGTTACTCGCATTGATCAATACGATCTGTATTTCAATGATGTTCTTAATTCCTATAGATTCCCGTTCTCACGCATTCGCATACCTACTCTCTTATTCACTCTTCGTGGTTTTATTCTATTTCATCAATTACAATATGAGGGTTCGGTACATAGAACTTTATGATCCGGAGACAATGGAATATAAAAAGCCTGGTGTTTTGATGCAAGTTGGGGGACTACTATATGACAGTGCTTATGAAATGGCTTTGCTTATTTCTCCGGCTTATTGGATCCCATATTACATGGGGATTTTTTCTTAGAATTAACTGTTTTTTTTGAATGAAAAAATCGGACTTTCATTTTAAGGGATTATGCTGCGCATGATCCGTTGCGTTTTGGGCTTACCCAAGCATAGAACCCCAAGGGTCGAAAAATCTAACTTTTACAAGGATTTGGAGGGGGTGTTGGAATGGGAAGATACCGTCGAAAATACTGTAAACGGTAAAAAAAGATAAAACTACCTTTTGTAAGAGTTTGCTTCCTTAGCTTAAGAAAATATCGATTTATATTTCTCTTCAATTATACCAATTTCATCCTCAGTCAATTCTTTAAATTCATTGCTTCGTGCACGCTTAGAAAGTTGTCCATTTCCTTGTTCCAAAAATCCAACCAAAAGGGAGACCATATTGTCTGGCATTTCATATTTATGATCTAAGTATCTTTTGAATTCGTCAAACTTCATTAAATATTCGACTTCTTTAGGGATAACATTAACCAAAGTGTCATTAACACAATAAAAGAGAAATTCAGCCTGTGCTGTTGCATCAAAATAGCGGTAATAGTCTATGGTATCATTTAAAATTTCGACATTATTATTCTCTGATGGTTTCCAATCAATAAAATTCAAAATTGGATGTGAATAGGATTCTAATGTTTTTGCATAGTCCTTAATATGTTTTAGGATAGAAGCTGAAACTGGAAAAATGATTCCTTGTTCGGTATAACCTGTTTGCGATAAAATATGGTGAATGATATAGCGATGTAAACGTCCGTTTCCATCTACAAAAGGGTGAATAAAAACAAATCCAAATGCAATTTTAGCGGCCACTAATAAGGGGTCCATTCTCGATTGCGTGAGCACTTTTTGTGTTTGAATCCATCCTGCCATTAATGTGTCAAGATCTTCAAATTTTGCAGAAATGTGATCTGGAATTGGTTCTTGTGATGCACGATCCCTATCACCAATAAATCCTTGCTGCTGCCTTATTCCCATTTTGATAAATCGGTCATTTTCTATTACCAATTGTTGCAAGCGATTCAACTCAGCAATTGTCAGTTCATTTTTACCCGCCTGACCAATTGCTTTCCCCCAGCGGGCCGCACGATTATTTCTTGGATTTTCTCCCTCAATTGAAAATGATGCTTTTGAATCTTTTAAAAGAAGAAATGATGAAGCACGCTGTAGTACATCCTTATGAACTCTATTTAAGTAGTTATTTTTTTCCTGACGGATATTTGATTCAATATATTTCTCAAGCTTTTCAGTTTTGCGAATAAGAGGGCAAAAATCTTGATTTCCGGGAAGATTATTAATTACTTTATGTCGAGGTGAACTTACGCCATCAATTCCATATTGTAATTTTTCATCAACAACAGGGACGAGATTCCCAGTTCTTAGATCTGGCAAGTTCAATTTAGTTTCCATTAACCACTCATACAAGAACCAAATTCTGCGACTAAACTGTCCTTGTATTTCCTGTTGAATCATTTCTTCTAGCTCTGTTTTTTTGAGCAACTCAAATAATTTTTTAAATATGAGTAGATCAACTCCTTCATACTTTAGAGCGAAAGTGATTTGTTTGTAGAGGTTTTCCTCCGGAAGGTATCTTGAAGGGAATACTTTCCATTCTTTATTCTTAAATTGTCTTTTCTTTGTGCTTATAAAAGTTAAATTCACAGGTATGGGAACAGCTAATTTATATGCTTCTATAATTGCACCATATCCGACAATAACACCATCTTCTGGAACAGTTCTGCCGTGAAAAACACTTAATTGCAAGGAAAAACGCTTAATATTCATACTAATTGGTGAAATTTAATTAAGTGCAAGATAGGTGAAATTTATGTAATCAGGGTGAAATCCACTTAAAATAATATAATTTAAGTGAAAAACACTTAATTACTGCGTTATAGTTCTAACTTTTCATTTTTTCTCTAAACTCAGTAAAATAAAGGGGGAACGCCTAAAATTCCTTCATGTTCTCCGCTTGGGGTTCAACCATAAAAAAAGTCCCAAACCTATATGGAATGGGACTTTAAGATTACTTTGTGACCTCGTAAGGATTATTCCATGATCCAAAGCGTTTTGGGCTTACCCAAGCATGGAACCCCAACTGCTTTGCAGTTGTAGGTTTTTTCATTTTCCATCGCTTTTCAAAATACATTTTGAAAGGTTTTAACGGATTATGCTGCGCATGATCCGTTTCGTTTTGGGCATTACAAGCATGGCGCCCGTTATTGCTATGCAGTTAGAGGTTTTTCTTTTAACGGATTATGCTGCGCATGAACCGTTGCGTTTTGGGCATTACAAGCATGGCGCCCGTCAATGCTTCGCATTAACTTATCTTTTTTATTTCTTCTAGCTTTCAGAAATGTATTCTGACGCTATTATAAATAAAAAAGCCCGCTTCATTTTATGAAGCGGGCGCCTTTTGTGACCTCGTAAGGATTCTAACCTTAAACCTCCACAGCCGTAATGTGGTGCTCTATACAGTTGAGCTACGAAGCCGATTGTTTGATTATTCAGCCACAAAGATAAAGATAAAAACAAATTAGGCAAAGTATAGTTGTAAGATTATTGCTCATAGATTAATAGTAAATTTGTAAAAAACACCGAATGAAATATAATTTATCAGAAATAAATGACCTAATGCGCATGCGAAGGACGATTTATCCGGAGCAGTTTTCAGCGCGAAAAGTTCATAAAGAACAAATAGAATTATTATTAAATAATGCCCAATGGGCCCCTACACATGGTAACACACAACCATGGCGATTTAAGGTGTTTACAGAAGTTGCGCTGGAAAGATTAAGTACTTTCCTAGGTGAAGCATACCTAGCAACTACGCCCAAAGAGCAGCAAAATGACCTTAAACTTGCCAAATTAATAAAACGCCCACTCAGTTCATCAGTGGTAATCGCCATCTGTATGGAACGTCAAAAGGAAGAGCGCATCCCAGAGATAGAAGAAATTGAAGCTGTTGCCTGTGCTATTCAAAATCTGCATTTGAGTTGTACCGCCTATGGTTTAGGTGGATTTTGGTCGACACCGAAATTAATCTATACGCCTGTTATGAATGAGTTTTTATCAATCGGAGAAAAAGACAAATGCCTAGGTCTATTTTATATTGGATACCCTTCAATTGATTGGCCTTCTTCCCATAGAAAACCATTGGAATACAATACAGAATGGCTATCTTCGTAAACATATTATTATATGAAATGCCTGTAATTACTGCAATATGATGCGCTCGTTTAATCGAATATTTCTTACTTGTCTTTGCTTTTCGATTTCGTTTTACAGCTATTGTCAACTTGGTAATGAAAAGAAATTCCCTTCTTTTTTTGGAGTACATGCGAAAGTACTGATACCAAATAATGTTACTGGTAATGGTCCTATAACGGTTTCAAAAAATGGATTTACAAGTACATTAACACAAAATTTAGGCTATTCATTTGGCGGTTCAATTAGAGCTGGTATCACAAAATTAATTGCCTTTGAAACAGGAATAAATTTTACGCAACGTAATTTCTCTATTCAAATGTACCTTCCAGACTCCGCTATTACCGGAACAAATACCATGGGATTCATTCAGTATGACATTCCATTAAATGCATTAATATATATTCAACTTTCAAAAATTTGGTATGCCAACGCGTCTATTGGTATGGCTGTTGGTTTTAAACCCACTAATATCGGTGTTATAAATTATCCTGGAGGATTGCACACCATAACGCATACCGGTTATGTGAAATCTAAAATTGGATTAGACATTAATGGAAATTTTGGAGTAGAATATCGTACTAAAAAAAGAGGAATATTTAATTTAGGTGGCTCAGTGCGTATTCCACTGCAACCTCTATTTCAGTATATTGCTGTTTACACGAATCAAAGTTATCGTACTGGAGCAATTGCAGATGTTAATGGATCGTATTTAAGCCTAGACTTGAAATACTTTTTACCACTGAAGCGTGGCAATGCTGAAATCAAAAAAGGACCAATTGAATGACTTATTAGCAAATTATAGTTCCTTTCGAAAACAAAAAAATACCCAAGGTTTATAAAACTTAACTCGTTTTTAAATGTTCTTTAATTGGGACAATGTTTTTTTCTATCGATTCTATATTAAATTATTGTTTCAGCTAGAATATTAAGCTAGTTAAGCTAAATTTGTACTCTAAATTAAATTTAGGATTTTTATGTTTAAAAAGCTATTATTTTTATTCTTTTTGTTTAGCCTTCAGCCTATACTAGCACAAGAAACGAGTGCAACATTAAGCGGTTATTTAACAGACTCTAAGAATGGCGAAGCGCTAATCGGTGCCAAGGTTGTAATTGCTTCTTTAAACATAGCAGCAGTCACTAATACATATGGATTTTATTCTTTAACTGTCCCATCAGGAAAATACAAGGTCGAATTCCGTTCGGTAATTTATCCAATTGACACCAAAGAAATTGATTTAACGAATGATGTCAGGTTTAATTACGAGTTAGGAGTAAATTACCAAGAGATTCAAGAAGTTGTTGTAAACGCTAAAAAAGGCGAAAATGTTAACTCAACAAAACTGGGTCAAATTGAGTTGCAAATAGATCAAATAAAAACGCTCCCTGCCTTTATGGGAGAAGTGGATGTTATTAAAGCCATTCAATTACTTCCTGGCGTTTCTTCCATTTCGGAAGGTGGACAAGGATTCTATGTTAGAGGTGGTGGACCCGATCAAAATTTGGTGATGCTTGATGAAGGGGTGGTGTACAATGCTGCGCATTTATTTGGCTTTTTCTCCGTCTTTAATTCAGATGCTGTAAAAAGTGTGAACCTTATTAAAGGTGGAATGCCTGCTAATTATGGTGGTAGAATGTCTTCGGTATTGGAAGTAAATATGAATGAGGGAAACAACAAAGGATTTCATATTAAAGGTGGAATAGGAGCCATTTCATCGCGCTTTACGATTGAAGGTCCGTTAGTGAAAAATAGAGGATCCTTTATGATTTCCGGACGAAGGACGTATATAGATCTTATTATGAAAGCGGCTATTCCAGATACCTCTCCATTTGCTGGTTCTAGTTATTATTTTTACGATGTGAATGCAAAATTTAATTACAAACTATCCGATAAAGACCGTATTTTTTTAAGCGGATATTACGGCAAAGATGTTTTTAATTTTACGGATAGAGAGGGTGGATTTGGTGCTGATATGCCTTGGGGAAATGGAATAGCGGCCTTACGATGGAATCATTTATTTACGAATAAATTATTCATGAATGTTACGGGTACTTTTTCCGATTACATGTTCAAATTCGGTTCTAAACAGGATCAGTTTCGCTTCGAACTGACTTCTGGTGTGCGAGATGTAGGAGGAAAAGTCGATTTTTCATATTTCCCAAATGCTAGGCATAGAATCAAATGGGGGGCAGACTACATTTTTCACACCTTTACGCCAACTAGCGTTTCAGCTGAGGCAGATAGTGTTGTTTTTAATACGGGTGAGGCTCAAAAACTATTTGGCCATGAGTCGGCCTTGTATGTAATGGATGATTTTGATTTGAATGATAAAATACGCGTTAATGTTGGCTTGCGTTATAGTATGTATCAGCATGTTGGACCATTTACGCGCTACATTAAAGGGGATATTAGTTCGCCAGATACAGCGATTGTTTATGGTAAAGGAGATTTACTTAAATTTTACCATGGCCTAGAACCACGGATTTCTTTCCGTTGGTTGCTATCTGATCAAAGTTCTTTTAAAGCCGGGTATTCTTACAATTATCAATACGTTCACTTAACCTCCTTGAGTGCCGTGTCTCTCCCTACTGATATTTGGTTTCCGACCACAGATAAGGCAAAGCCTCAAAAAGGATGGCAGGGTTCTGTTGGGTATTTCAGGAATTTTTACAACGACAAATACGAAGCATCGGTGGAAGTTTATTACAAGGGAATGAAGAACTTGATAGAATACAAAGAAGGAGCTTTACCAGGCGACAACGTAAATGATAATACAGATAACCTACTTGTTTTTGGAACTGGTAGAGCCTATGGCATCGAGTTCTTTTTTAAGAAATCAGTCGGGAAATTAACAGGTTGGATTGGGTATACATTAGCCAAAACAGAACGTACATTTCCAGATCTAAACGAAGGAAAGGTTTTTGCGGCAAAATATGATCGTAGGCATGATTTGAGTATTGTTGGAACCTACAAGTTGAATGAACGTTGGACATTCAGTGCGGCTTTTATTTACGCAACGGGAAATACCCTTACCTTGCCTACTTCTTGGTATATCCAAGAACAAAGTCTTCTTTACAATTATGGCGCTCGAAACTCAACGCGAATGGCTCCTTATCATCGTCTGGATATTTCAGCAACCTTGTACTCAAAGGCAACAAAAAAACACACCGATCCCGCTACAAACATAGAGGTTGATGTGAAGAAAAAGTTCCGAAGTAATTGGGCTTTTTCCATTTACAATGTTTATAATAGAGCGAACCCATTCTTTTTGTATGTAGACAACGACGGAAGCTTTGCTACTGGAGATGTGAAAATTAGCGTAAAACAAGTATCCTTATTTCCAATCATACCAAGTGTAACTTGGAATTTTGAATTTTAATATGAAAAAATACATTCTCCCCATACTTTTAGTTAGCGCGATTCTTTTATCATGCACGAAAGAAGTACAAATTGACATTCCGGGTTATGTGAAAACAATCGTAGTGGACGGAAGTATAAGCACTGGACAGCCACCTATCGTTCTACTTTCCTCCTCCCAGGATATATTTTCTCCAACAAATTTACAAGCATACATTGACGGCTTTATTTCCGGAGCAGTTGTTACCGTTTCTAATGGTACAAATACAGTAACCTTAACGGAGTTTTGTACCGATAACCTTCCTGCAGGCACGGAGGCTTATGCTTCATCAATTTTTGGTATTCCTGTAGACCAATTGGCTAATTTTCATTTGTGTGCTTATACATCTTTAGATCCCTCCATTTGGGGCGAAGTGGGAAAAACCTATACATTATCGGTAACGCATGAAGGTAAAACCTACAATTCAGTAACGACTATCGGTCAACCTACTCCATTAACTTCGCTTGTATGGACTCCAGCGCCTGGTGAAGATTACGCAAAGATGAAAGGGGTACTATCTGATCCTCCAGGTCAGTACGATGCCTATAAATGGGAGTTAAAATACCTAAAAGATCCTATTTATACCAAAGATTTTAATCCTTTCTTTAATGATCAATTCTTTGATGGATTAACCTTTGATTTTGACGTTTCAAATCCAATGGGATATGTTGATTCTACAATATCTAATAATAACAGTTTTCATTTAGGCGATACGGTAGTGATTAAATTGTCGAAGTTAGGTAAGAGTGAATATAGTTTCTTTGAGAAGAAATACAATCAAATTTATTCTGGTGGCAATCCATTTGCAACGCCTACCAACATTCCAAGTAACATTGATGGAGGCGCTTATGGTGTTTGGGTTGGTTATTCTCCTTGGTATGACACCATAATTTGCCAATAGGTAATTCAATTGGTTCTTTTTTGATTTTAGTTGGCTCGATTGGAAAAGAGAGTGAGTCCATCAGTTGACTCATCGAATGACCGTAAAAAAAAATAAAAATAAAACTCGGAAGTGATTTAAAATAACATCTTGTTTTTGATATTCAAAATCATTTGTTTAACGCTGAGTTTTAAATAAAATAATAACTGTTCCCGTAGTTTTCATTTGTCGCCTATTATTCTGATAAAGTGTAGCGATGCGCCTAGGCGCAGAAATAAGGGCACCATGAAGTAGCTCGCAGAGATCGCTGCTTTGGTCTTATTTCAAGAGTGGAGTGAATTAAAGAATAATCAGCGACTTGATTTTTTCGTTCTTTTGTATCAAGACAAAAGGACAAAGAAAAGAACGTCCGATTTTTATCGGACAATTGTGAAAAATCCTTGTTTGATAATTCAAAATCATTTAGTGCGAGCTTGAGTTTCATTAAGAATGATTAATTTCGTGCAATAGCGTTTTAAAATGAAAATTTCTTA
>CANJLG010000016.1 GCA_947475095.1 Flavobacteriales bacterium
AATAATAATCCCGGCACCAATAGTAGTGGCTTTTCTGCACTACCTGGGGGTGTTCGAAGTTCTAGTGGTAATTTTGGTGAACTGAATAATAAAGCCGCATGGTGGGTAACCTGTGAAATTTGTATCAATAATGGCAAACTCTCCTACATTAATAGCGCCGACAACAAAGTGTACAACTCAGGTGCTTCTAAAAAAAGTGGCTGCTCAATTCGTTTGATAAAAGACTAGTTCAAGTATAACACGTTAAAAGAGCCAAATTTAGTTGGCTCTTTTTTTTTCGCTATATTTCTTTCTAAAATAATTCCGCATCTTTTTATAAATACATTATTTGTATTAGTAAACAACTCCAACAAAATACTGTATCAGCATAAGTATATTAATTCCCTTAAAAAACGAACAGATATAAGACAATTGATATAAAATTGTACTTTTGTCTACCTTTAGTAATATGATGAGCTTACCCTTATTTTTGAATGATGTCTCTGGATCTGAAATTTTGGTGATTTTAATAATCATCTTAATGTTTTTTGGATCAAAAAGCATTCCAAGTATAGCAAAAACCTTAGGGAGAGGCTTATATGAAATTAGAAATGCAAGTTCAGAAATTCAAAATGAAATAAAAAAATCAGGTGTTGATATTGGAAAAGATATGAATTTAAAAAACATCTTGATAGAGAAACAAGAAGAATTAATAGGACCGATGGATCAAATATATTCAGAAATTGAAAATACGATTCACTATGATAATTCGACCAACAAAAAACCAGTTGAAAATTCCGCAACTTTTGAAAATACGACAACTGTTGAAAATACAACACTTATTGAAAATACAACACCAGAAATAGATAGTAATAATAGTGAGCAAAAAAACCAAGTAACATGAATCCAGTAGCGATAATTATGGGGAGTTCGTCTGATTTCCCAACGATGAAGGCAGCAAAGGAACTATTAGATGAGTTAGGAATTGGCGCTGACATTGAAGTAGTTTCGGCGCACAGAACGCCAGAGAAAATGATGACTTTTGCCAAAGAAGCATCAGGAAAAGGGTATAAAGTGATTATCGCTGGAGCAGGAGGAGCTGCGCACCTTCCTGGAATGGTTGCATCATTAACTACTTTGCCAGTAATAGGCGTTCCTATAAAATCAAGTAACTCAATCGATGGATGGGACAGCATTTTAAGCATCCTACAAATGCCAAATGGTATTCCTGTTGCAACAGTTGCTTTAAATGCTAGTAAAAATGCAGGAATTCTTGCCGCACGCATCCTAAGTATTTCGGATGCCAGCATCCAATTGAGCTTAGAGCAATATGCTGCAAAAATGAGAGATGATGTAGAAAAAAGCAGTAAAGACCTGCATTAATTATACAATAAGTATTTCTTTCTAATTAACTTAAACTCATCTAAACCAGGCTTCCAGGTTTCACGAATTTGTGCTGCTGACCATCCTTTATATAATTGTTCTTTTAAAGAAGGCGTTCCTGCTAAATTATTAAAAAAGACATCCTGATCAATAAAGACGAATGAATCAATTAATATATCCCTTGCATTTATTAAATAATCTAGATTTATTTCATTTGTCCTAACATCATCACCTAACGATAAAGAAAAACCATTGCATTTTAATCCTTGATGAAGTGGTTTTTTCGCACCTGCTTTTACTTCTGGAATGAAAGAAAAAGAAGTCGATGGAAATTTCGGGTGGCCATAAATTTCAAAAGGTTGATCTGTCCCCCTTCCAACACTTACTGTTGTTGCTTCAAAAAGACATAAACTCGGATATAAGGAAATAGCACGGGAGGTTCGGAGATTCGGAGACGGAGCGATTGGAAGCACGTACTCGATATTATGACTGTAATTTTTACATGGTATAACGGCTAAATCACACTTGATCTTTTCTTTCAACCAACCTTCGCCATTGATCATATTAGCATATTCTCCGATGGTCATTCCGTAAACGATTGGAACGGGGTGTAATCCCACAAAAGAACTGCACGCAGGCTCCAAAATTGGTCCATCAATATAATGTGCATTTGGATTAGGACGATCAAGCACTAGTAATTTTTTTTGATTTTCAGCACACGCTTCCATCACATAATGTAAAGTGGAAAGAAAAGTATAAAAACGAACACCAACATCTTGAATATCAAAAATTACGATGTCTATATCCTTTAATTGAGCAGGTGAAGGTTTTTTGTTGCTTCCATAGAGTGAAACTAATGGCAAGCCAGTCTTTGCATCAAGTGAATTTGTAACCTTCTCTCCAGCATCTAAATCTCCCCTAAATCCATGTTCTGGGCAAAATACTTTTACCACGTTTATCTTTAAGGCAAGTAATGTGTCGACTAAATGAATCCGATCTACAAATGAGGACTGATTACTTACCACTGCTATGCGTTTTCCTTTTATAGAATCGATAAATAATTTCATTTGATCAATCCCAGGCTTTATCGGACTACTAACAACAGGTGATAAATGCCTAGAATCAATCAGTGATAAAGAATCTCCTGAAGAAATAGCTGATCCGTTATTTGTTAAGCTTACACCAACTCCTAAATTACATGCAGAAAGTAAAATCAATAAAATAGTTTCAAGGCATAATTGCTTTGCGTATTTTTGAAACCTAAATGTTGGTCTATTGTCTTTTGAATTTTTCATATCAAAACGTATACGTCTTTCCAAGGCGCAAGGTATTAAAGTTTCTAAACCAATCTTACGTATAGCAGTAATAAGTATTGCACTATCGATTGTTGTTAACTTGGTTACGCTAGCGATTGTTACAGGATTCCAAAACGAAATACGACAAAAAGTTACAGGCTACTCCGCCCCCATTATTTTAACCAAAGCCGGATTTAGTTCTATCATTGAATGTGAACCCATTCAAAAATCCGATAGAATTACTTCCTATCTAAATGGACTTTCCGGTATAAATAATACCAATGCGGTAGCCTATAAACCCGGCTTAATTCAATCGTCGAACTATACAGACACTATTCGACTAAATTCTGGAAAAGACACTATTGTACAAAAACAAGAAGTGTTAGGCATTTTGATGAAAGGTGTGGAAAGCAAGTACAATTGGGATTTTATTTCTAAAAACTTAATTTCAGGAAGGATACCAAAGATGTTTGGCGCAACGCCAACAGATGAAATTGTCTTATCTCGCAAAATTTGCAAGACCTTGAACCTAACATTAAATCAATCAGTTTCTTTCTTTTTTGTTAAAGAAAAACCAATAATGCGCAAATTTAAGATTGTTGGCATTTTTGATACTGGATTTGAAGATTACGATAAAAAAATGATATTTTGTGATATCCGACACATTCAAAAATTAAATGATTATGGCATATCAACTACTATATCTATTGATGACACACTTATTCAGAATCGGATAATCATAAGAGCTGATGTAGCAGGAAAAACGGATAATGTAAGTTTCGATTGGGGACAAGGCGCAGATAAATATCAAGGAAAAGCCATTCTTACCAATTTTATTGATACTACCATACGCGTTATTGTTTATCAGTTTGATAAGTCGAGTGCTACCTTAATGCCCGTTGATACATCAATCATTAGCTTACACAAAACGAATTTAAATTCTCCCATATTATTAAATGAAGAAAAAGAACTCACGAAAATTGCCAGCAATGAATCAGGATCTAACTATGCTATTTTACTAGAGAACGGAGAACTACAAATATCGGTTAAAGAGGGAAAGGGAACTTGGCATAAGTATATTGCAGGGTACGAAGTACAATTGAACGATTGGAATGATCATGATAAAATCAAGAGCGAATTAGCCAAGCACTTAGAAATGAAACCCACAGAAAATGGTGATTTAATCTCTGTAAAATCAATTATTGAGCAAGAAAAAGATTTATTTAATTGGCTAAGTTTTCTGGACATTAACGTTGCCATAATTTTGAGTTTAATGATCATTATCGGTATAATAAATATGGGTTCAGCACTCTTAGTTATGATTGTGGTTAGAACTAATTTTATCGGTATATTAAAATCGATGGGAGCCACGGACTGGAGTATTCGAAAAATATTTATTTTTCAAGCTGGGCGTTTAATTTTAAAAGGAATGATCTATGGGAACTTAATCGGTTTACTACTCTACTATCTTCAAGCAAGCTTTGGAATAATTAAACTCGACCCTACTGTCTATTATTTAAGCCAAGTGCCGATGCAATTGAATGTCATTCAATGGTTATTGTTGAACGTCGTTTCATTTACAGTATGCATAAGTGCTTTATTGATCCCAAGTATTGTGATCAGCAGAATAAGCCCAATAAAATCAATTAAATTTAATTAAGATTTTCCAGAGCGTTTTCGATCCGTTTCCTTTAAGAAAATTTTACGAATTCGAAGAGACTTAGGAGTTACCTCCACGTATTCATCTCCTTGGATGTATTCCAAACATTCTTCCAAACTAAATAATTTAGGTGGAGCTAAACGTACCTTTTCATCCGCTCCTGAAGAACGCATGTTTGACATTTTCTTTGTCTTGGTCACATTAACACACAAATCACCTGCCCGAGAATTTTCGCCAATAACCTGTCCTTCATAAATATCTTCATTAGGGGAAACGAAAAACTTTCCACGTTCCTGTAGATTATTTAAAGAAAAAGGTATTGACATTCCTTGCTCCAAAGAAATCATTGAGCCGTTTTGACGACCAGGAATTTCCCCTTTGAATGGTTGGTAATCTAAGAATCGATGTGTCATGATTGCTTCACCTCCCGTCTGGGTTAATAAGTAGCTTCGAAGGCCGATAATACCTCTAGACGGAATTAAAAACTGAATAATCATCCGTGTACCTTTTGGAGCCATATTGGTCATTTCACCTTTTCGTTTTGTTACCGCTTCAACAGCTGTACCTCCAAACTCTTCTGGTAAATCGATCGTCAATTCTTCAATTGGCTCACATCTTTTTCCATCAATTTCTTTAAAAACTACTTGAGGTTGACCTACTTGCATTTCATAGCCTTCACGACGCATTGTTTCGATTAAAACCGATAAATGCAATACACCACGACCATAAACCATCCAGCGATCTGCTTTATCTGTATCTAAAACACGTAGTGCTAAATTCTTCTCTAATTCTTTATGTAAACGCTCTTGAATATGCCTTGAAGTAACAAATTTTCCTTCTTTTCCAAAAAATGGGGAATCATTGATGGTAAACAACATGGACATTGTAGGTTCATCCAACTGAATGGTTGCTAATGCCTCCGGATTTTCAGCATCACAAACAGCATCTCCAATTTCAAAACCATCTAAGCCCGTTATCGCACAAATATCACCTGGCGTAACTGACTCAACTTTTCTTTTTTCCAAACCATCAAACACGAATACCTCTTTGATACGATGCTTCTCTTGGGCACCATCACGTTTAGTTAAAATAACATTTTGGTTTTCTTTTATTACACCACGACTTAATCTTCCGATTGCAATTCTACCAACATAAGATGAGTAGTCTAAGGAAGTTAAGAGCATTTGAGTATTACCTTCTTCAATTACAGGAGGCTTAAAATAGTTTAAAATTTCATCTAATAAGGGAGAAATTGAATCAGTCGGCGTTTTCCAATCTGTCGACATCCACCCGTTTTTAGCAGATCCGTAAATAGTAGGAAAATTTAATTGTTCTTCCGTTGCATCCAATTCAAACATTAAATCAAACACCTTTTCGTTTACTTCTTCAGGCGTACAATTATCCTTATCTACTTTATTGATCACCACTAAAGGATTTAGGCCCATTGAAAGAGCTTTACCTAGTACAAATCTAGTTTGTGGCATAGGACCTTCAAACGCATCAACCAAAAGACAAACACCATCGGCCATATTCAATACACGTTCTACCTCGCCACCGAAATCCGCGTGACCTGGAGTATCAATGATATTAATTTTAGTGCCTTTATAAGAAACGGAAACATTCTTGGAGACGATAGTAATGCCTCTTTCGCGTTCCAAATCATTATTATCCATGATTAATTCACCCGTTGGGCGATCACGCTCATTTAAAAAATTCCCTGCTTCAATCATTTTATCAACCAAGGTTGTCTTACCATGATCGACGTGTGCAATTATTGCTATGTTTCTAATTTCCATTTCTAATTTCTAAAACTTTCTTTTACGTTCTCCCCCATCATTTCTTCTATCGCCTCCACCACTTGTTCGCGGACGATCACTTCCACCAACTGTTCGCGGACGGTCACTTCCACCGCCTGTTCGTGGACGATCACTTGCTCCACCTGAACGTGGACGATCATTTCCTTCACTTGATCTAGGTCGATCTCCGCCATATGAACTGCTGCGACCTCCGCCACCACCGCCATATGAACTGCTGCGACCTCCGCCGCCTCCTCCGTATGAACTGCTGCGACCTCCGCCACCACCGCCGTAAGAACTGCTACGACCTCCGCCACCAAAAGAACCACTTCTTCCGCCGCCGCCGCCAGATCTTGAACGATCTCCACCACCTCCAAAGCCTGAACGCTCTTTATCCCTGAATCCACCTCCACTTTCCTTGGATGTGGTAATTTCAATACTTATTGTATGTCCATCAAAATCAGTTCCGTTAACCTGCTTAATTATATTATCTGCATGCTCTTGGTCTGCTTCAAAAAATGAAAATGACGTCATGATATCGATTTTTCCGACCGCAGTAGATGTTAAACCAGTAGCATCACAAATTACACGTAAAAGAGCTCCTGGATTGAAACCATCTCGTCGTCCGATATTCACAAAGAATCGTGTTTTTCCTTCATCAGAACCTCTAGAACGCTCGCCCTTAGGTCCACGGTCTTCTCGATCAGAGCTACCTGCAGATGCATTCAAGTCACCAGCGCGTTCATAATACTCAATAAATCGATTAAATTCTGCCGAAACGAACATTTTAACTACCTCTTCTTTTGAAAAATTTTCAAATTCCGCGAAGATAGTTGGCAAAAATGGCGTGATGTCTTTTTCTCTAATTTCAGTAGCGATTACCTTTTCAATCAAACGCATTAATTGAATACGGCAAATCTCTTTCGCATTAGGAATTTCGCCTTTTGTAAATGAGGTGCGCATCTGACGTTCAATGGCCTTAATTTTAAATGATTCTTTTGCGCTAACTAAAACTAAAGATTCACCTTTTTTTCCAGCGCGAGCTGTACGCCCACTTCGATGCGTATAATTTTCAATATCATCAGGAAGATTATAATTGATAACATGCGTAATATTATCGATATCCAATCCTCTTGCAGCAACATCCGTGGCTACTAAGAGTTGTAATTCTTTACTTCTAAAACGCTGCATAACTAAATCGCGCATTGCCTGCGATAGATCACCATGAAGTGGCTCCGCATTGTAACCATCTCTGCTTAATTTTTGAGCTACAGTTGCCGTTTCTGACCTTGTACGACAAAAAATTAATCCATAAATTGAAGGATTAAAATCAATAAGACGCTTAACTGCCTCATATCGATCCTTTTCTTTGACCATATAATAAATATGATCAATGTTCTCATTACTTTGATTTTTATGCCCAATAGAAACTTCTAATGGATCTTTCATATAATTTTTCGCAATGAACGCTACTTCTTTAGGCATTGTGGCAGAAAACAACCAAACATTTTTATCATTTGGTGTTGTTTCGAGGATACTATCAATATCTTCTTTAAACCCCATGTTTAGCATTTCGTCTGCTTCATCCAAGACTACATAGCGTACTTGAGAAAGTTGAATTACTTTTCGTTTTATCAAATCCATCAGCCTTCCTGGTGTTGCCACAATAATTGGCGCACCTTTTTTAACATCCGTCATTTGCTTGCGAATATCTGCGCCACCGTAAACGGGCACAATGTTGCAATCAAGGTATTTGGAATAGTTTCCTAAATCTTTGGATATTTGTAAGCATAGCTCACGTGTAGGGCAGATAATCAAGCCTTGTGGTAGCTTTAAGCTTGTATCGATATTACTAATTAACGGCAGACCAAATGCGGCCGTTTTCCCTGTTCCTGTTTGGGCAAGCCCAACAAAATCGCAATCATCCTTCATTAAATGTGGGATTGCTTGTTCTTGGATTGGAGTCGGTACTGAAAAACCCAAATCTTCTAACGACTTCAGTACCTCACTCCTCAAACCCAGCTCTTCAAATGTCATTTTATTTTTTTAAATTGGGTGCAAAGGTACAGATTAATTTAGGAAAGTCTAATTAAATAAACAATACCTCTAAACTAAATAAATAATTAATCACTTAAAATCATAAAGATTTTATATTTTTGGCTAAAATTTAGTTGAATGACATTAGAAGGAATTATTTCCATTGCGGGACGCCCAGGATTATTTAAAGTAATTACTAAGGGAAAAAATAGCGTTATTGTAGAATCTTTAATTGATAAGAAGCGTTTTGCTGCACTTTCCTCGGAAAAAATATCTTCTTTAGAGGATATTAGCATTTTTACCACTGGAGACGATGTTAAATTAATTGACGTGCTGAGCAATTTACACAAAATCAGTTCTGGTAAAGAAGGTCCTTCGCACAAAGCTGATGAAACAACATTACGAGCAAGCTTCGAAAAGACATTGCCCAACTACGATAAAGATCGCGTATATTTTTCAGACATTAAGAAGTTTTTTCAATGGTACAATATGCTTTTGGCAGAAGGTCTTTTGATTATGGAAGTAGAAGTAAGTGAGGTGGCGGAAAAAGGCAAAACTGAAAAAGCTGAAACTCTTACGCCTAAAAAAGCAAGTGCAAAGAAAACAAACGTACCTAAGAGTGGAACCCCACCTGCAAAAACAATGAAAGCTGGCGCAGTTAAAAAAGTTGCTACCGTTAAAACTGGCGGAGGAAGAGGGAAATAAGAATAATCAAGCTATTTTCTTTAAATCAGGATCTAATTTAAAAGCTGGCAAGCTTTTCTTTTTTGAAGAGCTTACGATACAGGTTATAAACAAAATTCAATTTGGCTTCATCATTTGGATAATCTGAATACCAATGAGGCGCTAAAGCCAATATTTCATTAAATTCCGCTTCGGAAAAATCTAGTTTTTTGGCAATGTACTTTATTTCCTGCTCTACCTTTTCATTATTATAAGGTTGAAGCTTTAATCCTTCAATTGCCTTCATTCGATCCACTGCCCCTGCACAAATCTGAGACGAATAAGTAGCTCTTCTATAATCTATATTGAACTTATTAAATAAATAATAGGCTTGAATAAATCCGGTGTACTTAGACTCATAATGCTTCCCTCCGTAATCTTGCCAATCCAACTCGCGCTTCAGAAGTGTTATGCTTTGATTTTTATCAAATGGAACATAGTTTAAGAAATAAATCATCCGAAGCCCCTTGAATATTTTGTAATATGTTTCTCGCGTAAACCCAAAAGTTGGAAATGACTTTAAACGTACAGATCCAAAAGACTTACAAATGTGACTAAAATACCGAAGGTCTTTGGCGTTGTAGTGCCAATGTTTCGGTAAAATGCCTTCAGTAGCAAAATTTCCGCCACTAAGGATATATTTCACCCCATGTTTTGCGGCTATTCTGTGCAATACAGAAAGAATAGCAATATCTGTCGGAGTATCTGCTTCAGGAACACTAGCTTTGAGAAAAGCACGCTGAATCTGCTTAAACTCTTGCCAATCCAATACCACACATTCGTATTCAATTTGAAGTTTTGATGCTAAATTTCTAATGTTCTGATTGGCCTCAATGGAATTCCATCCGTTATCCATGTGAACACCTAAAACACGAAGTCCGAGTTGCTTTGCCTTCCATGCCGTATAAGAAGAATCGACACCACCACTCAAGCCTACGATGCAATCAAACTCCTTTCCTTTGCCCTGAACTTTTATTTGCTGGATTAAGTTTTCCAAAGCCTGATCACTCTCCTCGCCTTTGTAGCTAAAATGAGCCCGTTTTTCTATAAATTCAGTACAATGATTGCAATGTCCCTGCTCGTTAAAAGTTATGATTGGATCAGTGGTATCCATAACACAACGGCTACAAATTTGATATGAAAGTTCAGGTTCTGACATTATTTTGTACAAAAATACAACATTAAAGTATCAATTAAAAAGCTTCTTCACCTCATCAGACGAAGGATAGTTGACCAATACTCCTCTATGTTTGCCTTGATAGATGAATAAACTACCTGCAGCATAACCATTAAGATACGTCCTTGGGTGAATGATTCGAATTTCTTCCATGGAAGCTAGTCCACCCAAACCAACAACAGGAATGCCCACACTTTGGGATACCTCCTGAAGCACAGCAACTTCCAACCCCTGGTATGTACCATCTTTATTAACCGATTGAATAAGTAATTCTCCTGCACCCATGCGCTCCATTTCTTTCGCGAAGCCAACAACATCAGCAGAAATCACTTTCTGACCATTTCGAGCCACCACTTGTAGTTTTCCCCAAAATGAATATTTTATATCGATGCAGACCGCAATAGTAGATTTTCCAAATCGCTCGCTGGCTTCACGCACAAAGGATGGTGTCTCAGCAGCTACCGTTCCCAAAACCACACGCTCTGCTCCAGCTTCCAAAAGCTGCCTGATTTCTTCTAAAGACTTAATCCCTCCTCCTACCGAAAACGGCATATTGGCCTCTTCACCCACATTTCGAACAAAATCAATCGGAATACAGCGATTTTCTTTAGTGGCCTTTATATCTAACAATATGAGTTCATCGGCATTAAATTCATTAAATAAATGAACCGCATGCAAAGGATCACCGATATATTTAGGGGAGGAAAAACCGATGGTTTTAACCAAATCACCACCTTGAATGAGTAAACATGGAATTAATCTTGGACGATACATGATTGGGTAAAATTAGCAAGAATTCGTTGGCCAATAGCGTGACTTTTTTCAGGATGAAATTGGACCCCAAGGATGTTTTCTGAAATCAATCCCGACACAAATTCTTTTTCGTAGGTAGTGGTGCATAATACCTGTTCTTCATCGGCTTTATCCACTGCATAAGCATGCACAAAATACATTTCACTTTGGCTGGGGACTCCTTGAAGTATTGGATGAGCTTTGGTTGTATGCAAGGTATTCCATCCGAGGTGAGGCACCTTAAATTGGATAGGATTTTCCACCACAATCTTAGTTGTCTTACAGGAAAACCAACCTAAGCCTTCTGAGTTACCCTCTTCGCTCGACGCAGTCATGAGTTGCATACCCAAACAAATACCTAAAATCGGTTTTTTATCTCCCATGGCGGCTTGATTCAAGGCATCGATGAGTCCTCGTTGCTTCAATTCATCCATCGCTCGTCCGAAATGACCTACCCCTGGCAGAATGATATGAGAAGCTTCCTGGATATCTTTGACCTTATGGCTAACCACAACAGGGAGTTTTAAGCTATTAAAAATTCTACGTAAAGAATGAATGTTCCCCATACCATAATCAACGATCACTACCATAGATTAAAAGTACTTACTTTTTTTATATAGGAAGTAGCTGTCTTTCTTTTTTGCTTGACAAAAAAAGAAACAAAAAAGTCAAGGCTCTGTATTTCTATTTTGTTCGAAAATCATTATTTTACAACTATTTAAAACGCGTTTCGAACAATTTTAGCTCCTTTCTTAAACTAAGATTTTTCAAAAATGTTCTTGCAGAAATTTTAAAAATTAACAGTTTCAGTTCAGTAGCAAAAACCATGAAATTCAAGGCCGAATATTTCCACCTCTGCGGACGCTAGTAGTCGATAAATAGTTCTCCCTTCGAATGAATTGTTGATTTTTTTAGCAAAGAATTGGGATTAATTATTGAAATCGATGGGAACTCACATGATAATAATCCAACATACGATCGATATCGACAAGATAAATTAATAGCGCTAGGATTTACCCTGTTGAGATTTCAAGAAGGGGAAGGGTTGAATCAAATTGATGAAGTTGCTGGAAAAATTAATCATGCTGTTCATTGCTTAAGAAGTGGAAATCCAGATTAAGTTTAACTTAGCTCCTCCCCCTTCGTCCCCCTCCAAAGGGGGAATAAACAAAGTATTTCCCCTCAAGAGGGGGATTTAAGGGGGGAGGAAAGTTTTGTTTGGGGCGAGCGATGCATTTCCCCCTCAAGAGGGGGATTTAAGGGGGAGGAAAGTTTTGTTTGGGGCGAGCGATGCATTTCCCGCTCTGGAATGGCTGGAGCTGAGTCGTTCCCCCTCTGGATGGGGACTAAGGGGGAGGAAATATTGCATAAAGAGGAAAAATCGTGATTATCCCCAAACTACAAAGTTGAAAACCCCTTTATAATCTCCGCCAATCGTTCCACTTGAATTTTACGCGAAAATTGTTCAATACCATGTGAATCGCAGGCGATTTGACCGGCAGCTTGAAATTCCATGTATAAATCTTGCAGGACTTGCCTCAAATGCTGTGAGTCTTTCACAATAATCCCCGAATTAGTTTGCTTAATCAAATCCGCCTGAAGTTGTTTGCTTTCGCTTCCTGATTCATCGACATGATAGTACTTCTGTTTCAAAGAATGCGCTTCAGGATCATTTTCATAACATAAAATGATTTTTCGCCGAATACCCAAATAATCAAAAATCTTGGTTCCCATATAGGAGTAATAGTTAAATAGAATCATCACATGATCTGATGCGAGTTTCTCCAACAATTCTTGGTTTTGCATCTTCGGCGTAATCAATACTTGGCCTTTTAAATTCGGAAATTGTTCACTCACCATTCTATTCAATTCATCGGTCAAATTGGTACCATAAAATTTGAAACGGATTTTTGCTTCTGGGTGCTCCGTGATAAAATCATTCGCTACTCGTAAAAAACTTTTTATTGGATGCCATGGATAGATCGTTCCAACAAATGAAATACAAAGTTCCTCATCGTTTTGCTTGATGTTTTTAATTTGATCAATAACCAATGTATCATAACCATTCGGTGAAATACTGAATGGTTTATTGGGAATTAAAGTATCTATTTTGGAATGAACAAATTTCGAAACCGTACTAATATGAGAGGCTGTAGAAACCGTTTTCTTTTCCATGTACGTATTCCATATTTTCTGAATCATCGTCTTTTGAGCTTCTTCATTATGACTCCAGGGATCTCGGTAGTCAGCAATCCATGGAATATTAATCGCCTTACTTAATTTAGAAGCATACCTAAACAAGATAAAAGGATCTCCAGTTGCAATGATGGCATCGACTTGGTTATTTTTGAGAAAATGCTTGGCCGCTTTATACAATTCAATCTTCGGACCTATGGGTAGCAGAAATTGAGCAAACTCATAATAGGCAGAAATAGATTTGCGTAGAAAACGATCTCTATGGTCACCGTGTTTCAACAATAAACGATTGGCAAAATTTGGCTTATATGGCGCACGAATGATGGTTCCGTGTTCACTAAGCTCTACGATGGACTGCTTTGAACTTCCAGCAGAAATATAGTCTAAGCGATTACCGTGGGTATTTCCCCATTGGCGGGTTACAACAATTGGTTCTACACCAAATTCTTTTAAATAGTTGTACCATGCATAAGGTCGCAGCCCCCCTACAGAAACATAAGGCGGGAAATCGTAAGCGAGGATTAGAACTTTTTTCATGGAATAAGATTTTGGTATTCTTTTACCCACATTTGAAGTATTGCATCTGATCCGTAACGCTTTAAAATATCTATTCTGAGCGCAGCTGCTGAATAATTCTCCCATGTTGAACTCATCTCTAAAATCCCCTCAAACAACGAATTCGCATCATTTTCGGTAATTATCCCATGCGGTTCTATAAGAATCTCTTCTACTGAACCATTGTTTATCGCTACGACCGGTAAACCTTGAGAAAGACTTTCCATAATCGCAATTCCAAAAGTCTCAGAAGCGCTACTAGAAATATAAAAACACGCTTGATTGAGGTAATCCATCACCTCTTGACGTGAGGCATAATCGACAAAATCTATACTTTTAAACAAGCTAGTATCTTTTATTTCTGAAATCAACTTTGCTTTTAATGGCCCTGAACCAACCCATAAAAGACGCGCATCCGGATTAATCTGAACGAATAAACTCCAAGCCTCTAATAAAAGATGAGGCTGCTTCACCTCCACCCACGATTGAATGGTAAGGGCTGTATATCTTTTATCCCTACATAAGGTCGAATTCGCAAAAAGAGGTGATAACATGTTGGGAATTACCTTCGCTTTATCGGGCTTCAAACTGAAATATTCGCTTACTTTTTGTTTTTGAAATACACTCACAAAAATCAAAGCCTCAGCGCTATCAAGAACAGAAAATGCTCTGGCTTTGTCTGCGAGTGACAATGAATCTATTCCATAAACCAATTGCGAAGCATGTTCGGAATGAACCCATGGAATAGCGAATTGCTTAGATAAGAACTTGGCCACCCAACCGGCCTGAAAAACAGCATGGCTATGAATTAGTTCAACATCTTTGACATGGCTTTCAAGTACTTCGGCTGCGAAACGGTTTAATTTAAAAAGCGTCCAAGTCCTTAACCCTGGTAATAACGGCTTCAAGGAAACATCATATACTTTAATGCCATGGTATGTCACAACTTCATTTTTTTTAGCCCAACCCCATTGAGAGAAAAAATTCCCACGAATATATACCTTAAGTACTTCGACTTCAAATCCATGTTCTCTTAGCACTGCAACTTGATCCAGTACAAAAGAACCCAAGCCCGGTTCTGCTTCACTTGGAAACCACGAAGTAACCACGAGTATTTTTTTTGGAGTCATGAGGTCCTTTTCTTTATTCCCAAAGCATTTAAAAATATCTTGGGAAATTCCAACACTAAAAACCAACGCGGAAATCTGGTCAAGTAGCTAAACCAAATACGCAGAGCCACACCAAGCTGACCATTCATCCGAGATTGATATAAATACATTCTTAATTTCTGTTCTAAGTAAGCCAAATAAAAATCGTGTGAAATGCTTTTTTTGACCGCTTCATCCTGATAAACATCTTTTATAGCCGCAAGGTACTGCTTTACATCTAAGATTTTAACCTTAGACAAACCAGAAGCAACGGTACCCTCAGGATTGATAATTTGTTTACAGGTGTAATCTTTGAGTACTTGAAGCTCATAATGAACCGCCAAACGCGTCCATAAATGGGTGTCTTCCCAAATTCGAAACCTAAGATCAAATTGATGGTTGAGCATAATGGAGCGGTGAATACAAACGGCATTTGCAAGAATAAAGCGAGTCCAAATCTCTTCAATGACATTGTTGTTCAAATTGATGAGGGGATATAAATTTTGTTCACCCGCCTCTTCTCGAATACAACCACTGAGTAAAAATCTAGGGTTTGCCGATTCATTTATCGCCTTTTCGAAAACAGCTAAATGTTGATTCAGGTATACGTCATCACTGTCTAGAAAACAGATCCATTCGCTATTGGCATTACGAATACCATTGTTTCTTGCAGCACTTCGTTCAGCATTTTCTTGGTAAATATATTTTATTCGTGGATCATTATATGATGCCACAACATCGCTAGTGTTATCAGTTGAACCGTCATCCACAATAATCAATTCCCAATCCGTAAATAATTGTGACAATACACTTTCAATAGCTTTGGGCAAGTGATTAGCACGATTGTAAGTTGGTATAATGATACTAAACATTGTGTTTTTTCTTTCTCATCCAAAAACTTCCACCTCTGGCCTTAGTTTGAGAAGTTTTATTTTTAAAAAAATCAGGTTGATTTTGTAGGACATAATCATTCCAGAACAAAATCTCATAATTAGTATTATTCATTAAAAATGATCTCAGGAAATATGCTTCATTATAACATAAACCTAATTTTAACCATTCTTCTGGGTATTCAAATGGAAAAAATATATCATGAACATGAATAATAACTCCTGAATTTAAAAGAGGCAAAATCTCGAAAAAAATATAATTTAAATCACCTGCTGTTTTTACAATGTGGGATGAATCAATGAATAAAATATCATTTTCTTTCAGATTCGAATAGATATCATTATCAACTTTTTGCACAGGAATTCGCATGTATTTTGAAACTAGAAAATCGCTATTACTCAATAGCTGATCAACTCTATCCGTGTAGGGATCAATAAAGATCATTTCTACTTTTGACTGATTCATTTCAAATGTATCAATCATTAAAGCTGAAGAATAGCCCGATCCAATTTCGATAATTCGATTTGGTTTGAATTTATTTAAAAAGCAGAATAGAAACAACCCATCTATGTATGCAAACATGGGATTGTCATAGAAATAGCGATGAGTATTATTTTTTGATGCTTGAAAAGGGAAAATCATACTGTAGGATTCAAATTCCTTTAACAAATCAAATTGAAAATCCGAATTTAAATTAATATCTTTTAATTCAGTATTAAGTCCAGTTTTGTAATAGTTGTTTTCGATAACTTCGTTCCATGTTACTATTGGGCTATTATATTTCCCAGGCTCCGCATGAAGCGCAAAATATTTTTCAGAATTTATCTTCCACTTGCCGATGAAAGGAATTGATTTAATCAATTTGGTAAGTATAACTTTCATTATTTCTTATTGATTAATTTAAGTGGTCGTTGATAGGTTCCGAATAGAATTTTAAAATAACCTTTAGTTAAAGACCAGAAATATTTTTGACTCTCCACAAATTCATTTCGATATTTTTTATCAAGTTTCCACATCAGAATAGAATTTGTAAGCAAATTAAGGAAATGGAGCGAAAGGTATAATAAAAGTCCTAAGGAACCATGTGTTTTTTTAAAAAGTAAAGCACTTGATAAATACCGTTGTTTTATATTCCAGTCTTTATTGATACTACTTCCTTCCTCTAAGTGATAAATAAATATATCATCATATATTTTCAATTTGAGGCCATTTTTCAATAATCTGTAGCACCATTCGAATTCTTCCGAATACATGAAAAAATCTTGGTCAAAGTAACCAAACTTATCTATTTTCTCCTTTTCAAACATCATAAATGCTCCATGGATAGCCATTATAAGTTCAGAATCATTTTTTTTATTTGAACTAAATAAAAAATCGTAAAATAAATTATAACTCAGAATTTCCTTATAAGAAGCATTTTTTGTGTAAAAACTTTTTTGAAGAGAGCCATCTTTGTTTAATAATTGACAAGTAATTATACCAGTATTATCACAATCTGATTTCAATTTAGATAATGCATTCTGAATTGCATTGTCGATGATAATAGTATCAGAGTTCAAGAGTAAAATAAATTCACCTTTACTTTTTTTAATACCAAGATTATTTGCTCTACCAAAACCTTCATTTGACTGATTGTTAATCCATATTACTTCTGAAAATTTTTCAGTAACGAAGGCTTCACTATTATCTTGAGAATCATTATCTACTACAATGATTTCGAAATTCAGGGTGGAATTTTGCTTGTAGATAGATTCTATACAATCAACGGTAATTGAAGGAGTTTTATAATTTACTATGATGATTGATAAATCAAGCATTTGAAATTCGTTTTTTTAATGCAATCAAAATGGGTCTGAATCCGAAAGGAGATAGCGTATAAAGAAATTTAATAAAGGTTCCTTTTCTTGTTTGATTATCATACCTATTGAAGTAGATATAAATAAGATAATCTGAATATTTCCCTTTTAACTCTTTACTTCTAGCAATATTATAAATGTATTTGGTAATCTCTGCATTCTCAAAATATGCAAATATTTGATTTTCAGAACTTTTTCTTACTGTTAATTCGTGTGTTCTAAAATAATTCAATTCCTTGTCTATATATTTAATTTGCCCTTTTTCAATAACCTTTATCCAAAAATACCAGTCACCACATAACTTAAATCTTGACATGATTTTTTCAATGTTTGGTGCGCACTTTTTATTAAAAAGAACACTGCTTGCATTTACAATATGATTGAAATTATACATTTCTTTGGTTATAAATGCAATTGGATTAATCTTTCCTTGGTGAATGTCTAATTCATTTAAAAAAGAAGGATGAGGGAAATAATCACAACCAAGAAAAGATCCTGTTGCGCCCGTAGCGTCAATAATTTTTGATCGTGTAAAGATGAGAGATGTGTTACTATCGGTAGAACTCATTGTGGAAGTTAAAAACGCTGGATGAGCAACATCATCACTTTCTGCAATCCAAATCCATTCGCCTTTTGCAAGTTTTAAGCCTTTATCCCATTGTTTAAAAGTACTCCCGCTATTTTGCGAATTGTATTCAATATGTACTACTTTTTCGTGATTACGATAGCTCTCGATGACTTCTTTTGAATGATCAGTAGACTTATCATCGAGAATGATTACCTCAAAATTGTCAAATGATTGATTGAGAACTGAGTCAATTCTCTCTTTCAGAAAGGGTGCATGATTGTAATTTGGAATTATAACACTAACTAAGGGATTCAATGACACTTGTCCACTCATGCTTAAATCTTTCTTCAGAGAATTTCGTAATGGCATAAAGGTAGCAATTTTCTGCTATGCGGCTTAATTCCTCGGGATTCGAATGGAGTTGTTTTAGTATGGCTATAGTTTCAGAAACACAATTTGCAGGGCTCGTTAAATAACCATTTTGATTCATTTGAATTTGACTTGGAACATCCCCAACGGCTGTTGCTATTGGAACACAAGAAAAAGACATCGCTTCTGCAATTACTTTTGGAAATCCCTCAGAGGATGAAGTATTAACAAGAATATGAGATTTACGATAAATCTGCTCTATTAAAGCCCTGTTGCTTAATGTCCCATACCAATTTATTTGATGGCTTTTTACCTCAGGATAATCTGTATGATCAGGACCAACAATATGAATTTCTAACGGCAATCTATCTTTGATTAATTCTTGTATAATCTCCAAGAAATAAGGGAATCTTTTTTCATTGGAGTCACGCCCAATAAAAAGAACATGCATTTTGTCATTCTGCTTTGTAATCATTCCTTCAGAAGGAAAGGAAACACAATGATTAATTACAGTCATTCGATCCTTAAAAGCTGCGCTATACCCGTTTTCTTTGTAAAGCGGATCTATCCATTTCATTAATCCCTCAGAAATCAGTATGCGCTTGTCTATACGGGGAACCCAATCATTAAGAAGATACACCGGATCGGCAGCGTCATTGTTAGAATTATTGTGAACAATATCGATTATTTTCACATGCGGCGCTAGCTTATCGATTAGAAAATCAATAGATTCTCTATGCCAAAAAATTACAATTGGATTTTCTGAACGGTTAATTTTTTTGGCAAGAAAACGAATGAATATATTTTTAATCATTCTTCCCAACCTTGGCGCTTCCAAAAAGCGATCAAGAAAAGTGACTGGTCCATATTCCTTAAATTCAGCCAGCATTGCTTTTCCCTCCTGCTTGGCTTTTGTTGATTGGCTGTATTCTCGGCCTTTCCAAACATTTGAACTATATCGAATAAAAATCTTGACAGGATAAACCTTCAAAGCTTTAATCACATCTAAATGAACCATTTCTGTCCCACCTATTGATAATAAAGGCATAAAAAAAAAGATTTCCTTTTGATTAGTCATTTATAGGTTTTGATTTGTGACTTTTGAAAAAAAATCTAAATACTTATTGTAGCAAGTATCCATTTCAAACTGATTCGAAACAATCTTACAGTTCTCTTTTTGTTCTTGTAAAAAATTAGGGTTAATTAGGTACTTTTCAATCGCATCTGAAAATCTCTTCACCTGCTCGTCGAATTCAACGCCCTGAATATTTACAATTGTCCCCGCAAGCACACCATTATATTGTATCATATTAGGGATTTCAGCATGTTGCGTTGAAATCACTGGAATGTCAAACATGAGAGACTCGATAATAGTATTCGGTAAGCTTTCTCCGGGATAGTAAGTGGGAAAAGCTACTAGATCTATGGATGAAAGAAATTCATCAATTGGATCAATTAAACCAAGAAATTGAATTTTTTCGTGCTTAGCATACTTTAATTTAAGGTAATCCATATAGTTCGTTTCTGAAAAAGCGAGCATTAAAGTGATGTGTTCATATTTATCTTCCAATCGTAAAAATGCCGCTATTAAAATGTCCCACCCTTTGCTTTCTACTCCTCTGGCAAACATACCAATGTTAAGCTGAGTCACTTCACGATTTTTTACGCTTTGTTCTTTTCGTTCGTAACCATAATAGATTTTCTCTAATATTAAATTGCTGATCTCAACATGTTGTAAGATTTCAAGATTTTTGTCGGCGCAATAAATTACGTTTTTTGATTTTGAAAGCACCTTTTCTGCACGTTCTATAAAATTATTATTTAATATTTTATTCCCTGTGGCCTTGGTTATTTGATCAAGTTCACCATCATCATTAGAATCTTTATACAGATAATATTCATAAGGTCCGTGCATTGAAATCACATGAGGGATCGTAAGATCTTTTGAGAAAAAATCATCCGTTTCGAAAAGATGACTGTTTAATAGATCAGGTTTAAAATTGATAATTTTTTGCTTGGTTTTGTTTTCAATAAATTCTTTCCTCCAGTCTAATTTTCCAACTATCATAGCGGCTCTATTTATTTTCCAAAGAAAAAAATCCAAGAATCGATTAGGCAGATAAGGTCCAATCAATTCAACACTAGAAAAAGTATCGCCAAATATTATTTTCACGCGATATAGATGCTTTTCTTCAATCGGAAATAAAGAAAATAGCGCAATTTCATGTCCCTTAAATGAAAAGTATTTGGCGAGCCTTAACATGAAGTTTTCAGCACCTGCATTATCAAAATTATTAATACCAAAAACTATCCTCATTTATTAAACTTTCTTGAAAATTGCAACAATTGTATATCCTTTTAGTCGCTTTGGAATTATCATATTAAAAAGAACAGGAAATCGAGAAATACTTCGCAGTAAAAAGGGTAATTTGCCCAGAACAGTTGCGTAATGCGCTTTAAAATCTTTTAATTGTGAGGAATCTAATGGTGTAAACAAAACTTTTTCAAGCTTCATATGGTAATATTTCTGTAATGCTAAAAACACCTTTTTGTTCCATAAACCCATATGATGAGGAGGGAGATTAAGAATATTGTAAAGATGACCAAAGGAATCATTATTTGGAACAGAAACAATGAAAGACCCACCTTTTTTTAACAATTTTAAGGAATTCATTATAAAATAATCAACATCAGCTAAATGTTCCAGTAATTGAAAAGCGCAAACCACATCAAACAAAGATTCATTTTGATCTGCGTACTCGTGCAAAGGTGATGATAGCACATCCAAGCCTTTTTCAATGCATATATTAATGGCTTCTTGATTTAGCTCCAAGCCTTTACAACTTATTCCATTTTTTTTGAAATTCTCTAATGCATAACCATTTCCACAACCTAATTCTAGTAAGGAAGAGCCTGGAGCTATCAATTTAGAAACTGCACCAAACTCCCATCGGTCTTTTAAATAATAAAAGTCAACATTTTGTAAATGCTTGTAAATATCCTCTTTCCCTTGAATTGAAAATGGATAATAAAATCGATAATTAGTGTCTAAACACCTTACAATATATATTTCTTCTAGTTCATTAAAATAAGAAGATGCATCAAAGTTAAATTGATCTGAATATAAGCTTATAATCTCCCTAGAATCGATGACTTTTTCTACTTCTGTATTAGTGGATCCCGTAATCGGACTTTTAATTTTTTCTTGCATTATTATTCATTAAGAAATCAGGGACCATTGATAGTCATCTATATACCGAGCATGGTTTGGAATCCAATAATAATCTCGTATTTCGTTAAGGACAACCACTTCAAAAGGACAAATATTTTCCAATGTTTCAAAGTGATTTTTCGTTGATAATTCAGCAAAATAAACCGTAAGACTATATTTTCCAGGATAAAGCCGAAGTTTTGGAAAGGCACATTTTAATTTAAACACACCTATTTCATTACAAAAAGGTACTTCACTATCGATGTTTAAGACATGAGTTATCGGTGTTCCCTCATTATCAATAATTTGAAAAGATACCGCAGCGCCCTTTAAAAGTTGATTTGTTTCAATATCAAAAGTAATGGCAAAAGGTTTGTTAACCTGATGAATATTTGTGGATTCACTTGAATGAATTTCTACCTTCTTAATATGAGGATAATCCTGTTTAGTTAGATTTATGTATATTTCATTACTATTACAAAGATATTTTTGTATTGCTGCATTAGTATCACCAAAATATTCGATCATCCCATCATTCAACAAGATACATTTTTTAGTAAGGGCCGAAACAGCTTGCATATTGTGGCTAACAAATAAAACCGTTCTGCCAGAATTAGCTACTTCACTCATTTTCCCCAAGCATTTTTTTTGAAAATCTGAATCGCCAACAGCTAGTACCTCGTCAATAATTAAAATTTCTGGCTCTAAGTGTGCGGCAACAGCAAAAGCTAATCTCACATACATCCCTGAGGAATAATGTTTCACTGGAGTATCCAAGAATTTTTCCACACCCGAAAACGCAACAATTTCATCAAATTTAGAGATGATTTCCGTTCGCTTCATACCGAGAATGGTACCATTTAAAAATATATTTTCTCTCCCCGTTAATTCGGGATGAAAACCAGTGCCAACCTCTAATAGCGATGCTACCCTACCCTTAAGTTCTATTTTTCCTGAGGATGGCTTTGTAATTTGAGAAAGAATTTTTAGTAACGTGCTTTTTCCAGCACCATTTTTACCAATTATTCCTATGATTTCACCTTTATTTACATTGAAACTGATCTCTTTTAAGGCCCAAAATAGAGTTGAATTATTTGCTTTTTTTGGTTTAAATATGGAGGATATACTGTCTCTAAAAGTTGAATCTTTGATGGCACCAAGCCTGTAGCACTTTGCTATTTTTTCGACTTTTATTGCTGTATTCATTTATAGTATCCTCTAAATATGCTAGTTTTGTTTTTTAAATATAAAAACAGATAAATCATAAAATTAAAAAAAATCTTTATCTTGGTCACAAAACATTTTTAAAAGACATGAAAAGGACATTGATTCTTTTAATATCGTTAATTTTTGGAACGCAGTTCAATGTTTTTTATGCGCAAAACTCACCATCTAGTATTCCCGGTTTATTTATTTGGCTCGCAGCAGATAATGGTGTTCAAACCTCAGGAAATGAGGTTACCTCATGGAATAATCTAACTGGTTCGGGTAATAATTTTTCTTCAGTAAACACCTCATTAAGACCCAAATTTATTTCTACTTCTAATCTGAATGGTTTGCCGTATGTCAATTTTGATGGCACTGATAATTTACAAACAGCGAATAATTTAACGCTCGGTAATTCGACCATTTTTATTGTTGCTAAACAGAATAGCGGTGAATCCGATTTTTCACGGATTATGGATCATGGATACAATACAGGCTTTTGGATAGGTCGAACAGGTAATACTGTAGGCGGAGGCTTTATAGAAACAGCATCACCTTTCGGGAATTTTCAATCTATTGCCAACACCCAGCCATTTATATTATCCTACACGAGAAATAATGGAACCACAAATTATCATTTAAACAAGGTGCCGTTTACAAGTCCTTCCAGAACAACTGGCCCGCAACAAACAAGTACAAATAAAATATTTCTAGGGTCCACAATTACCGGTGACAACTTTGGAAAAAAAGACATTTTTGAAGTAATCATTTATAATTTGGCCTTATCAAGCCAAGATAGAATAGCAATTGAAACATATTTGTTAAACAAATATTCAAGTAATATAAACTTAGGGCAAAATATTAATGCTAGTGATTTTTGTCCTGTTACCTTAACAGCCCCCGCAGGATTTACAAATTTACTTTGGTCTACTGGGTCCACAGCGAACGCTATTTCCGTGAATCAAACTGGGGCCTATTGGTTGCAAGGAACAAATCTATTTGGCGTTGTTTCTCGAGATACCGTATTACTTAATTATCCAGTTATTGGCGCACCTGCTAATACTTCTATTTGCATAAATAACACTGTTCAATGGAATACTGGTTTGGGACCTGGTTTCACTTATTTATGGAATACTGGAGCAACAACACCAATTTTAAGCATTTCAGCCCCTGGATCTTATTCGGTGCAAGTTATGGATGCTTTGGGTTGTATCAAAAATAGTGGCGCAACTACTTTTACAATTGATAATTACTCTCAGAATGTTTTTCTTGGTGCTGACACCTCCTTGTGTGCTGACAATCTAATTGCTTTACAAATTGGTGCACAAGAAACCATAAGTTATGAGTGGAATGGAAACTCAAGTCCCGGACAATCCTCATTTTGGTCTGTGGATACAAGTGGGATTTACACCGTAGAAACAATGAATGCAAATGGTTGTATTGCTCAAGACACAATACAAATAACTGTTACCGGTCAAGCACCATTGGCTGATTTCTCATTTCAAAATCAATGTTTTGGCTTACCCAATGCATTTGGTGACTTAAGCGTAGGACTACCCAACGACCCAGTTACTGTTTGGTTTTGGGATTTTGGAGATGGCGCAACAGGAACTATTCCAAACCCGAATCATACGTATCTTTCATCAGGAGTCTATTCGGTAGAATTGTATGCAGAATCTGCTGGAGGATGTGGGGCTTTTCATACAGAAGTGCTAGAAGTCCATAATTTACCCAATGCATCATTCACACATTTGGGAAATTGTGAAGGTCAGTTAGTTAATTTCACAAACACAAGCGTTCCTGGCGATGCTCCAATTTCTACTTATTTATGGAATTTTGATCAACAAGGCACTAATTCTTCGACACTTGCCAATCCATCTTGCTTATTTATGAATTCCGGTAACTTTGATGTTTCTATGGAAGTTAGCGATACCAATGGATGTATCGATACCGTAAGTATTCCAATTAATATGCAGGCAAGTCCAAGTGCTTCTTTTACGGTTAACAATGCCTGCGAAGGAGCAAATGTAGTTATCCAAAACAACAGTACTATTGTCAATCCCTTTAGTTTAGTAAATCATTATTGGGAATATGGTGATGGAACTTTCGCTAATAATCCAAGCATCGCAAAACAGTATAATAGCTATGGAAACTATACCATTCTTTTAGTCGAAACAGGAAGTAATGGCTGCAGTGATAGCATCCAACAAAATGTAACTATTTACCCGAATCCCCAACTTTCTTGGACTATCGGTCCCGCTTGTCAGTATACCTACACGCAATTCACCAATAATTCAACGGTAGCAGTTGGAAATATTACAAATACCGATTGGGTAGTTAATTTACAATTCCCTTTTTCGAGTTCCAGCGCAAGCTACTTGTTTCTCACAACTGGCATTCAATACCTCGATCTCACTGCAACTAGTGACCAAGGGTGCATGCAAGATACTTTAATACTAATAAATGTTGCAGGTCCTTTACAAGCTGACTTCACGATTGACCCTATCGAATTAGTGGCAGGCATTAACAGTAATTTCATTAATAATAGTATTGGCGGCAATTCCTACTTATGGGAACTAGGAGATGGCGTTTCTTCTTCGGAAGAAAATGTAATACATAGTTACTCCAATACGGAAATTGGAAACACAATGACAGTGAGTTTACAAGTATCTAACAACATTGGTTGCATGGATACACTTGAGCAAAATTATACCATAGTTGCTCCTAATTTTGACTTAGCAATACGTAATTTATATTGTCAGGAAAATTCATCATACTGGACAATCGCGTGTGAATTGAAAAATGAAGGGAATATCATAATAACTGAAGCGAATTTATTGCTTACGCTACTAAATGGACTACCGATTATGGAAGCGTGGCAAGGATCATTGGCACCGGGTGAGAGTACTATTTATATTTTTCAAAGTCACCCATCGGCTTATATTGCAACTCAAGATAATTACATTTCATATGTGTGCGTCGAGGGAGAAGGATTTAATGCTTTGAACCTACTCGATGGAGAATTAGCAAATAACACAAGCTGTAGGAATGTTGAAAATGATGGTGTTATTTTATTACCACTTTATCCAAATCCAGGGAATGACTTTTTGGAAGTTAACGTATTTGTTCCTCAATCACAGGACTTTGAATTGGGCTTATACGATATTCAAGGTCGAATAATCTACAAATACTCCGAAAATGAGGTGATTACTGATGCTGTGAAGCTAATAAACATTCCAACACAAGAGCTATCTTCGGGTAGCTACCTGCTTCGATTAAGTGATGAGACAGGAACTCAAATCCGCAAGTGGGTAAAAGAGTGATTGTTCTACTTTTTAAGGTGCCTGAGGCTATCGAAGGCCCGCAAAAAAAGTAAAGAAAGTCCTCCCCCTTCATCCCCCTCCGGAGGGGGAATTATTATTTGTTTGAAATAATTAAGACCAATCGATAATATTTTTTTTCGTCGCCTATTATTCTGAAAAAATAAATCGATGCGCCTAGGCGCAGAAATATGGGCACCATAAAGCAGCTCGCAGAGATCGCTGCATTGGTCATTTTTCAAGAGTGGAGTGCATTGAAGAATAATCAGCGACTTGATTTTTTCGTTCTTTTGTATCAAGACAAAAGGACATAGAAAACAATGTCCGATTTTTATCGGACAGCAATGCTTTTTTATCAAGTAAAAAGTAGATAGAGTTTTATAATAAAAGTGGCATGCGTGCATGCTCTCCAATCCTAAGACTTAATCCTTTCGATTAGCTGTGTCTCTCGACTCCGCTCGATTCACTCAGCGGGCATCGAGCGAAGCGAGATGCGCTTCTTAGAAAACTCAAACATAATCCGCCATATCACCTTCTACCTTTTTAAAGTAAAAAAGACCGGAAATAAATAGAAATAGGATCATCACGAAGGATACATACATTAAAGAACCTGGAGCTTCACCACCAAAGATTGACCAACGAAATCCTTGAACCACTCCGGCAATAGGATTAAGATAATACACTGTTGCCGCCCATTTGGGTAATTGTTGCATCGCGAAGTCGGCAGGATATGCAATTGGAGTAATATACAAACCTATTTGGACCATAAATGGAACAACATGCTGAAAATCTCTGTAGCGAACCGTTATAGCACTTAACCAAATTCCAACTGCTAAGGCAGCTAGCATTCCAAAAAAAAGAAATACTGGCGCAAGCCATACATTTGAACTTGGAACAATACCGTAATAGAACATCAAACAAATCATGATTAAAAGTGAAATGCCTAAATCAATTAATCCAACAGCAGCTTTAGATAGAGGGATAATTAAACGAGGAAAATAGATTTTTTTTATCATTCCTTGACTTGCAATAATAGAAGCACCTGCATTGGTTATAACAAAGGAAAAATAGGTCCAAATGGTCAATCCTGTCATGGCGAATAACAAATAAGGAACATCCGTTTTTACACCTACAAACTTTCCGAAAACGAGCGATAAAATAAGTAAGGTTATCACGGGTTGAAGCAGCGCCCATAATATTCCAATGGTGGTTTGCGCATAACGAACTTTGAAATCGCGCCACGTAAGGGTAATAAATAAATCTTTATACCGATACAACTCTTTGAAGTCTGGAATTATACTTGAATGAGAAGCATCAATTATTTTATCGTGTTCAGACATTTAATAATCTATTAATGGAGCAAAGGTAGATTAATTTTTTATGAAAACTTAGCAGTAAATTCATTCTACAAGTACTGCTTACTATGCTTAGGTGAATAGAATATGGTTCAAAACAATCAGGACAGGAAACAATACTTTTGAAGAGCTAATAGTAGTTTCAAAACTCAACCTTTTTTTTTATGCAAATTTGTTAGTAATGGCATTATTTTAGATATTTGCGCTTAAAAAATAAAAATGAGACTAAAGCTACTCACATTTATCTTCTTACTCACTTGCCTAAATACTTTTTTCGCTCAAGATAAGAAATCACAGGATATTCTAAATAAGGTTTCGTCAAAAATGAAAGCCCTTAAATGTTTTTACCTTGAATTTAATTCTCTTGTAAAAAACTCCACCAACCAAACAAATGAAAATATGTCCGGTAAAGGTTGGGTTAAGGGAAATAAATTCAATGCAACTTTTGCAGGCAATACCATTATTTCAAATGGGATGAAAACGTGGACTATCATAAAAGAAGAAAAAGCAGTGTATGAATCCGATGCAAATAGGGATGATGGTAGCCTAAATCCAAAAAAAATAATGACTATTTGGGAAACGGGATTTAAAAATAAATATGAAAGAGAAGAACTTCTGAATGGAGAAAAAGTTCACGTTATTTCATTAACACCCAAGTCACCATCAAATTCCGAATTTAAAAGCATTGTCATTTACATTTCAAAATCAACTAATTCGTTAAAACAAGCTTTTATTAAATCAAAAGATGGTTCAATTATAACCTATAATGTTACCAAATTTCAAGAAAATCCTTCACTCCAAGATAGTAAATTTTCATTTGATAAGAAAAATTATCCTGGATATAAGGTCGTTAGAGATTAACGTTTTAAAGCGCGATCCATCTCTCTTTTGTCGTCTTTCAGTTTAAGATCTTCTCGTTTATCATGGAGCTTTTTACCAGTCGCACAAGAAATTAACACTTTCAACCATCCTTTTTCCGATAAAAACAATTTGATTGGAATGAGTGTATTTCCTTTTATTTTCAAAAACTTAATAATCTTTTCGATTTCTTTTTTATTCAATAGTAATTTACGATCTGCTCTAGGTTGATGATTGTAAATAGACCCATTGGCATAGGTTGTTATATGCATATTCCTAATCCAAACTTCGCCTTCTTGCTCAATACAATATGCTTCTAGAATACTTGCTTTACCAGCACGTATGCTTTTTATTTCTGTTCCAGATAATTGAATACCGGCAGTAAATTCATCCTCAAGATGGTATTCAAAACGAGCTCGTTTATTCTTAATATTAATTTCGGGCGTTGCCATTCAACAAATTTAATGCTATTATTCCTCTAATTATCTTCCATCATGATAAATCTTAATTCGAAAGGTTCAATACCATTCATTATGATTAAATTTGCTCATGAATTTACCTTCAAAAGTTCTAGAACAGGTTGTCGACCAATTATCTTCATTACCAGGAATAGGAAAAAGAACAGCCTTGCGACTCTCCCTCAATTTATTAAAAAGGACTGACATAGAAATCAGTCAATTTACCCAATCCATACTTTCTTTAAAAGAAAACACCCACAGCTGCCAAGTTTGCAGTAATATCAGTGATGAGCCTATTTGTACTATTTGCTCCAATCCAAATCGAAATCCCCAAATGATTTGTATCGTTGAAGATATTCGCGATGTAATGGCGATTGAATCTACTGGCACCTACAAAGGACTTTATCATGTGCTTGGTGGATTAATCTCTCCGATGGATGGTATTGGTCCGCAAGATCTTAATATTATTCCCCTTCAGGAACGAATTTTAGGTACTGAAGTAGTGGAAGTAATATTTGCCTTGAGTCCAACAATGGAGGGCGACACGACAAATTTTTACCTTTTCAAAAAAATACAAGGGAATAATCTGCTCATTACTTCTTTATCGCGCGGTGTAGCGATAGGATCCGAATTACAATATGCCGATGAATTAACACTAGGTCGTTCACTTGAACAACGCCAAGAATTTAAAATGCCGCATTTCTAAGTGTTAATGCTTGAACCAGTCTGTGCGATGCTTTATCATTCTAAAAGAAATCCCAAAAATAAAAATTGAACTAGCTAAATAAGCATCGTTCCATTGCCAATTGAGAGCCCCATCAATCGAATACCTTCTCGCCAAAATAAGAATCAGAAAAGTAGTTAGGGTAGAAATAATACTCGGGTATTCATTTGTGAAAACTGATTTTATCGAAAAGCGATTGCTTGATTTTTTATACAAAAATATATTTGGTACAAAAGCAGGAACAGAACGCGCCCAATCTTCAAATTGATTCCCGAAGGAAAGCAATAAAAATTGCTCTTCAGTAAACATTATCCGCTCATAAAAGAGCCAAAATCCAGCACAAATCAACAAGCCTAGTAATGGATTTGCAAGGTAAATGAGTAAACCAAACCAAATCAAAAAATTAGCAAAATACAAGGGGTGTCTAACCATTGAATAGCAACCTGTGGTATTTAACTGATGAGCAACTTGCTGATCCCTATTCCTACCTGAAGTATGCCTTGCACTAGATCCAATAATTATTGCCCTTAAAATGTGACCAAAAGAAAACAAACAAATACTTGAGATTGTTATAAAACGCACAAGCACGGGAGAATCTTTCAAAAATGAATAATCGAAAAAATAGGTAGCAGGAAGAATAATTAAAAAAAATAATATTGGTAAGTGACCACGGTAGCGAAATAAATACTGACCACTTTTCAGGAAAGAATCTTTTAAGGCCATTTAATGAATAAAATGATTACATTGCATTTGAAAACAAAAGTAATATTATTCAATCAAAATAACCATGAAAGAAAAATTTGAATTAGAGTACCTATTGAAGACCTCTCCACGCGTCTTAGAAAATATGATCGGCACTCCTACTGGTTTAAGTGAGTGGTTTGCGGATGATGTTAATGCGCGTGATGATGTCTTTAGCTTTGATTGGGATGGAACAATAGAAGAAGCAAGATTATTACACCACAAAATGAATTCAAGAATCCGATTTATTTGGTTAGAAGACGAGGAAAATGGCTTGGATACTTTTTTTGAAATCAATTACCAAGTTGACTCAATGACCTCAATGGTTGCCTTACGGATCATCGATTTTAGTGAACCAGAAGATTTAGAAAATTCAAAAATGCTTTGGGATCAGCAGGTGAACGATTTAAAGAGACTTTTAGGCGCCTAACTATCAAATTGGTAGATACAACGTTTATTCCCTATTTTTGCACTAAAACCCAGCGGCTTGAAACGGCTTTATCTTTTTAGTATTCGATCTTTTATTGGCCCATTCCTAATCACCTTGGTGATTTCTATGTTTATATTAATCATGCAATTCTTTTGGGTGTACATTGATGATTTAATAGGAAAAGGCTTGAGTATATTGGTCATTTTAGAATTATTATTCTACGTTTCCGCAAGTTTGATTCCTTTAGCCTTACCATTAGCTATTTTACTATCATCACTGATGACCTTCGGAAATTTATCAGAAAAAAATGAACTTACTGCATTAAAATCTAGTGGTTTGTCATTATACAAAATAATGAGACCTTTAACAATGGTTGTCATTTTACTTGCAGGATTTACTTTTTATTTTTCAAATTATATCATTCCATTAGCCAATTTAAAATGGCATTCCTTAATTTATGATATCCAGAATACTAAATTATCAACTATAATTACACCTGGCGTATATACAAGAGATTTAGAGGGTTATGCCATTAAAGTAAAAGAAGGTAATGATAGTCTATTTAAAGACATAATTATTCACGATCATTCTATTCCCACAGAGTTTAAAACAGTTAAAGCAAAGGAGGCGCGTTTATATCGTTCCAAAAATGGCCTTTATTTATTTTTTAATTTGAAAAATGGCGTAGTATACGAAGAGCTTGAGTCGCAAAGTCCGATTTTTCTTTCCAATGGCCAAGAACAAAAAGGAACTGTAAGTACGAACCCATCAAGAATAACGAACTTTGAAAAAGCCTCTTATAAAATGAACATTTCCGGTTTCAAATTAAATAGAACCGACGAAGATGTTTTTACAAACAAATTTGAAATGCTCAATGTATTTCAAATTAATGCAGCGACAGACTCACTGCAAATTAAACAGAAAAAACTCAAAAAATCATTTGCAGAAGGTGCAATGAATAACTCTGCCTATTTCCTTAAAATAAATTCTTTAGAGAATATAAATATGAAGAAAATGAATTCGGAAAAAAAAGCGACCGTTAAAAATTGGGAAGAAATCGATAAAAATGAAAAAATAATCGCTCTAAATGATGCCATTGCCAAATTAAGACGCTTAAATCAAAATATTAGTAGTCAAAAGGATTTTATTAAAACAATATCCAAAGAAGAAGACCAATATTGGGTTGAATTTCATCGAAAGTTTGCCCTAACCTACGCCATCATTGTGCTCTTTTTTATTGGGGCACCATTAGGAGCAATTATTCGAAAAGGAGGATTTGGGGCCCCTGTCGTTATTGCGGCAGTAATTTTCATGATTTATTTCATCCTAATTAGCATAGGTGATAATCTAGCAGATACTGCTGTCGTTTCACCCTTCTTTGGAATGTGGATGGCTGGTATTTTCTTCACACCAATAGCGATATTTATTACCAAAGCCGCAGCCGATGATTCCCCCATTTTTAGTCGTGAATTTTGGGGAAAACTAATTAAAAAAAAGAAACGAAATGCAGGTTCTATACATTAGTCAAAAGCCCGCATTTCCCATAATTGATGGGGGAAGTTTTGCGATAAACCGTTTTTTAAAAGATGTAAGAGAAACTATCCATGGCGAAATAGATTACCTTGCTATTACTACCGTTAAACATCCAATGGATAGTGATGCTGCCCAACAAAATCTAGGCGATAATATTACTATTTATCCTGTAGAAATCAACACTGATTTATCCATACGTTCATTTTTCGCTAGTCTATTTTCAAAACTTCCTTACAATTTGATAAGGTATAAGCAAACTAACTTCCTCCATAAAATAAACGAATTACTTGCACAAAAAGAATACGATTATATAATTTTAGATGGATTATATGCATGCGTATTCCTTGATGAAATAAAGTCCAAATCAAAGGCGAAAATAATTTACAGAAGTCATAATGTAGAGCATCAAATCTGGTTAGATCGAGCTGCATCAACTAACAATTGGTTGAAACGCCAATTCCTAATTAGCTTGGCAAATAAAGTAAGTAAGTACGAGAAAAAATTACCCGCTCAGCTTGATTGCATTGCCGCAATTTCTAGTGTCGACTATGATTTTTTTAAGCTCGAAAAAAGCAATAAAGTGGAGAAAATTCCCGTATCGATGTTACCCATTAAAACCGTCGATGCAATCGCTCAAAATCAAATCTGCTTTATCGGTAATTTTGGATGGTTTCCAAATGTTGAAGGAATGAGCTGGTTTATCAATAATGTGTTTCCTATTCTAAAAATAGACTACCCAATGCTTACCTTACACATTGCTGGCTTTGAATCAAAAGAAGCCTTATCAGATCTTGTATCTGATGGAATCGTCATTCACGGACCTGTTAATGATGCCGCCTTATTTTTAAAAACTCATGGTATATTTGTTTCGCCAATATTTTCAGGAAGTGGCATAAAAATAAAAGTGTTGGAAGCAATGAATGCCGGTGTTCCTATGGTCTTAAGTAAAAAGTCGGCTGAAGGAATTGGCTTCCCTTCTGAATTCATCTGTTTTGAAACAAAAGAAACAGCCATTATGTTACTTAAAGAATTACTATCCAAGCCAATACAAATCGAACATAATCAAGGCTTAATGCGTGACCTATTACAAGAACAATTTTCACAAGAAGTGGTAGTCAAAAAATTAAAAGAAATTATTTATGACTAGGAAAAAACTGGTCATCATGTCAACCCGGTTTCCCTTCCCAATAGAGAAAGGAGACAAACTTCGCACGTATTATTTTATTAAATCGCTTCATGAACACTATGATATTTATTTAATAAGTTTAACAGAAGAAACTATTTCGAAACAAGCACTCAGTCACATTGAAGGTATAACAAAAGAAATTCATGTTCTTAAACTCTCAAAAATTGGTATTTATTGCCGCATCATAATTGGATTATTCAATAGCAAACCCCTACAAGTAAATTATTTTACATCGATTAAACAACAAAATAAAGTCAAAGCGCTTTTACAGACCATAGCACCAGATCATATTATTTGTCAATTAATACGTTCTGCCGAATACGTAAAAAACTATCATGATTGTCCAAAGACAATCGACTATATGGACGCCCTTTCAATCGGGATGGACAGAAGGATAGGTAAAGCACCATGGTATTTGAAATTCTTATTTAGACTTGAGACAAATCGTTTAAAAGAGTATGAGCGGCGTGTTTTTAATTATTTTGAATTTCAGACTATCATCAGTAAACAAGACCAGGCATATATTTCTCACCCCGATCAAAAAAAGATGCTCATCGTACCAAATGGGATCGATCGTTATTACTTTGAAGCCGCATCCGTAGACACCAAATACGACCTTGTTTTCATTGGTAATTTAAATTACGCCCCAAATATTGATTCTATCAATTACCTCTTAAAGGAAATCTTGCCTGCATTACCAAGCTTAAGCTTATTGATTTCGGGGGCAAATCCATCGAACCGTTTACTGAAGCAAATTGAAAACACCCCTAATGCTTCGATTACTGGTTGGGTTGAGGACATCCGGACATCCTACCTTCAAGGAAAAGTATTAATCGCACCGATGAAAATTGGTACAGGAATGCAAAATAAAATTTTGGAAGCCATGGCCTTGGGAGTTCCTTGCATCACCACTACCCTAGCCAACAATGCCATCAATGCGAAGCACCTTGAATCCATTTGGGTGGCTGACACCAAGCAAGAAATGATTTTTGGTATTGAAAGCTTACTTTCAGATCCCGTCCTTTATCACAAAATTCAAGAAAATGCAAAACTCTTTGTTAGCGAGAACTATAATTGGAATAGCATCCTTTTAAAACTCGCTAAAGCTATTCATCTTGAAGCTTGAACCTCTGAAAATGATCATATTTATCCTTAATGAATAAGATTAATTCCATCTCCGTTGCCGTTTTCAAAAAGTCAGTATCGAGATTCATAAACGAAATAAAATCATCAAATTCATCCTCGGAAAGATTTATTATATCAAAAGAAACATACAATCTCAATAACTCTTTCACCACTTTACGCTGATCATCTTTATATTCCTGTGCTGCGATCCATTTTTTATTTTGCTCTTTTTTGGAAAAGGCCTGGTAAATTGCAGTGATCGGACTTTCTAAAACATTTATACCCGATACTAATTTAGTTTCTCGTAATGCAAGCGCTGCTCTTTCCTCCTTTATCTGTTGCAATGATTTTAAAGGGCGGATAATCACCTCCGTGAATTCTTGTGGAATGCGCTCGATATAGGCTAAAATTTGGCATTGGCAATTTGAATCTGGATAAGCAACAAATTGATAAATAGGGTAATATTTAGTGGATAAAGCAATGATATCATTTGGCGATGCCACCACAGAAAAATGACCGTCAGGCTGTCCAAAAACACCCCTGCCATTTGTTTTATTAATAACCATTAAGTTGTAAAAACCCTGTGGAAACAATGAATCAACCACTTGACCTTGTATTAATACACGATCACATTGCCCAAATGTAGACAGGGAACAAGTACCTATGAAAAGAAACAGCAGGGCTATTTTTGGGTTAAAACTTTTCAAAATACCACTTAAAATCTAAGTTAAAAAAAAGAATTAGTGGAACGATAAAAGAACTAATCCAAAGGATAATTAATGCAATTTTAAAAAATAAAGACGCATCCTTTTTTATCGGTGCGATTAACATGGCACTGACTTTAGGCGCTATAATTGGATCGATATCTTCTTCAGACATTTCAATGTATTTCTTAAGCGTTGTTGAATTATCAATAAGCACAGACTTAATTATAGAATAATCTCGATTACTGAGTTCCTCATAAGTACATCGATAATTAACCTCTAATTCGTCAAGCTTAGAACGCACAGCATGATTTCTTTGCATTCCTCGAACTCGAATTCCCATTAGAAAACCAAAAATAATAATTAAATAATCATCAACTAAAAAACCAACGACAATCATTAATAAAGAAGATAATAAGGCAAAAATCATTAAAAATAAATCACGTTGTCGGTGTACTAACAACTTAAACAATTGCCCACCATCTAAGGGATCTATGGGAAACAAATTAATGGTATTCAAAAAAATAAATATGAACCCTAAGGTAAGTACCGATTCATTTTGAATAACAGAAGCAACATAAAGAGCAATTCCTCCGAATAGAATACCAGGAAGTGGGCCGGCAAAAACAACTAATAAACTTTCTCGCTGAGAATATTTTGGCTTCGAACCTTGCACGAATGCACCCATAAGCGGAATAAACAACATGCGCACATTTTCATATTTAAAGAATTTCATAAATAACAAATGACCCATTTCGTGAATAAATAGGACCAAGATAAGAAAGGCAATAAAAATAAACTTTTCAGAAAAAACTAAGAGTAAAGAAAGTATAAATAGCACTAAGGAAAAAACAGTAAGTCCCCAATTATTTTTAACCACCTCTTTTTCTAAGATTGGTTTTTCAGGATACAAGGAATTATTATCCATACGATTAATTAGGTGCTCCTCCCTTCATATTTTTCATTTGGCTCATCATGGAGGCCATTGCGCGAGGGTTACTCATCATTTTCATCATTTTTTTCATTTCATCAAATTGTTTCATCAATTTATTCACCTCTATAATATTCGTGCCGCTTCCCTTAGCAATTCGTGCTTTTCGTGAGGTGTTTAGCAGTCCAGGTGTTGATCTTTCTTTAGGTGTCATGGAAAGGATAATCGCCTCAACACCTTTAAAGGCATCATCGGGAACATCTACATCCTTCACCGCTTTTCCCATTCCTGGAATCATGCCCATCAAATCCTTGACATTACCCATTTTTTTAATTTGGTTCAATTGCGCTAAAAAATCGTTAAAATCAAATTGATCTTTCATGATTTTCTTCTGAAGCTTGCGTGCCTCCTCCTCGTCATAGTTTTCTTGTGCGCGTTCTACCAATGATACCACATCACCCATGCCCAAAATCCTGTCGGCCATTCGCGAAGGATAGAAAACATCTAGAGCATCCATTTTTTCACCCGTACCAACAAACTTAATGGGTTTATTAACGACCGATTTTATCGTTAAAGCAGCACCACCTCGAGTATCACCATCTAATTTTGTAAGGATAACACCATCAAAATTTATTTTATCATTAAAGGCTTTTGCTGTATTTACAGCATCTTGGCCCGTCATGGCATCAACAACAAATAATGTTTCACTAGGATTTATCGCCCCTTTTACCCGGGCAATTTCATCCATCATAAGCTCATCAATGGCCAAACGACCGGCAGTATCGACAATGACAACATTAAAACTTTTGCTTTTTGCGTACTGAACAGCACTAGTAGCAATTTTAACAGGGTCTTTTTCTTCCTTGTTAGAATATACCTCAATTCCCAACTGCTCTCCAAGCACATGCAATTGATCTATCGCAGCCGGTCGGTATACATCACAAGCAACAAGCAGTACTGACTTATTTTTTTTATTTTTAAGATAATTTCCTAATTTTCCCGAGAAGGTAGTTTTTCCAGATCCCTGAAGACCCGACATTAAAATTATAGCTGGATTTGCCTTTAAATTAATATCGACCTCATTGCCTCCCATTAATTCTTTTAATTCTTCGTGGCAAATTTTAACCATTAATTGACCCGGAGATACTGATGTAAGTACATCCCTGCCAAGCGCTTTATCCTTAACGGCGTTCGTGAAATTTTTAGCGGTATTAAAATTAACATCTGCATCCAAAAGTGCCCTTCGGACCTCCTTTAAAGATTCAGCAACATTAATTTCAGTGATTTGGCCCTGACCCTTGAGCACCTTAAAAGCACGCTCGAATTTATCGGTTAAATTTTCAAACATTGGTATACGATATTATTAACATACAAATTTAATGATAATTACTAAGGTTTTGAGGATATGATTGTAAAATTACTAAGGACCTGCCTAAGAATTAACCTATAAAAATCTTAAAATAATTTTAAAATAAATGAACTAAATTCTAGTCCTCAACTAAAAAATCCCTAAAAATTAAATGCTTAAATCTCTTTTGCAACTTTACTAAACGCTCTTTAGCTATCTTAATAAAAGCGCTACTGAAGAATTTATTTATTCATGAATTCACAAATTAATCTGTGAAAGTGGTGTATTCCTGTTTCACGAGAAGGAGAATATCGACCTTGGTCATAAAACCGAGAACGAATTCCCTTCTGCACATTTTCTACTATGGCCTCATCTTCATGTTCTACTTTATCAAGTTGTGCTCCTGCGCCACGATCTAATTTATTTTCATCGTATACGTAGGTCATAAATGACACTTTTGTTAAGCTAATTCCTAGGGGTCTAATGATGTTTAATGATAAGCCCCAAGGGTAAAAGTTGAACATCATATTTGGGAATATCCAAAAGTAATATGCCGAAACAGATTTTCCGAAATCGGGGTGAGTATCCGGAATTTCGAAAACGTCTTCACCTCCTCTTGAAAGTGCTAGTTGCAAGTTCGAATAGCGAAATAATTCCGTGGTGTATGTTCCATAATCAAGCTCAGCATTTAAATCAGGATGCACGAATGGGATATGAAACCCTTCAAGATAATTTTCGGTGTATAAGGCCCAATGTGCATTGACGAGATAATCGCGTGAACGTGCTGGTTCAGGTTTGAACTCATGGAAAGGAAGAAATGAAATCCTATCTTGCATATTGCCAAGAACTTCATTCAACGTCATCGAAGGTAGAATTCCTGCAAAAGAAAGGTTTTCCCAAATGCCATAGGGCACTTTAGGAAGATCGTCCTTATCGGACGGAAAATCAAGTGCATCTTCAAACTCTGGCATGTGTTGGAATATTCCATCCAAATCAAATCGCCTACCATGATAAGGACAGCGGATGCTCTTGTCTTGACATTTTCGCTCGACAAGAATATTTCCACGATGTGTGCAAACATTAGAAAGGCATTGAATTTCCCCTTGATTATTCCGCGTGACCATTACAGGTTCATCGAGTAATCCAGGCAATAAGGTATATGGAGTTATCTGACCATTCAGGATAATATCATCTGAGTTGCCAAGAAATTGCCAAGTACGAGTAAAAATTTTTTCTTTAGCTTGTTCATAAGCTTCCTCAGAAGTATAAAATTCTGAATCAAGGGTAAAGGCCCTTTGGATATCTTCATTAACATGAAATCTTTTCATCTTATTTTTTTGCTAGTCTACTGTGCTTGTGTCCATAAAGGAAATACACTACAAGGCCGATGGCAAACCAGATGAAGAACCATTTCCAATTGTTTGCGGCCATTCCTGTAAGCAGATAGCAACATGACACCAGACCGAGTACAGGAATTAAGGAAAGATTTTTTACGAAGGAAAGAACAGTCATGACTAAACAAATGACAAAGAAGCATAGCATGGGAATACTCTGAGCGTAGTTTTCGCCTTTCAAGAAAATAGTTTCCGTAAAAAATGCTGGAAACTGAATAATCAAAAACGTGAATATTGAAATGATTATTCCGGGAAAAATATACTTCGCATTGATGTATGGAAGGCGAAAACGACCTTTGGTTGGCTCTCCTTCCGGGGTACCTTTTTGAGATGGGAGCATGAGTACACCTCCACATACCAAAACAAATGCAAATAATGTTCCTATGCTCGTGAAATCAAGGATGAAATTTTCATCGGTGAAGAACATCGGAACCCCTACAACAAATCCTGTTACAATCGTGGCGAAACCAGGGGTTTTGTATTTTGGATGAATCTTAGAAAATTTCTTAGGTAATAATCCATCGCGACTCATGGTCATCCAAATACGTGGCTGTCCCATTTGAAAAACAAGCATAACACTGGTCATTGCTACAACGGCGGCAACGGAAACGATGTACAACATCCACTTTACTCCTTTTAACTGAAAGATTTCCGCCAAAGGATCAGAAACACCTAAATTTTTATATGAAACCATCCCAGTAAGAACAAGCGCTAGTAAAATATAGGCTACCGTACAAATTACGAGCGAATAGATCATTCCACGTGGAAGATCTCGTTGTGGATTCTTTGCCTCTTCGGCAAGGGTTGAAACAGCGTCAAATCCAATGTAAGCAAAAAAGACAGCAGATACTCCAGCCATTACGCCACCAAAACCATTAGGCAAGAATGGTGTCCAATTATCAATATCGATATAGAAAAACCCTACGACAATGACCAATATTACCACAACGAGTTTAATCATAACCATAATATTGCTGATGTTTCGCGATTCTTTTGTCCCAACGAAAACGAGCCAAGTAATTAATACATTAATCATAACACCCGGCAAATCAAAAATAATTCGCAGGCCACCAAACTGTGGTGCTGATTTCCATGCAGAGAATCCTTCCGTTCCAATTTTGGTGGACGTGAAAGCATCATGCGCAGCTCTATAGTTAATGGTTAACCAGGTAGGTAAATCAATACCAAAACCGTGAAGCAAATTGGTAAAATAACCACTCCACGAAAAAGCTATGTAAATATTTCCAATAGAATACTCCATGAGTAAAGCCCATCCAATAATCCACGCAAACAATTCACCAAATGATACATAGGCATAGGTATAAGCACTTCCCGATACCGGCACGCGAGCAGCAAATTCTGCATAGCACATTGCGGTAAAACCACAAGCAATAGCGCAGATAACATATAACATAACTACGCCTGGCCCTCCAGAAAAACAGGCATTACCAATGGCGCTAAACGTTCCACCTCCAATAATGGCAGCAACTCCAAAGAACGTAAGATCTCGAACAGTTAATACTTTACTAAGGCCATGGCCGTGGCCATCGACTTCATCATGAGCAGATACTGTAGCTGATTTTTTACGAAATAATGACCTAAAATCCATCTTGTACTTTTTAAGAAAGCTAAAAGTAAAAAAAAATAAGATTGTTGTCCCATTTTATCGGCATAGATTACCTTTACAACCGTGAAAAATAAAATCGTAATTAAAGGAGCACGTGTAAATAACTTAAAGAATATCGACGTAAGTATAAATCATGGCGAGCTAACGGTTATTACAGGAGTTTCAGGATCAGGAAAATCATCCTTAGCTTTTGACACTATTTTTGCCGAAGGTCAGCGACGATTCATTGAGAGCATGTCATCCTATGCAAGGCAATTTCTCGGAAAACTAAATAAACCAGAAACCGATTACATCAAAGGCATTGCGCCGAGTATTGCCATACAACAAAAAGTAATTACGAATAATCCAAGATCTACTGTTGGAACAAGTACCGAAATTTATGATTACCTCAAACTTTTATTTGCCAGAATTGGTACTACCATCTCCCCAAAATCAGGTGAAATAGTCAAAAAACACGTACCTCAAGATGTTCTTAAAGCCCTGAAAGAATTTCCTGATTTACAAAAAATGGCAGTAGTTTGTCCGATACATAGCTCATCAAGCCTAAGTGCAGATAAAAAAATTCAATTACTTGTAGAACAAGGATTTAAACGTATTTATATAAATAATAAAATTATAAATATAGATGAAATAAATTCCATCGAAATTTCTCTAGATTCCGCACTATTAGTGATTGATCGAATCATAGTAAAAAAAGAAAGCGACGAAAACGATGCACGCTATATCGATTCGATTCAGATTGCCTTTAGCGAAGGCAAAGGCGCATGTGGGCTATTGAATATTGAACAAGGAAATGTTACGTGGTTCACTAATTTATTTGAACTCGACGAAATGACATTTCAAGAACCTAGCGTTCACTTTTTCACCTTTAACAACCCATTTGGTGCTTGCAAAACATGCGAAGGATACGGTAGAGTGCTAGGAATTGACCAGGATTTAGTTTTACCAAACAAACAACTAAGCGTTTACGAAGGGGCAATTGCACCATGGAAAGGGGAAATCATGGGCGAATACCTAAACCAACTTGTGTACAATGCGAAAAAATTTAACTTCCCAATTCATCGTCCTATTTGCGAGTTAAGTGCTGAGGAAATCGGTGTTTTATGGGAAGGAAATAGCTATTTTATGGGTTTAAATAAATTCTTTAAATTCATTGAAAGTCAAACTTATAAAATTCAATATCGTGTTATGCTTTCGCGGTATAGAGGTCAAACTGAATGTCCAGAATGCAAAGGAACTAGGTTAAGAGGCGATGCGAATTATGTGAAAATAAATAAGTATTCCATTCAAGATATTGTGTTGCTACCCATAATTCAATGCCTTGATTTTTTCAATCAACTTGAATTAAGTGTTTCTGAAAAAGAAATTAGCAAACGCATCTTACCCGAAATAATTCAACGGCTAAGCTTTCTAAAAGATGTTGGATTAGGATATTTAACCCTTAATAGAGCAGCTAATACCCTTTCCGGTGGAGAATCTCAACGAATTAACTTAGCAACAGCATTAGGAAGTAGCTTAGTTGGTTCTATTTATGTTTTAGATGAACCATCTATCGGACTTCATCCTCAGGATACACAACGATTAATTTCAGTATTACAGCACCTAAAAAATCTTGGGAATACCGTTCTGGTTGTTGAACATGACGAAGAAATTATGAAAGCGGCAGATTCAGTGATTGACATTGGGCCATTAGCCGGCCAATATGGTGGAGAAGTAGTTTATCATGGTACATACAAAGACCTCCACAAAGCAAAAAATAGCTTAACTGCCGATTATTTAACCCAGAAAATTGCCATTCCACTGCCGCATAAAAGAAGAAATACAACTAAAAAAATAATGATTGCCGGTGCAAGGAAAAACAACCTTAAAAACATCCATGTCACTTTACCATTGAATTCCTTAGTGTGTATTTCAGGCGTTTCAGGCTCGGGTAAATCTACCCTCATAAAAGAAATTGTCTACCCAGCTATTCGAACACATTTAGGATTAACAAGCGAACTAAATATTGGATATGACACCCTTAGCGGAGATCTCAATTTAATAAAAAACGTTGAGTTCATCGATCAGAATCCAATTGGAAAGTCATCTCGAAGCAATCCCATTACCTACGTGAAGGCCTTTGATGATATCCGTGAACTTTTTGCACGACAACCCTTAGCTAAATTGCGCGGATACAAACCAGGATTTTTCAGTTTTAACGTAGAAGGAGGTCGCTGTGAAATGTGTCAAGGAGAAGGAACAATTACCGTAGGCATGCAGTTTATGGCCGATGTTGAACTATCATGTGATACGTGCAAGGGAAAACGATATAAAGCAGAAACCCTCGAAGTAAATTATCGAGGGATAAACATCCACGAACTGCTCGCCATGAATTTAACCGATGCGTATTCTTTTTTTGCAGCATCAAACGAAAAAACAGAACAGAAAATTACAGATAAAATAAAACCATTAATCGACGTTGGACTAGGCTATTTGAAAGTTGGTCAATCATCAAGTACCATGAGTGGCGGAGAAGCACAGCGTATTAAGTTAGCTTCATTTCTTTCTAAAGGTTCAACTACTGAGACCCTATTTATTTTTGATGAACCAACAACAGGCTTACATTTTCATGATATCGAAAAACTCATTATTGCCTTTAACGCATTAATTAACAAAGGAAATTCCATCTTTGTGATTGAACATAATGTGGAAGTAATGAAATGCGCTGATTGGATTATTGATTTGGGTCCAGAAGGAGGTGAAAATGGGGGAAATTTATTATTTTCGGGGGTTCCAGAAGCAATTAGCGAGCTAAAAGACAACTCGACAGGACTATTTTTAAGAGATAAATTAAAGAACAAAACGACTTAGACAACAACTAATCATCAAAATCGATTGAAATTCCTATTTTTGAACATCAAACTAAACCATTGAAAAAACTCACCATAGCTATTGACGGATTTTCATCCTGTGGAAAAAGTACCTTAGCCAAGGATTTAGCGAAAGAGTTAAACTACATTTTTGTCGATTCTGGTGCAATGTATAGAGGAATTGCCTATTTCGTTCTTCAAAATAATCTTTTTACCAATGGAGAACCCGATACAGTAAGCTTAATAAAACGATTAGATGAAATTACCCTGACTTTTGAATACAATCCTGAAAAATTTGAAAGCGACCTACTTCTAAATGGCATTACGATATCAAATGAAATTAGGAAACATGAAGTAGCTGCGATAGTTTCTAAAATAGCCGTTTTGAAAGAGGTCCGCAGTAAATTGGTAAAGACACAGCAAAAGTTAGGTGAATTTGGCGGAATTATAATGGATGGTAGGGACATAGGCACCGTAGTTTTTCCCTTTGCTGATATTAAGTTCTTTGTTACTGCAGACCCAACAATTAGAGCAGAAAGGCGCTACAAAGAACTCGTTTTAAAAGATTCCACTATTACCTTAGCGGCCATCAAAGCAAACCTAGAGGAACGTGATTTCATCGATACTACGCGAGAAATAAGTCCCTTAAAAAAGGCCGATGATGCCATCGAACTTGACAATTCCAATTTATCAAGAGAGGCTCAATTGGCATTTGCACTCAAGCTCATAAACGAACGAACTATTGACGTATGATTCAGTCTATTTTCTCTAAATTCAACCTTGTGCTATTCGGTTTTTTTGTGATACTTACCTCATCATGTGAAGAGCAAAAAGATCGAAAAGAAGTTTCCGTTGAAGAGTTACCGACACATACTTCAGACCTAAATTCATACGCTAAACAACACATAGAAAGCGAATTGCGCATTCCTGCTACTGAAAAATACACCTTAAGTATTCACAAAGAAAATTTAGATGGTGATGATAAGCAAGATGCCATTATTTTGGTTAATCGTTACCAATATGCCATGAATGAGGCTGTTAAATCCAATAATTCTGCAAAACAAGCAGAACTTGGCTTTATGGGAAACTATAATTACTTTTTTTACTTTGATGGCGCCTTAAACTTAATCTCTCCTCCCCTAGCCATTCCTTCCTCCCCAATGCTTCCACTTAAGGTTAGTTTTGAAAATATCAGTTCATCATCCTTCAAAGACATACTCATTGATTTTAGAATTCGAAATGCTAGCTATAAAGATTTTTACACTGTTAACAATCATACGCCTCGAAGAATTTTTCAATGGAAAAATTTTGATGGCTTAGGAACAACTGAAGCAGAATCTTTTATTTTTAATTACGAACCAGGAAGCTACAGCGAATCAAAAGATATAGTCATTTCTAAAGGTCAATTAGGTGATATTCCAAAAAAAGCAGATTTATACATTTACGAGCCTGTAATCACTGCATCAGATAACCAAGAAACTCTTTTTAAATTCTTTTACATGACTAAGACAGGCAAATACGTTACAAAAAAATAAAGATAGATGAAGATTATTTTAACTTAGTCAATCTCGTACTTCAATCGCATCGTGACATTAGCAGTTTTACGTTTAGAAGACGTATTAAAACTACCTCCCCATTCAAAATCTTCCGAAGAATTTTCGGCTGTAATCTGAAAAACACCCTGGTCAGCACTTTTCATTTTACCTAAACTACCACCCCCATTCTCAGCAATTTTCATAGCGCGATTGAAGGCATCCTTAGTTGCTTGCTCAATCATTGATAATTTTAAAGCGGCTAATTTTGTGTAATAATACTCGGGGACATTTGAATTTAATTCAATACCTGCATCAATTAACTCAGAGACTTCGCGCGATGTTTTCTCAACAAGATCAACATTTTTAGATTGGATAATCATACATTGCGTTAAATTATATCCAGTAAATAAGGAACTTATTATGTTTCCATTTTCATCGGTTTCATTTGAATATTCTTTTTTAATAGATGCCGCCTCAATAACAATATCCTTCGTGTCTATTCCCTTCTTTGACAAATATTCTTTGACCAATTTTAAGTCCATATTCAATTCATTATACGCCTCCTTTAATGACATGTTCTTGCGAGAAAAATCCGCACGCCAAACAATTAAATCAGAATTAAATGTGGTTTCACCTAAACCAGTAACACTAATGGTTGGATCGGCTTTTCCTTTAGAAAGGTATGAATTTCCTAAAATATACCCTGTAATAATAACTGAAAAAGTAATGATTAAGCTTTTAAAATTCGATTTAAGAAATTCCATAGAAATTATTTTTTTATAAAATTAATAGTATTCAATTAACGTGGCAATTTAAATTCATAATTTGTTATTGGCTTATTTTTATTAATTTAATTAACCTACCTAGAAAAGAAAACGCAGAAAATTATAGGCAGAATTTAGATCCAGGTCACGATTTTAATGGTATTTTTTCAAATTTAGTTGCATTTATAAGATTGATTCTTTTTGTAAAAACTGATCTTCAAATTTGGCTTGATAAACCCATTCAAGGGCACATTAAAATACTACCAAAAGCAATAAAGGGTAAAGCGGGCAAGGTAGCATCCTTATTTGTAGAATGTATTGTTTAATTTTGGGAATTATAATGTCATATGTTTTTTTATTCGTTAATTTCGTACAATTAAATTACAAACCATGAGAAAAACAATTTTCCTATTTCTAATCGCTTTTTTTGCATTAACAGCCTGTAATAAAAAAAATCAAACGCCTACCTATGAATTAGGTCAGAAGTGTCTTGGTGGAATTGTTATCAAACTTGATGCTTCAAAAGAACATGGCTTAGTGGCTGCACTTTCAGATCAAGTTACCTTTGCTCAACACTTAGACTGGGGTCAATCAAAGGCAGCGTGTGAAGCTTATTCCGAAGGTGGCGCTGGTTGGAGACTTCCTGTTCAAGCTGAATTGGAGTTGATGTATACGCAAAAAGCTACTATTGGTGGATTTCAATCAAGAGATTATTGGACATCAACTTTAGGAGGAAGCAACAATGCTTGGTCTAAATATTTCGGTACACCCGGAGGAATCACAACGAGCAATTGGAAACAATTGAGCAATTGCACCCTTTGTTCTAGAGCCGTAAAGGAATTCTAATAATTATAATTAGTGTTTTTATTTTTATGAATTCAATCTGACATAAGACAGTATTATCTTTACAGATGAATACTCATTCTTGTATTCTAAACTAATTCGAGTTGATTAATAAATTTGAGTATTCACAATTGTACCGATAAAATATTTTAATAATAAAAACAAATATTTCATTTGAAGTTGAAACTATTTTAGTGAATAGTAGCGTCCGCCCAGACGGAAAAATTCGGCCTTGAATTTAATGGTTTTTGCTACTGAAGTGAACCTGTTAATTTTTAAAATTTCTGTAAGAACATTTTTGAAAAATTTCAGTTTCAGAAAGGAGTTAAAATTGTTCGCTACGAGTTGTAAGTAATTTTAAAATAATGATTTGCGAACAAAATAGAAATTCAGTGCCTTGACTTTTTTAGCTTCGCTGCTACTTCGTGGTGTTTCTTTTTTTGTCAAGAAAAAAAGAAAGGAAAATAGAATAATTTCTAAAATTGAGCTAATAATTCGTGTTATAAATTTGATTAGGATTTTGATTGGTGGTACTTAAGCATAAACCCAACTATTTATTCTAATTATAAAAAATACCGATGAAGAAAATCTCCATCGGTATTAATCATCATGTTTACTAGTTGTCGAATGAACTTTGACGACACACAATTAAATTAGAAACTCCCCCTAAGCGTTAGAATAAAATTCCTGCCTGGTGCCGATATATTCGAAGCATATTGACGGTAATTTTGATCTAAGATGTTCTCACATGCTACCTGAAAACTTATAGCTTTAGTAATCGAATAAGATACACGAGCATTCAAAGTAAACCAGGAAGGCATTCCATCAACTGTTGCATATTCAAAATTATCTTCTCCGATCATATTATAATCCTTAATACGCTTCCAACCAGAATAATTAACAAAGAACTCAGTTCTTAATCGATTAACGGAAGAAATTACGCTGAATTTACCGAAAACTGGAGGAATATGATCTAATGGATAAGGTACAGTATCCGTTACTACACGACCCATTGTATAATTTACAGTTCCTAAAACAGAAATGTATTTGTTAAGTTGTCCAGCAAGCGCTCCTTCGATCCCATAGATATATGCTTTACCTGCATTTACAGTTGACATAACTTGACTTAATTGACCATCATACATAATCGAATCAGCTCCTTGAAATTGGCTATTCTGTGTAATCAAGGCATTCGTCAACTTAGTGTAATAAACATTTACATTTGCACTTAATCCTGGCAGGATTTCCTTTGAAACACCTAATTCTCCATTCATGGTGTATTCAACTTTTAAATCAGGATTAGGTACAATTACACTTCCAGGAACAGATTCAAATACTTTACTTAAATCATCCACATTAGGCGCTCTAAATCCGGTAGAAAAATTCCCTGTAATTCTCCATGTTTTTGCCGGAAGATAAACAAATCCTAAGTTGCCATTAAAAGCACTGTTGTTTTGGTTGATGCTATTAAATGGAAATGGAAAATAGGTTTTATCTGTAAAATTAGCGTTCAAACCTACATAGGAAAAACGAAGTCCATCATTGATAATAAATTTATCACAAACTTCCCAAGTATGGGTTGCATATACTGCCACAGACTTCATAGAAGATCCGCCATCTGGATATCTTGTACTGATA
>CANJLG010000017.1 GCA_947475095.1 Flavobacteriales bacterium
ACAGAATTAAATCTTAACGAACAGTTGTTGGAAGCAATTTCACACATGGGATTCGTTAATGCAACACCGATTCAAGAATTAGCCATCCCACAAATTTTAAATAATAAGGATTTGATCGCTTGTGCCCAAACTGGAACAGGTAAAACCGCGGCATTCATTCTACCAATTCTAAATAAATTAACGGGTAAGGAAGATTATTGCATCGATACATTAATCATTGTGCCAACAAGGGAATTGGCAGTGCAGATTGAGCAAGAAATTCAGGGCTTATCCTATTTTGTGTCTGTTGGTTCAAAAGCAATTTATGGCGGTGGTAGTGGCAAAGATTGGGATCTTCAAAAAGATGCGCTAAAGGATGGGACTGATATAATTGTTGCTACTCCAGGTAAATTGCTCTCGCATATTGCTCAAGGATATGTAGATTTTTCGAAAGTAAAACATTTAGTGTTGGATGAAGCCGATAAGATGTTGGATATGGGTTTTACGGATGATCTAATGTCAATTATTTCGAAGCTGCCAGAAAAGCGTCAAACGCTCATGTTTAGCGCAACAATGCCTAATAAAATCAGGGAATTAGCCAAGAAAATATTGAAGGATCCGGAAGAAATCACACTTTCCATTTCAAAGCCAGCAGAAGGAGTAAAACAATCCGTATACTTAACCTTCGATAGTCAAAAAGTGCCGCTTATTAAGCACATTCTTACGGAAAGACCGGATTATTCTAGTATCATTATTTTTACTTCGTCAAAACGTAAAGTCAGTGAAATTGTACATTCGCTTCGCAAAAACGGGTTTCGGTCTCACGGTGTTTCATCTAATTTAGATCAAAGTGAACGGGAAGAAGTACTTCTTGGCTTTCGTTCTAAACGAATAAGAATCATCGTTGCAACAGATGTTATGAGCCGTGGAATTGACATCAAAGAGATTAATTTGGTTATCAATTATGACACTCCCTTTGATGCGGAAGATTATGTGCATCGCGTAGGTCGCACGGCTCGTGCAAATACAAAAGGCGAAGCAATAACGCTTGTCAATGAAAAGGATATGAGAAAACTTACGCAAATTCAAAAGCTAATTGAAGCTGAGATTACTCAAATTCCTCTGCCAGATGATTTAGGAGTAGGCCCTGAATTTAAAATTCAATCAAATTCGGCAAGAAGACCATTCAAAGCGAAGCGTTAGAATTAGCTGTCAATTGAAGCCTTAGAGAATGATTGGTTTATAAGTTTTCGTAAATCAAGAAAAATAATTCTAGGGAGGCATACTGGCTGTGACGTATCGTTTTATTTGCAATTACATGTTTTAGCAGTAGAATGAAAAGATTAGAGCTATGGTTTTTATAAAAATCAGACAATAATTTTCGAAATGTTTACCTTTGTTACTCATTAAACCATTAATAAATTCAGAAAAACTCACATTTGGATGCTATTAAGTAATCAAGTTTATTATCGAAATTTCTTGACCATGTTATCTGGCAATACCATTAGCCAAATAATTCCTTTCATTCTTGCTCCTATTCTTACTCGGCTTTTTTCTCCTGAAGAATTTGCCGTGTTAGCGAATTTCATGGCAATTGTTGGTGTTATCGGTATTATTTCGACAGGAAGATTGGAAATGGCGATTGCGATTCCAAAAGACCATAAAAAAGCCCAGGAAATAGTGTTTACTGGATTTATTATTACTTTATTTCTTGGACTGATTAGTATTTTAATTCCTCTTTTTGCATATCAAATTGGGGAGATGTACAATGACAAAAAATTACCTATTTTTTTATGGTTGGTTCCGTTTTCAGTTATTAGTTATGGACTATTAGGTCTATGTAGCAATTGGAATTTACGTCAAGAGCGCTTTCAACAACTTAGTATTGGAAAAATATCACAATCCATTATTAATAATTGTCTTGCTGCACTTTTAGGGTATATCGCTTGGGGTGTATATGGATTAGTGATCGCTTGGTTACTCTCACAGTATGTAAATATTATTATTCTCTTAATTGGCGTTAACAGAAAAGTAAAGTATAGAGATTTTGGAATATCTACCTTAAAAGCTACCTTAAAAGAATACAAGGATTTCCCGCTTATTAATTCATTACATGCCTTTTCCGATTTATTTATTTCTCAGTTTTTACTTTATTGGATTATTTCTAGTTATTTCGGATTCTTAGAATTAGGATTATTTGCAATGATGATTAAATACGTTAAAGCACCGATTGTACTGATTTCAAGTTCTGTTTCACAGCTCTTTTATTTAGAAGCAAGTAAAGCAATAAATCAAGGTGTTTCCTTTATTCCTATTTTAAAAAAAACAGTACGGACCTCAATCCTATTTGCATTGCCATTCATCATAATACTACTTACTTTTGGACCAGTTATTTTTAAATGGTATTTAGGAGAAGAATGGCAACAAGCGGGATTTTATGCTCAAGGTCTCGCACCAATGTTTTTTTTGTACTTTATTCTCTCTCCTATTTCTGGCTTGCCAATTTTACTGGGTAAACAAAAGGAAGCATTTTTATTTAGTTTAATTGGTTATGCATTTTCAATAATGGCAATTTTTGTAGGGATTTCACTTAAATTTACTTTTAATAATACTTTAATTTTATATGGCGCAGTATTTTCGTTGTTCTATTTGGCGACCATAATATGGTATTTTACTTTGATAAAAAAAAGCAATGAGAGTCTTAATTAATGGTTTACCCTTCTTTGGAAGAAAATTAGCTAATGAACTTCAAAAGTACGATACTCATTCAAGCTATATTTTCTTAGATACTTATAATTCCAAGTGGGCTCAATTACTCTTTTTTATTTACCTACCTTTTTCAGATTGTGTAATATCAATGAATGGGGTTACTGATAATAGCGGCAGTTTAAACTTGGTTTTAAAATGGAAGAAAAAATTGATTCTTCAATGGATGGGGACTGATATTTTATTAGCAATGGAACGCTTTAACAATAGTACCATTGACAGAAAATACATTGATTACGCAACTAATTTTGTGGATGCTCCATGGATGACTGAAGAGTTAAAAAGTGCGCACATAAATACAGAAAATCTTCATTTTAAATTCGTAGAATTGAAAACAATCAATGAAGAGTATTCTTCTATTTCTATTATGAGTTATGTCGCACAGAAACGGCAGGCTTTTTATGGTATGGATGAAATAATTCAATTAGCAATGATGTTTCCTGAAATAGAATTCTCATTATATGGTATAGAAAAAGCAGATAAACCTATAACTGAAAATATAAAATTATATGGGTGGGTGTCTCCAGAAGTATTTCAAGAAAAATTAAAGCAAACCCCAATTTTTTTACGTCTCACTAAACACGATGGCTTTTCTCTCGCAGTCTTAGAAGCATTAAGTTTTGGTGCAGAAGTAATTACTAGTTTTAAAACAGATTTCGCTCATAGTGCTTTAACTTTTGATGAAGTGCCAAAAGCGATGCTTCAAGCCATTAAAGAAGTTGAAAACCGGAATTTTAAACCTAATTTGGCACTTGTTGAAAAACTACAAATCGAATTTAAAAAAGAAAAAATATTATCTAATTACGTAAAAAAACTAAAGGAAATTGTCGGTAAATAAACGAATAGCACTCATTACAACTTGGTATCCACCAATTACTGGTGTTGCAGTTGGGCGTATGTATGCTTTTGCAAATTACCTTTCTGAGGATTTTGAAGTGGAGGTCTTCTGCTTGGGAAATAGAAAAGAAACTATTGCCAAATCTGAGAAACTTACAGTACATTACTTAAGAACAAATAAATTATATCAACAATTAAAAAGCAATCAGAAAGATCCAAAAATCATTCATAATTTTAAAACTCTTTTAAGAATCTTATTAAAAAAGGCAATTAAAAACCCATTAAAAAATTGGGAAATCTCTACTTTATTAAAATTACAAACTGATCATAAAAAAAAGGCCTTTGATTTAATAATTAGTTCATTCTCCCCAGAAGAAGCACATCTTGTAGCAATTTATTTTAAAAAAACATTCCCCTCAGTACCATGGATTGCCGATATGAGAGATGAAATGGCAACAAATCCATATTTGGATCTACTCACAAAAAATAGATTGATTAACATTGAAAAAGAAATCAATAAGTACGCAAATGGACTGATAACAGTAAGCGAACCGATTTTATTAGACTTTCAAAAATCAATGCCGAAAATCGCCTTTTTTGAGGAAATTAGAAATGGCTTTGATCATTCATATGCATTTGAACAGGAAGACAAGAAAATAGATAATGTTCTTAAGTTTGGTTATTTTGGAAGTTTTTATGGCACAAGAAAACCTGATAATTTCTTATTAGCAATAGAAAATTTTCATTACATCAATCCTAAATTTATCTTTGAAATACATATTTATGGTGCGCACAATAATTATAAAATTCCAAATTCCCTAAAAAATAAAGTTTTTAAACATCTTGGATTGCCGTACCTAAAAGCTATTGAAGAAATGAATAAAATGGATGTAAATTTATTATTTCATCCTAGAAGTATTCAAAAAGGTGTTTTTTCTGGTAAAATATTTGATTACATTTCTGTGAAAAAGCCCATTTTTGCTCTAGTTGATAAAGACGATGTGGCCGCAAAATTAATACGTGATTTAAACTGCGGTTATGTTGCCGAATTTGATGATTTAATAGAAATAAAAGAAAAATTAGACGAAATAATAAGTGATTTTAAAAACCACATTGTTAGAATTGCAGAACAAGAAGATATTAAAAAACTCCATCGTCGAAATTCAGTTTTAAGATTAACAAAAATGATACACAAAATTATTTCCAAATGAAAACACTAATTTTGGGATATAAATCTATTCATGTTTCTTCTTTTGTTAATAATTTAATTTTCAAAAGACAAAGTATTTCTTTGCTTTCAGGGAAAACTTGTTTTTATCCAACTATTCGATCGGAGAACAATATATCATTTAGAACTTTGAACCCATTTACTATAATTCGAAATTATCTTAAGTTAAAAAAAAATCTAGTCAAATTAAATTCCTCACTTATTAAAATTCATGTGCTAAATAGCATTGCCTATTTAGCCTCAAGTGCATCAAATAAATTAAATCTTCCAGTATTATCATCCACTTGGGAATGTGATGTATTATTGATCCCTACTAAAAATTGTTTTTTTAAATATATAACAAGGAAAATGTTTAATCGGTCTTTTATTGTAACGGCTGATTCAATGTCAATGATTCATTGCATGAAATTAGTTTTAAAATAATGAGCTTAGCATATTTAACAGCATCTTTTCCTTATGGATCAGGAGAATCTTTTATTGCATCTGAAATTAATTTTCATTTAAATCGTGATGATAAGTTTTATTTAATTCCATTATGGGCTAGAGGTAATCTCAGAGACAATGAAATTTGCACAAATAATAAAATAATTTTGTTGGAGAGAAGATTGTTTTCGTTTAAAATGATTTATGATTTTATCTATTTCGTTTTTTCAAAACCGTTAATATTTCTTTCAATTTTGAAACTTATTTTTCAATCTAAACTTTCTCACGTTATAAAGAATTTAATTATTATTCCTAAAGCAGTTTATATTTCTAATATGATGCTAAAGTATAATATTTCTCATTTGCATGTTCATTGGGGATCTACTACAGCAACCGCAGGTTTAATAGCTTCAAAAATAAGTGGCGTAAAGTGGTCCTTCACTTGTCATCGGTGGGATATTTATGAAAATAATTTATTGAAATTAAAATCTGAATCTGCAGAATTTGTTAGATTTATTTCTGAGAAAGGTAAAAATGATGCAATTAATTTAGGTGTTTTAGAAAAAAAGGTTAAAACAATCCACATGGGGGTTGATATACCTCCTAAAGTTAAATTTGAGAATTATGACTTTGTCGGCGACACGTTTAATATTATTTGCCCTGCTAACTTAATTGATATAAAAGGCCATTTTTATTTAATTGAAGCTGTAAAATATTTAGTAAAAAAGAAACACAATATTATGCTTTTCATAGCTGGAGAAGGTTATCTAAGGGAGAAATTGAATAAACAAGTTATTGATAATAAATTAGAAGCGATTGTTGTTTTTTTGGGACAACTTGGTCATGAAGAGTTATTGAATTACTATACTGATAAAAAAATTCATTGCGTCGTTTTGCCAAGTTTAGATTTTGGAAATGGACTGCATGAGGGTATTCCTGTTTCTTTGATGGAAGGAATGGCCTATGGTAAATTAGTAATTTCTACAAAAACAGGGTCTATTTCTGAGTTGCTACCTGATAGTTTAAATGTAACAACAGAGGATAAAGATTATATTAAACTTGCTTGTTTATTATTATTTTATATTGAAAATCCATTAATTTATAAACAGAAATGTATAGAGTTACATTCTTTAATTAGTAATGAATGGAGCATTTCTAATTCAATGGAAAATTTTACGGAAGCTTTAATATAATACTATTTGTAAATAACGAAAATTGGATTGTTTAAAATGGGATTAAGAATTCCATTGCTACTTCATTAGTATTGGATGACAAATTTGCCACGAAAAAAATAATGTTTAGTGCAAACAAAATCATCAAGAACCTTTTTTAATGAAAGGTTTATAGAATTATATATCAATGTAATTGACCATGAAAGAAAAAGGATTTAGTAATTTATTTGAAAAAACCTTAGGGGTTTTTGCTTTTGGATTTGTTCTATTTCCAAAACTCGTCCCGCTTTTTTTTATATTATTAATTAGTGTAGTAGTAATAGGATTTATTAAGAAAGAAGTGCGTTTTCAAATTAATATCTTGAGTGGTTTATCCTTATTATTTTATCTCTGTTATTTAGTTGGCCTATTTTTTACACATTATAGCAACTTAGGAGTTTTTGAGCTTGAAAAAAAATTATCTTTTGTAATTTTCCCTCTTATTTTGTCTCTTAAATTGAAAAATAGCTGGTCATTAAATATGACTTTCATTGGCTTTATTTTAGGAACTTTTATAGGATCTGTTTATGGTATTTGGATTGCTTTAGAATGCTTCTTCCAACCAGATGGAACAAAAGCATGCTTATTAACATCGGCTATTTCACCTATTCATCATCCAACATATTTATCTGCTTATTTATTTCTTAGCATTGCTATTGCTTATCAAGGTTGGCGTGAGAAAATGGCCTATTTTTCTTTGTATTGGATAATTCCGTTTATTATTTTTGGGATAGTACTTCACGGTTTTTTATTGAGCTTATCGGGCATATTATTTTTGTTTATTTCTTTAATTTTAATCTTAATTATTTGGATAAAAAAGAAATTCTCTAAAATCGTCTTTTACACCTCGATTTGTATCTTTCCATTGTTTGGTTTCATTGCTCTCAATACTATTCCTCAAATACATGGAGAATGGGCCAATGCAACCTTATACGCTAATGAATACCTTGATAATCCCGATAGTTTTGTTTCCAAAAGAATATATCCAATGTCTGGAACAGAAGTAAGAATTGTTATGTGGACTGCCTCCTATCAAATCTTTTGCGCGCATCCTTTTGGAGTAGGTACCGGTAATGTAGATGAATATTTGTCTAAAGAACTTGTTAAATTAAAGCAGGAAGAATTGATTCACCATTGTTATAATCCCCATAATCAGTTTTTACAAACAGCAGTCGAAATTGGATTCTTTGGACTTCTCGTCTTGTTTACAATTGTATTTTTTGGGATTTATTATGGTTTTAAATATCGAAATTGGCTGTTAATAATTATAATAGGAAGTCTATTTTTCAATTGCTTATTTGAATCTATGTTGCAACGCCAATCGGGAATTGTGTTTTATTGTTTTTGGATTTGTCTCTTTTCTAGTCGAATGTATAATGCTCAAAAGGAATGAAATTATTAATTCTTACCCAGTACTATCCTCCAGAAATTGGTGCTCCGCAAAATCGCTTGCATGAGTTGGCTGTAAGGCTGAAAGCGGATGGTATGGAAGTCAATGTGCTGACGGCCTTGCCCAATTATCCAAGAATGGAAATAATGAATGGCTACGAAAATCAGAAAAATAGATATGAGGAAATAGATGGTATACCTGTTCATCGATCGTGGATTTATGTCACTAAATCAAAAGGGATTTTTTCGAGATTGTTGATCTATTTTAGTTTCGTTTGGTCGAGTTATTGGAAAGGGCGAAAAATGAAAAAGTATGATTATTTGTTAGTCGAAAGCCCACCTCTTTTTTTAGGCTATTCTGCGCTTCGTTTAGCGAAAAAAATGAATGCGAAATTAATTTTTAATGTATCTGACTTATGGCCAGAATCTGCAGAAAAATTGGGGATTGTCACTAATAAAATCGCCCTAAAGTTAGCGTATAAATTGGAAGCGAAATGCTATAAAAAAGCATTTTTAATTACAGGTCAAACCCAAGGGATAGTGGATGACATTTGCGATCGTTTTCCAGAGAAAAAAGTATACTGGCTGCCCAATGGTGTTGATCTTGCTTTTTATAATCCATCGAATACTCAAGCAGGAAATTTTCGAAAGGATCATGGATTTACTGACCAAGACGTGATTTTTTTTTATGGTGGTATAATCGGTTACGCACAAGGTTTGGATCTGATTATAAAGGCCGCAAACCTGCTGCGGGAGTATTCATCAATTCAATTTGTCATTCAAGGTTCTGGTCCTGAAAAAGAGTCACTATTATCTTTAAAAGATTCGTTGAATTTAACGAATGTTCATTTTTTCGAGCCAGTAACCAAATCAGAGATGCCTGCCATTTTAAAATCAATTGATGTGGCTTTGGTTCCTCTAAAAAATCTACCCTTATTTAATGGTGCCATCCCTTCTAAAGTTTTCGAAGCGCTTGCAATGCAGGTGCCTTTGCTTTTAGGTGTCGATGGGGAAGCCAGACATCACTTTATCGAAAAAGGGAAAGCGGGTTTGTTTTTCCAACCTGAAAATGCTGATGAGCTAGCCAAACAAGCTTTGTTTTTAACTGAAAATTTATCGAAAAGACTTGAAATGGGTGAAAATGCTAGACGGTACGTTATTGAAAATTTTGATCGTAATAAAATTGCTAATGATTTTAAGAAACAATTAGAGTGAGTTTTTGCTATTAAATGCTACTATTTATTCAAATTAATTACTTTTGACTATGATTCCTTTTTCACCACCTAGAATTGATCAAAAAATTATCGACGCGGTTGTAGAAACGCTACACAGTGGTTGGATTTCTACCGGCCCTAGGACAAAGCTTTTCGAAAAGAAAATAACAGAATATTGCGGTTGTAAAACCACTGTTGCAGTTAGTGCTTGGACAACTGGCATGGAGGTGTTTTTGCGTTGGTGGGGTATTGGTCCAGGCGATGAGGTAATAATTCCTGTTTATACCTATTGCGCAAGTGCTAACGTGGTACTCCATACCGGGGCAAAACTCATTATGGTTGATATAAACCAAGATGATTTTAATATTTCAATAGAAAAAATTAGGGCTGAAATTACGCCGAATACTAAAGTGATAATGCCTGTTGATATTGCTGGATTACCTTGCGATTACAAACAAATTTATGAGCTGATTGAGGAATTTAAGCCCATCTTTACCCCATCAAATGATAAGCAAGCCTTGTTGGGAAGAATATTACTTGCGGCTGATGCAGCACACAGTTTTGGTGCTCTTTTTAATGGTGTCAGGGCAGGTGCTCAGGCGGATGTTTCTTGCTTCTCGTTCCATGCGGTAAAAAACTTAAGCACGGCTGAAGGTGGAGCAGTTTGCTTTAATCTACCGGATAGCTTTAATCATGATGAAATTTATAAGGAATTTTGCATCAAAATATTACATGGCCAATCAAAAGATGCGCTCGCAAAAATGCAGAAAGGAGCTTGGCGATATGATGTGTTAGAAGCAGGATACAAATGTAATATGACGGATATTCAAGCCGCAATTGGTTTGATTGAATTAGAACGCTACCAAGAAAATATGGATCGGCGGGCAGAAATTTTTCGGCAATATTATGAAGGATTTAAATCGGTCGAATGGGCTATTTGCCCTATTTCTGTTGATGATTCAAGGCATACGTCCTATCATTTATTTCAGCTATGCATTGATAATATTACAGAGGTACAACGGGACGCAATTATGCATGAAATTTTTGAGCAAGAGGTTTCTGTTAATGTCCATTTTCAGCCTTTGCCACTCTTCACAGTCTATAAACAATTAGGGTATTCCATCGACAATTATCCTGTTGCGTACGCAAAATATGCTTCAGAGATCTCTCTTCCGGTGTATTTCCAATTAAAGGATGATGAAGTTCAACTCATTATACATGCTGTTAAAGTCGCCTACACTAAAGTAATGGGATGAAACGTCTTTTTGATCTTCTGTTTTCAATGGTCGTTTTGATTTTGTTTTTCCCCTTTGGAATTATAATATCCCTTTGTATTATCATAGACTCGAGAGGTGGCATCTTCTATAAACAAGAACGCGTAGGATTAAATGGCGTCGTTTTTACTATTTTGAAATTTAGATCGATGTATGTTAAAGCCGAATCGAGTGGCTCATTGACCGTTGCTAAGGATCCGCGAATTACTCGAATGGGTTGGTTCATACGAAAACTTAAACTGGATGAATTCCCTCAGTTTTTGAATGTCATCGCTGGACAAATGAGCGTGGTTGGACCACGACCAGAAGTAAAAGAATTTGTTGATTTATATACCGATGAACAAAGGGAAATTTTAAGGGTGAAGCCAGGGATTACAGATGAAGCTTCTTTGGCTTATTTTGATGAAAACAACATGCTTTCGGATTCATCAAACCCTAAACTTACCTACATCCAAGAGATCATGCCTCGTAAAATCGAGATTAACCTCAAGTATCTCTCGGAAAAGAGCTGGTATTCTGATGCTGTCGTTATTCTTAAAACAATGCTTAGAATACTTAGGATTAATTAAGGTTTCCCGATAATCCTAGTTGAAATGAAAATGGCATTCCTGGTCTAAATCCAGCAGGACGAACAGAAACGATATATACTTGATTGAGCAGGTTTGTAATGCTTGAGAAGAAAGAAATATTTTTAGTAACCTGGTATTTTGTACTGAAATCAAGTATCAATGAGGCAGGTATTTTATTTTCTTCAGTCGTTTCCTCTTGTCCGGCAATTGCCCTCATTTCACTTGTATATTTTGCATTTAAATTAATAGAAATCTTGCCGTATTCAAAGCATAGCCCTCCCGTTAATTGATTCATAGCAAGATAGGGTAGTTGATCGCCTTTATTTACGGTTCCCCAATCCTCATATGTGCTGATAAAAGAGGAAAGAAATCGAGCATCGGTATAGGTATATCCAATTGTTAGGGGTAAGCGAACTTTTTTGGAGATAAATTTACCAAAATCATACGCTACTAACATTTCAAGTCCTTGAGCTTTCGACTTGCCTCCGTTATATAATTCTCCATTCCCAGGACCGCCTGAGGCAGCTAAATCTGATCCTAATAGATTTTGGTATGCATTGTAATAAATAACTGTTTGTGCTGAAAAAGCATTTTTGTAAATTTTTACTCCCGTTTCATAATTAATGCTGCTTTCAGGTATAGAACCATCTTTGCTGCTTGGGGGAGCAAATCCTTTATGAACTCCTCCAAAAATTGCCATGAATTGACTTAATTTATAATCAAGCCCAATTCCGGGAATTAGCACCCAAATTTTATTTTGATTCGTGATTAAATTTATGCCTGTTCTTTGAGGGTCTAATTTACCAAAATCTTGTTCCTCCAAAAATATTGTTTCATATCTAATTCCACCAGTTGCTAAAAGCTTTCCAATGGATAATTGATATTGAATAAAGGATGCAAGCGCTGTAGCCGAAGTCAGCTTATTACTTTCTCTGCCTAATTCGCCTTCGCTCGTTTGAAACATAGTGCCATTATTCATCTTATATTGATCTTCATTTTGGAAACGATCCATCCCATCTTGATGCAAACGAATTCCAAGGTCAATCTTATGTTTTATTTTAAATTTTTTAATATCAAAATTGATCTGTGTCTGAACGCCTCTGCCGAAATAGGACCTATTATTTCCCTTCATGTAAAGCGCATCTGAATTCAAACTTGTTTGGCCTTTTAATATTGAATAATGCTCCGCAAATTGTATGGGGTTTTTTAAAATATCGGCAATGCCTTTTTTTGTCCCTAACGAATCTTTTACTGCATCAAGTTTATACCAATTTCTTGTAAAAGTGTTTTTATAGATGCTAGTTGTAATGCCCATCCATGGTTTTATTTGAATATGGTGCATGGCTGAAAGTTGAATTTGAGTCGCTTTTATGTTGTCTTTTGCTGAAGCCGCATATCGCTTGAAAGGGTCAATTTTAAAATCGGCAAGGGATAGACCTAAATATGTTTCATTTGAATTCTCGTCGTTTCTGCCGAATTTAAACGTTAGAGTTTGTGGTATTTTTGCTGATTTTTTGGTGCTTAAGCTAACTTTTGCAACGTAATCTGCTTTTGTGAAGCCCGTATTTCCGCCATTATCTAATCGTTTGAATCCATTTGATCCATAGGAAAATGACTCTAAGGAATAAGCAATTCTATCGTGCGCATTGCCAATGAAGGCGTGTAGATTTCTACCAAAAAAACTTCCTCCTATAGCACTAATTCTTGCATCGAATTTATTCGGTAGCTGTGTAGAAATAAAATTAATCGCCCCTCCGGTTGTATATGGACCATATTTAATTTGTGAGCTTCCTTTTAGTATTTCAACTCCTTGCATTCTTCCAATTGTTGGGAAATAGTATGCCGCAGATGCAGCATATGGAGCTGGCGCCATTAAAATCCCGTCTTCCATAATGGTTATTTTTGTGGAACGATCTACTCCCGAACCTCTAAGTCCAATATTTGGTCTAAGTCCAAAACCATCCTCTTCTTGGATATTAACACCAGGGATATTTTTAAGTACTCGGTTAACATCTGTGTATTCTTGTTTTTTTAATTCTTTCTCCGATAAAAAATAGGCCGATCCTGGAAGTTCTTTGATGCCTTTTTCTCCTCCAGTAATTGATATATAAGAGAAAATAATTTCGGGTATGTCTAGCACTTTTTCCTGAGCAACAATAATAATGGATCTTTTCTCATCATTAGTTAGCGTCACATTGGTTTTCTTATTTATATATCCTTCTCCCGTTAAACTTATTTCGTATGTGCCAGGCGCTAATTTGTCAAATGAAAATTCACCATAATTAGTCGTGTTAACCGTTCGATTACTCGGGTTTATCGTTATTTGCAGTATTGATTTAATATCATTTCCCTCACTCGTTAGAATTTTTCCTGAAATAGCACCGCTTTGTCCAAAAGATACAAAATATGCCAAGACAAAAAATATAGACTGGGCTATTTTCATTGATTTTAATTTTCCGCAATGTTAACGAGGATTACATTTCTTTACAATACCTTTTTTAAGGTATATTATAGTTTCTAAAGGCTAGAATAAGATGTTAAAGTGATAGAGAATTAATTGATTAGATTGACTTAATTGGTTAATTAAGCTTATTTTTCAAGGATTAATAGTAAAACAGCATAGAGCTGTATATCACTCATATAGCCTTCAAGGTGCGCTATGGCATCATATCCATACCTTCCTTTATAAATCACGCCATTTTCAACATGAGCTAAAGCGTCATATCCATATCTTCCTGAATAAATCACTCCATTTTCAACATGAGCCAAAGCGTCATATCCATATCTTCCTGAATAAATTACACCATTGTCAACATGAGCCATGGCGTCATATCCATATCTTCCTGAATAAATTACACCATTGTCAACATGAGCTAAAGCGTCATATCCATACCTTCCTTTATAAATTACACCATCGTCAACATGAACTAAGGCATCATACCCATATCTGCCACGATACACTACGGTTTGAGATTGTGCATCAAATGAACCTATTAGTAGAAATAATACTAGTTTAAAACTTACGCTATTCATGATGGTAATTCGTTATAGTTTGATGAATGTTTTAAAAAGACCAATGTATTTTTCCTCTTCGCCTTTTAAATTGGTAATCGTATAGGTGGAACATAATTTATAGTCATCTGTTTTTAGGCGTAATGTTGAAATGAACGCGGCTGGTGATGCCAGAATACCCAGTAAATTCCCCTTATCACCTCCTTTATCGCTTATCTTTTTTAACTCTTTGGTGTATTGTAGGGTTAAAAAATCTTGAAAATCATCCTTATTAGGGTTGGTCATGAAAGCGCCAACTAAACCAATTATTAATACGAACCAAAATAATTTTTTCATGGTTTTATTTTTTGAAATTAAAGGTAAGCATTAATAGTTATCATTCTAATTTTTTGGTTTAAGGTTTCCCTTCAATGCATATAGCCACTTCATCAACATTACCATTTATCGGTGGCATTAGTTTCCGGATCTTTATGCGCAAGTAATTCAAACCAATCAGTTCTGCTGTCATTTTGTCCCAAATTCGCTGCCCAACATGTTCTATTAAGTTAGACCGTATCGCCATTTCGCTTGCTACTATTTTATTTACATTCACATAATCTACGGTTAGGCTTAATTCATCCTTTAGCCCAGCTTGGGTGAAATCAGTTTCTAAGTATACATCTACGATATAATTACCACCAATGCGCGCTTCTTCTTCCAAGCAACCATGAAATGCATAAATGTTAATACCGCTTACTTCAATGCTATGCTTCATTTACTATTTCTTGAATAACTTTTATCCCAAGTTGCATGCGTTCCACCACTTCTTGTTGACCTAAAAAGGCTGAAATATCAAACATACCTGGACCAGCTCCCACGCCAGTAACCACTAAACGAAAGGGTAGGAGAACGGCACCAATGCCCAATGATCGTTCTTCTAAATACTGCTTGAACGCAATTTCAATGGACGCTGCATCGAAGGCACTCAAGGTACTAATTCTTTCAAGCCATTCTGTTAATAGGGCGGTGGTATCTTGTTTCCATTTTTTTCTAATGCTTTCAGTATCCCACTCATTCGGTCGCTCGAATAGATAATGCCCATCGGTATGAATATCTTTCACGAATGTTGCTCTTTCTTTCATTAATCCACAAATGATGCTTAACTCATTATCATTCTGAGTAATCGATGGTAACAGTATTTTAAGTTCTTTCGCCAAGCTTTCATCAGATTGCGAACGCAGGTATTGTTGTTGAAACCAAAGGGTTTTGTCGGGATCAAATTTTGCGCCTGACTTCGATACTCTTTCTAAGCTGAAAGCCTCTACTAATTCATCAAGATTGAATAGTTCTTGTGTCGTGCCCGGATTCCAGCCCAAGAGGGCAAGCATGTTTATAAATGCTCCTGGATGGTAACCTTTCTCTCGATAGCCAGAGTATAGTTCGCCTTCTGCCGTTGTCCAATTTGTTGGAAATACTGGAAAACCTAAGCGGTCACCATCTCTTTTAGATAATTTGCCATTGCCATCTGGTTTAAGCAGCAAGGGCAAGTGAGCAAACAATGGGCATTCCCAACCAAAGGCCTCATATAGCATAACATGCAGTGGGGCAGAGGGCAACCATTCTTCACCACGAATCACGTGGCTAATTTCCATGGTATGATCATCAACAATATTAGCAAGGTGATAGGTTGGCATGCCATCGCTTTTAAACAAAACTTTATCATCTAAATTATTGGTATTCACAACTACCCATCCTCGAATGATGTCATGAAATCGAATGTCAACATTTCTGGGCATTTTCATGCGTATAACATACGGAATGCCGTCTTGTAAGAGTTGCGCTACTTCTGATTGTGGCAAGGTGATGGAGTTTCTTAAGCTCGCTCTCGTTACGCTATTATATTGCCAATTCGGCATACCCATTTGCTTAGATTGCTCTCTCATAGCGTCTAATTCTTCAGCGGTATCGAATGCATAATATGCTTTTTCGTTTGCAATTAATTCTTCAGCGTAGGGTTTGTACATTTCCTTTCTTTCCGATTGCACATACGGACCGAATTCCCCTCCAATTCCAGGGGCTTCACTTGGCATGATGCCACACCAATTCATCGCATCCATAATATAATCTTGCGCGCCTTCTACAAAACGTGTTTGGTCGGTATCTTCAATTCGAATGATGAAGGTACCCTTGTGTTTTTTTGCGAAAAGGTAATTATACAAAGCGGTTCGAACACCTCCCATGTGTAATGGGCCTGTTGGTGATGGGGCAAAGCGAACGCGGACGTTTTTATTGGGCATACGAAGATATTTATTTTGCAAAGATACCAAAATTCTATCTCACGCTTTTATTTAATAGGATATAATACAGCCTTAGTATGGATCAATGCTACCATCGAAAAAGGGCCATTTTTCAAAATCGCGTTCTTGTTCAATCCCGTTAATGCTTTTAATGACCCACTTGGTTTTGGGCGCGTCAAGGTCGTAATGTAGCACATTTCCATTCGGGTGTGTAAATTGGGTCGCATATTTTTGGATATCGGGATTGTTTTTTAAAACTGCTTGAAAGGCATCTATACCTGATGAGGCCCTTATGATTACAAGTAATGCCACCTCTTTTTTTGAGTACGTAGCTAGGAAAACCCCTTTTGAAATTGAATAAATAGACCAGTTATTGGAATCCAGCACGGGTTTTTTATTGGACGGAACATGTACAATTCCTTTTGCGCAAGCAAAATCTTCACATACTCCCGTATTGTTCCATCGCATGAGCGATTTACTTGGATCGGACAGGTAAAAAAGTTCTTTGAGTTTGCTTGCGCTATCAGCTAAAAACAGCATCGTGGCTTGGGGAACAATCAATGATGCTCTTCCTTGGTTCGCTCCGCCTGCACTAAGGTGGTACGTTTTATCGCCGCTGCAAATTTCCGGGCAAGCATTATGACCATGACCAATTTTTACAAAATAGGCATTCGGTTTTGCAAGTGACCATTTCATAACGTCATCGGATGGTCGATAGGGAAGCATAGTTGCCCAAAGTGCAATGTGCTTGCCACTACTAATGGATAAGCTTTTATCTATACTAATCTGGCTGGCCCAAAGCGTAAGCATCACGGAATGGTAATCAGATACTATATCTTGGTCGATATTTTTTTTAAAGCGTCTTCTATACGGCGGACAATGCTTAAAATCATAACTGTTTAGGGCATATTGCCAATTAATGTGATCTAATATTTTAGTCGCAAGCGTTTTGATTTCTCCCCTGCCAAAAGCATTTAGATTCATCAAGGCAGAATAGGTGTAGCCCAAGTACGGTTTTGCATTATATTCAAAAATACCATGCTCCTCTATTTCTTTTAAGTAGGCAATTAATCCCGTTTCAACGCCATTATTCTTATTATCATATTGCGGATCTTTTTCGCCATTATCCCACAAATATTGATTCATTAAATACCGCGAACCTTCCCCCATAAGAATATGGTTTTCTGAATCTTGAAAGCATAAGCGGGGTACATTTCGAGAAAACCCCGCCCCTTTAATGGTTAGTATATTCTTGATGAGGTGTTGTTTCGTTTCAGGATAGAGTAGTTCGGGGGAGGCATCAAAGAGATATAATACCGGCATTAAGGACATTGCTGTAAAATCATATCCCCCATAAGGATTTAATAGCCATTTTGATCCGATTTTTCCCTTTGGAAATTGCTTGAGAAGGTAGGCATTCGTTTCCTGTATGTCTTTTTTAGCTAATAAACGCCCAAGAATTGCCCGGGGAATTTTAAAGTCGATTTTACCCTCATCTCCCCAATCGTTTATTTTTGCATTCGCCCAATAGTTGATTACCATTGATTTTAAGTCCGAAGAATCAGAATAGTTGATGCCGCGTTGCACTGGAATGGCTATATTACCCAAGCTTGGTGGAGTTCCAATTTTTCTCCCTGCGCAGGCTGAAACTAAGCATGCAAGCCCTATAAAAATTAGTTGTCTATTCATTATTCTACTTTTACTGAATGGTCTTTTTTTACCTTTCTGCCTATTTAATATTAAAAACAAAGCAATTAAAATAGCTGTAAATATATGATATCTAACTGGAATTATAAAGCGCGGATTTATCACCTTTATCTTTGGAAACTCAATACTCAGAACAAAGCAACTCGTATTAAACAACTATACTATTTTGATCTGTAAACAAGATTAGTAAACAATAAAATATACTAAAAAAGGGAGGGGCACCCATAATTATTTCAAATAATAGGCTGATTCATCTTGAAGGCCATATGGCAATTCCGTTATTTTAGCTGTGTGTTGAACAGCGTGATAGGATACCGATAATACCGCTTTTTTGTTGTCTGCTGCAATTTCTATTTGTGACGTTATGGTAAAACTGCGATTCCAACTAAGTAAAAGACACCATTTATGATCTGGCGATCCCATCCACGCATCTACAGCCCGTTGAGCCAACATCGCAATATTTTCAGGATGCAATTCGATATCGTATTGAGATGCATCACCAAATACAAGACAATTTTGAAAAATACATTCACCATTTGAATATTTGCGAACCGTATCCATCGGTCCGTGTTGAAAATAATTTGGATCACAATTTTGGTCGGTTATTCTGTAACTATATGATCGTATCGTTCCCATAAAGAATTTTAAAACGGACGGTTGCTTATTCTCGATCCGAATTTGTTTAATTAGATTAAACACAGCGGAATCTAATTTAATAGATCTAATTGTTTTTTGTGCATTTAAACTAAATGCAACATTGGTAAGAATACAAAGTAAAACCATTAACTTTTTCATGATGTCCAATTTAGGCTGGTGGTTTGATTAAAAATGCGAGTCATCTTAGGGTCTCTTAAAATCTAAAATAAGATTCTGCCAGATGGTTGAAATAAAAATTCCATCCTAAGATGGACTTTTCTATTTAAGAACTTTTTAATATTTGAAAGTTGATGAATTTAGAAATTTCAATATAAGTCTGTAAAATATCGGAATCTGAGAATAATTCTTCAGATATTGAAAACCATGTGACTTGTTCATTATTTAAATCGGTATTTACAATCAATCCGCTATTGTATCCACCAGCTAAGAAGTAAATCAAGTAAATTCCGTCTTTAATGACAAAGTCTATATCACCATTAATTTCATCACCATTTTTTCGAATAAGAACAAATTTTTTGTTGGTTAAATCAAGATCATAAAAACTATTGACCTTTCTGTACTCGTATGTAAGACTATCATTATTCATGATTTTTAACACACTGGTATCGTATCCGTAAGCGTCCATGACTCCAGACACCTCTATTTTTATAACTTGAGAATTAACAAAATTCACAAAAAATAACGACAGTGATAAAAGAATTTTTTTCATAAGGTCCAATTTAGGTTGGTGGCTTAGATTAAAAATGCGAGTCATCTTTAAGTCTCTTAAAATCTAAAATATGATTTTGCCAAAAGGTTACTCCATAACGAAGTGATTTTTCCCAAAGAGTGCTGGAATGATCTTCGATTCTGGTTTTAAAAAGATCTAATGAAGTATTGCTTATTTCGTTTTTATAGAACGAAACTTAGTCACCGTAAAATGGAGTAGTATTATACTACTTTTATCGTATTGCCTTTAACCAATTTCTGGTCAAAATCAATGTCAATACGACCCAGATTTATTCCGGCCCATCCAGTTTGATTGATTAATACAGGTACACCGTCGAGGTTGCTTTCTAACACCGGCTTTTCTAAAAAGGTGTGGCTATGGCCGCCTAAAATTAAATGAATATTCCGGGTCTTTTTCGCCATTAAGCGGTCGGAAGGTCTATCATCCTTGTATTCATACCCTAAATGCGACAAACAAATTACGATATCGCATCCCTTTTCAGTTAAAGTAGCTGCTTGCTGATTTGCTGTTTCGATGGGGTCTTTGTAGATCATCTTTCCATAATTTGCATTAGGAACTAAGCTCTCTAAATTCACCCCAATTCCAAATACTCCAATTTTCATCCCTCCTTTGTAAAAAATTGTGTGGGCTTGTGTTTTTCCTTCCATGATGGTGTTCGAAAAATCATAGTTCGAACAGAGGAAAGGGAAATCAGCGTGCGTTTGGGCATCAATAAATCCCTCTAATCCGATGTCAAAATCATGGTTTCCCATCGTTGCAGCATCGTAGCCCATGGCGGTCATTAGCTTCATTTCCAAATGTCCTTTGAAGGTATTGAAATAGGGAGTTCCTTGGAAAATATCGCCGGCATCAAATAACAAAACGTGTTGTTCTTCACTTCTTATTTTTTTTATGAGGGCATGTCTTTTGGCTACGCCTCCCATTCCTGGGTATTTCGGATGGTTGTCTGGAAGCGGGTCTATGTTGGAGTGGGTATCGTTCGTGTGAAGTATGGTCAGCTTTTTGCTTTTTGAATTCATAGCTTGTCCAAGCCCTTGGTGAACAAATGCTAATCCGGTTAAGCCTAGACTTGCATTTCTAATAAATTTTCGTCTCTCCATTAGCGTATGCGTTTATCAATTATTTCTAAGAGGTTTTCTTGGTACGTGGCCTCCTCGATCAATGCGTCTCTTAAGGTAGTGGTTTTACTGGAATACGTGCTTCCTTTTTTAAAAAAGAGCATGTTATCGCCCCCATTTGCTAAGTAGTCTGAGGTGATGATCCAAACATGGCTGTGGTTTTCGTTGAGACCATTGACAACTATTTTTCCATTTTCGATGTACGCATTTGACAGCGGTTCCCCACCAGTTTTAAGCAGATAGGCAGCAATTTCTGGCAATAAGCCAACTGGTATTTCAACCCAAGTTATGGTATTGTCAAAGGGCATGAGTTTGTAGAGATCACCCATGAGGATTTCGCCTTTATTCAAGGTAGCGCGAAGGCCTCCAAAATTTAAGAGGCAAAATGCAGGCTGACTTAGGCGAACGGTTTTCGTTTGATTCACAAACAAGGCATCTGCTACCCAATTCATCAAATTAGATGAAGGGCGTTCAAGAACAAAGTTGCAGGGTGAATAAGCAACGTGTTTGTTCATCACCGTGGCCATTGAATCGCGATATGGCTTGATTACTTCTTCCGTTTCACTTACGAAAACTGATTCTTTTGAAAGAGGAATGAGTGGGGTTTGGTGCAGAACTAAATGAGAAGAGCAGGACATAAGTCCCGCTCCTATACATATTATCCAAAGCATCTTTGTCATCACTCGATGATAAATGATCCTTTGGCAGTACCTAGTTCTGTATTTACTTCAATAATATATTTTCCTGATCTTAGATTTTGACCATTTAATTCTAATACGGGAACATTAACAAAATCATTTTTAAATACAACTCTTCCCATTAAATCAGAGACTGTGTATTGAGTAATGTTTAAGCCATTGACCTGCGCGAAAACTTTCCCATTGGAAGGAACCGGAAACACCGAGAAATTACTTTGAAGTTGTTCTTCTAAACCTACATTACAGTTAACATCCAAATAGGTCATGTTTGAAAAACTAACGTGACAAGCATAATTAACGGAATCAATGTATGGGTTACGGTTGTCTTGAACGCTGTATATGTATTCTTGACGTGCAATTTCATAGGAATCAGGTAAATCTGTAAAATGCCATGTCTTTAGGATATCTTGGTCTTGGTAATTCGGAATGGCCCAATTTAAACCGTTTAATCCGTTGTAAGCGGTTGCCATGTAAAAGATAGATCTGGCAGCATTTCCTTTTTGAGCCGCTCTTGGCTCGTAAACCATTTGAGAAGCATTATATCCTACACTTCCCTCCAAGAAATTAAAGAGTACGTTGCCTGTAATTTCATTGAGTGGCAAATTACTGCGGTAAGAATTAGCATTGGCTAAATTAGTCGGATACAAGTTGTGTTGGTCTGTGTATTCATCTTGCTCAGGATTGTCGCAAGGAAAAGTTGGCATCCAAGAGTGACAAAAAGTGTGTTCTCTAGAATACCCAGTAGCTGTCCAATCGAAAGGATCGCTAAACACTTTGTTTTCTCCTGTATATACACAAGTCACAAAAGATTGTCCAGCGGTCGTGTCGCACACTTCGAATTGATTCATCACGGTTTGTTTGTAGTTATAATAACTAATGAAATTATGCGGACCTATCAAGGCAGAAAGTTGTTCAATGAACGTTGTAGAAGCCGATGAGATACCTGCATAATAGGAGCCGATGTTCAAACCTGTTGTGGTACAGTTACCAGATGCTGCTCCAGTTGTTTTATAGTTTTCAAATCCCGGAGTGCCGTTGAAGGCATATACCGCAAAGTGATAGTTTTGGTTGGCCCTTACACCTCGCGGAATAAAAGAGGTTCCTCCTCCCACATAGGCCACTTTCGCATTTCCGATGATATCTCCCCTAAGGTAGGTGTTGGCATCAGTTGGGATTCCTGAAACTGGGGCGCCTTTGCTCCAAAGCACCAAATATTTTTCAGTATTGCTACCTGCGGTGTATGCTCCACTTAGGGTATAGGCTTGGATATTGCTAAAGTTTAAATTCGTTGGATTGGAGCTGGGCTCTGTGGCTAAATTATCTAAACCTACTGCTAAAAGACTAATGATGTATGGGTTTTCATCGGCATCATTGTTGGCAATGGTGATGGTTGCAAAGCGCGATCCATTGGCAGTTGGCGTAAAGGTTAAGGAGAAGCTTTGCGCACCTAATCCTAAAACTGAAGCACTACTTAAGGTGGTGGTGAATTCGGAGGCATTGGCACCAGTAAGAGTGGTGGAGGTAACGCTGAGTGATTGCGTACCTGTATTTTCAACGGTTAGCGTGTTGCTGCTGGTATTACCAATGATATAAGTGCCATTATTAAGAACGGTGGTTCCATTTATTTTGACGTTGATCTCCCGTTGTGGAGCTACATAGGCTACGATATCTGAAGTGTAGCGAGGAATAATTTGATAGTTTGTATTGAATTGTCCCAATAAACCAGTAATGGTAACCGGTCCTGTGGGTATAGCTGTTCCGTCTATGTTGGTTGAACCATTGACGCGAACATCGAATGTATTTGTGCCATTGGTGATTTGAACCGTTGAGTTACCTGTTGCGAAGGTTCCTGTTTGAACAAAAGTGACATTTTCAAAACGTATGAGTTGCGCCTCGAGCAATTCATTTGCACTTGTAATGGGAATAATGAGGGGTGTGTTTGGACTTACTGGTCCATGATTGGTAAAGCTATTGGTTGGTGACAATTCCAATAAACCGCTGAAATCGAACAAAACACCTGTGGCTGTAATGGAATCGCCTAACGCAATGCCGGATAAACTTGTTCCGTAACACGCTATTCCCGCCGTTTCGTCTTGAATATAGCGAATTGATCCCAATTCTGAACCATTGGATACAACGCCGCGAACAGTTACTGTGGTACCGATGGATAAATTACGAATATTGGAAATGGTTTGAGCTTGGCTCATTAAGCCGAGGCTGAGCGATAAAAAGAGTAGTTGTTTTTTCATTTTTTTGTTTTTGTTTTAAAATTGAATACCTAGTGAAACATTAAATCGCAAGCCACCTCCGAACATTACTGTTGCAGATTGTGCATCAAAGTTATCATAACTATCGTTTGCATTGTTCGTAGCATCGGAAATATATTGTGTATTTAATAAATTGGTGATGGAACCACTAGCAATTAGGGTGGTTGTTTTAAGTGGGAATTTATAACCAGCAAATAGATTTAATAGAAAATAAGAGGGCATTACCCAAGATTCTCTTCCGGCGTTAGCGCCTTGTAAAGTAAAAGGATCAAAATTGGAATAGTATCGATCAAAATACTGTGATTGTACTTTAACATAAAAATTTTTAAAGGGTTCATATCGAATAGAAGCTGATAAAGCTGTCTGAGCGGCATCGCCAACGTGAACTCCTTTTGCATCAAAAGTTACCAATAACGAATCGTATTGAGGGATAAGAACGGTCTTGTCTGAATTCCAATACCAGTTGCCATATGACACCATGAATTCGGCACTTAACTTTTTAGTGATGTTGTATGCAATATCAAGTTCGCCTCCAAGATGTATAGCATCCATTCCATTAATGTTCACGCGAATAAATTCTGTGGGATCATTTGGATCTGGAACGGCAACTCCATAAGGGAATGGTTTGTTTTTCCAATTCGTTGCATATCCATTTAAATTAATACCGAATTTTTTATCAGCATAATTTAATCCACCTTCTAAGGCAAAAATAAGTTCGTTGGTCAAAATTCCAAAAAAGGCATTGGTATTATTGTCAATCACATTTGAAAACTGCGGCGTTCGGTTCAAGTAGCCGAGATTAACATACGCACTCGCATTTTCAAATACGCGGTAGGCAACTCCACCTTTAACGGTACATCCAGGCAAAAACATCCAGTCTGTTTGATCGTTTTTCAATCCTTTTGAGGATGATGTGTAGGTGTTGCCTTGATATTGAACGGTATCTCCTGCTCCAATTCGCAAGGTAGTATCTCCTATTTCCAAGACCCGTTTTTGAAAGTAGTCTATGCCTTTGTATCCGTTTAAGATGCCAGTTACGTTTACAAAAAACGACAATTTGTCCCCAGTATATGCCATCTGGCCAAAAGCGCCAGTCCATTGTACCAATCCACTTCGGTCGGCACTAAAGCTGTTTTTAGCAATTTTATCACCCACTCTTTTCATTGGAGAACTTGCATTTTTATTCGCATTATCAAGGTAATAATCGCCACCTAATAAGTCGTGCACAACTTGATAATGTCTGCCTTCATAATATCTAAAATCGATTCCACCTGAGAACTCAAATTCCTTTGATAACTCGTAGTTAAACTGGCCCAAATACCCTACCCAAAAATGATTATTGATACTAGCTAGTAGGATTTGACTAGATTTTATTTCAGTAGGGTGATACTGTGTATCTATATTAGGAGTTCCAAATAAAGAATTGACTTTATTGTATTGCTCCATTAAATCCCAATCGATTAAATTATTCGAATCTCTTAATAAGGCGGATGAATTAAAAATGCTTGTTCCACCACCTCGTCCGATCGACACATAGGCCAAATTGGAAATGGATAACTTTTCATTTACTTTCCAAAAATCCTTCAATGTGAGTTGGGGTTTGGAGTAAAAGTTTAATCGCTCATTAAGCAATTCTTTTTTCCCATTATGTGTTCGATATCCCCAATGCTGGTTATATCTTACTCCCATGTCAAATAGATTTATATTGGTGTCAATGGATGTTCCCAATTCTCTTGCCGCATCTTTATCCCAATATTGTATGGCTTGGTTATATGATCGCTGGCCATGTTGTTGCGGTGCAGCAAAACCAGAAAGGGTTATTAAATGTGATTTTATCTTTTTAGAAACCTTTAAGTATCCAAAAAATCCTTGACTTGGTGTTCCGTATACCCAACCATCAGTTTGCTTGTAGGATGTTGATACCGTTAATCCCCACCCTTTTTTGGTCATGCCAGTATTGTACGAAAAGTTTGTACGGAGTAAATTTCCTGTACCATATTCTTGCTTAAAACTGCCACCTTTTTTATTCCCAATGCCTTGAGTAATAATATTGATCGTTCCTCCAATCGAAGGCATAGCGATTTTTGTAGCGCCTAATCCTCTCTGAACTTGCATCTGGGCAGTAATAGCATCTAATCCAAACCAGTTCGACCAATAAACAGCGCCATTTTCCATGTCGTTTACTGGCACACCGTCAATCATTACCCCCACATTTCGTTGATCAAAACCGCGTACATTTATCCTAGCATCGCCATCGCCACCACCCTGTGTTGTTGCATAAACGCCGGCTGTACCATTCAACAACATCGGTAAATCTCTTGACCCTAATTCTTCTGCAATTTTCTGGAGCGATATTTTGGTTACAGCTACTGGAACATTGCCTTCATTTACAAGGTTTCCAATCACCTTGACTTCTTCAAATTCTTGATTGTCTCCGAGTACGATTGTTCGTGTAATGGTTGATTTATTGATAGTTACTTGCTCCGAAATGGGTTCAAATCCTATCATGTTTATATTGGCGATATACCCTCCAAAACTTATATTCTCAAACAAGCTAATGCCTTCAGAATTCGTAATGCCTTTAAGAATAGTATTCGGGTTGGTTTCGCTGGTTAAAATAAGTTTAGCGCCAACAATTTGCTCCTTATTTGCATCTACAACATTAAAGGTAATTGAACCCTTATTTTGTCCAAATAGCGAGGAAATAAATAAGCAAAAAATAATGAGTAGCTTGGATTTCATGGCGACAATAAAATAAAAAAGGCCCTTACGGACCTTTTACTTTGTTTTTAATTATCTTACGATTACTCTTTTAATTTCCTGAGCACCATTCTTCATGGTAATTTTCAAGAAGTATACCCCTTTATTTCCGTTGATATCAATAACAAGGAGAGGCTTATTGGAATACGTATTTGTGAATAGACGCTGTCCTAATGCACTTAGCACTTCAACAGACCTTATGTTTTCTGAGTTTTTCAGATAAACAACACCACTGCTTGGATTTGGATACAAGAGTATTTCGAGATTACTGGTTTCATCAATACTAGCTGGATTACATTGGCATTCGTGTGAGCCTAAAGATGTCCAGTTACCGTCTAAAATAGGATTGCCACTCGTTCCTAAGATTGGATTTCCGTTGGCATCTAACCGATTGATAACCGCTGGAATGGAGTCCCATTCTAATAAAGGATCAAAAAATCCAACCATGTTTGTTACCCCTTTTTGTATTGTCGCTTTGCGCAACATGGAGTGTTCTTTAGTGATTAATACACCTGCACCGTTGTTGTAGGGAAAAGTAGAAGACCATGCTCCGTCGTTTCCTGCAGAAGAACCTGTTTCGTTGGCCGGATTCTCTCCGATTTTGCCAAATATATCGACAATAGCAAAACCAGGTACATTCGTTGGATTGATAACGGTAGTGGCTGTAGAAGGTAAGGTTCCTTTAGCTAAAACAATAGCATCGTTACCGTTCCAGTACCAAGCATTGGATGTATTGTAAACGGCGCAATAAAAACCATCTGCACGTGCTTGTAAAGAGTCCCAAATCGGTGCCTCTTGACCGGTTCCATTGGGATCTAATTTCTCAAGTACGCCAACATAGACACTGTAAGGTGCAATGGTTCCTGTCAATTGAACTGAGTTGGCTACAGTAGCTGAAGTAGCGCCATTCGAGTATCGGGATACAAAATAGCCGCTTAAATTAATGGCTTGACTAGTGGGATTGTAGATTTCTAAAGCCTTGTTGTTAGACCATCCCTCGACATATTCCGAAATAAAAAGTTCCGTACAATTGCCTTGGGCAGAAAGAGTGTTTAAAAGAAGGAGAAATCCGAGTGTAAATGTTGCTTTCATAATCTTGTTTTTATTTCCACAAAAGTAAGTTTATTTTTTTTTGAATACACCTTTTTTGAAAGTTTAATCTAATTTTCTAATAGACTTAATACTAATTAAACTTTATACATTAATTTCGGACATTAAATGGTATAAAATGAAGCACTTTTTTTGTTTATTATTTCTTGTTGGTTTAAAGATAACTGCGCAGCAAATCACCGTCGAGAAAATCTGGAAAAAATACGAATACTATCCGAAAGGGGTAGAAGATTTTAAGTCAATGAAAGACGGAGAACATTATTCCCGGATTGGTGAAGATGGATCTATATTAATTTACAAATTAATGGATGCAAATGATAAAGGAGAAGTGCTTGTCAATAAAAATTCGTTGGTTTATAACGATTCGATAATCGCATATGAAGATTACGAGTTTAATAGTGATGAAACGAAGGTCTTATTTATGACCAACATAAAACCTATTTACCGTAGAAGTTATACGGCAATTTATTATCTCTATGATATCAAAACTAAACAATTAGTGCCCTTAGATGATAAGCATAAGCCACAAACATTAGCAGAATATTCTCCCGACGGCAAGAGTGTTTCATTTATTCATGGCAATGATATTTTCGTAAAGGAATTGGCAACCGGAAAATCGATTAAACTGACGGAAGATGGTAAGAGAAATAAAATTATCAATGGTACAAGCGATTGGGTTTATGAAGAAGAATTCGGCATTACAAAAGCTTACGCATGGTCACCAGATTCTAAATGGATTAGTTTTTTGCGCTTTAACGAAAAGGAGGTTAAGGAATTTAATTTGACCTATTACAAAGGCTTGTATCCTGAAGAATATAAGTACAAATACCCCAAAGCCGGTGAAGACAACAGCGAGGTTACTGCCCATTTAATTAACGTTCAAAAGAAAAGTATTACGCCGATTAATTTGGGTGAATATGAATATATCCCAAGATTGTCATGGGCAGGGAATGCCAATAAACTCGTTTTACTGACCTTAAATCGACACCAAAATCACCTTAAATACCATTTGATTAATTTGACAGCAAAAAAAATGACTCAAAAAATATTTTATGAGGAAACATCCACTACCTATGTTGAAATTGACAATAATTTATTGGTGCTTAAGGATGGCAATACGATTTTAAGAACAAGCGAAATGGATGGGTATAATCATATTTACCAACTCGATTTTAATGGTAAAAGCACTCAAATAACGAGAGGGAACTGGGATGTAATTGATTTATACGGAATAGATGAGCTAAGTAATACCGTTTACTATTCTTCCGCGGAAGTATCTCCAATGGTGAAGACAATTCATTCTATTCAACGAGATGGCGCTATTAAAACAACCGTTTCAAAGTCAATTGGCTGGAATGATGCATCATTCACTTCAGGTTTTAAATACATGGTGCTTACACATTCTCAGGCCAATAATCCGCCAGTTTATTCTTTAATGAAAAATGATGGTGGTTTTGTGAGAATATTGGAAGATAACGAAGAATTAAACCGTACGCTTTCTACCTTAACATTGAGTAAAAAAGAGTTCATCACCTTTAATGTAAATGGCAATACCCTCAACGCTTGGATAATGAAGCCAGCTAACTTTAATGCGGCTAACAAATACCCAGTTTATATGACTTTATATGGAGGTCCTGGGCACAACGAAGTGGTTGATGCGTGGGATAATGCAGATTATATGTACCATCAGTTACTCACACAAAAAGGGTACATTGTTATTTGCATTGAACCGAGAGGAACACTTTACAGAGGCGCCGCCTTTAAAAAATCTACTTATTTACAGTTAGGTAAATTAGAAACCGAGGATTTAATTGCTGCGGCAAAAGAAATACAAGGATTTCCATACGTGGATCCACAACGAATTGGGGTGATGGGCTGGAGTTATGGTGGTTTTATGGCTTCATTAGCTATCACCAAAGGAGCGGATGTTTTTAAAATGGCTATTGCTGTTGCTCCTGTTACCAATTGGCGCAATTACGATAACATTTATACCGAACGGTTCATGCGAACGCCAAAGGAAAATCCGAACGGATATGATGCTAATTCACCTGTTAATTTTGTAAATCTATTTAAAGGTAAGTTTTTACTTATTCATGGATCGGCAGATGATAATGTGCATTATCAAAATTCGATGGAATTGGTAAATGCCATGGTAAAAGCGGATAAGCAATTTGATTTATTTATTTATCCTAACCGAAACCATGGTATTTACGGCGGAAATACACGTAACCATTTGTTTAGCATGATGTTAAATTTCATTGAGAAGAACCTTTAACATCCTCGTTTTTTATCTTCCCACAGGATGTTATTTTAAAAATGCTAGGTTTAGATATCGATGATAAAATTTATTTCACTTTCTTTAGATAATAGAACAAATTTGTTTTGTAATTTTAGGCAGTTAAAAAAATAATTTTCAAAAATGAGTGAAGTTGCAAGATTAGAATTGGACGGAAAAATATATGAGCTGCCAGTTATTACAGGATCGGAAAATGAAAAAGCCATCGATATTTCAAAACTAAGGGATTTGACGGGGTACATTACCCTTGATTCCGGATACAAGAATACCGGAGCCACCAAAAGTGCTATTACCTTTTTAGATGGTGAAGAGGGTGTTTTGCATTATCGTGGTTATTCAATCGAACAGTTGGCCTCTAAAGCAAGTTTTGTGGAAGTATCCTATTTACTTATTTATGGCGAATTACCTACGCATGATGAATTAGACGATTTTGAAAAGAGCATAAAGAAGCACACCCTGGTGAGCGAAGATATGAAGCAGTTTTTTGAGGCATATCCCGCAAAAGCCCATCCGATGGGCGTTTTGTCTTCCATGATATCTTCTCTCTCAACTTTTTATCCTGAATCCTTGGATCCAAATAGAAGCAAGGAGGCGAAAAATTTAACGATACATCGATTAATTGCTAAATTACCAACCTTGGCAGCTTGGTCTTTTAAAAATTCTTTGAGCCACCCATTCATGTATCCAAGAAACGAATTCGATTATTGTGAGAATTTTCTTTACATGATGTTCGCAATGCCGACGGAAGAATACAAGGTGCATCCAGTGGTAGTTGAAGCATTAAATACCTTATTAATTTTACACGCGGATCACGAACAAAATTGTTCAACATCTACGGTTCGTATCGTTGGTTCCTCTCAAGCAAACTTATATTCAACAGTATCTGCTGGTATTTCAGCTCTTTGGGGCCCATTGCATGGTGGAGCAAATCAAGAAGTTATCGAAATGCTTGAACAAATTAACAATGATGGAGGGAATGTCGATAAATGGGTAGCAAAAGCGAAAGATAAAGCTGATCCGTTCAGATTAATGGGCTTTGGTCATCGTGTTTACAAAAACTTTGATCCGCGCGCAAATATCATTAAGAAAGCCTGTGATGATGTGTTGGAAAAATTAAACATCAACGATCCTTTACTAGCTATTGCTAAGAAATTGGAAAAGGTTGCGCTAGAAGATGAGTATTTCAAAGAGCGAAATTTATACCCAAATGTTGATTTCTATTCAGGAATAATTTACAAAGCACTGGGGATTCCAACTGAAATGTTTACGGTAATGTTTGCACTGGGTCGCCTTCCTGGATGGATTGCTCAGTGGAAAGAAATGACCGAAAATAAAGAGCCAATTGGTCGACCAAGACAAGTATATGTTGGGCATACGTCCCGAGAATATATCGACATTTCTAAAAGATAATAGCCTGTCCTTACGACTTTGTGTTTTCGTTGGCCTTACTTTTATATTCTTTCAGACTGCCTGAAAATGTTTCGTACGATCTAAACGTACATGGAATATCACCATTGTAAATATTGTATTTTTTTCCTGGACGAAGACCAATTGATTTAGGGCCATCTTCATTGGAGGTAATAATCCATGTAGTAGAGGGATTCATTGTGTTTTTTAGCCAGTCGCCAATTCCTGAGTATAAATCCAATTCATCTGCTTCTAGGCGTTGTCCGTAAGGCGGATTTGTTAAAATAAAAATATCTTCCTCTTGTTTTTGAATCTCGCTGTAATCTAAGGCTGAAATAGCAATTAATTTTCCAAAACTCATGGCGCGAAGATTAGCCCTAGTTTTCAGGACCATTTCATCGGCGATGTCGGACCCAAAAATTCGGCAAGGAAGAACCCGTGCATTTTTAGGAGCATCATCATAAATTTTATCCCATAATTTCTGATCAAAGTTTTTGAGGTTCTTAAAAGCATAGTGTTGTCTTTCAATGGACGAAGGCACTCCGGCTGCAAGAAGCGCTGCTTCAATTAAAATTGTTCCTGAACCACAAAAAGGGTCTAAAAAAGTTGTCTTTTTATCCCAACCAGATAGCCTTATCAAGCAGGCTGCTACCACTTCATTTAAGGGCGCTGATCCTGTTTCTGTGCGATAACCTCTGTGAAAGAGTGGCGCTCCGCTTGTATTAATGGAAAGGGTTAACATGTTTTCACGAATATACAAGTCAATTAATATGTTCGGGGTCTTTAATTCAATAGATGGTCGATCCATGCTTTTATCACGGAAACAATCTATTATCGCATCTTTTACCAATAAAAAAGGATAATGCGTATTTTTAAATAAACTTGAATTAATAGCGCCTTTTATGGCAAATGTTTGATTGCTTCTAAAAAAGCTAGTCCAATCAATCTGAGCCGCTTTTTTGTAAACATCTTGTTCGTCGTGAATTCTAAATTGCGCGATTTCAACTAATATGGAAATGGCGCAACGCGTGTGTAAGTTCAAATAATACACATCTTCCCATGTACCCTTAATCTGAACGGCACGATTTAATTTAGTGATGTCTTTGTACCCTAATTCAGTTAATTCTTCAGTCAAAGTATCTTCAAAGCCAAAGAAGCATTTTAGGGTAATAGAAATAGAATCTTTTGTTAAATTATTGAGAGTTATCATTTTTATAAATTAAGCGCCTAAATTTGTACAAAAGAACAAAATTGAAAGCGTTTTTAGGGTTATTACTGATACTATTTTTTTTAAAGGGCCATTTCTGTTTCGCTCAACGCGGTGTAGGCTTGGTTTTAAGTGGTGGTGGCGCTTCAGGTTTAACGCATATTGGTGTTCTAAAAGCGCTCGAAGAACGTGGTATTCCAATTGATTATATTTCGGGTACTTCAGCGGGTGCTTTGGTTGGTGGATTATATGCTGCTGGCTATTCACCAAAAGAAATCGAGGAGTTTGTGTTAAGTGAACAATTTCAATTAATGAGTACTGGAAAGGTAAATTCAGAGAAGCGATTTTTATTCAATGAAGAGGATTTGAATGCCGGACTTTTTAATTTTAACGTTTCAAAAGATTCCATATTACGGAAGTCTATTCCACTAAATTTTGTGAATCCAGCTTTATTAGATTTTGAAATGGCTCGAACTTTCGGCGTCATCAGCGCTTGTAATGGGTCAGATTTTGACTCTTTATTTGTTCCTTTTCGTTGTGTAGCATCGGATATTGTAAATAAAAAAAGTACTGTTTTTAACGATGGTAACTTAAACGAAGCCATTCGCGCATCCATGACTTTCCCCTTTTATCTAAATCCGATTAAGGTCAATGGCATTATTTATTTTGATGGAGGTTTATATAACAACTTTCCTGTTAATGTCATGTATTCTGAGTTTAACCCTGATTATATCATAGGGAGCAATTGTGCTGTAAGTGCCTCCAAGCCAAATGAAAAAGACTTTATTGGTTTAATTCAGCACATGATGGAAACCCCAACAGAATATAAATTACCTTGCGAGCAAGGCATCATAATTCGAACCAATACTGCAGTTGGTACTTTTCAGTTTGATGAGGTGAAACAAGCAATAGAGGATGGTTATCGAGCTACAATTCTTGTAATAGATTCCATAGAGATGCAGATAAAAAGAAGGGTTAGCGCCGAGGAATTAAGGCATAAAAGAGACGTTTTTAAGCAGAAAACCCGCTCCTTAGTGGTGAGCTCCATTACGATTGATAGCAATGAGAAGAGAAACCTTAGCTTTGCTGGTAAATCACTCTATTCTAAAAACAAGGTGGGTGGATTGTCTGCCGATTTACTTCAGAAAAGGTATTTTCGTTTGTCCTCAAATCCTCAAATAGAATTCATGTATCCTACATTTGATTTAAAGAAAGATTCTAGCTTTAACCTGAATTTGTTTGTTCGTAAATCGAATGATTTTAAGGTTGATGTTGGCGGTCACCTTTGTTCTCGATCTGTAAATACAGGATACATCGGTCTAACGTATCGACGACTGGGTAAAGCTGCGAGTTCCTTACATGCTGAAACGTATTTCGGTAAGTTTTATGGCTCAGCAAAAATGGAAGCAAAATTCGATTTCCCGTCTGTTTTCCCGATTTCTATTGCCACGTATTTTGTTTTAAACAGGTGGGATTATTTTCGAAGTTTTGCCACATTTTTCGAAGATGTACAACCCTCTTTCTTAGTTCAGAATGAGCTATATTTTGGGGCTAAATTAAAACACCCCATCTCTAATAATGCTAAAGGAACGTTTGAATTTAGGCGATTTAAATTAATTGATGAATATTATCAAACCACTCAGTTTAATAATAAAGACACGACAGATGTAACGAGTTTATTGGGTAATAATATTTGCTACGAAATTCTCAATAATACCCTGAATAGAAAACAATTTGCCTCAGCCGGAACGCTATTCAATTTCAAAATTCGCTATGTAAGCTCTCAAGAGCGCACTACGCCTGGTTCTACTGCTGTTTTTGATTCAATTGTAAGACAGCCTCATAATTGGATAAACTTAAGCGCAGAATTTCAACATTATTTTTTCCCTAAGTCACCGATTCATTTTGGACTTCATTTTAAGGGAATGTTAAATAGTCAGTCCCTTTTTGCGAATTATACAGCGAGTTTACTTTCCTTGCCTTCGTTTTCTGTTCTACCAGATATGGACACCTATTTTCTTCCTGAATATCGTTCCCCGCAGCACTTTGGCTTAGGATTAAATTTAGTGGGTAAGCTAAGTAAGCATATGGAGTTGAGGATTGATGCGTATTATTACCAGCCACTTTTAATTTTACAGAAAAATAACGATGGCACAATTGAATATTCGCAACCTTTTGAAGGCAGTTCTTATATCGCATCGTCTTCTTTGATCTATCATTCGCTTCTCGGTCCGCTCAGAGCAACCGTTAATTATTTTCCTCAGCAAATTAATCCCTTCGCAATCCAAATTAGTTTTGGGTATGTTTTATTTAATGAGAGGGCTGTACGCTAATCTGATTATTTATATTTGCACAAATATTTTATATGGAAAAAATAATCTGTGGTATTCAACAAATGGGAATTGGTGTGCCGGATGTTAAAGAAATATGGGCGTGGTATCGATTGCAATTTGGCATGGATATCAAAATATTTGAAGAGGCGGCTGAAGCACCATTAATGGTTAAATACACAGGTGACAAAGTGCAATCTAGAACTGCTACTCTTGCTTTAAGCATGGACGGCGGTGGAGGATTTGAAATCTGGCAATATACATCAAGGGCAACAACTAAAGCATCTTTTGATATACATATGGGCGATTTTGGTCTTTTTGCCTGCAAAATTAAATCGCGAGATGTAGCAAAATCCTTTGCCTATATGACGAATAATAAGGTGAATATTTTGAGCGCGCCAAAAAAAGATAGCTCAGGGAATTGGTCTTTCTTTTTAAAAGATCCAAATGGCAATCTATTTCAAGTGGTTGAAAGCGCTGAGTGGTTCAGTAATACAAAACACCCATCCTATTGTGGTGGAGTTGCTGGTGCAATCATTGGTGTTTCTAATATGGATAAATCTTTGGGTTTTTACCAAGGTATATTAGATTATGATGGAGTTGAGCTGGATCAGACGGATACCTTTGATGATTTTTCAATGCTAGATGGAGGAAATAGAGCGATGCGCCGTGTGCGGATTTTTCATAATCAAGCTCGACGCGGGCCCTTCTCTCGTTTATTGGGTCCTTCGCAAATTGAACTTGTTCAATTGTCAGATATAAGCGGAGCAAAACGTATTTTTAAGGATAGAATGTGGGGGGATTGGGGCTTTATTCACCTTTGTTTTGATGTGCAAGGGATGGATGCTCTTAAAGAAGAATGTAGTGTTATGGGGAATTCCTTTACTGTTGACAGTGCAGAAACATTTGATATGGGAGAAGCAGGAGGACGATTTTCGTATGTTGAAGATCCTGATGGGGCGCTTATTGAATTTGTAGAAACGCATAAGGTACCCGTTCTTAAAAAACTTGGGTGGTATATTCACTTGAAAAATAAACCGAAAGGAAAGTCATTACCGCGCTGGATACTCTTGGCAATGGGAATGAATCGTGTTAAATAATGCTTATTTAATCCTTGAATTGACCGCTTCGTATACAACATGTTGTATCTTGGTGCGAATACCCATGTCTTTTAATTTTGGATTTTCTTGATCTGGATTGACTCTATTCGATAAAAATACTACGATGACATCGTCTTTTGGATCTGCCCAAGCTAAGGCGCCAGTAAAGCCAGAGTGTCCAAAACTAACGGAGGATGCTAATTCATCACAGGTGCCACCACCACTGGCATTCGGTCGGTCAAATCCTGCGCCTCTACGATTACCTGCATATTGAACTCGTGTGAAATCGTTGATGGTTTTTTCACTGAAAAATTTCAGACCAGCATATTCTCCCTTGTTTAAGAATAATTGCATAATACTGGCTAAATCAGTTGCATTAGAAAAAAGTCCTGCATGGCCCGCTACTCCACCAAGCATTGCTGCCCCTGGATCGTGTACATATCCATGAACCAATTGTTTTCTAAAAGTCTTATCATTTTCTGTTGGTGCGATTTGTGACTTAGAGAAAAAGTTTAAAGGCAGATAGCGCGTATACCTAAGCCCCATTGGCATGTAAATGCTAGAAAGTAAATAGTCGTTTTGTTTCTGTTTGATAATCTTTTCATTAATTTTTTGAATAAAATAAAAGCATAAATCCGAATACTCATATTTCTTGATCCCTAAGGGTGTATTGATAACTTGATTATACATACTGTCAGCATAATCATTGCGCATAAAAATTCCTTCTGCTACTTTTAATTCAAAGCCACTCTTTTTTTCACTTGAATAAATGGAAGGATTCAAGTTTCCATTGGTTAATGTTCTACTGTAAAATTTTATCCATGAAATCAAACCCGCTTGATGTGCTAACATTTCTCGGATATTGATTTGAGAATATGGACCATTGCCCGTTACTTCTGGGATGTAATCCCCTAATTTTTTGTCGATGTTGATCAAGCCTGCATCGCATAAATGCATCGTGAGTAAAGTAGAAGCTGCAATTTTTGTTACTGATGCAATGTCATATAAATCGGTGTCTTTTACCTTATTTCCATTTTTTGTTTGCTCTCCAAAACTTTTTCTGTAAATGATGCTCCCTTTAACCGAAACCACCACTTGACAACCCGGATAGGCTCCACTTGCTATTCCATTTAAAGCAATTTCATCAATTTTTTTTAAGCGATTAGGGTCAATTCCTAGTTCTTCAGGTAATCCAAATTTTAATCGACCATTTGCTTTTGTGCTTATTCCTTCACCTATTTTAAAGTGGCTCATTGCTTTTGTCAACTTTCCTTCCGCTGCTGTTGCACCAAAAATAAGCTGAGCCACTCTGTCTTGCGCTAAATAATGATTCTCCTTTGCCCAAATAATGACGTCAACTTTTGTTGGGTCTAACTTTTCAAATATGGCCTCATTGCCAAATAGTATTAAAATTTTGACTTGTTTTGATGGTAGCCTATTGATTACCTTTAGATGTTCCGCATTTAACGCGTTCTCTTGGCCTTTTAATCCCTCAGCATGCAATGAGATGATGCATAGATCATTTAATTTTATCCTGTTTATCGTGCTGTCTGCCAATTCATTGGAAGAAGGGACTTGATGGCTTTCGAAGTCTGCAAACAAACCTATTGTTTGATGGAAATCTTGTGAAGAGCCGCCAACACTGATAGTGGCAATTTTCCTATTCAATCTTCCTAAGGGTAAGATTAAGTCTTTGTTTTTCAAGATCACGATTGATTTTTCAATCGCTATTGCTTGTTCCGCCTCACTCTTATTGTTTAAATACGCTAGTTCTTCACTGTGCCAAATATCCGGTCCATTGTGTGGTTTAACAAGGCTCTTAACTATTCCTCTATTGATGCAAAATGAAAAAATAAATAATGCAATCAAAGGAAGAAAAGAGGAAACAACTATTTTTTTTAAAATTTTCATAAGCATAAACAAATTTAATTCATTCTTTGTGGAGAAGATATTATTTATCTAAAATTTAACAAATAATCTTATTAAGTGTCATGTTTACACTTTCTCAATTTACAAATAATATTTAAATATCGCTAATTTATTTCTTAACACCCTATTTATTAATTGTTCGTAAAAACTTGGGAAAAAGGCACGTATTTCAGTAACTTGAGTTTAATTTTGTTCTTTTAATAAGTCGTAAAACCTAGAAAATACAATGGCAAAAATCGGAAATTTTATAGGCGCAGGTGATTTATCTCGCTCTATTGGGCTAAAGAATTTAGCAAATGAATTTTGGAACCTCTCTCCAGCTGAATTAATTGAAGATTGTATTTTACAGGGTGATGGAATGCTTACTGATACAGGTGCATTGGCGATTGAAACTGGAAAGTTCACAGGTCGTTCACCAAAAGATAGGTACATTGTTTCGGACGCGATAACGAAATCTGAGGTATGGTGGGGTGATGTAAATATTGCCTTTTCTCCTGATAAGTTTGATGCACTGCATCAAAAAATGGTAAGTCATTTAGAAAAACAAGATATTTACGTTCGAGATGTTTATGCCTGTGCTGATAGTGAATACCGCATAAATATTAGGGTGGTGACAGAAACACCATGGTCCAATTTATTTGCATATAACATGTTTTTGAGGCCATCAAACGATGAATTGTTGCAGTTTGTTCCAGATTGGCACATCCTATGTGTTCCAAGTTTTATGGCTATTCCTGAAGAAGACGGAACGCGGCAATCTAATTTTGCAATATTAAATTTCACAAAAAAAATAATTCTTATCGGCGGAACGGGATATACCGGAGAAATAAAGAAAGGAATATTTTCTGCTCTAAATTTCATTCTTCCTTATGAAAAGAAGGTTCTCTCAATGCACTGTTCAGCCAATATTGGTGAAGATGGCGACACAGCAATATTTTTTGGTTTATCTGGAACGGGAAAAACAACCCTGTCTTCCGATCCCAACAGGCGTTTAATTGGTGATGATGAACATGGTTGGTCTGATCATGCTGTTTTTAACTTTGAAGGTGGTTGTTATGCAAAAACCATCGATTTATCTCAAGAAAAAGAACCGCAAATTTATGATGCAATTCGATTTGGCGCCTTGCTTGAAAACATTGGCTTTGTCGATGGAACCTCTGAGCCTGATTATGCCGATGGCTCGATTACAGAAAATACACGCGTATCTTATCCAATCCATCATATTGAAAATATTGTTGTTCCATCTATTGGAAAAGAACCTAAGAATATCTTTTTTCTAACAGCAGATGCTTTTGGAGTATTGCCTCCAATATCCAAGCTTACTCATGAGCAAGCCATGTATCACTTTATGTCTGGATATACGGCAAAAGTCGCCGGTACTGAAGTTGGTGTTACAGAGCCAACTACGACCTTTTCTGCTGGTTTTGGCGCTGCTTTTTTACCGCTGCACCCAGCAAAATATGCTAAATTACTTGGCGATAAATTAGAAAAGTCAAAATGTAAGGTTTGGTTAATTAATACCGGTTGGACTGGTGGAGCTTATGGAACAGGTTCAAGAATCAAATTAGCCTATACACGTGCACTCATAACAGCGGCATTAACTGGGAAATTTGACCATGTCGTTTTTGAAACGTTGCCAGTTTTTGACTTGGAATTTCCTAGCACTTGTGAAGGGGTTCCTTCTGAATTGCTGAATCCTAGAAATACCTGGTCGTCCCCATCGCTTTACGATGAAACAGCCAATAATCTCGCTACAAAGTTTGTGAAGAACTTTGAGAAATTTGCCGCGGAAACGGACTCTAAAATTCTTAATGCTGCTCCGAAAGTATTGGCATAGTTTCCTATATTTTCTTGCTTTTTCTATTTCTTATCCCACGAGTAAGGGATTAAATTCTTTTATTTGCATATGAATTATTTGGATTTTTTAGAGTCGGAAGCAATTTTTTCTCTTCGAGAAGTAGCCGCTCAATTCAAAAGACCAGTATTATTGTTCAGTGGTGGGAAAGATAGTATCTGCATGGTTCATCTTTGTAAAAAAGCATTTTATCCCGCTAAATTTCCCTTTCCTCTTATGCATATCGATACAGGCCATAATTTTCCTGAAACGCTCGAATTTCGCGATGATTTGGTTAATGAATTGAAAGAAACCTTAATTGTTCGCTTGGTGGAGGACACCATGATCCAAAAAGGAATTAAGGATGTGGAAGGAAAATTTCCTTCTCGAAATGCTCTTCAATCCCTTACTTTATTGGATGCTATTAAAGAATTCAAATTCGATGCGTGTATTGGCGGTGCTAGAAGAGACGAGGAAAAATCACGCGCCAAAGAAAGGATGTTTTCCTTACGTGATAAAACAGGAAAATGGGACCCTGCTAATCAGCGCCCTGAAGTGTGGAATATTGTGAATGCCCATTTAAATGAGGATGAGAATATGCGTGTTTTTCCGCTTTCTAATTGGACAGAATTGGATGTGTGGGCCTATATTCAACGTGAAAAAATTGCTTTGCCTTCTTTGTATTTTTCGCACGAACGAGCGTGTATTGAAACATTTGATGGGCACCTTATGAATGTAAATGAATTTGTTTCTTTAAGCCCTGCCGATAAGATCCTTACTGAAAAGGTTCGCTATCGTACAATTGGTGATATGACCTGCACCGCTGCGGTAAGAAGTACTGCAACGACGGTAGATGAAATTATTGACGAATTAAAAAGAACAAAAGTTTCTGAGCGGGGGGCAACTCGAATTGATGACCGGATTAGTGATGCAGGAATGGAAGACAGAAAAAGAGAAGGGTACTTTTAAGCACTTTAGTTAAATTATGAAACTAGTTCGATTATTTACTGCTGGAAATGTTGATGATGGTAAAAGTACCTTAATCGGCCGCTTGCTCCTTGACTCCGGTGCAGTATCTACTGATATTATTCAAGGTTTGACAAAGGTCAATGAACTTGGTATGGAGAATCCGGAAATTGATTTGGCTTTTCTAACAGATGGACTCAGAGCAGAACGAGAGTTGGGAATTACCATAGATGTGGCGTATAAGTTCTTTTCGACTCAAAAGAATAAATACATCATTGCTGATACACCTGGGCACTTTGAATACACTAGAAATATGTTTACCGGTGCATCTCGTTGTGATGTGGCCATTATTCTAGTAGATGTTACCATAGGCATTACAGAACAAACGAAACGACATTCCTTGATAGTATCCTTGCTGGGAATAAAACATGTCATTTTTGCCATTAATAAAATGGATATGAAGCAGTATGACAAATTTGTTTTTGAGGCCATTAAAACAGACTTAGTTGAGCTCTGCAAGCCACTAAAGATTGACGCACCAACTGTTCTGCCCATGAGTGCATTGAAAGGCGATAATGTTGTGGAAAAGTCCCCTTTTCTATCTTGGTTTAATGGTCCTACCTTGTTTGATTATTTGGAAAATAGTATTCATCATAATGAGCATGAAAATAAATTGCTGCGCTTTCAAGTCCAGTACCTTATTCATGCTGAGGATACTATTGGCTATGCTGGACGAATTGAACATGGCGTTTTTCATGTCGGACAAGAAGTATTAGTAGGATCAACGGGTGAACTAAAATGCATTCAGAACATTGTTCACAATACTCAATCCGTGTCTTTCGCAGCGGAAGGAATGTGCGTTTCTTTTTATTTTGACAATCAAACCGAACTAAAAAGAGGAGATATATTGTCAGCAGTTGCTTTTGCACCAACTGTTGGAAATCGCTTCACAACTACTATTTGCTGGATGTCCGATAGATGCAGTGATTTGAAAACAGAGTATTTACTCCAGTTGGGTGCAATATCTGTTGGTGCAAAAATTAGTACGGTTCAACAAAAACTTCTTGAAAATAATAATAGTTCGGATAATTTATCCCTCAATGATATCGCAAGAGTAGTAATTGAAACGGAATCTAAAATCGTATTTGACCGCTATGAAGATGCAAAAGCAAGCGGAAGTTTTATCTTAATTGACCCTTCTGATTACGCTACGCTTGCAGCAGGAATTATTTGTTAGGTCAAAAAAAAACCCCGGTAAACCGAGGTTAATACTTATCTTTTGTGCAGACCTTCGTCTGAAACTGTTAATTTCTTTCTTCCTTTTCTCCTTCGAGAAGTGATTACTCGACGGCCATTTTTGGTAGCCATTCTACTTCGGAAACCATGCTTGTTTCTTCTTTTTCTTACGGAGGGTTGGAATGTTCTTTTCATTTATAGTAACCTTAAAAACTTTCAAATTTAGGAATGCAAAGATAGGTATTTTTTGAACAAATCAAATTCTTTTATTAAAAAAATCAAAAATTTCAAATTAAACGATAAAGCAAGTTAATTTTGTACTAAATATTTAAAATGCCGGAAGGAAAAAAAGACGAGGTAAAAAGGCCTAAATTAAACAAGGATAGCATTCGAAAAGCCAAGGGAATTTTTCAATACTTGAGGCCATACGCATTGTTGTATTTTGTTGGTTGGTTATTTTTGGTTTTATCAACTACGGCAGGATTAATATTTCCCTATTTGATGGGAAAACTCTTGGGCTCAACGGTTAGTCCTTCTGATGTCGCTGCTCCAACAGGCCTCTTAACACTAACTTCTGTCACTAGCGTTGCCACTGCTTTATTCATTTTGTTTGGTGTTCAAGCCTTATTTTCATTCTTTAGGGTGGTTATTTTTAATAATGTTACCGAAAATTCCTTGCGCGATCTTAGAAATGATGCCTTTTCTAAGATGGTTTTTATGCCAATGGACTTTTTTAACACGAATAAAGTGGGGGAGCTTACTAGCAGGGTTTCTTCTGATATTACTCAAATTCAAGAAACATTGCGAACAACCATCGCTGAGTTTTTTAGGCAAATTGTGATTATTGTGGGTGGAATATCTTTCTTATTTTTTATTTCCTGGAAACTAGCTTTAATAATGTTAGCAACAGTTCCTGTGATGGCGCTTATTGCTGTGTTTTTTGGACGTTATATCCGTCGATTAAGCAAAGAAGCTCAAAATTTCTCTGCTAATTCTAATGCGATTGTCGAAGAAGCATTAACTGGAATCGCTAACGTGAAGGCTTTCACGAATGAATACTTTAATATTAATCGCTTTCGTAAAAATACGCAGGAAATGCGCGATCTAAACGTTCGTAGTGGTGTTTGGCGAGGCTTGTTTGTATCTTTTATTATCTTTTGTCTCTTTGGTGCAATTGTATTTATCGTTTGGCAAGGGCTTCTCATGACGCAAGGTGCGCATCCTGAATTATCCAAAGAAGGTTTTTATCAGTTTGTGCTATTTACAATAATGATGGGTGCTTCGGTTGGTTCTTTACCCGATTTGTATGCGAATATTCAAAAAGCGATTGGTGCAACTGAAAACTTAATGGATATTGTGAACGGTCAATCTGAATTAGACTTGCATCCTGGGACGAAAAAAAATAAAATCACAGGTGAAATCGAATTTAAAGAAGTTAAGTTTTCCTACCCACAACGAAATGATATGGAGGTCTTGAAGTCGGTTTCGTTCAACATTCAACCCAATCAAACCTTTGCTATTGTTGGCGCAAGTGGTTCAGGAAAAACAACCATTACTAATTTACTTCTCGGATTTTATAAATCTGATGATGGTCAAGTTCTCGTTGATGGCGTTTCTGTTAATGAGTACGATTTAAATCACCTTCGCGAAAATATGGCCATTGTGCCGCAGGAAGTAATGTTGTTTTCAGGAACAATTCAAGAAAATATTCGCTTTGGTCAAACCGATGCAACCGATGAACAAGTAGTTCTTGCTGCCCAGCAAGCAAATGCTTGGGAATTTATTGAGTCCTTCCCAGATGGAATGCAAACTGAAGTAGGGGATAGGGGAATTCAATTGTCTGGCGGGCAAAAGCAACGTGTGGCTATTGCCCGCGCTTTGCTGAAAAACCCTAGTATTTTAATTTTAGATGAAGCTACTTCAGCATTGGATTCCGAATCTGAAAAATTAGTGCAAGATGCGCTTCAAAATTTAATGAAAAATAGAACGTCCCTAGTAATTGCTCATCGTTTAGCCACAATTCGTAAAGTAGATAAAATTTTAGTCATGCAAAATGGCGCAATCGTGGAAACAGGTACGCATCAAGAATTAATGCAACTCAAGGGAAATTACGCTAATTTAGTGAGCTTGCAATTATTGGATAACTAAGGTGAACGCAACTACAAAACTGCTTTATGCTCGTTGAATCCATTTCTCGTACTGAATCCGCTTGTTTTTCTAAGCAACAAATTCAACTTGCCGAAAATCAAGATCAATTAGTCAATTTTATTAATCGACCTTTTGATTTAGGAAATATTCCTGCGCAAATGAAAGATAAAAAGGCTGCCTTTACGAATGAGCAACGTGAAATATTGGTGCGTGGATTAGAAGTGCAATATCATGGAATAAAACTAAATGATAAGGTAAGCAAGGCCTTGAAGTCGCTATCAAATGAAAACACCTTCACCGTTTGTACCGGACATCAACTTAGTCTTTTAACAGGTCCAATCTATTTCATATACAAAATTCTTCATGTGATTAAACTATGTGAAGAATTAAAAGTGTCGTTCCCGAATGCTGATTTTGTCCCTGTTTTTTGGATGGCCTCAGAAGATCATGATTTTGATGAGGTAAAAGAAACGGCTCTTTTTAATCAAGTGCTGAGGTGGGACTCTACTCATAATGGCGCTGTTGGTCGCTTTTCTACAAGTGGTTTGCAAGATGTCAAAAACAACTTAAAATCGATCTTTGGAAATAGTCGCTCGAATGAGGTTCTTGACTTATTAGATGCTTATGCCGGTCCACGCTACGGACAAGCATTTTTTCGCTTTATACATACTTTATTTTCGGATTTTGGCTTGGTGGTGGTGGATGGAGACAATGTTGTTTTTAAAGCTGCTTTCGCGCCAATAATTGAAAAAGAATTGGCAGAACAGTTCTCTTTTCCGTCGGTTCAGCAAGCTTCTCATGCTCTAAATGAACTGGGGCTGAAAACGCAAGTGAATCCTCGGGAGATTAATTTATTCTACCTGAGTCCGAATAGCCGTGAACGCATTCAAAAGAAAGGAGAAGACTACCTGATTGGCGAACATACCTATACTTTTGCTCAATTAAAAAATAAATTAACGGAAAGTCCAGCGGATTTTTCCCCCAATGTAATTTTACGTCCTGTTTATCAAGAGTTCATTTTACCAAACATCTGCTATGTCGGTGGGCTTGGTGAGTTGAATTATTGGCTGCAATTGAAAGGTGTTTTTGAAAAAGCAAATGTCGTTTATCCGCTCATTCAAGCGCGTTCTAGCCTAATTTATATTGACCATGCCTTGGCAAATAAAATAGCTTCCTTGGGATTAACTTGGCGGGATTTTTTTGCTGATAGTCATAAAATTAGTAAAGAATTTATTAAGCGACAAGATTCCTCAGCGCTAGATTTTTCTGCAATAGATGGATTATTTGATTCGTTAAAAGAACAAGTGTCTACCTTAATTTCCGACCATGAGGCCTCTTTGTCAAGCACCGTGGGAGCCGATTTATCTAAAATGCAAAACGTTCTTCAATCCATCAAAGATAAATCATGGCGAGCTGAGAAGCTAAAGCATGAAAAGTCAATAAAGGTGATTGATCAGGTAAAAGAAAAGCTCTTTCCGAATGGCAATATGCAAGAAAGATCAATGAATTTTTTTCAAATTTGTCCTGAAGGAAATGTGAGTGAAAAATTGCATGACATTTATAAGGCCATCAACCCAACTAATTCTGATATTAATATTGTAATTGAAACAAAATGACGAAACAAAATAACATACGTGAAGTATTGGCAAAGCATCCCGTAATACCTGTGGTAACCTTTTCGAATTTAGAGGAGGTAGATGCAAAAATTGAGGTGTTATTGCGAAACAATGTTAAGTGTATCGAAATTACCCTGCGAACTCCTGTAGCCTATGACGTGATTCAAAAAGTGAAAGAGAATTACGGATCTGAAATAACGGTCGGTATGGGAACAGTTGTGATGGAAGCTCAAATTCGTAAAGCGATTGAATTACAGGTTGATTTCATGGTAAGTCCTGGTTTACATGGTGGCTTGGCTGAACAATTAATGGAGAGTAAAATTGCATTTATTCCCGGTGTAGCTACACCTAGCGATATTATTACTGGCTTGCAATATGAATGGGATACTTTTAAGTTTTTTCCTGCATTTTTGTTTGGTGGAGTAGAGGCGCTGAAAACATACGGACAGGTTTTTCCGAACCTGAAATTTTGCCCAACTGGTGGACTTACCGAAGCAACTTATCGCGATTATTTAGCCTTGGAAAATGTTATTTCTGTGGGCGGTTCTTGGTTAAAGTGAGGCTAAGCTCCTTTCAATCAAAAATTACCCCTGCTTTTTTAACGCTCTTCTTGATTATGGGAAACTGTAGTCCAAATACCACATTGTATTGTGTCCACCAAAAATGTTGAGCGGCTCGATCGGATTCGTTTATAGTTGTTCGAATATCAGGTAAATGGATAAACCCGCCTTTAAGTTCACTTTGAATAATAAAATACTTAAAAAACGCAAATTTTAAAGCTGCTACGGCCCCAAATCCATATCCAGCTAGATGAAACTCATCGTATCTTGGGTTATTTAATAAGGTGGTGTTTGTTCGTGGTAAAACTATTCCTGTTCCCAAACCTTCATTTACGCTAAGCTGGAAATATTTTCTGTCGAATAAAATATCGGATCGTCTAATTTCTGTGTTCAGGTAATTTAAGCCGTCTGTATGTTCAAAAAGTAAAAAGTTGGGCGCAATAACAAACGATTGTTGATCGTAGACTCCATCGTATGCTGTTCCACTGTTCGAGATGTAACCGTCAATGGTGGAAACTTGATTCGTTTTCATCACGTATTTCATGTGGTCGACTCCTAACGAAATTTGGTAATGCGCGTTGATGAAATATCCTACGCGGAAGTTGTATTGAGGAATCGTAAATTTCGTTAAATTAAAATATACCTTGGGATCAAAAGGCGATTGGCGGTCATTGGCAATCACATTACTTAAGGTGAAATTGTAGTCTGTTCCAGAAAAGGTAATGTCGCTTTTTGAGTAAGCGCCTCTGTTCCATCCCCAGTAAAAGTAGAAGCTTCCTTTTTCTCCCTGCGTTTCTTTTTTCGGGGAATCTATTGTCTGAGAAAATAAAAATGATTGACCCAAGAGTAAAAATAAAGGCAGGATATAGATAGCTTTCACGCGGTAAAATTAATAAAATTATAGGTGCTTTTATTCTTTTAAATTCTAGTAATTTTATAGTACATTTACACTATGAAAATGACAATCCTTTTTTTTAGCGCTGCTCTATTGATTTCATTGCTCTTTTCGTCCTGTTCTTCCAGTAAATCGTGCAACTGCGCTCAGGTTTTAGCTCAAAATAAATAAACTAAATTATTATGGTAACACTTTATGTTGTTCTAGGGATTGTTTTAATTATTGTTTTTTCCTCTTTCTTAACCGTTTCGCAAGGTAGTATTTCCGTGATTACGCTTTTTGGAAAATATCAGCGCAGTTTATCACCCGGACTACGAATGAAAATACCGTTTTTTGAAAAAGTATATCGACAGATTTCTGTGCAAAATCAGAGTATAGAAATGGAATTTCAAGCCATTACCATTGATCAAGCAAATGTTTATTTCAAAAGTATGTTGCTGTACAGTGTAATGGACGAGCAAGAGGAAACCATCAAAAAAGTTGCGTTTAAATTTATTGGCAACAGGGATTTTATGCAGGCGCTTATTCGGACCATCGAAGGATCGATACGATCGTATGTCGCGAGTCAAAAACAAGCCGAAATACTTGGTTTACGCCACGAGCTAGTGGATAGCGTCAAAAATCAAATCGATCATACTTTAGAAATGTGGGGTTACCATTTAATTGACCTTCAAATCAATGATATTACTTTTGATCAAGCGATTATTGAAAGCATGAGCAGAGTGGTTGCTTCAAACAACTTAAAAGCAGCAGCAGAAAATGAAGGACAAGCGCTTTTAATTACTAAAACGAAAGCAGCCGAAGCCGATGGAAATGCAATTAAAATTGCAGCACTCGCCGAAAAAGAAGCGGCTATGTTGCGTGGACAAGGAGTTGCTTTATTCCGTCAAGAGGTCGCAAAAGGAATGTCAGAAGCAGCGGAGCAAATGCAACAAGCAAATTTGGATACCAATGTGATTCTTTTTTCTATGTGGACAGAGGCAATTAAAAACTTTGCTGAATATGGAAAAGGAAATACCATTTTCTTAGATGGTAGTGCCGAAGGGATGCATAAAACCATGCAGCAAATCCAGGCGATGCTTAGTAAAGACAAAAAGTAAAAAACGAATTTGTAAACCGTAATGTTCCTGCGCTTTTTTCTTATTTTCGTTTTATTGGCTAACCTAAGTGTTGCTTTTTGCCAAACTCCTTTGGAAATTAAAGAAGCACAATTAAGGGAAATTCAAACCAAAGAACGCGCGATTTCGGATGAAATCGAAGCCTTAAAACTCCAAGATTGTGTATTAAAATTAAATCAAATTGGTATTCCACTTAGTCAGTCGCCATTGGATATTGCTGAGCATTCAGCCATGATTATTGGATTTAATTGCGATTTGAAATTGGCGGCTTGGTCATATCATGTGTTGAG
>CANJLG010000018.1 GCA_947475095.1 Flavobacteriales bacterium
GTCTCGATTGGGTATGGAGGGGATAAAGATTTGCCAAGGTGTATAGAGGCGTAAGCGATACCGAAATGCAGTGAAGTTACTGTGAGTCGTTAATTGAAGTGTCTCTCGACTCCGCTCGATTCACTTAAAGGTTATCGAGCGGACTCGAGATGCACGTTTTCAATCGAGAATTGATTTTTTCGTTCTTTTGTACTTGTGCTGAGCTTGCCGTAGTATTAAGACAAATGGACAAAGAAAATAGAGTCCGATTTTATCGGACAATAATTAATTCAAATAATTCATTAAAAAATAGTAGATTAGATGAAAATAAAAAAAAAGTTGAGTGAAGAAAAATCTCCGCAGCGGCGAAAAAAAACATGGAGTAATCTGAAAATCGATAAGAGTAGAAAATAATTAAAAATTTAAATAAATGGAAAATTCTGAAATAAACTCACAATCAAATGACTCAATATTAATTAATGATGAAATTAGAGAATACCTGCTAGAAACAGCTAAATGGGGAAAATTTCTTGCAATATTAGGTTTTATAGGCCTTGGATTAATGGAAATTCCAATAATTGCAAGGTTTTTTTTGAATGTGTATACAGGTAATGTATATGGAAGTGGATATTTCAAATTTTTAGGAGTTAATATTTTATTGGTTTTGTTTTATTTTTATCAGATTAATTGCTTATATAAATTTTCTGTTGAAATAAACAAAGGTTTAAATTCTAACGATCAAGAATTATTTACTTCTGGGTTTAAAAATTTAAAATCACTTTTCAAATTCCAAGGAATCGTAATAATAGTTTCTATTTCATTTTGCATTTTGATGTTTTTGTTCATAATTGCAAATAAATAATAGTAAAAGTTACTGAAAATAATATATATGGATTATAGTGCCCAATTGAAATAAAAAACAGCGAGTAATCTGAAAATCGATAAGAGTAGGAAATACATAAAAATTTAAATAAATGGAAAATTCTGAAATAAACTCACAATCAAATGACTCAATATTAATTAATGATGAAATTAGAGAGTACCTGGAAAAGACCGCTAAATGGGTAAATTTTCTTGCGATCCTAGGTTTTATAGGCCTTGGATTAATGGCAATTGCAATAATTGCAATGCTTTTTTTGAATGGGTCTAGATCCAATAATTATAGTAATGTAGGTGGAAGTTCATTCATCGCAGTGTTTTATATTTTATTGGCAGTGTTCTATTATTATCCGATTAATTACTTATATAAATTTTCTGTTGATATAACAAAAGGTGTAAATTCCAACGATCAAGAATTATTTACATCTGGGTTTAAAAGTTTAAAATCACTGTTCAAATTCCAAGGAATCTTAACAATAGTAGTAATTTCAATTTATATCTTCATTTTTTTGGGCATTTGGTTGATGGGAAATTGAAAATAGTAAAAGTTACTTAAAATAATATATATGGATTATAGTAACCAATTGAAAAAAAAAAACAACGAGGAATCTGAAAATCGATAAGAGTAGGAATAAAAATTAAAAATTAAACAATATGAAAAAAGTAAAAAAAACTATTCTGTTTGCTTCAATAGCAGTCTTAATTTTAAGCTCATTTACCATTATTAATCAAAGAAGTAAAATCAATACATATTCACAGTCAGAAAGGATTTCATTTAAAATAAAGGGTACAGGTTCAAAAGGTATTTCTGTAAAAATTGGAGTTGGTTCTAAAGTTGGAAGCGGTTCATGTTGTTCAACTGTAAGTCCATTCTCTACTGCTGGGTTCTCCGGAAACATCGGTGATGTCGTTTATGATTCGGAAAAAAAGCGAGTTATTGTTAAAATTTATGATGGATTACAAGGTGCCATTATTGATTTGAAAGAATATTATTAGAAGAAACAAAAATTGTTAATTGTTCTGCAACTCGAATCAATAATGATCACTTAAAGGCATGCAAGCGCCTTTTTTTGGTGTTTAAGTAAAAAAGTCTTGCTATTCGACAAGAAAGATTAAAAGCGAGTGTCTGAAAGCAAACTGACACCAGTAATATTATGACGGATACGCAACAAGTCGACAAACCTAAAAAGAGAAGTGTCCTAAGAAAGTTTTTAGGCAAAGAATTTTTTATTGCAAAGCGACAATTTAATTGGGTGTTTGGTGGCAACAATTTTGCGGGAGTTGACCTTGGAATAAAGTACGATAACTCTTTAATAATACACAAATCCTTTTTGTTGCGACCTTTGAAGGATGTTGAAATGTATTTACAGCATAACAAAGTAACAAATCTAAAAATTGCAATTAGCCATCTCGACAAAGTAGTAATCAAACCTGGACAGACATTTTCAATTTGGCGACTTGTAGGCAGGCCAACAAGATTAAAAGGCTATCTAGAAGGTATGACATTACATAATGGCAAAATCTCCAAAGACACCGGCGGCGGACTTTGCCAATTAGGGAATTTACTTTATTGGATGGCGCTTCATACTCCGTTGACAATTAAAGAACGTTGGAGACACGGATATGACGTTTTTCCCGACATTAATAGATCAATTCCATTTGCTTGTGGTGCGACCTTATCATACAACTACATCGACCTACAATTAGAAAATACGACACTCAAAAGTTTTCAAATTAATTTATGGCTCACTAACGAATATTTGAATGGGGAAATTACGTGCGACACAGATGTCAAGACAAAATATGAGATTTTCGAAACAGACCATCTGTTTAAACAGCAATGGTGGGGAGGTTACACAAGGCACAATAAAATTTGGAAAAGAATTACTACTCTTGAAGACAACAAGACAAAAGATGAACTTGTGACAGAAAATAACGCAATAATGATGTATAGCCCGCTGCTTGATAAATAAAATCTTTATGCTTTGAAAGAAGGAAAGTATCAATAAAATAGTTACTCACTCTTTATTGCCAAGCTTAGAAATCCTAATAATTCTTCCATTGGTGCTCGAAGCATATACATATTCGGTGTCTGAACAAATGCTGAAGCAATTCTCATGGCTTAGTTGAATCCATGTAGTGCCATTATCCTTCGAATAATCAATTCCATTGGTGCCGCACGAATAATAAACGCCATCTGTATAATAAACGCAGGATCGGTATCCGAAAGGACCAATAGTGGGAGCGCTCCAGGTAATTCCGCCATCTTTGGTGATGAAACAAACATGTTCATTTGAATTTGGAGCAAGGTAATCTCCGCCGACTACGATTCCGTTGTTCGTATCTTTCATGGCCAATGAAAAAGCTCCGCTTGCTTGGCTATTCTTAAAAGGAAGTTCGCTCTGAATCCATGTTTGCCCTTTGTCTTTGCTCATAAAAAAGCGCGATTTATCTCCTCCAGAAACAAAATAATAAATTCCATTGCTGATTTGTACGGTACTGCCACTTGCCGCAAATCCAGCTTCGCCAGTGAAAGAGGGCAGAGGAGGGGTGATTTCCTTCCAATGTCTTAAGTTGCTTGAATGATACAAGGAAAATTCATTTCCAACTGGATCACCCATCACAAATGCCTCTTTATTTTCTATTGCCATTCCATCTAAAAACAACTGCGGGTTTAATTCCATGGTGATTAAATGAATGATTTTCATAGAATTTCCAAAGCGATTAAACATAAGAATGATGCTACAGTCGGCGCTTTGCATAGCATAAATGGAATTTTTGTGCAGCGCAAGATCCCTAATTTCAGGAAAAGTGTCCTTTGGATTAAGCGATTTGCTTTTTCCATTTTTGAGGTTGTAGCGTATAACTTCTCCGTTGTTATTTCCAAGGAATATATAATTTCCTTTTACTGCTATTCCTCTGGCATGTATTGGTTTATTACTATATTTTAATATTGAAATTTCTTGTGCGAAGAAACATGGGAAATAAAGTGAGGCAAAAAGAATGAATAGCTGTTTTTTCATCATTTCATTTTAAAATAGAATAAGACCCTCTTATCTAAACTGCTTATTAAAGCGTTGCTCTTGTTCGATTTTTAGGACCGCTAGATCCTCAGGAAGATCTCTTTTCCAACGTTTATGCGACCACATCCATAAGTAAGGATTCTTCTTGATTTGTTGTTCCAATAACTCGGTGTGTTGTTGAGTAATGGCTCCCCAACTTAGTTCCTTTGGACTATCCGTTAGTAATGTGAGGGTCATTTCATAATAACCATAACGCACTTTATCGATGTTAAAATAGACAACCGCTAGGTCATAGGTATTCGCTAATGCTTCAGTCCCAAATTGCACTGCTGTTTGCTGATTCAGAAAGTTCATCCAATAACTTTTATTCGTGTCTCCGGGACTTTGGTCACCAAGCATGAGCAGTGTGTATGGATTTTTTTCTTCCGCTAAAGCTTCTTTGTAATTTTTAGAATGAATGACTTTCAATCCAAAGCGTTCTCTCTTTTTATTGATGGCTTGCCCCCAAAATTTATTGCTCATGGGCATTCCTAAACCAAAGGCTTTTCCATCAAATTGAAAGGCTTGACTGGTAATCAACCATTCCCAATTTCCATAATGCCCTCCGATTAAAATCACACTTTTATTCTTTTTTAATAAATCGTTAACTACTTCAGGATTAGTTATTTTAAATTGTTTACTTAATTTATTTTTTGATATCGTAAGGTTTTTAATTCCCTCTATAATAACTTGGCTTAAGTGCAGATAAAAAGCCTTCATAATGAATTCATGTTCTTTCGATGACTTTTCAGGAAAACTATTTTGAATGTTTAATTTGACTACATTTTTTCGATATGAAAAAACGTAATAACAGAAGAAATAAATGATCGGACTGAGGCTATACAATAAATATAATGGCAAATAGGATAGTGGAATCACGAAAAGATAATAGGCAATTCTACTCATTGGGCTTATATTTTTCCTTCCAATTTCTTTCTATTGATTTTCCAATTTCTTGTTCTTTGGGACTGCTTCCGGCTTTAAAAAAATTCTTACCAACAAGTTCGTCCGGTAAAAATTCTTGTTCTTTAAAATTATTGGGATAATCATGCGAATAAAAATAACCTAGGCCATATCCCAATTCTTTCATGAGCGCAGTTGGGGCATTCCGTAGAGGAAGAGGCACCCCTAAATTCCCAGTTTCCCTCACGATTTCTTGTGCCTTATTAATCGCCATGTATGCGGCATTTCCTTTTGGTGATGTTGCTAAATAGAGCGTGCATTGAGACAAGATAATTCTTGCTTCAGGAAAACCGACAGTTTCTACTGCTTGAAAGCAATTATTCGCCATTAATAATGCATTTGGATTGGCTAATCCAATATCTTCTGCTGCAGAAATAATTAATCGTCGAGCAATAAATTTTGGATCTTCGCCACCTTCAACCATTCGAGCCAACCAATATACTGCAGCATTAGGGTCGCTTCCTCGGATTGATTTTATAAATGCTGAGATGATATCGTAGTGTTGTTCACCGTCTTTATCATAACGAACTAAGTTCTGCTGGGCATTTTGAAGGACATTAGCATCGTTTATTTCTATTTCGTCTTGATTTTGAAAGGTGCTTACAATAATTTCAAAAATGGTTAATAGTTTTCTAGCATCTCCTCCTGATAAAAGAAGTAGGGCGTTTAGTTCTGTTAGTTTAAATGACTTTGTTTTTAGAAAAGTATCTTTTTCAATTGCTCGTTGGAGCAATAGGATTAAATCTGTTTTTGTATGTTCTTTTAAGGTGTATACTTGACAGCGCGATAACAAGGCGGAAATGACTTCAAAGGATGGGTTTTCAGTTGTTGCACCAATTAATGTGATGGTCCCTTTCTCAACTGCTCCCAAAAGCGAATCTTGTTGCGATTTAGAGAAACGGTGTATTTCGTCAATAAACAGTATGGTGCCTTTCTCTTGAAACATTCCTGCGTTTTCAACACGTTGAATGACTTCCCTTACGTCTTTTACCCCAGAAGAAATGGCTGATAAGGATTGAAAAGGTCTATTTAGATGTTTTGCAATAAGGTGCGCCAAGGTAGTTTTACCGACACCAGGAGGTCCCCAAAGTATCATTGATGGAACCATTCCACCTTCTAAGGCACGTCGAAGCGATGCTTCAGGATTCAAAAGATGTTCTTGTCCTATATAGTCATCCAGAAGTTTTGGACGCATACGTTCAGCAAGTGGTGTACTAAGATTCATTAGGTAAATTTAATCGCATTCACTTAGAAATGGCACATATTATCAAAAAAAAAAGAGGCACTTAGGCCTCTTTAAAAATTGAAGAAATCGAAATTACTCTTCTTTTTCCATTTTTTCTTTCAACGCTGAAAGCGCGTCTAAATCACCTAAAGTTGATTTCTCAGAATTTTGGTTGATAGCTTTAACGGCTTGATCAGTACTTGATTTCTTAGCTGCAGCTTTAGGAGCTTTGGTTTTACCCATTGCTACATCAGCGGAAGTAGCAGACATCGATGTCGATGCCGCTGACGGCTTGTCTTCGCCTTCTTCAAAAATTCGTGTATGAGAAACAACGATTTTCTTAGAATCTTTATTGAATTCAATTACTCTAAAGTCTAACACTTCTTCAAGTGAAGCAGTGCTACCATCTTCTTTTTTCATGTGTTTCGCAGGACAAATTCCTTCAACACCGTATGGAAGTGATACAATTCCTGATTTGTCTTTCATTTCAATGATGGTTCCTTTGTGAATAGAACCTTCTTCAAATGTGGATTCAAATACATCCCAAGGATTTTCTTCGAGTTGTTTGTGTCCTAATGAAATTCGACGATTTTCTCTATCAATTTCTAAAACAACAACATTCATTTCGTCATTTACTTTACAGAACTCAGAAGGATGCTTAATTTTCTTTTGCCAAGATAAATCAGATATATGAATTAATCCATCAACACCTTCTTCTAATTCAACAAAAACTCCGAAGTTGGTGAAGTTTCTAACTTTAGCATTGTGTTTTGTTTCAACAGCATATTTAGACTCAATAGCTTCCCATGGATCTGGCATTAACTGCTTAATACCTAGGGACATTTTGCGTTCGTCTCTATCTAAGGTTAAGATAACTGCCTCAACGGAGTCACCAATTTTCAAGAAGTCTTGTGCAGAACGTAAATGTTGTGACCAGCTCATTTCTGATACGTGGATAAGTCCTTCTACACCAGCAGCGATTTCAATAAACGCTCCGTAATCAGCCATTACCACAACTTTACCTTGAATTTTATCACCTACATTTAACGCTGTATCTAAAGCGTCCCATGGATGCGGTTGAAGTTGTTTTAATCCTAAAGCAATTCGCTTTTTCTCATCGTCGAAGTCAAGGATAACCACATTAATTTTTTGATCTAATTCTAATAGTTCTTCAGGATGCGTTACGCGACCCCAAGATAAGTCAGTGATGTGAATTAAACCATCAACTCCACCTAAATCGATAAATACACCGTAAGACGTGATGTTCTTTACAATTCCTTCTAGTACTTGACCTTTTTCTAGACCAGAAATAATTTGTTTTTTCTGTTCTTCGATTTCTGCTTCGATAAGTGCTTTGTGAGAAACGACAACATTTCTAAATTCCTCATTAATTTTTACCACTTTGAATTCCATGTTTTTTCCTACATAGACATCATAGTCACGGATAGGCTTAACATCGATTTGTGAACCTGGTAAGAAAGCTTCTATTCCAAAAACATCAACGATTAAACCACCTTTAGTTCTGCATTTCACATAACCTGTAATGATTTCTCCGGTTCGAAGCACGTCATTAACACGTAACCAAGCACTGTGCATACGAGCTGTTCTGTGAGAAACAACAAGTTGTCCAGTTTTGTCTTCTTGACATTCAACATAGATGTCAACTAAGTCACCTACTTTTAAATCTGGATTATACCTAAATTCATTAGATGCGATAACACCCTCTGATTTGTAACCGATGTTCACGATTACTTCTTTTTTGGTAATGATTGCAACCGTTCCTTTTATAACTTCTTTGTCGTTAATTGAGGTTAAGGTTTTTTCGTAAATATCAGACATTTCTGATCGTTCGATTAGGGTGTAACCGTCAAGGTTCAACGCTTCCCAATCAAAATCTGCAGTTCCCTGCGTTCTAATTTCTTCTGCCATTTGGCTTTTAGTTTTGTATTTCACTTGTCACTACTCAAGAGAAAGGAGTTTATAATAAGCCGATTATGTAGTAATTCGACGCCCAAATTGGGGTGCAAAGATAATAATTTAATTTTAATCACCACTATTATTCAATGAGTTATTGATGTTTTTTATTAATTTTCATTGGGGTTTAATGGAAAATTAGAAATCATCTCAAATTTACTTCCTTGTTTAGTCATACAATCTTTCCAAAAGTGATCGGATGATGTGGAAAGGATTTCTTTTTCAGTAATATTTGTTACTGCAATCCATGAGTGATCTTTCATTTCATTATTGAGTTGATCAAAGTCCCAACCAGCATAACCAATAAAAAACCGCACTTCGTTAATTCGTTTCGGATCTGCTTTAATTAACTCGAAAAGCATCTCGTAATCACCTCCAAAATATAGCGTGTCAATTATTTGTTCTGCCCCTTCGATTTCTTTTCCAAAGGTGTGAATGTAAAATAAATTATCTTTTTCAACAGGCCCTCCAAAACTTATTTTTGTAATTATTTCGGGCAAATTTTCATCTAGCTTGTGCAAGTCTATTTCAATATAATTTGTTAAAACAAACCCAAACGTTTCCTTTTTATTATGCCTACAAAGTAATACAGCGGAGCGAGAAAAATAGGAATCCTGCGTAAATGGATCAGAAAGTAGCACACAACCTTGTACTGCTTTTTGCTTGTTATGGAAGGATAAATCCAATTTTTTCATTTAGTTCATGCAATCAATTTTCAAAGATACAACGAACTTTGTTTTGAATTTCTAACTTTGTGCTGTAAAATGAAATACGCTGCAATAGATATTGGAACAAACGCTGCAAGATTACTTGTTGGTGAAGTAATGCCAAAAGATCAATCTTTTTTCATTAAGAAGATATCCTATACTAGAATCCCTTTGCGACTTGGTGAAGATGTTTTTGAGTCGGGTAAGGTTTCAAAAAACAAGGTTGACGACTTTCTTAAAACAATGAAGGCTTTTAAATTGATTTCAGAAATTTTTGATGTTCAAGAAGTTAGAGCAGTATCAACTTCTGCTATGCGTGAGGCCACAAATGCCAATAAAATTATAGATAGAATTAAAGAAGAGACGGGAATCAAGCTCGAAATTATTACGGGTGATGAAGAGGCTTCATTGATTTTTAGTAATTTCTTTGCGATGGAACTCGATTTATCTGTACCCTTCGTTGTTATCGATGTGGGAGGAGGCAGTACTGAATTAAGTGTTTTTGAAAATGGAGAAAAAATAGCGTCAAAGTCTTTTAATGTTGGTACATTACGTATTTTAAAAGGGAAGTCAGATGAAAGTGTGTGGGAAAACATTCACGATTGGATTTTGAAATATGTCGATTTAAGCAGCGAACATAAGATATTTGGTACTGGAGGAAATATAAATAAAGCGCATAAAATGCTAGGCTATAGTTATGATGAGCCCATAGGCTTAGTTGAAATGAAAGAACTTAGGGATAAATTAGGACGTTTAACAATTGATGAGCGAATTAATCAATTTCAAATGAAGCCGGATAGGGCAGATGTAATTGTTCCAGCCTTAGATATTTTTAGTTACATACTCAATGAAATTGGAGCCAATTCGCTAATGGTTCCAAAGGTCGGTTTAGCTGATGGAATGATTTACGAAATGTACCATAGAAACAACAACTAATGAGTCAGAAACCTTCAATTCCTAAAGGAACACGTGATTTTTTACCTTCGGATGTCGCTAAACGATCATATTTGTTTTCGGTCATTCGTTCTGTGTATGAAAAGCATGGATTCTTACCCATTGAAACACCAAGTTTTGAATTATCCTCTACTTTAATGGGTAAATATGGTGATGAGGGTGATCGCTTGATTTTTAGAATATTGAATTCTGGCGATAAAATGAAAAAAGCGGATCTTCAAGCGCTTGATGCCGGTAACCTTCCAAAATTCGCAAGTTCTCTCTCTGAAAAAGCCTTGCGCTACGATTTAACTGTCCCTTTTGCGCGATTTGTTGCACAGCATCAAAATGACATTACGTTTCCATTCAAACGATACCAAATACAAGCAGTTTGGCGGGCAGACCGTCCTCAACATGGGCGTTATCAAGAATTTTATCAGTGTGATGGTGATAGTATTGGAAGCGATTCACTTCTTAATGAAGTTGAATTTATTCAGATTATTGATTCCGTGCTAACTCAACTTGCTATTCCTGCTTTTACCATAAAAATTAATAATCGAAAAATATTAAGCGGTATAGCTGAAGTTTGTGGGGAAGCTCACCACTTAATTGCTATTACGGTTGCGCTTGATAAGATGGATAAAATTGGTTCTGCAGGCGTAATTACAGAATTAGAATCTAAGGGGCTAAGTCAAGGTGCTATTGATAAAATAAGTCCGCTCTTTTCACTGAAAGGAAAGCCGGAAGAGCAGCTAGATTTGATGGAAAAGTATTTATCGAATTCTGTTGTGGGCTTAAAAGGAATTGACGAACTGCGTTATGTTTTCGAAACAATAACTGCCATTGGCGTTCAAGAAGCCAAAATTGAATTTGATGTTACGCTGGCTCGGGGATTGAATTATTATACGGGCGCTATTTTCGAAGTGAAAGTAGATAATGTCAATATGGGGAGTATTTGTGGTGGTGGACGTTACGATGATTTAACCGCTACTTTTGGTCTCTCTGGTGTCTCTGGTGTAGGGATTTCATTCGGTGCTGATCGCATTTATGATGTTCTCGAAGAACTTAACTTATTTCCCAAAAATGTATCGCTTTCCTTGTCCGTTCTGTTCGTTAATTTAGGTCATAAGGAATCCCTGGTTTCTATGCAATTGGCAAAAGAATTGAGGTCGAATGGTATTGATTGTGAGGTTTATCCGAGTGCTGTAAAATTGCAAAAACAACTCAAATATGCAAACGATAGAGGTTGCGCTTGGGTAGTGATCATTGGTGAGGAGGAACTACAAAATCAACAATTAAGTTTGAAAAATATGGAAAGTGGCGAGCAACTTAAGTTCGCTATTACTAATTTTATTTCTGAATTTAGTAAATTGTAACTTTTACTGCTAATTTCTTTATTAATGAAATGCTAAGCTCTTCTTTATGAAATTATTTCTTTCCTTTTTTCTATTCGCAACCACAGTTTATGGTCAGACCTGGACAGCTGAAGAATTAGCAGCTGCAAATACCTTTCAATCGGTTACCGTTTTATCAGCTGTAGAAAAAGAAACCATGCTATACTTAAATTTGGCGCGAATGTATCCTGCTAAGTATGCTAAAATTGAATTGGTTAATGAGGATAAAACCAGCGATAATTATAAGTCATTGATCAAGACGCTTAATGCTATGGTCCCGGTTTCAGCACTAACATTTGACAAAAAAGCGTTTGAATCAGCTACTTGTTTTGCTAAGGAACAAGGTGCTACTACTGAGATAGGTCATGTTCGAAAGAATTGTAAATCGTATTTTTTTGGGGAATGTTGCTCCTATGGAATGTCTACGGGCAAGAATATTATCGCTCAATTATTAATCGATGAAGGGGTTGAGTCCTTGGGTCATCGTAAAATTTGTTTGTCTTCTGGTTATTCTTCAGTGGGTATCGCTTTTAATACGCACAAAGGATATGGATTTTGTTGCGTATTAGATTTTATTTAATCTGTTTAAATCGCTTGGGTAAATTCATGCTTAATACTAGCTGAACCCTCAGTGTTTAGAGAACTTCTCTTTCACTAAAAGATTCCTTAAAAATTAAAAAATAGTATTGTGTAAATTGTTTTTATTATTTACTCATAATCTATTCGGTAAAATTTTGAAATCATTTTTCTTTTGATATAATTAGGTATAGTTTTTAATTTTATGTAGATTTAACATTAAATTAACATTGAACTATGAAGCATACGATACTTAGTTGTCTTTTAGTAAGTTCTCCGTTTCTATTTGCTCAACAATATTGCATGACAGGTGGACCTACCAGTAATGCAGATTCCAATGTGAAATTAGTTCAAATGACGGGTGTTTTAGGGGTAATTAATCATATTGGCTGCCCCAGTGTAATAGGGATTGAAAACTATACGGCACAGAATGTTACCATCAATGCTGGAGGGACTTATTCCCTGAGTGTCGAATTTGGAACCTGTGGAGGAAATTTTGCAGGAGTAGGGCAAGTTTGGATTGATTTTGATCAAAATATGGTTTTTGACCCAAACGAATCCGTTGGGACCTGGACGGGTATTCCGCCTGCTGTAGCAACAGTTTTTGTGATTAACGTTCCGGTAAATGCACAAAATGGGATTACCAGAATGCGCGTTACTCAAAAGGAAGCAGGTGCTTTGCCACTTGATCCTTGTGCTAGCTTTCAATGGGGCTCTACAATGGATTTTGGTATAACAATCGCCAATGGAATGGATTGTACTGGATATATTGGCGATAATACCAGCGATCCAATTGTTGTTTCTTCTATACCTTTTTCTGATACTAGGGATAATTCGTTTTGTTATTCAAATGATAATTTGGTTTATAATTCCCCCGATATTTATTACCGATACGATGTCGCTCCCATGTATAATTTTTTAAATGTCAGTTTATGTGGTGCTTCTTTTGATACTTTTTTAAGCGTGGTTGATCTTGCGGGTAATGTTATTGCCTACAATGATGATGATTGTGGAAGTCAATCTGCCTTGAGCTTTTCCACAGTAGGACTAGGAACGGTCTATTTTATAGTGGAAGGTTGGGGGAATGAAATGGGTGCATATACATTGACAATCGAGTCATCGGATGTAGGATTGGATGCGCTTTCAGATAATGCCGTCAGTATTTACCCAAATCCAAATCAAGGGGAATTAAGTCTTTCTTCTGGATCTGGAAATATTCAAATCTTTGACTTATTGGGTGCTCTTGTGTTCGAAACGACCTGCACCAACAATAATCAAATTGACGCAAGCGTGCTTCCAAATGGAACTTATCTAGTAAAAATAGCTGGAGCTTCTCATCTTCAAAAATTAATTATTACTAAATAATACTTATGAAGAGATATCTTCTTTCATTCCTATTTCTCATTTTTACGCTTTCTACTGCTTTGGCTGGTGATTGGATTCAAAAAGCATCCTTTGGTGGGGTGGGTAGACACAGAGCATCTGGTTGTGCTACAACAAATAAAGGCTACATGGGGCTCGGGCATATGAATGGAACTGGTGTTAATATAAATTACAACGATTGGTGGGAATATGATCCTGCTTCTAATTCTTGGACTCAAAAAGCGAATTATCCAGTTGGAAATTATGCTGCAATATCTTTTACTGTTAACGATCAACCGCATGTAGGAGGAGGGGCAACATTGGTTGGCCAGTTCTATCGATTTAATCCACAAGCGAACACATGGACTTCTATTGCGCCTTGTCCTTTTTTCGACCCCACAGATAGTCAAGGGTTTTCAGTAAATAATAAAGGATATGTTTATAAAAATAATCAATTGGCAGAATATGATCCGCAAATTGATTCTTGGTCCTTAAAAGCGAATGCCCCTGTTAGTTTTACAAATTGGACATGCTGTTTTGCCATTGAAGGTAGTGGATTTATTAAACAAGGAGGACTTCTCTTTGAGTTTAAGCCTGCAGAAAATACTTGGATTCAACGAGCTAATTTTCCCGGAGTTACCACCGGAGGAAGCTCAGGTTTCGCTATAAATCAACAGGGATATGTTACGTGTGGATATGTTGGTGGTCTTTCCATTTTGACTGATCAAGTTTGGGCTTTTTCGCCTGGTTCGAATACGTGGACAGCTTCAGATGTTTTTCCGGGCACAAGTAGACGCTTTCCTGTTGCTTTTGCTATTCATAATAAAGGTTATTTTGGTTCTGGTACGAACGGTGTTAATTTTAATGATTTTTGGCAGTATAATCCCGTTGATGATGTAAGCGCTTTATCCGAACTTGAAGCGCAAGTTTCTATTTTTCCAAATCCTGCAAGTGATTTTGTTAAACTTAAGTTTTCTGGAATCCAACAAGAATTAAAGTATGAGTTCATAACGTTATCAGGACAAATTCTATTAGAAGGAAGTTTAAGTTCCGATAATGCGATGATTGATGTCAAGCATCTTCCAAGAGGATCTTATATTTTGAGATTTCGAAAGGATGCAGCTATCCTATTTTCCGATCAAATTTTATTACTATGAGGCTAGCATTACTTTTAGTATTACTGTCTACTTCACTTTTTTCTCAAGGAAATAATTGGAAAGAATTGAATGATTTCTCAGGTGGTCAACGTGAAAGAGCGGTTGGATTTTCAATTGGTGACTTTGGATATTTGGGAACAGGCTTAGATACAGCCGAACAAGTATTGAAAGACCTTTGGCGTTACGATCCTAGCACTGATTCATGGACCCAAATGGCTGATTTACCTGGTTCGGCAAGAAGAGATGCCATAGGGTTTTCAGCCGGAGGAAAAGGGTATATTGGGCTTGGTGTGGATAATGAGATTTCTTTTCAGGGAGTTAAAATGAAAGATCTGTGGGAATTTGATCCTTTAACAAATACGTGGCTTCAAAAAGCTGATTATCCTGGAGGAGGTGGTAATGGAGCATTTTTTAGTACCGTCTTTGTAGCTGATGAAAAAGCATATGTCTGCGGTGGTAAAATCGGCCCAAATGCCTATATTAATCAATTATGGGAATATAAACCAAGTGTTGATACTTGGACTTCTAGGGCTCCATTTCCTGGAGGCATTCGTTACTTAGCCGTATCATTTAGCATCGATGGAGTTGGTTACGTTGGGATGGGAGCCAATCAAGATGTGTATAAAAAAGATTTTTATAAATATAATCCAGGCTCAAATTCATGGACTCCAATTGCGCCTTTCCCTGCTTATGAAAGAGGATCTGCTAGCGGTTTCTCCATCAATGGTAGGGGATTCGTTTGTTTAGGAACCAATGGTGGCTTACTGGATGATTTAATTGAATATAATCCTGAAACCGATACTTGGGCAATTCGAGCAAGTTATGGAGGTAGCGCTCGAAAAAGTGCTGCCGCTTTTGTGATCAATAATAAAGCATATGTTGGAACAGGAAAAGGGTATAGTGGAAAAAGACGCGGTATGCAAGAGTATTCTGCAATGGACTATGCTTCCCTAGAAGAAAATAAATCGCCTCAATTAGTGGTGTTTCCTAATCCAAGCAATGGAATTATTCAATTAAAAGGAAATATAACTGTACCTGCAAAGCTGACTATCTATACTTTTTTAGGGAATAAGGTAATGGAAAAGAAATTCACGGGTGAAGAAATTGACGTGTCAGATTTGCCGAGTGGCAACTATTTAGTGGAGCTCACAAAGGATGATAAAGTTATTGGTGCAACTAGTATAATTAAAAACTGATGAAAAGAATTTGTGTACTCATCTACTCTATAATGGGCACTTTATCACTTTTTGCTCAAGATACATGGTATCAAATTGACACGATTAATGGCGATCCAAGGGCAGCAGCAACTGCATTTACGGTTGGCTCATATGCTTATGTGGCAACAGGTTTAGAAGAATATGGTTTCCGAAGAAAGGTCAATTCTTATGATTATTTTCAAAATGATTGGGATAACGAAGCTTCACTTGGAGGTGATAATGGACAAGGATTAGAGCGCGCTTCAGCCATTTCATTTTCAATTTATGATAAAGGATACGTTGGATTAGGCCAAACAGAAACGGTAGAATTTATGGATGATTTATGGGAGTTCGATCCTATAGCAAATACTTGGACTCAAAAAGCTAATTTCATCGGAGCACCAAGGAAACAAGCGGTCGCTTTTGTTTTAAATGATTTGGGACATGTAGGAACCGGACAAGCTGCTACAGGATTAAAAAATGATTTTTATACCTATGATCCATTAACAAATAGTTGGACAGAAATTCAAGAATTTCCCGGTTTGCCGCGAAAAGGAGCGGTTGCCTTTTCTGAATTAGACTACGGATTTGTTGGTACTGGTGATGCTGGAGTTTTGCAGAATGATTTTTGGATGTATGACGCCTCTTTGGATCTTTGGATTCAAAAAGCCCCATTCCCCGGGACTCCTCGTTCAGGTTCAGTGGCTTGGTCAACATCATTTCCCTTGGCTTATATTGCTTTAGGGGAAGACAATTTGAATGAGTTCAAAAAAGATGTTTGGGAATATAATTATTACACTAATTCCTGGCTTCAGCGTTCCGATTTTCCTGGCTCAGGAAGAAAAAATGCTGTTGCTTTTACTATTTCAGGAATCGCTTATGTAGGGACAGGTTTTAATGGCACTTTTCATGATGATTTCTATGCCTATTCCGGTACTGCAGGCATTCAAGATAACAACACCCTTTCTTCTGTTTCTTTTTATCCAAATCCAACCCAATCGCTTATCCAAATCAAAGGTGTTCATGAAGATTTAATAGGCTATCGCATTTATTCTCTTTCTGGACAATTAATTGGCGAAAGACTGTTTAATTCAGTTGAAAATTATGCAATTAATCTAACAAACCATACAAAAATCCCCGGGGTTTATATGATTCAACTAAGGGGAATTAATCAGGTGTATCCTTTAAAAAGAATTGTTTTAGAATGAAGATTGTAGTACTCATTATACTGATTTTAGTATTCGTTTCCTGCGAAGATGCTGTTCCTAAAAAGAGTCCCGAAAAGAGTCTCGAAAATGAAGGGGTCACTATAACAGATAAGCCTAAAGAAGCTGAGAAACGTGAGAAAAATAGTAGCATTTGTGAAGTTAGAACTGTCGAAAATTCCTTAGGTTGGGGTTATGAAGTATGGCAGAATGGAGCCATGGTAATTAAACAAGAGCACATTCCAGCTGTGCAAGGAATTCACGCATTTTCATCTCAAGAACAAGCACAAAAGGCAGCAGAAATTATTAAAGCTAAAATAGAACAAGGAATTTTTCCGCCAACTATGTCAATGGCTGAACTCCAAAGCATTGGGGTAGATATAAAATAACGTTCTACGCTCTTTTACCCAATTCAATTACTTCTAAATCATGAAATCGATCGCCAGTTATTGATAAACGGATTAAGGTTCTAACACTATGAAATCCTTTAATTCCGCAAGCACCAGGATTTATCCATAGCATATTGAAACGTTTATCCATCTGCACCAAGGTAATATGCGAATGTCCACAAACAAAAAGAGCTGGAGAGCCATTTTTTGTCAGTTCTTCGAATGCTGGTTTTGAGTAATTGCCTGGTCTTCCAGCAATATGTGTCATCAAAACCTCCACATTTTCTATCGTAAATCGTTCGTTTAATTGTGTTTCTTGTCGAATCAAATGATCATCAATATTGCCATAAACTGCCCTTGTCGGTTTGAAAAGCCGTAGTTGATCGAGTACTTCTAATGAACCAATATCGCCAGCATGCCAGATTTCATCTACCGCTGAGAAATAATCCATTATTCTAGGGTCTAAAAATCCATGAGTGTCCGATAAAATGCCAATTCTTTTCATCTTTAATGTTCTTCCTCGATGAGTTGTTTTTGGTACATGGCAGCATAAAGACCTTTGTTTTTTAGCAGGGTAGCGTGGTTGCCTTCTTCAACGATTTGACCTGCATCCAATACAATTATTTTAGTGGCATTTCGAATCGTTGAAATACGATGGCTAACGATGATGGTCGTTCGATTGGCACTTCCTTTTTGAATATTTTTCAAAATGGTTTCTTCTGTTTCTGTGTCAACGGCTGAAAGACAGTCATCAAGTAGCAATAAGGATGGCTTGCGTATGAGTGCACGCGCAATACTAATTCGTTGCTTTTGGCCACCACTCAAATTAACGCCTCTTTCGCCTAATTCTGTTTCTATTGCATCAGGAAAATCGTTGATGTTTTGAATGACAAAGGCATCTGTTAAGGCCGCAATGATTTCTTCTGTTGATGCATTATCGTTTTTAGAGCCAAATTGAATATTATTTCGGATGGTATCCGAAAACAAAAAGACATCTTGTGTGACCATACCACTTTGTTCTCTGAGATAATCTAAATTGCATTGCTTTATGTCAATTCCATCGATTAATATGTTCCCTTTGTCTACATCGAATTGTCGAAGTATTAAACTTAAGATGCTTGATTTTCCTGAGCCCGTATTTCCCAATATAGCAAGGGTCTCTCCCTTTTTTACTTGGAAACTAATTTCCTTAATGGCTGTGATACCAGTATTTGTGTAGGTGAAGGATACTTTATTAAAAACAATTTCTCCTCCAAAAGATCTTGTTTCATTGTTTTCATTTACAATGCTTGGTTTCTCCTCTAAAAATTCATTTATTCGTTTTTGAGATGCAGCAGCGCGTTGAATAATCGAACTAACCCATCCTATACTGGCAAATGGCCAAGTAAGGTTATTAACAAAAAATATAAAAGCAACGATGCCACCAAGGGAAAGCTCCTTTGAATAGGTCATTGTACCGCCGATATAAATCGCAAGAATGGTGCTTATTCCAATTAAAAATAAAATAGTGGGCATGAATAAAGAATTGATAAGCACCAGCTTCATACTCTTGTCTTTATAGGCATTGGCAGATTGGTTCATTTTATCTGTTGTTTCTGCTGTTCGATTGTATGCTTTTATCACACTAATCCCTGCAAATGTTTCTTGCGCAATAGTTGATATTGTTGATTGCTCGGTTTGTACCTTGCCACTTAATAGATTCATTTTGCTTGAAACTTTGTAAATAATCACCGACATAATTGGTAAAGGAATAAGGACGTACAAGGTCAATATTGGACTGATCTGAACCATTTGGGTGATGATCATTGTCACCAATACAATTAAATTAATGGTGTACATAATTCCGGGACCTAAGTACATTCTGACCAAACCTACATCTTCAGAAATGCGGTTCATAAGGTCACCGGTTCTATTTTTTTTGAAAAAAGCGCTGTCCAATTTTTGATAATGGTTAAAAATCTCGTTTTTTAGATCAAATTCTATGTGTCTTGACATGACAATAATGGTTTGACGCATCAGAAATAGGAAAAAGCCTTTGGCAACGGATAAGATTAAATAAATCCCACCAATTTTTAAAGATAAATATAAGGCATCATTCAAGGAAGTTACGGATACCGAGCCCATTAAGCTATCAACGGTATCTTTAACATAAATAGGCATTTTCACACCAAAATAATTGCTGATAATTGTAAAAAGTATTCCAAATAGAAAGCGCCATTTATATTTGAAGAAATATTTATTCAGGTGTCGAAGAGACTTCATAGATAATTTTCTAAATTTGCGCCTGCAAGTTGATGTTGCAAAAATAAACAATCGCTATCAATGCGAATGAATCATAATATGAAAATGTCGGATCTCTTTATAAGTATGCTTCCATGAACTTAACAGAAAACCCAGTTATTTCCCAAATGTCGCTCATGGGGCATGAGGAAATCTTATTTTGTAATGATCAAGCCACCGGACTTAAAGCCATTATTGCTGTTCATAATACCGTATTAGGACCAGCTTTGGGTGGAACGCGAATGTGGATGTATGCCAATGAAATGGAAGCTTTAAAAGATGTTCTTCGCTTATCGAAAGGAATGACCTACAAAAATTCTATTTCTGGGTTGAACTTAGGCGGTGGAAAAGCGGTAATAATTGGGGACGCACGCTCTATGAAATCTGAGGCCTTGTTCCGACGATTTGGAAGATTTGTTGATAGCCTTGCTGGTAATTATATTACGGCTGAGGATGTTGGTATTTCTCCGTCTGATATGCAATGGGTGAATCTGGAAACGAAACATGTGGCTGGATTGCCTGGTAAAAGTGGTGATCCTTCACCAGTAACTGCTTATGGCGTGTACATGGGGATAAAAGCGTGTGCTAAAGAGCAATTCGGATCAGATTCATTAAGCGGAAAAACAATTGCCGTTCAAGGTGTTGGTCATGTTGGTGAATATCTAGTAAAGCATCTGACCGAGGAAAATGCAAATGTTGTAATAACAGATATTCACGAAGAGACACTTTTACGTGTTTCCAAGCAATATGGTGTTAAAGTAGTAGCGCCGAATGAAATATATGATGTGCCTATGGATATCTATGCACCATGTGCATTAGGTGCCACCATCAATGATGATACTCTTGGTCGTTTAAAGTGTTCAATAATTGCTGGTGCTGCCAATAATCAATTGCAGGATGAGCAAAAGCATGGACTGGAACTCATGAATAGAGGAATTATTTATGCGCCAGATTACACCATTAATGCAGGTGGTGTTATTAATTGTTTCTCAGAAGTGGAGGGACTATCATCTGAATGGGCTCATGTAAAAGCAGGAGAAATTTATACAACCATCCTAAATATCATTCAGCGTTCTAAAGAAGGAAACATTCCAACTTATCAAATTGCGAATAAAATTGCTGAAGAACGAATTGCCGCCGTTGGAATAGTTAAATTATCATAATAAATGCTAAACAGAAGACATCTTCGAATAAAAGTTCTACAGTTGCTTTATGCTTATTTTCAATCAGAAGAAAATAATATCCCAAAGGCAGAAAAAGAATTGTTGCATACTATTGAAAGAATGTATGATATGTACTTGTACCTATTATTAAGTCTTTCTGAAATGAAGCGTGCTGCTGAAAATAAACTAGCCGACAAGAAGAATAAATTACGGCCTTCTGAAGAAGATTTACATCCCAATTTAAAATTTGTTTCGAATGAAATTATTACTGCTTTAGAACAATCAAGTTCTTTAAAAGAGCTAAGTGAAAAACGTAAGCTAAATTGGATGGGGGTCGAAAATCAAGAACTTTTCCGTAAAATTTTTCAACATACTTTAGAAAATGAAACCTATTTTCAATACATGAATAATGGCTTGTCTGGTTTTGAAGAAGATCGAGCTTTTGCAATAGCTATTTTTAAAGAAGATCTAGCTAATTCTGACCTCTTGTATCATTATTTTGAAGAGAAAAGCATCAATTGGATTGATGACCTTGATTTATGCTGTTCGATGGTTATAAAATCTATAAAGAGTATTCAAGAGAAGGAAGAATTTATTCCTTTGCCTTTGTTTAAGGAAAATGATGATGAGAAAGAATTTCTTGTTCAATTATTTTTAAAAACGCTTCTAAATAATAAGGAGAGTGAAGACTTAATTGCCGAATTAGCTGATAATTGGGAATTAGATCGGATTGCTAAAATGGATATGCTGCTTTTGAAAATGGGATTAACTGAGCTTCAAATTTTCCCAAGTATACCTACAAAGGTTACATTAAACGAATATATTGAGATTTCTAAATTTTATAGTACACCAAAAAGTAATTTATTTATCAACGGAATTTTGGATAAAGCCATAGGAAAGTTAACTTTGGAGAAAAAAATAGTGAAAACCGGTAGAGGTTTGATAAATTAATGAATATGAAAAACACAATCTTTTTTTTAGCCCTAAGTTTTTTAATCTTCTCATGTGAAGATAATAGTAAGGTCGTTGTTGGGCAGAAAACTACGATGGAAGTTAATTTAGTGTTTGATGCTGGGACCGTTGTTAAAGGTGAGGTTATTAATGCTAAATTCAAAGTTAAAAATACGGGAAAATACCCCTTGGTTTTTGGTGAAGTAAGACCATCTTGCTCATGTACAGTGCCTCATAAGCCAGAAAAACCAATAAAGCCAGGCGAAACAGGCGAAATTGTAGCGCAAGTAATGACTGATAAGTTAAATACAAAAAATGTGAGTAAATCGGTAACAATAATGACAAATACAGAACCTAATACAACGGTTTTAATGATTAAAGGAGTAATTAAATAATTAAATAAATAGACTATGGAATTTTTAGCGCCAGCAGCAGGTGGAAGTGGAGCATCAAGTTTAATCATGATTGTGGTTATGATTGTAATTTTTTATTTTTTCATGATTCGTCCGAATATGAAAAAACAAAAAGCAGCAAAAAAGTTTAGAGAAAATCTAATGCCAGGTCAGAAGGTCGTTACCATTGGTGGTATACATGGAAAAATATTGGAGGTGGCAGACTCAACAGTTTTGATTAATTCCGAAGGAAGTAAATTAAGGCTCGAAATTACAGCTATTGCTTCTTCATCCGAAGATCAAATAGAAATTAAATAAATTTCGAACAGCTTTTCTGGGGGCTTCATAGTTATTGTCTTTTTTTTCTCTTAAAGCTATTTTGAGTTAAGGATAATTTCAATTAGTTGTTCAATATTTGAATTGATTAATAAACATTTTTGTTCATTTTTCGAGATTATTTTAAATAAATCCTTTAAAAAAAAATAAAAAACTAATAATTATAGTAGATTTGCAAAACAAAAATTAAAAATAAATTATGATGACCAATTACCTTATTATTACATCAATTCTTGCTATTTTAATTATCATTGGATTTAAATTACGAAGTGCCGGAAAAGATATTGAAAATAAAAATTTAACACACGCAGGCAATGCATGGTTAGTAATAAATGGTGCCGCTGTCTTATTTTTTCTAGTGATGATTGTTACCACTCTATTAAAAGGTTCGGAAGTTTGTAATTGTTCAGATATTTATTTGGCCATAACAAAAGAAGCAAACGCTGCAAAAGATGACCAAAAGAAAATCGATGCTGTTCAGAAGAAATATGAAAAGGACTTGGAGTCATGTAACGATTTGTTTCTTGAAAAATATAAGGGCAATCAAGATAAAATAGAAAAAGAACTTAATAAATGTCCTTCGTACAAAGAAGTTAAAAAAATTATGGAGAAAATGAATAATCCTCAAGGTTCTCAAGCGCCTCAATAATTTTCTTTTATACAGCTTCTTAAAAGTTTCTTCCTAGCGTATTTACTAAAATAAAAATTTATTTTATTGGCCTCGAGTCAACTAAATAGATAAAACTGCCGATAGCCGCAGCGCCTAGTTCCAATTCACGTTTGTTCACATTTTCAAATACATCGCTGGGTGCATGATGAAAATCAAAGTAGCGTTGTGAATCGGGAATAAATCCATACAAGGGAATCCCAGGATAGTAGTCTTTAAGAGGTCCAATATCAACGCCTCCTCCGCCTTTTTCCCATTGGTTTAGATCGTAGGTGCTAAATAAGGACTCGAAACTTTTTAGATGATTAACTTGTTCGGTGCTTCCATCTACTCCAAATCCTCTTGGTGTAAATCCACCGCGATCACTTTCCAATGCAGCATATTGTATTTCACCTTTCTCCTTTGTCCATTGAGCATAGGTCTTTCCTCCCATATTACCGTTTTCCTCATTCATAAAAAATACAAGACGTAAAGTATGCTTCGGTTTATAATTCAAGGTTTTCAAAATTCTTAATGCTTCCAAGCAATGAATCACTCCTGCGCCATCATCGTGTGCACCTTCGCCGGTATCCCACGAGTCTAAGTGGCCTCCGAAAGTAATTATTTCATTTGATTTTTCACCTGTGATTTCGGCAATCACATTGTAGGAGTCTGCATTCGGAAAAACCCGACAGTCTAACTCGATGTATAGTTCGACAGGACCTTCTTCTATAGCGCGAGATAATTTTTGAGCATCGCTTGTTGAAATTGCTGCTGCTGGAATTTTTGCTGTTTTACTATCGTATTTCATTGATCCTGTATGAGGAAAATTGTCTTCTGGAATGGCTAAGGAACGAATTATTACCGCAATTGCTCCTAACTTTGATGCTTCAATGGCGCCCTCTCCACGAATTGGGTAGCATCCGCCATATGCTTTGAAGGTTTGGATTTCTGATGCATCCATCTCTTGATTAATGAATACTATTTTTCCTTCTACAACATTTCGACTGGCTGTTTTTAAGGCTTCAAAGGACTTAAATTCGATGACTTCTTTATGTATTAAACCGTCAGTGGCAATAGAGCCACCCAAGGCAAGAATATGAAGTTTTTGAGGAATGCCACTTTTACTTTGATACCATGCACTTTCTGTATTTCCTCTTTCCCAATGTGGTACTTTTATCGGTTGCAAGTATACCTTGTCGAAGCCATAACTTAACATTTTTGCTTCACTCCATTTAATGGCCATCGCAGCTTCTGCTGATCCTGATAATCGGTGCCCAATATTTTTGCAAAGTTCTCTTAAGTTTTCATATGCTTTTCCGCGTATAAGTGCCTCATCGTATACGCTGCGAATAAAACTAGAATCTTTGATTACATTATTGGCTGTTTGCGCAAAAGTAAACTGTGAGATTAATAAAATAGAGAGTAGTAGTTTCATTGTTGTTTTTTTTACGAATATACGATTTACTCTTTTATTGAATTAATTTTGAAAATCAATGCTAGAAATTTCTGCTTATCAAGGGGAATGTAAGGTGAGATATTATTTCCCGGATTACTGAATAGGGAGCTAATGCGCTTTAAAAAAAAGACTAAATTTGCTATTAAATTCTATTTCCTTGAAAAAGCTGCTGTTTACTTTTTTCTTATTCTTTATTTTCTTTGCCAAGAGTGGAACGATTGATACAGTCACGATTCAAAGTAATACCTTAAAAAAGGAAACAAAAGTCTTAGTAATCTCTCCAACAAATAGTGCAAATAAAAACGAAAGTTATCCGGTAGTTTACCTCTTGCATGGCTATGGTGGCGACTACAAACAATGGAATAATGTTGCCCCTCAATTACAATATCAAGCTGATTTACATAAAATAATTTTTGTCTGCCCGGATGGAGGTAAAGGGAGTTGGTATTTTGATAGTCCAATTGATAGTGCCATTCGATATGAATCATACATCACGAAAGAATTAGTTCCTTACATAGATTTGCATTTTTCAACACAAGCAAAAGCAAGTTCTCGAGCGATAACTGGCCTTAGCATGGGCGGACATGGAGCAATGTATTTGGCTATTCGTCATAGTAATCTATTTGGTGCTGCGGGCAGTAGCTCAGGCGGTCTTGATTTTACTCCTTTTCCCAAAAAATGGGATATCAGTAAAGCATTAGGCGATTACCTATCAAATAAAGAAAGATGGCATCACAATACTGTTTTGTATCAAGTAAATACATTGAAAAATGATCAGTTAGCCATTATTATTGATTGTGGCGTTGATGACTTTTTTATAGGCGTCAATAGATCAATGCATCAGAGATTATTAGATTTGAAAATTAACCATGAATACATTGAGCGTCCTGGGGATCATTCCTCCACTTATTGGAAAGAGAATATTGATTTTCAAATACTATTTTTTAAAAAATTCTTTTCTAAATCTTGAATTTAGTTAGTTTCTAATAAAAATTCTTACCTCATTTAATCTCTTAAAATAGATTTGTGTTGGTTTATAAAAATAATAATCCTGAGAGCTTGAATGTATTAAAAATGATACGTAGTTATGTTTGATGATGAAAGAAGTACTGCTTTTTAATGTTTTATTTTTGTAAATTTGTATATTAGTTCAAATGATATGAAAAACTACATTTCTCACTTTTTTTTCTGTTTTGCATTGCTTTCGTTTTCGCCATTAACTTGGTCTCAGCTTAACGTATCTGTCAGTGAATCTGTTGCTGGGATTTGTACAGGACAATCTACTACTTTAACAGCCAATCCATCAACCGGTACGTATCTTTTGAAAACCAATCAAACCAATAGAATCATTCATAAAATTTAAAATAAATGTCATTAAAATGCGGAATTGTGGGTTTGCCGAATGTCGGAAAATCAACATTGTTTAATTGTTTATCTAATGCAAAAGCGCAAGCGGCAAATTTTCCTTTTTGTACCATCGAACCTAATATTGGTACCATAACGATTCCTGATCCTCGTCTGGAAAAGTTGGAAAGTATCGTCGTTCCCCAGCGTGTAGTCCCAACCACCATGGAAATTGTAGATATAGCAGGCTTGGTTAAAGGTGCATCAAAAGGGGAGGGACTGGGCAATCAATTTTTGGCAAATATTCGCGAAACGGATGCGATTATCCATGTACTTAGGTGCTTCGATGATGGAAATATTATTCACGTTGATGGGAGTGTAAATCCAGTTAGAGACAAGGAAATAATCGACATTGAGCTGCAACTAAAAGATCTTGAATCGATCGACAAAAAACTGAGTTCTTTATCCCGAGTTTTAAAATCTGGTGATAAAGATTCCTTAAAAGAAAATGAACTCTCTTTAAAAATTAAAGAGGGATTGGAAAAAGGAATTTCTGTCAGAGGATTAGATTTTTCTCACGATGATTTTGAAATAATTAAGAAATTTCAGTTGATTACTGCTAAACCTGTACTATATCTGTGTAATGTTGATGAAGCTTCTGTAAAAACAGGAAATGAGTATGTTGAGCAAGTAAAAGCGGCTATTGCCAATGAAAATGCAGAGGTGCTTGTTATCGGGGCAAAGATTGAAGCTGATATTACCGAGCTTGATACCTACGATGAACGTCAACTATTTTTAGATGAATTAGGATTGGAAGAACCTGGTGTAAATCGATTGATTCGTTCTGCTTATTCCTTACTTAATTTACAAACTTATTTTACCGCTGGTGTAAAAGAGGTAAGAGCTTGGACAATCTACAAGGGAATGACTGCCCCTCAAGCAGCAAGTGTTATTCACACTGATTTTGAGAAAGGGTTTATTCGGGCGGAGGTTATGAAATATCACGATTTTACTACCTTAGGATCTGAAAATGCCGTCAAAGAAGCTGGTAAATTTAAAGTGGAAGGCAAAGAGTATGTCGTTGAAGATGGCGATATTATGCATTTTAGATTCAATGTTTAAATAATTATTCGCTCACTATGATTTCAGCAAATCAAGCTCATTTAAAGTCCTGGATTCCTGTTCCTGAACATTCAGATTTTCCAATTCAAAATATACCTTTTGGGATTATTAAAATGGAAGGAAAATCACCTCGGGTAGCAACTCGTATCGGTGATTCAGTTATCGATTTGTATGAATTATACAAGCTCGGATGTTTCGAATCTTTGCCTTTTGAGTCGAATGATTTTGACGCTTCATCCCTTAATTCATTAATGAAAAAAGGAAAGTTAGCGGTAAGAGAATTACGAAATGTCCTCTCTGCTTTATTGTTGAGCGATAATTCCTTCTTGCGGGATAAAAGTGAACTTCATGATTCATTTTTGTACACACATGATTCAGTTGAAATGCTTTTGCCTGTAAATATTGGAGATTATACCGATTTTTATTCAAGTAAAGAGCATGCAACAAATGTTGGGGTAATGTTTAGAGATCCTGCTAATGCGCTACTTCCAAACTGGTTGTGGATTCCTGTTGGATACCATGGTCGAGCATCTTCAGTAGTGGTTTCAGGAACTGATTTTCATCGTCCGAAAGGTCAAATAAAACCAAACGACGAGGAGGATCCCATCTTTTCAGCTTCTCGACAAATTGATTTTGAATTAGAAATGGGTTTCATTACCTTCGACGGAAAACCACTTGGGGATTCTATCTCGGTTGCTGAAGCGGATGATTATATTTTTGGTCTTTGTCTTTTTAATGATTGGTCGGCAAGGGATATTCAGAAATGGGAATATGTTCCTCTAGGGCCATTTCTAGCCAAAAACTTTGTTTCAACCATGTCTGCTTGGATTGTTACTTTGGATGCCTTACAGCCATTCCGTGTAGAAAGTCCTATTCAATCGCCTAAAGTGCTTGAATATCTTGCGGGTTCAGGAAAAGATTCATATGACATTCAGTTACAAGTTGCTATCGAAACGGAATCAAAGGTAGAAACTGAAATTTGTCAATCCAATTTCAAATATATGTATTGGACTATGGCGCAGCAATTAGCTCATCATACGGTTAATGGTTGCAATGTTAGAGGTGGAGACTTGATGGGTTCAGGAACTATTTCTGGTCCAAGTGAAGGTTCATATGGCTCTATGTTGGAATTAGCATGGAAAGGAACTAAACCCATAACATTAAACGATGGTACGCAGCGGCGATTTATTTTAGATGGTGATACCGTTGTCATGCGAGGATATTGCCAAAATGCTAACGTAAGAATTGGTTTCGGAGAGGTAAAAGGAAAATTATTACCTGCGAAGTAAATGAATGCACTACCTGAAAAGTATGATGTCGAAAGAGAGCGAAAGGAGATACTAGCGGCGTTTCGTGGTTTACTCCGTTCTTTTAAAGATCGAACAAAAGAGGAAACTCGTTTGGTTAGAAAAGCGTTTGATTTGGCTTTAGAAGCGCATAAAGATATGCGAAGGAAATCCGGGGAGCCATACATCTATCATCCAATTTCAGTTGCTAGAATTTGTGCCGAAGAAATGGGCCTCGATATCTCGGCTATTGTTTGTGCTTTATTGCATGATACCGTTGAAGATACACACATAACCTTAGAAGATATTGAGGATATGTTTGGTGAACGGGCTCGGAAGATAATCAATGGTTTAACAAAAATACCAGAAGTATTCGACGAAAATGCGTCGATTCAAGCAGAGAATTTCAGGAAAATGATTCTCACAATCAGTGACGATTTTAGGGTTGTTTTAATCAAATTAGCCGATCGTTTGCATAATATGAGGACGCTGGATAGCATGCCTGCAGATAAGCAATTACGAATAGCGTCGGAAACAAAATTTTTGTACGCTCCATTGGCGCATCGTTTTGGTTTATATTCCATAAAAACGGAATTAGAAGATTTGTCTTTAAAATATTGTGAACCAGAAGTGTATATATTGATTCAAAATCAATTAAAAAGCACCCAAGATGTTAGAGCGCGGTTTATTCGTCGTTTTATGTCTCCTATTAAAGATACTTTAATGCACGAGGGGTATATCTTTGATATCATCGCACGTACAAAATCGATCTCTTCTATTTGGCGAAAAATGCAATCCAAAGAAATACCATTTGAAGAAGTTTTTGATGTTTTTGCCATTCGTATCATTATCGAAACTCCTCCCGAATTAGAAAAGCCAGATTGCTGGCGGATTTATAGTATTGTAACGGATTATTATCAGCCAAGTCCTGATCGCTTGAGAGACTGGATCTCTACACCGCGCGCTAATGGATATGAATCCTTACACACGACAGTAATGTCTCCACAAGGACGTTGGGTTGAGGTTCAAATACGTTCAAAAAGAATGGACGAAATAGCGGAAAAAGGTCTTGCAGCACATTATAAATACAAGGAATTAAAAAATGACGATAGTAAATTTGATCGTTGGATATCTGAAGTTCGTGCGCTTTTAGAAAACCCGAATACCAATGCTCTTGATTTTGTCAATGAATTTAAATTGAATTTATTCAATGATGAGATTTATATTTTTACACCAAAAGGCGAGCTTCGAGTGCTTCCAATTGGGGCCACAATCTTAGATTTCGCCTATGATATTCATACAGATATTGGGGATAAATGCATCGGCGCCAAAGTTAATAATCGTTTAGTTCCGCTAAGTTATCAACTAAATAATGGAGATCAATTAGAGATTATAACATCTTCTAAGCAAAAACCAAATGAAGATTGGTTGAAGTTTGTGGTGTCAGCACGCGCAAAACAAAAAATTAAAGCATCGCTAAATGAAGAGCGAAAATTAATAGCCTCAGATGGAAAAGAATTGTTAGATCGAAAATTTAAACAGTTTAACATAATATTTAATGCTGAAAACATTACTTATTTAGAAAAATATTTTGCTACAGGATCTGCGACAGAATTATATTTTCGAATCGCTAAAGGAAAGATTGAATTATCAAAAATAAGGGATATTCAAGCTGTTAATGGAATTTTTCAATATCCTAAAAAGGAAAATGTTGTCAAAAGAAAGGCTGTTGATGAAGCGTCTATTAATTCTCATGGGATAGATGCAAAACGGGATATTATATTAATTGGTGATGATTTTAAGGGATTTGAATATCAAATGTCTAAATGTTGTAATCCTATTCCTGGCGATAAAGTTTTTGGGTTTATTACTATTTCTCAAGGAATAAAAATTCACCGAAATAATTGCCCGAACTCGATTCATTTAATGTCGAAATATGCCTACAGGTGTTTAAAAGCTAAATGGAAGGCGCAAAGAGAAGTGGAACGATTGGCAGCAATTAAAATAGTTGGGATTGATAGGATTGGGCTGGTTAATAAACTTACTGAAATTATATCCAAAGAGAACAAGGTAAATATGAAAAGTATTTCCTTCGATACTGTTGATGGCGTTTTCGAGGGGCACATTAGTGTTTTAGTATTAGATACAAAGCACTTAGAATTACTGATTAGAAAATTTGAGGAAGTAGAGGGTGTTCAAAAGGTCATTCGATGGGATGCTAAGGATATCGATATAGACCTTTAAATTTTTCTACCTATATTTTTAGGTCGTTTTGGTCTCTTAGCTACTAACCAATTGAATCCTACAATAAATTTTTCTTCTTCCTTAATTTGATTCATAGGATAAAATACACCGTCGGGCTTATCAAAATAGGTGATACTCTTTACTTCTCCACTATCTAAAAAAACGCGTAAATCAGAGGCGTATAATCGATTAAGACCTAAGCGTTTCTTTGTTATGCTTGAGTCTGTTTTTAGTTCCTCAATGGGATATAAAATTGTCCATGCATTACCATTCATGTCTGCTCGCTGCAATTCGTTGTTTTCAAACCAAGCTGTCATTTTACGACCTGATAATTGGTTGTAATATAAACCACTGTCTAATTCCATTATGGCTGAAGCTTTTCCACTAACGATGGCTTTTTTTACTAAACTATCCATCATAAATACTACTATTGTATCTCCTTTTAATTGGGCATTTTTAGCCCATATTATAGGCGATTTCGAAAGGGTGAGCTGTCCGGTTTTGTTATCGTAATATGCCGAATCAGAAATAGATTGCATGCTACTGCTATAAATCTTAACATTTTTGTTCCCGATCATCGCTTTGGCATTTCCAATGGAATCCTCCAATATGGTGAGCGTATCAGAAATTAAGTAAATACTGTCATTTTCAGTTTTTTGAATGGCTAAGGCATTTCCAGTAATATAAGATTTTCCAATCGATTTATTACTGTAGAAAACATCACTTAAGAGGCGTTGATTATTTTGTTTGTCATCCATCTGAACCTTGCCTCTTGCTGTAAAAATTTGTGGTTTTGAAGCGTAATATGCGGTATCGCAAATCACGACTTGTCCACTTTGAGAAATTTTAACATTTTTATATAAGGTTCCTTCTTCTCTTTGAACATGAAACGATCCGCGCTCACAATTTATGGTTACACTGTCGTTTTTTATTTCTGTAGGACCGAAGAATTGGGTGAGCTGCTTCTCATATGCGAATTGAAGTGTGTCTGTTGTCATTATTAAATCATCCTTCTTATATAGAACTTCTCCGCTAAAGAAGAAACTTCCTATATTAGGGTAGAAATAACCATATTTACTTGTAACCATTTCATTAGAAACAATACTTTCAATTTTTCCATAATTTCTATAAGTGGCTCGACCATTATTCGCATTGTAATCTAGTGAATCTGTTGCTATTTTATATTCTAAATCTCGAATTCTAACGTTTCCCCATAGCTTTGCATACTTTGTTGCACCATAATAAAGTAATGAATCACAAAATAAATTAATGTCATCTTTTTTAATTTGAACATTGCCATAGGCATGAACTATTTTTTTATTATGATGGTAATGAGCTGAATCGCAATACATGGTATTCCCTTGATAGGTAAAGTTTACGGTTCCAATTAGTCTATGCTGGCCAGTTCTTTGATCGAAAATAACCTTTTCTGTTCCAGGTAATAGTTCCAAAATATTCCCCTGAGCATGAAGACCTTCCTTCAAAAAAAATGCGCTCAAAATGAACGCATAAAGGTATATTTTATGGAAGATTCCCATATTATTTTAAAAGGGTTTGTTCCCTGTCAGGGCCTACAGATACAAGCGTAATAGGTACATTTAATTCTTTTTCAAGATAAAGGACATAATTTTTAAGTTCTTGAGGCGCATCTTCATACCTTCTCAATTTAGTTAAATCTTCTTTCCACCCCGCCATCTCAATGTAGATTGGAACAAGGACTACATCGTTAACATCATAAGGAAATTCTGTTACTTTGTGACCATCTATTTCGTAATGCGTACAGATTTTTATGGAATCAAATATACTGAGGATATCAGCTTTCATCATACTTAATTCAGTTACTCCATTAACCATTATGGCATATTTTAACTGAACTAAATCTATCCAGCCACAACGTCGAGGGCGGCCAGTGGTAGATCCAAATTCACGCCCTTCTTGTCTGATCTGTTCGCCAACTTCGTCTAGTAATTCAGTTGGAAATGGCCCACTACCTACACGTGTGCAATAGGCTTTGAAAATCCCGATTACCTCACCAATTTTGTTTGGAGCAATGCCTAAACCAGTGCATGTTCCAGCCGTAACTGTATTGGAAGAGGTTACAAATGGATAGGTTCCAAAATCAATATCGAGCATCGTGCCTTGAGCACCTTCTGCTAATATTTTTTTACCAGATAAAATAGCGGTATTTAAAAAATGCTCGCTATCAACAGCATCCAAGGATTTTATTACTTCTAAACTATCCATCCACTCTTTTTCCAAAGAAGTCAAATCATATTCGAAATCATCATAATGGGAAAGTATCCCGATATGCTTATCCATTAAATTTTGGTATTTCTCCTTAAAATTTGGAGAATAAAGATCACCAACCCGTAAGCCGTTTCTTCCTGTTTTATCCATGTAGGTTGGACCAATACCCTTGAGCGTAGATCCAATCTTATTTTTTCCTTTTAATGTTTCGGATGCGGCATCTAATAATTTATGAGTAGGTAGGATTAAATGTGCTTTCTTAGAAATAAATAAGCGTTTTTTGAAGTCAATATTGAAAGGCGCTAATTTCTCTAATTCACCTTTGAATATTATTGGGTCAATGACTACACCATTGCCCACTAAATTTATAACATTTTCTCGAAAGATGCCAGATGGAATCGTATGAAGAACGTGTTTTATACCTTCAAATTCTAAGGTATGACCAGCATTAGGGCCGCCTTGAAATCGAGCAATTATATCATATTTTGGGGTGAAAACATCAACAATTTTTCCTTTTCCTTCATCTCCCCATTGAAGGCCTAATAATACATCAACTTTCATCTATAACTTAATTAAAATGATTTTTTGCTGATTCAAATGAATCGAAAATAGTAAAGACTTCATGAATTTTTGTTATCTCAAATAACTTCGTGAGTCCAGCATTTGGCTTTAAAAAAACGGTGTCCCCTCCATTTATCCTCGATTTAGTAAGTACCTTAACCATAAAGGCAATCCCGCTCGAGTTTGTATGCGATAATTGTGAAAGATCTATGACAATTTTCCAATTATCTACCTGGTCAATGGCTTCTTTCATCGGCTGAATATCAGCGTCGGATAATATTTTGCCTGATATAAACAAACAAGTTACTGTAGAGGTGGAAATTGAAAATTCGATCATGATTTACTTTTTTTAATTCCATAAAAATAGAGTGAATGATGTTGAATATCAACGTCAAATAACTCTTCAATGGTTGTTTTTATTTGTTGTATTCTTGGATCACAAAATTCTTTAACTTCATTGGAATCAGTGAAAATTAAATGATCGTGCTGCTTTGATCCATGGGCTTTCTCATATTGAGCTAGGTTCTTGCCAAACTGGTGCTTCGTTACTAAATTGCAAGCAAGTAATAATTCAATAGTATTGTATAGAGTGGCTCTTGAAACACGGTAATTATTACTCTTCATTTTTTCATATAGTGTCTCCACATCAAAATGCCCGTTATATCCATAGATCTCTGATAAAATAGCAAAACGTTCGGGCGTCTTTCTATGACCATTTTGTACTAAATAGGCGGAGAAAATACTTAATACCTTTTCTTGAAGCTCCAAGTTGTTATTCATTTTTGTTGTAAATACAAATGTAATTATTTCTTTGGATGTGCAATCCTGATTTTATTGTTGATTTCTATTGTTGAACGAACTATTTTTCAATCGTTAATTTCTTTACGTGGTTCGATAAAAGATACTTAAATTTGCATATGCTAAATGGAAAACGTATTTGTGTTGTATTGCCTGCTTATAATGCGGCAGAGACATTAGAGATGACCTATAATGAAATTCCTTTTGATATTGTTGATGATGTTGTTTTGGTAGATGATGCTAGCAAGGATGCGACAACAGAACTTGGAAAAAAATTGGGGATAAAACATTTGATTCGTCATGAAAATAATAGGGGCTACGGTGGTAATCAAAAATCGTGTTATCAAAAAGCGCTGGGACTAAATGCCGATATTATCATAATGTTGCATCCTGATTATCAATATACTCCAAAGTTGATCCATTCGCTTTCTGCGGTGATTGCATTTGACGTTTATCCGGTTGTAATGGGCTCTAGGATTCTAGGTAAAGGGGCAAGAAAAGGTGGAATGCCACTGTATAAATATATAGCGAATCGCTTTTTGACCTTAGGACAAAATATATTATTGGGTCAAAAACTTTCAGAATACCATACGGGATATCGTGCATTTTCAAAAGAAATTTTTGAGAAAATTGATATCGAAAGTAATTCAGATGATTTTATATTCGATAATCAAATGCTTGCTCAGATATTTTATGCAGGGTTTGAAATCGGTGAAATTACTTGTCCTACAAAATATTTCGAAGAAGCTTCATCCATAAATTTTAAACGCTCTGTTCAATATGGTCTAGGCGTTATCGGTGTTTCAATTAGTTACCGAATGGCACGATGGGGGATTGTAAAACCGAAACTGTTTTATCCTAAAAAATAATAATTAAACTAAAAATAAGGAATCGATTATGTCGGATGATAAAAAAGTAATTTTTTCTATGGTTGGGGTTTCTAAAGCCACACCTCAAGGAAAACAAATCATTAAAAATATTTACCTGTCATTTTTCTATGGCGCGAAAATCGGAATTATTGGATTAAATGGTTCTGGTAAATCAACGGTTATGAAGATTATTGCAGGTCTTGATCAAGCTTTTCAAGGTGATGTGGTGTTTTCGCCAGGATATACGGTAGGCTACTTGCCGCAAGAACCGGATATTGATCCAAATAAAACAGTCAAAGAGGTAGTGCTTGAGGGTGCAAGTGAAACGGTTGATGTACTCAAAGAATATGAGGAAATCAATGCCGCTTTTATGGATGAAGATGTGCTCAATGACCCTGATAAAATGGATAAATTAATTGCTAGGCAGGGTGAGGTTCAAGATAAAATTGATGCGCTGGATGCTTGGGAATTAGATAATAAATTAGATAGAGCGATGGACGCTTTAAGGTGTCCGCCTGATGATCAATTGATTTCTACACTTTCTGGTGGCGAAAAAAGAAGGGTGGCGCTTTGTCGTTTGCTACTTCAAAATCCTGATATTTTATTATTAGATGAACCTACGAATCACTTGGATGCCGAATCGATCGATTGGTTAGAACAACACTTACAGCAATATGCAGGTACTGTTATAGCCGTAACACACGACCGTTATTTTCTGGATAATGTCGCAGGGTGGATTTTAGAATTGGATAGGGGGGAAGGAATTCCTTGGAAAGGAAATTATACCTCTTGGCTAGAACAAAAATCGAATCGTTTGAAAGAGGAGGAGAAATCAGAGTCCAAACGTCAAAAAATGTTATTGCGTGAGTTGGATTGGGTAAGGATGAATCCAAAAGCGCGGCAAGCAAAAAGTAAGGCGAGACTTCAAAATTATGAGAAAATGCTTTCTGAGGATGTGCAAGCTAAAGAGGCCTTGCTTGAAATGCCTATTCCCAATGGACCTCGATTAGGAACGAATGTTATTGAAGCGGCACATGTTGCAAAATCGTTTGGTGATAAGCTTTTATATGATGATTTAAACTTTAGTTTGCCGCCCGCTGGAATTGTTGGAATTATTGGTCCCAATGGAGCAGGAAAGACGACAATTTTTAAAATGATTATGGATGAGTTATCCGTTGATTCGGGGGAATTTAAAGTGGGTGAAACCGTTAAAATTGGATATGTTGATCAATCGCATAAAGACGTAAGTAAAGAGAAAACTGTTTTTGATGTGGTTTCTAACGGCTTGGAATATGTTGAAGTTGGAAACCAAAAAATAAATTCGAGGGCCTATCTCTCTAAATTTAATTTTAATGGAGCAGATCAAAACAAAAAAGTAGGCATTTTGTCCGGTGGTGAACGTAATCGCCTTCATCTAGCCATGACCTTAAAAACGGAGGCCAATGTTTTATTGCTCGATGAGCCAACCAATGATATCGATATTAATACATTGCGCGCATTAGAGGAAGGAATTCAAAATTTTGCGGGTTGCGCAGTGGTTATTTCTCACGATCGATGGTTTTTGGATCGAATATGTACTCATATTCTTGCTTTTGAAGGAGATTCACATGTGCATTGGTTCGAAGGTTCTTATTCTGAATATGAAGAAAATCGAAAGAAACGAATGGGTGATTCAGGACCAAAACGAATCAAGTATCGAAAAATCGTTTAGTTAAAAAAAAAAAACTCTTACTTTTTCTACCTACTTAACCTTTGACAATTTTGTAAAGCCAGTCTTTACCTTCGGATGATATTTTTAAAATATACAGCCCACTGGCTAATTTTGAGATGTCCAAGGTATTTTCTGATCGTAAGCACTTCATTTCAGTTCCATTTATTGCATAAATACGGATGATTTCATTTCCTGTTAGTTCTTCTTCGATACTAATAAAATCGCTCGATGGATTAGGAAATATTTTCCAATTTGGCTTCGTTTCCTTATCCGTTAGATTGGCAGTATAGCAAGCTTTAACAGCTGAGTAGGCATCGACTTTCCCCATTCCCCAACGTACGTGACCCGGAGGATCAATAGTACCTGTGTACGAATCTTCGTAGGCCGTATTTTTTAGTACGTTTTTTACATCTTCTGGAGAAATAGTGGGCTTTGCTTCCAAAATAAGCGAAACGATGCCTGCTACCATTGGTCCAGACATAGAGGTGCCGGATAAGCGGACAAAATCATAATTATTATTATTGAAATTAACTGAAGCAACGGGAGTAAAGCTACTTGTTGAGAATGAATTGAGTGCTGACGCGATGCTCACACCTGGTGCTGAAATATCGGGTTTAGGGTATTCATCCATTCGAGGACCATTACTTGAAAATGTAGCGATATTGCTAAAGGTATTATGGGCGGCAACTGTAATGACACCTGTAGTTACCCCAGGATGCCCGATTCCGTATTGATCATTACCGATAATATAGCCACTTCCATTGGTGGTGAAAGGTGCACTCGTGTTTCCGCTACCATAAATGTTTCTGCGTGTATTCCAATAGTGAACCCTGCCACTTGTGGCCTCTGAGCATAAAATTACTTTCAATGTTGGGTTGGTACATTTTACATCTAAGGTCATTTGGGGACGATTATTCAGTGGATGTGCCGCATCCGTTGTGATCATGTAAAAGACTGTATCTATTCCTGACACCATGAAGGAATCTATAAAAGCCGATGTATTTAATGTATTGAATAATGGAGTTTGTTTGAGTAACACGCTATTTCCGGATAAAAGGCGTAATCGACAAGAATAATTATTTCCCGGTTCGCCCCATGTGCTGATGGTTTGTCCCCACAATAGGGTATCGTTCGCATAACCAAATCCACTGATCCTCGTTTTTATGGAGTCGTTATTGAAATCGCGCCTAATGTGGTGATTTACTCCTGAACTATTTCCTCCACTCACTACAAAGACAACTCCCGAATCAATATAGCTTTCAATGGCTTGAGAAAATAGTGATGTCCCATCCAAAGGATTCGTTCGCATAGAACCAAAAGAATTATTGATTACTAATCTTTTTCCAACTGATGTTGCCTTTTCATACATCCATTGATAAGCATCCAATGAAGCAGAGGCATATCCTAAATCCATTTGCGAAAATAAAAGATCGGATTCGAAACCAATTCCACGATAGGCTGTTCCTCCGCCAGCACCCCCGGCAATACCTGCTACATGTGTTCCGTGATAGGTAGAGGCTAGTGAAAAAGTATCGACTTCCATGTTCAATAGATCCACGGTATTATCCAACAATGTTCCATAATTAAATCCAACTGGTGGATTGCCAGAGGTTCTGACCTGATCCCATGACGCTAAAACGCGATGTGTGGTTAAAGAAGTATCGAAAAATACAGGATGTGCATACTCAAATCCCCAATCTACAATGCCTACAATCACATCTTTTCCTGTGTATGATTGTGGTAAATTAATTCCCATGTGTACGCTGTCTGCTCGCGTATCTGAGATTGCTAAATCTAAAAATGGATCGCTTTTTTCGGGCACCTCTAAATACTCTATTCCTGGAATAGGAGTAGCATTTAAAAATAAATTTAATGGCAGTTGGATGGTGGCAATATTTCCAATAATTGTTGGGTTAAATCCTCCTAATCGGTTTATTTCTGATCCTTTAAAGGATGCATTGATTTTGGCTAAGAGGGAAATGGAATATTGTCCGTTTGAAAGCGTAATTGGGAATCTTTTTTGGATGTTTTCTGATAGGACTCCATTGTTATTTTTAAGCTCTTTTTGGATTACTTGCTTTACTCCCATCGTGTAAGCAGATGTTTTGTATTGAGCACTTAATGGAAGGTAGAACATTACAGTTAGCAGAAAAACAAATAATTTCATGGTAGTGAATTTGTCCAAAAATAAACTTTTAATTCTAGCTTTCATTCTAAAAAATTAATTCGTTTTTTTTCTCCTGTCGCCTATTATTCTGATAAAGCATAGCGAATTGAAATAATGGAACCGTAAAGTAGCTCGCAGAGATCGCTGAAATGCACCGAAGTTTAGGTATGTTCCGTTATAAGTGTCTTTCGACTACGCTCAATCCACTTCAAGGGCATCGAGCGGAGTCGAGAGGCACGGTACCCAAGTCTTAGTTCAATACAATCATTCTCTTATCTTAGCTTTTTCACACTGGAATTGAATTGCGTTTCTTCTTTCGTTTCTTTAATATGCGTTTTAAAGCCAATGGGATGCGTAAATAAATCAGTAATAAAAAGGGACGATATAAAAACGCCAAAAATTGATACAGAGAAAAGCGAATTATTCCCATTTTTTTCTTGTTGGAAAGTTCATAGTTAAATGTCTCCAAATAATGCTGGCATTGTCCTTCAATAATTTGCTGTTCTTTTTGAGATAAAAATGATTTGTATTGCCCTATCTTTTTTGAATCGAGTGGAGATCGGATGCCAGAGTGAAATGCGAGCAGTTTTTCAGTAAATGCTGGATCTAATTTTTCCTTTTGGCTCCTAACGTAGTTTTCAAAAACACCTTCAGTATTTAGCATGCATGAAGAAAATTCGAGCGATAGAAACGAACATGTCTTTTTAAGTGCTGATTCAGGTGATTGAATTAAATCCTCAAATTTGATAATTAGGCGGTTTTTTTCAGGGAGGGCTAACATTCTTGCGTAAGCACCCTTCCAGATGGATGCTAAGAAAAATGGATGCTTATTCCAATTTAATTTGCGGATGCTTTTGGATACAATGTTGTCGCGTACGTCTCTTACCAAAAGTAAGAACTTGGCACTAGGAAATAGATGTTGGATCGCATCTAGGTGATACACATACTTGATTTGCTTGTCAACAATCACGCGAACGCTTGATTTATTTTTTTGATCGGAATCATAAAAATTAAGGTAGCTAATCTTTACAATGCGCTCATAGGTCAGTATGGCTTTATTTGCCAATAATTCCGCATGAAAAGTAGCTCTTCGGGTGAAATATAGATCCATATTTTTCTCTGCTAACAAGAAAAAATCCTCGACATAGGATGCTATGTCTTCGTCTGTCCATGCTACTATTTTATGGTATTTAGGATATAAATACAGCGCAAACGGTTCTTCGGAAGGCGAAATAATTTCAGGGTGTAAATTCAACATTAAACATAACAAAGAACTTCCTGTCCGTTCGGTACATAAAATAAAATGGATAGGAATTTGGTCGATATCCTCTATGGATTTTATCACGATGACTTACGCGTTAAGGATTTAATTCGGCTCAGTTTAATTTTCACGGGTGTGTAAAATAAGATTTTTTCTTTCAGCCAGTAGCAAAATTCCAAAATGCGGTATTTTAAGACAATTGGTTTTGCTTGTGGCTTGCTGATTTCATAGCCAAATGCTTTCATGAGTGGACCGCAAATACCTTCAATCAATGACAATTGCTCTGCCGTCAATATTTCTTTCCATTGTCCAATAGCATTTCTATTCAGGGGTTTAGCTAAATCTGAATATTTTTTTTGAATGCTAGCATCCAATCCTTGAATATGTACCTCGCTATAACTTGCTAATGCCATGCTACTTGATTGAAATGGCACATTTAAAAAAGCACTCATTTTTTGAAGTTCTTCGTCCGTGTGCTCAATGAAAGATTCATATTTCACCAACAAAACACGGTCGGGAAATTGCTTTATGAGACGGGCATATTCGGCATTAAAGCGTTTCCATCGCAAAGCATGCATGGCAACGTGTTGGTTGCGCGTATTCTGACGATTCTTGGTTTTGATGCGAGATGCCGCATTGTCTCTTGGATCCCTAACAATAAATATACACTTGTCCTTCGTGTTTTTTTTTAAGATGTAATTTAAGAATAAGGTATAACTAGGGTTTTTATCAATGATCCAATCGGTATTTTGGACGATTTCAGCCTGATTGCTTTCAAAAAAAGCCAAGGACAAGGCGTTCATGTAATCATCAAAAGATTGGGTTTTCGCTTGAGCAACTAAGGCTTCGCGATCCAAGTGCCAGGGATGCTCTGCGTATAGCTGAGAATACCATTTTAAATAGTCAGAAACTTGTGATTCCAAAATGGGATTGTAACGGCCATTATTCCAATAGTAAAAAAAACCGTAGATGGGTATTTCTGGGGTATATTTGACTTGAGCTTTCGTAGCCACCATTTTTGCGATAAGGGTAGAGCCAGAACGACCAATTCCTGAAATAAACAATCTGTTCAAATTAAGTATTTTAAATTATTGTTTATCAATACTTTCTATAAATTTATTAAGCGCTTCAATCTCTTTTTTAGCGCTTGATTCTTTTGATTTTTTTAAACTTTCGAGTCCCAATTTTAATGCTTTTTTCGACTTCTCTTTATCACCTAAATTTAAGTAGGCATTTCCAATTTGTATGTAATCTTTACTTGTGCCCCGACCATTTTTAATTTGCTCCTTGTGGATCGCTATAATCCCCTCATAATCTTTTGCTTCAATAAAATAGTTGTCAACTAAATCAAGCGCCCACCTTCCTTGATGCATTTGATCAAAGGTGTGAGCCTCACGTATGCAAATGTCTCTAAGTTTATTTTTTGTTTCCTGAAATTCTCTATTCGATAGGGGATGGCTGAAGTTTTCAGCTAAAGCTATGCGAAAAGTGTCAAGTATATTATAGGATGGCCTCGTTCCTGAATACAAAATATTCAATTGCTTATTCACTGTTTCGCTGAAAGGTGGTTTCAAGTTAGCTAGCGTTGGATTGATAAGTTCTATACCCTGTGCAAATGAGACCAAAGTATTAATGGCTCCTGGATTCATGCCTTTCGAGAGTACTGCTTTTCCGCGCTCTTCAAATTGTTGGATTAAGCTAAATTCAGCTTGATTGGTAGGGGTAGGTTCCTGATCAGCTTTCCACCTCAAATCGTTTAAATCATGGGGTAATTTACACCACGTAGTAAATACCTTCAAAGTAGCTGATAATTGGTTTTCCCGTGCTTCTCTATAGCTAGGATTTTGTTTTAATAGTTTTTTAGTAATTTCTATTGCTTTCGTATGTTCTTGATAATACATGGAGTATAAATAGGCTAAATTATTTTCTATTTTTGGGTAATTGGGGTATGTTTTTAATGACAATTGATAGGCTTCCTGAGCTTTTAAGATTCTGTTAAACATATCAATATCTTGACCACTTGGAGTAAGCCATTCTTGATTAATTAGAAATTGTAGCTCTTGTCCATAAACTGCTTGACTTTTAGCCGAAGGGAAACTATTTTCCGTGTCTTTCTGAAATAATGTAATGCGATTTTTCCAATCCGGATTGCGCTGAATCACTAAAAAGGTGTTGATCCCTAGATACAACATAACGATATTGGGAAGGATAATTCCCTTACCCCAAGATTTATCTTTAGCTCCATTAATTAAAAAGGTTAAGGCAATTACGATTCCCAAACTGGCAGTAAAAACTAGTCTTTCGGCCACAATACCGACCATTGGAAACAGTAGGTTACAGGCTCCAAAAATACTCAGTATAAAAAAGATGATCCCGAAATTCAGCCCCATATTTTTCTTTTTGACTATACCATAGCTTAGGAAACATAACAAGCCAATTACAAAGACCAAGGACAGAAAAAACATCGGATGGCTATAATTCACCTGAGGAAGCGCACCAAAACCATAATAGAAGTGAAAGTCCCAGTGGGATAGAGCCGACTTGAAATACCAATAAATAGAATAAAAGAAACTTGGGACCCGGCTCATGAAATCTTGACCAAATAGTGGATTTTCCAAGGTGGAAAAAGTACGCAATTTCGTTTCGTCGACTAAGCCAATTTTAAATGCAGCAAAGAGGATTCGTGCCAATCCTAAGCTCAAAAAAACGAAGCCTATATTTTTAAGGTTTAAACTCCTAAAGAAGTAAAGACCGATGGGTATTATTGCCAAAAAGGGCAAGGCCGTTTTTTTACTCATTAGGGCCAAAAGAAAAAACAAGCCCGACCAAACCAGTGATAAAAGTCGTTTTTGGTCGGCAAATTTAAAGGCTTGAGAGAAAGCCAACAAAGAAAAAATAAGACTCAATAGCTCATCTCTGTTTTTTAAACTGTTTACAACTTCTGTGTGAACCGGAAGTGACATGAAAATTAGCACCATAAGAAAACATAAGGCCGTTTTTTCTTTATTGAATACCTGATTGAGCAGGGAGAAAATAATTAAGCCTAAAAGTCCATAAAGCAATACTTGAATAAAGTGTGAAATGTGAACCCAATTATCAGAACTGCCAAAGAGTGATTTTTCAATCGCAAAGGTGGTTATTACTACCGGTCTGTATTCGTAGGTTTGTTCCGTATTCTGAGCATAATGAGAGGTGAATATCTCAGGAATGGCGCTCAAGCCTTGGTCTACTAAAGGATGAATTTGCCTATCGGTATTCGTGACTAACTCATCATCTACAGAATAAGAGTGAGAGATTGAATTGCCATATAGCAGAAAAGAAAAGCTTATCAGAATGAAATAAACCAACTTGTTATTTTCGTAAAAACGGATCTTCGAAGTATTGGTTTTGCGCACGAAAGGTTAACGAATTAATGTTTCAAAAAAAAAGATCAATAGACGATAGTAAAGAACTTAATTTTTAAGTTGTGTTTCTTTTTTTACTTCTTGGCGCTCTTTAAGTCCAAGTTCAAGCTTCGAATATTGATCGACTGTTAAAATATTTTTCAACATTAATTTCCGTGATTCATTATTCTGTTGAATAATTTGTTTCTTTTGGTCCTCAGGATACGTTGAATTTTTAATTTGATCATTTTTTATTATAATACCCAAATTCACATCGTAAACGTTTGGTACTTGAGTAGGCGTTAAAGCTAATTCGGATTTCATTATTTCTGTTTGAGCCAATGCACGTTGTTCGGGAGACTGTGTTTGTGAATATGCAACACTAGAAAGAATAAAAATGGAGAATAAGAGAATTTGAATTTTTTTCATAATTAAAATATTTGAGTTTATTTATGGCACTAATTTAGCTAATTTTATCAATAATTAATAAGATCATTGAAAAGAAAAAATAAATTTAATTCTAAATCTACGCTATGAAAACGTATTATACTAAAGCCCTTTTTATGTTAGAGGTTTTAATTATATCCTTAGTTTTATTCTCATTTAGTTTTTCATCCGAAAATTCTGACACATGTGGTATTTCAATAGAAAAAAGTTACAATCAGCAAATTCTTGGTAAAAATATTGGTTTTTTTATCTTTTTTAAAAATAATTCATCGCTCTCAATGGACGCTATTGATTACACAGTAACGTATAAGAATGGGTTTGATGAAGTGAAAGGAAAGCGTGAATTTACTTGGCAAGCAGGTAATTTTTTCGGTCCGAAACTTCCTGGAGAAACATTGAAAGATGGATCAACAACTTGGATCGATGATGCGAACAAAATCGAGATCGTTATTAAACGTGTTCATTTTACGGATGGCTCTAGTTGTAAATCATTTCATTGAATTTTACTAAATTATTGATTACTTTTATGGCTCTTTTATTACAATGAAGTTGCCTAAAAGTATTCGTTCCATTATCCCTCGTTTTCTGCTAAATAAATTCAGAGAACTTAAGCGAACTAAATTCAATAAAAACTTATCGCAAGCTCAACTTTCAGGAAGTTTAATTTCATGTGGGCAGCTTAAATCTCAATTAGAAAGTATGGGAATTAAGGAAGGTGATTCTTTACTTGTTCATGCTAGTCTCCGACAAATGGGTTTTATTCAAGATGGACCAGCCACGGTAAATGAGGCTTTGCTTTCTGTTCTTGGGGCTGATGGTAATTTACTCATGCCAAGTTCCCCAGTTGTGAGTTTGCAAGTTGACTATGTCCAGGATAATCCAATTTTCAATGTTAAGCTTACTCCGTCACGGATGGGTGCAATTTCCGAGCATTTTCGCACAATGAAAGGGGTTAAACGAAGTTTGCATCCTACAGAACCGGTTTGTGCGCATGGACCAAAAGCGGCATTTTTAACGGAGGGTCATTTCAATCAACTAACACCTTATTCTAGTGATTCACCATTTCATAGGTTGTGCGAACTTAAAGGGAAAATACTGTACATCGGTGTAAGCTTAGATAATGCAGGAACAAGTTTGCATTTGCTCGAAGATTCAGTCGAATTTGCTTATCCTGTCTATTGTGATGAAATTTATGACGTAAGGGTAATTGATGAACAAAATATTGAGCATCGGGTTAAAACGAAGGTGCATAATCCGATTTATTCAAAGAAAAGGCGCTGCGATGATTTAATACCACTTTTTTTGGCTAAAAATGCCTGCAAACAAGTTACTTTAGGAAATGCTGCTTGTCTTTTATTCGACGCTGATTTGATGCTAAATACAATGAAAGAAGCATATGAATTAAATGGAACTACGATGTATACACCTAATGGTCTGTTAGCTTGAAAATAGCATTTACATGGGATTATGAATTGTTTTTCGGTGAAAAATCCGGAACAGTTCAACAATGCATGATTCAACCCACTAAGGATTTACTCGATATTGCTGAGCGTCACCAAGCTAAATTTACTTTTTTCCCTGATGCTGGATACTTACTGCATGCTAAAAAGCAAGAAGATGCCTCGACGGATTTAAAGATGGTTGTTGAACAAATTAAGGCATGGGATCGAATGGGTCATGAGACTGGTTTGCACATTCATCCGCACTGGGAGGACGTCGTTTATGAAAATAAAGAATGGAAACATAACACATCTCGGTATAAGCTTTCTGATTTTAAGGAAGCTGATGTTGATTCAATTATTCACCGTTATTTTCAAGAGGTCCAGCAATTAATTTCTTCCCCTATAAATTCTTTTAGAGCAGGAGGTTGGTGTGTTCAACCTTTTTCGAATCTTAGGGCTGCTTTTTTATCCTTGGGCATTTCTACTGATTCTTCGGTGTTCTATGGCGGAAAAAATACGAATGCACCATACAATTATGATTTCACGAATGCCCCAAATAGTTCATCGTGGAGTTTTGATAAAGATATTTTGATAGAGAATAATAATGGTAATTTTTTGGAGTTACCAATTACTTCTTTACGCTATTCTCCACTATTTTTTTGGCGTCTGTTTCTTTTAGGGCGATGGAATCCTATTCGTCATAAACCGATTGGAAATGGTGTGCCAACTTCAGGTGGCGGCTCAAAGAAAGTGCTGCTCTCTCGCTATAATACTTTTTGCTTAAGTGCAGATGGTTATTTTATATCACAACTTGAGCATGCGGTTAAACAAGCTAAAAAAGAAAAAAAAAGACATCTTGTGGTGATTGGACACCCAAAGGCTTGCACGTTGTATTCATTAGAAAAGTTAGATTTGTTTATGTCAAAGCACAAGGACGAGATCGAATTTGTTTCGCTTAATCAACTTAAATGAATAAAATTATTTTAGGTAGTGATATTGATCGGGTAAAATGGGATTCATTGGTCGAAAAATACCAGGGACCAGGTCAATTTTTTCATTTTTCGTGGTATTTAGATGCTGTATGCCCTGCATGGATGGCTTTTGTTCATGGTGATTATGAAGCAATCTTTCCCATAGTTTCTCAATCTAAATATAGCTTGAGTTTATTTGTTCAGCCAATCTTTACGCGTGAGTTTAATGTTATTGGTGAGCCTTCTTCCTTAGCAACTATTTCTGAATTAACTCGTGAGATATTGGGCCATCGCTTTGTATATTTTGGGTCTTCAACAGATTTTAGTCAATCGGATTGGAAGGTGTCGAGTAGAAAATATCAAGGTGTTGTATTAGGGATGAAGTATGAGGATTTATATAAAAACTATTCGCAGAATATTAAACGAACCCTAAAAAAAGCAAAGGAATGTGAATTGGAGATAAAGGAGCTTGACGATCCTTTAGCACTCATTGAATTGTTTAGAAATGAAAAAGGCAAACTCTTTAAGCATTTAGGAATAAAAGAATATGATGCTATTCATCAACTTATGATTAATGGCATAGAGGCAGGGTGTGCGCACCAACTTTCGGCTTATCTTGAGGGCGAATTAATAGCATCGTCTTTTTATTTTAGAACGGATTCTTCGATTTTGTTTTTAAAAGGTGCGGTAAATGAAAAAGGAAAAGCAATAGGGGCAATGGTAGCGATTCATAATCATGTGCTTGAATCACATTGTGAATCTCATGATTATTTTGATTTTGGAGGTAGTGATGATAAAGGATTGCGTGAATTCAATTTGAAATTTGGCGCCATTGATGTGAATTATTTACTTTTGTCTTCAAACCGTATTCCCTGGCCACTAAAATCTTGGGTTGACAAAAAATACCATATTAATGCATAAGCGAATATTATTAACGGGTTCTTCAGGCGGCTTGGGTCTAATAATGGCCGAATTTTTATTACGTGAGGGACATTTTGTTTATCTGCATTGTCATGCTAATCCAAGTGCTTTAGAATCACTTTGTTTGGCTTATCCAAATCAAACAAAGCTACTTAAGAAAAACCTTTTAATAGAAGATGAACGAACTGCTTTATTTGAAGAAACAGAAGGAGTAAATGTGCTTATTCATGCAGCTGGCGTTGCAAGTGCAGGAATGTCATGGAAAGTTTCAAAAGATGAATTTAGACGTGTTAATGGAATTAATTACGAAGCTCCGTTCTTTGTTTCTCAACTCATGATTCCAGAGCTTCGGAAACAAAAATGGGGTAGAATCATCTTTTTCTCTTCTGTGGTTGCTCAAACAGGGATTGCAGGAACATCAGTTTATTCTGCTTCTAAAAGTGCGCTTTTTGGATTGACGAGAACATTGGCTGTGGAACTAGCTCCGTCTGGAATTACAGTGAATTGTATCGCGCCAGGCTATATGGATGAAGGAATGATTCGAGAAATTCCAACTGAAATGAGAAATGAAATTATTAATAAGACGCCAATCGGTTCATTAGCTGATTCGAAAGGTATTTTACGGATGCTTGACATGTTGATTTCTGAAGACTCAAGCGCTGTGACAGGCCAAGTTTTTTCCATAAATGGAGGATTCCAAATGTAAATTTATCGAATTAATGTAAGGTGCCCGGAAGCAACTTTGCCATCATTGGTGGTTAGTTTGTAAAAATAAATCCCTTGTTCAAGTTCCTTTCCACTCATATCACTTCCTTTGAAAGGCACTGAGGAATTATCCATTTCATACACGACATTTCCCCAACGATTCAGGATAATTAATTCAAAATTCGTACAATCTTTAAATAAGTTTTCTAATAATAATTCGTCATTTATTTGGTCGTTATTTGGGGTAATGACATTCGGAATAACCAAGTTGTCAATGGTTA
>CANJLG010000019.1 GCA_947475095.1 Flavobacteriales bacterium
ATTACCGTAGTTCAACCTAGTGCCATTCAGATTAATACAACACAAAATAATATCACCTGCAACGGATTAACAAACGGATCAGCTAATTCGACAGTAATCGGAGGAGAGGCCCCATACGCCTATTCTTGGTCTAACGGTGCTTCATCTTCAAATGTGAATGGTTTAGCCGTCGGAAACTATACTTTAACCGTTACAGACGATAACGGATGTTCGGATTCTGTTTCAGTAAGCATTTCAGCGCCTAGTGCTTTGGTAGCCAATTCTGTGATTTCAAATACTATTTTATGTAATGGTGATACAGCCACTGTGACCATTTCAGCTACAGGTGGTGTGCCAGGCTATATCGGCATTGGCGTATTTAATGTTATTGCAGGCAGTTATAACTATACAATTACAGATGTAAATGGATGTAATGCGTTTACCTCCATAAATGTTTTACAACCGAATGCTCTTAATAGTACCATTTCTAAACTGAATATATCCTGCTTTGGAGCCAATGATGGTGCAGCTACATTAGTTATATCTGGTGGAACACCTGGATTCACTATCCTTTGGAGCAACGGGGCAACAAGTACGAGTATCAATAATCTTGGTCCAGGTAACTACAGTGCTATCATAACCGATACTAATGGTTGTACATCAACACCAAGCACCACTATTATTGAACCTCCCCTACTCGTTGCAGTATCAAACATTTTAAATCCTATCCTGTGTCAAGGAAATCAAGCTACGGTATCCATTTCGGCAAATGGTGGAACCCTACCATATACCAACACAGGTATTTTTTCACAAAGTGCTGGGACCCAAATTTATACAGTCACTGATTTTAATGGATGTACGTCAAATGTTACGGAAACAGTAAGCCAACCCATTGGAATTAATTTAGTATTAAATTCATTTCCAGCAACTTGTACTGGTTTAGCAACAGGTTCTGCTAATGTTACAGCCACGGGAGGTACTGCACCATACACATACTTATGGTCGAATGGCGCGATTACAACAAATATCACAGGGTTATCTGCCGGAACTTATACGATAACAGTAACAGATTTCAACGGTTGTATTGCGATCGACTCGATTATCGTTTCTCAGCCGCAAGGATCTTTGGCGCTTAGTACTACACAAACAAATATTTTATGTTTTGGAAATAATACAGGCCAAATCGATTTAACTGTATCCGGAGGCACGGGAACATATACATACTTATGGTCGAATAGTGCAACCATTCAAGATCTATTTAATCTCGTGGTAGGAACTTATTCAGTAAGTGTTACCGATTCGAACGGATGTACAGCAACTACAAGTGCTACGATTACTGAACCTGCAGCCGCCTTAGCTCTAAGTACCACCCAAGTGGATGTGCTTTGTAATGGAAACAATACAGGAAGCATTGACTTAAGCGTAACAGGAGGAACATCGCCATACACATACTTATGGTCAAATAACGCTACGATTCAAGATCCATTGAACCTAGTAGTAGGAACTTATTCAGTAACGGTTACCGATGCGAATGGATGTACAGCTAATACAAATGCAACGCTTACTCAACCAGCAGCAGCCTTGGCATTGAGCACCACGCAAGTGGATGTACTTTGCAATGGAAACAATACGGGAAGCATTGACTTAAGCGTTACAGGAGGTACTGCACCATACTCCTATTTATGGTCAAATAATTCAACTATTCAAGATCCATTAACTCTCGTAGCGGGAACTTATTCAGTAACCGTGACTGATGCAAGCGGATGTACAGCAACGACAAGTGCTACGATTATTCAACCTGCAGCAGCATTAGCCCTGAGCACCACCCAAGTGGATGTACTTTGTAATGGAAACAATACAGGAAGCATTGACTTAAGTGTTACAGGAGGAACGTCCCCATATACTTACTTATGGTCGAACAATTCCACTATTCAAGATCCATTAACTCTCCTAGCGGGAACTTATTCAGTAACCGTTACCGATTCGAACGGATGTACAGCTACCACTAGCGCTACGATTACTGAACCTTCAGCAGTCTTGGCATTGAGCAACACCCAAGTGGATGTACTTTGCAACGGAAACAATACAGGAAGCATTGACTTAAGTGTAACAGGAGGAACGTCACTATATACATACTTATGGTCAAATAACGCAACAATTCAAGATCCATTAACTCTCGTAGCGGGAACTTATTCAGTAACCGTAACTGATGCGAATGGATGTACAGCAACGACAAGTGCGACGATTACTCAACCAGCAGCAGCCTTGGCTCTAAGTACCACACAAGTGGATGTACTTTGCAATGGAAATAATACAGGATCAATTAATTTAACAGTCACTGGAGGCACGGCAACTTATACCTATTTATGGTCAAATAATACTACCATTCAAGATCCATTAAATCTAGTAGCAGGAACTTATTCAGTAACCGTTACCGATGCGAATGGATGTACCGCAACGACAAGTGCAACGATTACTCAACCAGCAGCGGTCTTGGCCCTGAGCACCGCACAAGTTAATGTGCTTTGTAATGGAAATAATACAGGAAGCATTGACTTAAGCGTTACAGGAGGTACTGCACCGTACTCCTATTTATGGTCGAATAATTCAACTATCCAAGATCCATTGACTCTAATTGCTGGAACTTATTCAGTAACCGTTACTGATGCAAGCGGATGTACAGCAACGACTAGTGCCACAATCATTGAACCAACAGCTCTCATTCTTGTGACCACATCAACTCCTGTTACTTGCAGTGGTGCTGGTAATGGAACTGGTAATGTACTTGCTTCAGGAGGGACCCCAGCTTACAACTATTTGTGGTCAAACGGTGCAACCACTATAAATGCTACCGCACTAAACCCAGGAACGTATACCATTTTAGTAACTGATGGCAACGGATGCCAAAATTCGGCTTCAGTTATCATTACAGAACCGAGTCCCTTGATAGTTAGTGCTGTCGTAAGTTCTCCAATCCTATGTAACGGAGGCAATGCAACTCTGACAATAACTGCTACTGGAGGAACAGCACCATATACAGGAATTGGAACATTTACAGTGACTTCGGGATCTTATACTTACAACGTAACAGATTTTAACGGTTGTATTTCTAACGCCAACATCAACGTAACTCAACCAGGCGTATTGGTAACCAATATTACACAAACGAGCCCAATCCTATGTTTTGGTGGCCTTGGACAAGTATCGGTTTCTGGATCAGGTGGTACAGCTCCTTATTTTTCAACTGGAAGTTTTAACGTATCAGCGGGAACAACTACTTTTTCAATCACAGATGTCAATGGATGTCCTAGTTCAAACAGTATTTTAGTGATCCAACCAACCCAATTAGCGGTGAATGTCACTGGTGTGAATCCCTTGTGTAATGCAGGAAATACAGGTTCTGCTATAGCTACGGTTAGTGGTGGAACAGCTCCTTACAGCTACAGTTGGAGTAATGGAGGAAATACTTCCAACAACTTAAATCTCATTGCAGGAAACTATTCGGTTACCGTTACAGATCTTAATGGATGTTCCGTTATTGGCAGTATAACTTTAACTCAACCGAATACCTTAGGTTCCAGCAGCGTAGTGAGTTCGCCAATAGTATGCAATGGTGGTACCGGTCAGGTAACAGTTTCAGGTGTTGGAGGCACCGCTCCATATTCTGGTACCGGAACATTTACGGTTCTTGCAGGCACAAGTAATTTCACAGTAACCGATGCCAATGGATGTGTTAGTACTACCAATATAAATGTGCCAGAACCATCACTTTTAGTTGCTAGCTCGTCTGTTTCTAGCCCAATTAATTGTTTTAATGGGACAGGAACAATTCTTGTTTCAGCTACAGGTGGAACTCCTAGCTATAGCAATACAGGTAGTTTTGTTGTAAATGCAGGCAGCTATAATTACATAGTTACGGATGCCAATGGATGTACGGCAAATACCACTGCTATTATCACCCAACCTTCCCAACTAACACCAACAGCAACAATTATTAATCCCATTCCTTGTAATGGAGGTACTGCGACCATTTCAATCAGTGCGACAGGAGGAACACCGACATATACAGGAACAGGGAATTTTACAGCCAATGCAGGTATTCAAAACTATACAGTTTTAGATTTAAACAATTGTTCAGCCACCGTAAGTATCAATGTTGTACAACCAAGCCTTTTAACGTCGAGTGTGAGTGTTCAAAATGTCTCTTGCAATGGATTGAATAATGGTTCAGCAACGGTTTCAGCTCTCGGAGGAACACCTAATTATACCTATTTATGGAGTAATGGTAATACAATTGCATCTGTTTCAAACTTAGCGCCAGGAACTTACACCGTATTAGTTACTGATGCGAATGGATGTGTGTCCAACAACAGTGCAACCATAACCCAACCCACAGGCTTGAGCAGCTCTGCGACTCAAACCTCAAATATTGCATGTTTCGGTGGAACGGGCAATGTGTTCGTGAGTGCAACAGGCGGTACGACACCGTTTACAGGAGTGGGTAATTTTGCAGTTCCAGCAGGCAATCAATCATTTACGATTACTGATGCTAATGGGTGTGTGTCAACATCAACTTTAACTTTGATACAACCCACTCAACTGTTTGCTAATGCTACCCAAACATCGCCAATACTTTGCTTTGGAGGCCAAGCATCAGTGGCTGTGACTGGAATAGGAGGAACAGGAGCATATACAGGAACTGGATCATTTAATGTTTTCGCTGGGAACAATACATTTACCATTCAAGATGCAAACAATTGTCCAGCATCAACATCAATTAATATTACCCAACCGACAGCAGTAAGCGCCACTTTTACCAATTCAAATGTGACTTGTTTTGGATTCACAAATGGTAGTTCTACGGTCGTTTTAACGGGAGGCACACCAGGATACAACTTACTTTGGAACACAGGATCAACCACCAACAATATCAGTTCACAGGCCGCCGGCACATACACTCTAACTGTAACCGATGCCAATAACTGTCCATTTATTTTTAACACAACGATTACCCAACCATCTGCAGTTGTGGCAACGGCGAATATTATATTACCAATCGCTTGTTTTGGGGGCCAAGCAACAGTTTTGGTTAATGGTGCCGGTGGAACACCAGGTTATTCTGGAAATGGAACTTTTTTAGAATTTGCAGGTACTTACACTTATACCTTAACGGATATCAACGGTTGCTCTGGCTCTACCACCTTAACCGTTACCCAACCCAATGCATTTTTAGCCTCAGCAGTTATAACAACACCTATTGCATGTAATGGCGGGCAAGCTACTGTGGTGGTCTCTGCCATAGGAGGTGTTGCACCTTACACAGGAACTGGTACATTTACAGTTTCACCTGGAACCTATACCTACACTTTAATTGATGCAAATGGCTGTGTAGCAATTACAACAATAACTGTAACTCAACCAGCTATATTAGTAGCTTCGGCCAACATAAGCCAAACCATTCTTTGTAATGGAAACAACGCCACAGTTATCGTGACCGCAAGCGGTGGAACCATTCCGTATTCAGGAACAGGAACATTTACTGTTCCAGCAGGAAACTACACCTATTTAGTTAGCGATGCAAACGGCTGTAACAGCAGCGTTAGCATCAGTGTTACACAACCTACACTTTTAATAAGTTCCGTTATTCCTATTAACGTTTCTTGTAATGGAGCAAACGACGGTTCAGCAACTGTATTCTTTTCTGGTGGAACTCCAAGTTACAGTGTGCTTTGGAGTACCGGTGCCACTTCAAATACTATTAATAATTTAGCTCCGGGCAACTATACAGTGGCTATTACAGACAACAATGGATGCGTTAGTTCTAATGCATTTACCATTACTCAACCCAATGTTTTATTAGCCAATGCGACCCTCTCTGTCCCTATTTTATGTTTTAATGGTCAAGCCACAGTGAATGTTTCTGCTACTGGTGGAACACTTCCATACACAGGGGTTGGTAACTACTTTCCGGTAGTTGGAACCTACAGTTATATCGTAACAGATGCTAATGGGTGCTCAGATACAGCAACTATCACCATTTCACAACCAAGCCAGTTAGTGGCCTCAGTTTCATTGGTAACTCCCATTACTTGTTTTGGTGGCCAAGCCACAGTCAACATCGTGGCATCAGGAGGCGTTGGACCCTACACTGGAACTGGAAATATAAATGTCAGTGCGGGAAGCCAGACTTTTGTCGTTATCGATGCGAACGGTTGTTCAGTTAACCTTAATATATTTATAACCCAGCCACCTATACTATCTGCTCCTATAACGTCGCAAAATATAAGCTGCAATGGATTGAATAACGGAACAGCCACAGTAAATGCGCAAGGTGGAACCCCAGGTTACCAATACTTATGGTCAAATGGTGCAACGACTAACAGCATAACGGGCCTTTCACCAGGAATTTACTCGGTAAACGTAACCGATACCAACGGATGTTTGATTACGAATCAGGTCAATATTACCCAACCAACACTTTTAACCTCTAGTTCGGTGATCAGTTCCCCAGTTTTTTGTTTTGGTGGAACGGCAACAGTAGTAATTAGTGCGGCCGGCGGTACGACGCCTTATTCTGGGACAGGTAGTTTCAATGTAACAGCAGGCGTTCAGAACTTCAATGTTACCGATGCAAACGGTTGTATTTCAACGGTTAGCATTACCATCACCCAACCAAACCTTTTGGTAGCTTCAGTTGTCCAAACAAGCAATATATTATGTAATAATGGAAGCGGAATCGTTAACGTTTCTGCCATTGGCGGAACACCAGCATATACAGGAACTGGAAACTTTACAATAGCAGCTGGTTGGCAAAATTATACCGTCATTGATTCATATGGTTGCACCGATACGACCTCTATTTACATCACCCAACCAAGTCCAGTGGTGGCGAATGTCATTATTACTTCACCTATTCTTTGCAATGGAGGAAATGCAAATTTAACAGTTACAGGTTCAGGTGGTACACCTGGTTATTCTGGACAAGGATCCTTTACAGTTGTAGCTGGAACCTACAATTATACCGTAACGGATGCCAATGGGTGTACTGGAACGACAACCGTTGTAGTCACTCAACCAGCAGTTTTCCAAGCCATCGCAAACATCACTTCACCAGTTGTTTGCAACGGCGGCACTGGATTAATCAATATATCTACCACGGGAGGTACAGCGCCGTTTGTTGGAACAGGAAACTTTATAGTATTGGCAGGAACCTATACATATAATGTAACAGATGCAAGTGGATGTACGGCGAGTGTGACCATCACACTAACACAACCGCCAGTTCTTTCAATTACGCTGTCACAAATCAATGTGAATTGCAATGGATTTGCAACTGGTACTATTACCGCAAACCCTACTGGTGGTCAAGGCCCATACACATACTCATGGAGTAACGGGCAAACGACGCAAACCATATCTAATTTATTGGCAGGAACCTATTCTGTTATCATTACAGACCAGTTGGGATGCATCAAAACGGCTTCTACAGTAATCACACAACCGAGTGCTGCAATCACTTTACAAGAAACTCATGTGAATGTACTTTGCTTCGGAAACAATACTGGATCGATTAATTTAACGCCAGCAGGTGGAGTATTACCTTATACTTATTTGTGGTCTAATTCCGCGACCACTCAAGACATCAACACCTTAATTGCTGGAAATTACTCAGTATCTGTAACAGATGGCAATGGCTGTCAGGCGGTTTTAAGTGTAACTATAACACAACCGAACCAACCGCTCACGGTGGGTTATATTGTAACCAATGTTTCTTGCTTTGGACTTATCAATGGTTCAATTGATGTCACACCAGTTGGAGGTACAGCACCTTATACCTATTTTTGGAGTACGACACAAGTATCGCAAGATATTTCGAATTTGGCGCCAGGACAGTACATCGTGTCCATCACCGATGCCAACAATTGTGTTTCCTCAACCGCTATTACAGTAACTCAGCCACTGGCTCCACTCTCAGTGTCAATTTCACAAGCACCAATTACCTGCTACGGCTATAATGATGGACAATTGACTGCCAACGGAGCAGGTGGAACGATTCCATACAGCTATGTTTGGCAACCGGGAGCTGCAGTGGGCAGTATCAACAGCTTACTAGGACCGGGAACATATACAGTACAAGTAACGGATGCCAACGGCTGTGTATCCAATGCTAGTGCTACCCTAAACAGTCCGCCAGCATTAATTGCTTCATTTACAGTGAGTGACAATGTCGTTTGTTTACCTGCGAGTGTTACTTTTACTAATGCTAGTATTGGAACCTTTACAAGCGTTTTATGGAATTTATCAACCGGAGTTAGCAATAATTCCAACCAATTCAACGTAGCATTAAATACGCTAGGATGTATTAATGCAACGATGACCATCACTGATGTCAATGGGTGTACAGCAGACACGACCATTAGTAATGTGGTCTGCGTTGTTCCTGGTCCTACCGCATCCTTTACGTCCAACACCCCTGAGATTAATTTTGAGACAGGAGAAATAACATTTACAAATACCTCTATCAATGAAGACCAAGTTTTATGGGAATTTGGAGATAATACGCAATCAACCTTAGACGATCCTACCCATTTCTATCCAGCACAAACTTTTGCAAGTTACGATGTAACATTAATTGCTATCGATGTGAATGGATGTATTGATTCCATTACTCAGACATTCGAATTAAATGATAATTTAAAATTGAATGTACCGAATTCCTTTACGCCTAACGGAGATGGATTAAATGATGTTTTCCTTCCAATATTCAATGCGGAAAGTGGTGTTAAAGAATATAAATTCGAAGTATATAATCGTTGGGGACAATTAATTTATGAAACCGGAGACCTCACTGCAGGATGGGATGGAAAATATAAATCTAAAATTTGTCAACAGGGCAGTTACAATTGGATTATTTATTACCAAGACTTCAGTAAGAATCCTTATAATGTCAACGGACACGTGACATTAATCAAGTAATTTTTCTTTATACAAGTATTTTTTTTGAGGAGATTCAAAAGGTCGATAGATATAGGTAGCTATTCCAAAATCAATTTTTACTTCTTCCACGTATTTGAAATGCAAACGATGTTTTTTTGTTATCAATCCAGTACTAGTAGAAATTAGCCCTAAGAATACATTGCCATCCTTTTCAAACAAGCTGTAGATTTTCCCAGTTGATTTATCTTGAATGATTTGGCGTTTCCAACCCGTTTTATTTTTAAAATAATGAAAGTAAATTGGAACAAGATTTAAAGAATCTCCCAGTTTATTAAATACATATAATTGGTCTTTGGAAAAATCAAATATAAATACAGAGTCATTTCGTTGAAAGAGCGGTGCATAAACTTCCTCATAATAAATTGATTGCGTAAAATAATTTGCGCCTACCCAAATCTCAGCATCAATACCCGTTTGCAGCTCTTTATTTTTGGCCCAAAGTTTCGTTCGCACATCTACCCATTTATATTCAGAACGATATAATTCCATTATTAAATCATCTTCGATATGCAAGATCTTTCTGTAAGTAGAATCGGACAAATCGTACGTAAAATAATCAAACGCTGGATAATCCTTATTAAAATTAGAAAAGTATAATTTAGTTGTATTACTATCGACTATTGGCGCTATATATTTAAAAAAATACTCTTTAGGAATTAGTCCAATTGAAAGCTCATTATTAGTAAATACAACCCCATAAACATTACTTTCGCAAATAATATGCGTGTTATTCCGATAATCTTTCGTTAGATACAATGCCTTTTCCGGCAGTTGGAATGACGATAATACATTTATGCCATCAAAAAGCAATAATTCACTTTGCTTTGCCAATGTTCTCTCATACGTCAATAATAGATACCTTCCATTATCTAGCAGTTCATAATCAGCGACACTTATTTTAGTAGATTGAAAAACAGTATCTGGTACTCCAGGCGCTTTCACGGTGATTTGATTTATAGCTTGTACTTTGAGCGCAACCAACGAAACAGATAATCGAATCGTATCTAATTTTGATTGTATTGAATAGGTTTTGGTGAAATCTTCGAATACGCTATGTGTCGTATTTATGCTAAAAGCAATGGCATTATTTAGTGCTGTATTTGTAAAAAAAATACTCCCTTGTTCGTTAGATTTCCGATATATTGTGGTGTCAAGCGCTCCTTTATTCTTTAGCTTAATAGTAGCAGAAACATTATGAATTATGCTATTATCTATTTTTTCGCGAAAAGTGATTTGAATAACCTGTTGGGCAGTAAATGACTGAGCATTAAAGATAAAAAAATAAAGGAGTGGCTTAAAAAACTTCATTGGTCGCTATAACTTCATAGATGCCAAAGCTTGATTATTCCATAAATGGTGAATTAGATTGTCATATTCCAACCATAAATATCTTCTATCTTACCATATTTAACATCATCTAAATATGCTTTTATGCGGTTTGACAGTTGCCTAGTTTCGATAGGTGGGAGTTGTAATTTTTCATCTCTAAATCCAATAATATCAATCTGAGCTATCGTTGCTGCTGTTCCTGCGCCAAAAGCATCTTCTAATTTACCTGCTCTCACTGCAGAAATTATTTCTTCCACGGTTACCCTTCTTTCCTCAACTTCAATCCCCCACTCTTTGGCTAATTCGATGAGGGTTCGTTTAGTAATCCCTCGTAAAATGGTATCAGCATCTTCGCTAGGGCTAATTAATTTACCATCAATTTGAAAGATAATATTCATTGTACCTGACTCTTCAATGTATTTATGCTCAATTGCATCTGTCCAAACTAATTGATGAAACCCCTCCAGTTGACATTGCTTAGCTGGGTAAAGAGATGCTCCATAATTTCCGGCTGCTTTGGCTCTTCCAACTCCACCAATAGCTGCGCGCGTGTATGACTCCTCTATTTTAACCCTAACCGGTTCAGAATAATACACACCAACAGGCGATGTTAAAATCATGAATTTATATGAATCCGAGGGTTTAATTCCGATTAAATGGTCTGTTGCAAACATAAAAGGACGAATATATAAGGAATATCCATCAGCCTCAGGCACCCAATTACGATCTACTCCAATAAGTGTTCTTATTGCTTCCAAGAAAATTGATTCCGGTACTTCAGGCATGCACATCCGTTTCGCCGATTCAGCAAATCGCATAGCATTAAGTTCAGGCCGAAAGATATTTATTTGTCCATTCTTAGATTTATATGCTTTTAATCCTTCAAATATAGATTGACCATAATGTATTGCAGACATGGCAGGATGCATAGGAATAGGTTGAAACGGCATTACTTTACCATTAACCCATGCCCCATTTTCATAATCCATCGAAAACATATGGTCAGAAAAAGTCTTGCCAAAGGCAAGATTATCCCAATCTATATCATTAAATGTTGATCTTTCAGTTAATTGGATTGGGAAACTTTTTGAATGTGTGTGCATACCATTATTTTTTTTTGACGTGCGAATATACGTTTAATCAGCAAGCCGAACAATATTATTATAGGCAAATGAGTCAATTACTTTATATTTGTTTAAATTCAATCTTGATACGTGGACGCAAAGGAAATACTTGAAAAATATTGGGGGTATTCGTCATTTAGACCATTACAGGAACAAATTGTTCTTGATTCCATCGCTGGTCATGATTGTTTAGCATTATTACCAACAGGTGGCGGGAAATCAATTTGTTTCCAAGTACCGGGCATAATTCGTGAAGGAATAACCATTGTAATTTCTCCCTTAATTGCTTTAATGCAGGACCAAGTTAACAACCTAAAAAAATTTGGACTCCGCGCAACAGCAATAACTAGTGCAATGACCTACCGTGAAATAGATGTTGCATTAGACAATGCCGTATTCCAAGGAATTGATTTTTTATATGTCTCACCTGAGCGACTTCAAACAACTCTTTTTATAGAGCGCCTAAAGAAAATGAATGTTGGTTTGTTGGTTGTTGATGAAGCACACTGTATTTCCGAATGGGGACATGATTTTCGTCCATCGTATGCCCAAATAGGTCAATTTAGAGACTATATGCCAAAAACCCCTATTCTAGCCCTAACAGCAACAGCCACGGATAAGGTTAGGACAGACATCATTACCAAATTAAATTTAAAAACACCTAAAATTCACGAAGCCTCATTTGAACGCAGTAACGTTGCTTATGAAATTTACGAGGTCGATAATAAGGTAAAGTCGATCATTTATTTTTGTCAGGAGCACAAAGAATTAACCGGCATTATCTATTGCAACACTCGAAAAAAAGTTAAAGACACAGCTGCTATTTTATCTGGCATAGAAATATCTTGTGCTATTTACCATGGCGGCATGCAGCACGAAGAACGAAAAATAGCCTTAGAAGAATGGATGAGTGGAAAGAAAAAAATAATGATTGCAACTAATGCGTTTGGAATGGGCATTGACAAGCCAAATGTTCGATTTGTACTGCACCATGATTTCCCTGAAACCATCGAGGCCTATTTTCAAGAAGCGGGTCGAGTGGGAAGAGATGGCGAATTTTCTCGAGCGATTAGCTACTTAGAAAAGGAAGACATGGGCCATTTGAAAGATTCGTTTAATTTAAAATTTCCAAGTGCCGAAGTCGTCAAAGCGATCTACAAATCAATCTGCAGCTATCTCAAAATTGCAATTGGTTCAGGAAAAGACGAAACCTATCCCATCGATTTAATTGCATTTAAAAAGCTATATAAATTTGATTTAATTAGTACCTACAACGCATTGCAACTTCTAGCATTAAATGGTGATGTGACTTTTTCAGAATCATTTTTCAAGCCGAGCAATATGAAATTCACCATCGGTAATCTAGAATTGTACAATTTCCAACTTCAGCATGATAAATATTCACCACTTATCACACTACTTTCAAGAAATCACAGTGGTATATTTGAATCATTCAAAGTGATTAATGAGGGACAAATTTGTAAACTACTGAAAATCTCAAAGAAGGATCTAGTTGAACAATTAAGCAGCATGGAAAAACAGGGAATATTGGAAATAAATTGGCAGACCACTTTGCCGACAATAACCTTTATTCGTGAAAGATTACCTGATGATTATCTTAACTTATCCTTTGAAATCTATGGTGAAAGAAAAGAAAATGCCTTAGAAAAACTGACTAAAGTTCAGCAATTTATTGAATCTAATACCTGTCGATCAATCGAATTACTCCGTTATTTTGGACAAGAAATAAGCCCATGTGGACATTGTGATAACTGCCTTAAAAAAAATGGTGATGAACAATCAGAAAGCTTGAGCAATGAGGTATTATCGTTCATAAATAGTCCTAAAACGTACCTTGAATTGTGTGCTCAGTTTCCTTTTGACATAGAGCAATTAAAAAATACCATTCGGCTTTTACAACATGAAGGAAAATTAACGTTTAATAAGGGTCTTTTCAGTTTGTAGATTCATACATGATTAAATCGTTTTTAGGAGAAAATATAAAAACTCCTAGTTTTCATTCATCGCCATTTACGTGGTTATTTACTTTTTATTCCCTCGGAATACTGATTCAAGAGTCTGGTTTTGAAAGTAAGGGCATATTCGGCTTTGTTCTAATCCTTGGATTGTTTATTTTCTTTATTTATGCACTGAATCGGAACTGTAAAGAGCGAAACCCAATCCCCTTGTTCGTGATTTTCATCCTTTTTTTTTCACTGGGTCAAGTACAATTAGCACTAACTAAGAATGAATTTATAAGTGATCCTCCAGACGCAATTAACCATGAGAAAAATACAGTTTTACAAATAAATGAAATCGAATTAAAAGATTCAATTCATGCAAAAACTATCGGAAGCGTTTTAGTCAAGAATGGTAAAAATTGGGAACATACAAATCAAAAAATCTTACTGTATATTCAGGGCGATAAAGCCAAAAAACTCAATCAAAATGACATTATTCTATGCATAGCGAAACAGCAGACTATTTCAAATAGCAATAATCCTGGCGAATTTAATGCAAGCAATTATTGGAAGGCTAAAGGTGTTTTAAATATGAGCTTTTTAAGCGACTACGATATCCTTCCACTGCAGCATAATCATGCCAATTGGTTGGATCAAAAGCTATCACAAATAAGAAATAGCTTGAGTCTAATTCTTGAAAAAGAACTAGATGGATCAAATTTAGCAATAGCTCAAGCCCTCATTCTGGGGGATAAATCGTTATTGGATCAGGAAATTCGAACGAGTTTTGGGGCAACAGGTGCAATGCATGTGTTAGCCGTTTCAGGTTTACACATTGGAATAATCGCGCAAGTATTACTGTTTCTCTTTCAGTTTTTTAGTAAACTTATAAGTCGCCGAAATGCCGTAATTTTCATTGTCATACTTCTTTGGATTTATGCCTTATTAACAGGCTTTTCACCAAGTGTTGTACGAGCCGTATTTATGTTTTCAGTTTTAATTCTTGCACAAGAAGCCGGTGGAAATTATTCGCCCATCAACACCTTGTTTTTCACCGCCTTTATTTTGTTACTGATCAATCCCTTAGTGATCTATGATATCGGTTTTCAATTATCCTATTTGGCGATGCTTGGCATTTTTAGTTTATATCAATCGATTGCCGCTTGGTATACACCCAAGAATAAAATAATGAATTACCTCTGGCAAGGTTCTGCAATTGGTTTTGCTGCTCAAGCCATGACGGTTCCATTAACACTCTACTATTTTTACCAATTCCCCAATTACTTTGCTTTGACAAACCTTGGCATCATGGGGATTTCAACTGTAGCAATGGGATTTGGAATGGGCATATTTATTCTTCATTATATTCCGATAATAGGTAAAATTGCGAGCCTTATTTTATCTTTTTCGCTTTGGGCTATGTTACACTTTTTACAGTGGGTAGAGCACCTTCCTGGTGCTGTTGAATATGGTTTTAATGTCCCCTACTATTTAGTTCCAATCCTAATGCTATTTACCTACTTAATCATCGCTACTAAAAGTTCAAATGGATTATGGAAATTTTCAGCGTGTATTTTTATTGTGCTACTGGGCGTAGTATCGTACGGAAGATATAAGCAACAGCATACTTCCCACCTTATCTTTTTCAACAGTAATCAATTTGTAATGGCAGTAAAGATAAAGTCTCAAATCGTGGTTATCTACGACGATAAAAATGATAAAAAAACCAAGCAAATAGAAAGTTTAATTTCCAATTATTCGAAATGTTATCCTGGAAAACTAACTTTCATTCCACTTAAGAAAGAAAACGCGCAAGTAAAATTTGGTACGACCTTGATTGACGTAAAAAAAGAAAAATTTGGGCGTTCAGTTCTCGTGAACAATCAAATTTATACGATCGTTTACGACAAAGAGTTTAAAGAAAATAACAGTCCTTCAAAAAAAGATATAGTATTGTATATGCCATGGTTTCAACACCCACATTCATTAGCGGGAGGCTCAAAAATTTATAAGCTCTAGCTTATTTTTGTTCTTGCAAAAGTAACCGTACAGCACTAGCGGCATTGATAAAACCGCCACTTATGGAAACATCGGTCATCTTACCTGAGGTTGCCCCTCCCGGTATGGTTATGACTTTATCATATCGAATAGCTGTTTTCATCAATAATTCCCTAACTTCTGTTGCTGTTAAAGATGGAAAATACCCTCGGATCATAGCTGCAACACCCGCAGCTGCAGGACAAGCCATACTTGTTCCAGAAGCATCACCGTAATTAGCGTCAGGTATTGTAGAATAAAGATCAACACCAGGAGCAAAAAGATCAACTGTAGTTGCACCATAATTAGAAAACTCAGCAAGTAACTTTTTGGAATCCTTTGAAGAGCTGCTTGCACCAACCTCAATCCAGTTACTTGCAATTTCACCATTCATAAATTTCCGTGTCGGATAAGAATCTTGTAGATCTTTGTTTTTCGATTCATTTCCTGCTGCATGCAAAAGTAATACGTCGTGCTCATTAGCATAACGTACTGCAGCATCAATGACCTCTTTATTGGGAGAATAATATTTACCAAATGACATATTAATCACTTTTGCGCCATTATCAACCGCATAATAAATACCATTGGCAATGTCTTTATCGCGCTCATCACCATTCGGAACAACTCGAACAACCATAATCTTAGCATTTTCAGCAATTCCCTCTATTCCAATACCATTGCCTCTTTTTGCAGCGATGATACCAGATACATGTGTCCCGTGCATAGCATCAGGACCTTTGTACCTATTGCATCCATAATACTTTTCTCTCATGTCGCGTGGGTTATCACCAACTAAGGCTATACGTAAGCTATCATTCACAACTTTATCAGAATTCTGTTGACTATTCGCCACCATAGTGCCTATTTCTTTTTCCAAAAATTCAGGTTTGTAAGCCATAAGAATAACCTTCATTCTTGACTTTATTTTTTGCTCGATCTCATTCTTTGGCTTATAGGATTTGTTCGTTGATTTAGTAAAAGAACCCTTTTCTTTTTTCACCGCATCCATATAATTAGAAAGAGCCATAATTCCTTCCATTTGACGTTGCGCACTAACTTTTTCAGCTAAAAATATAGCTTCTATTTCCTTAAATTTCTTGTATCTTGTCATTTCAGCTGCAGATAAAGAATTGGTATCAGCATTGGCAAAATAAACTTTATCAGCATAATACATTCTGCTTAATTCTGACGATTCTTCACCAATATCTCCTCCAGGTCCACCTAAAAATGACCAGCCATGAACATCATCAATATATCCGTTCTTATCATCATCAATACCATTTCCCGGAATCTCATCTTCATTCACCCAAAGAACTTCCTTTAAATCTGGATGCTCGGTATCAACTCCACTATCAATTACGGCAACAATTACTTCTTTGGCTTTTTTACCAATTAAAAGTTTGTATGCCTCTTCGGCACCAACGCCATAAATTTTATCCTTAACAGGATCTTTTAAATACCAATTAGCTGGAGCTTTACCTTGTCCAAACAAGAATGAAAAAGTGAATAATGCAGAAAGTAAAAATGTGTATTTTATCATTTGATTTTTTTTTTAGAAATCAAAAATAGTCAATTCTTAGAAAAAATTAGGATATTTTTTATTGAAATTAAACTTTAATGCCCGAGATATAAAGCAATCAATTATTTTTGCAGTTAAAGAAATTAAATGAGCGATATTAAAAAAGTACAATGCTTAATTATTGGTTCAGGCCCTGCTGGTTATACGGCAGCAATCTATGCTGCAAGAGCAGACATGAAACCATTATTATATGAAGGACTACAGCCGGGTGGCCAACTTACTACCACGAATGAAGTTGAGAATTTTCCTGGTTATCCTGATGGCGTAACTGGACCAGAAATGATGGTGCAATTGAAAGACCAAGCCTTACGTTTTGAAACTGATGTTCGGGCAGGTTTCATTACTAAAGTAGATTTTGGAGCTGAAATTCACAAATGTTGGGCAGATGATGGAACAGAAATTCATGCTGAAACAGTAATTATTTCTACAGGTGCAGCTGCAAAATATATCGGTTTAGAGAGTGAACAAAAATACTTGAAAATGGGCGGTGGTGTTTCAGCATGCGCCGTTTGTGATGGATTTTTCTACCGAGGTCAAGAAACAGTGATTGTGGGTGCAGGCGATTCAGCATGTGAAGAAGCTCATTACCTATCAAAACTTTGTAAGAAGGTAACCATGCTGGTGCGTAAAAGTGAATTTAGGGCATCAAAAATTATGGCGGAACGCGTTCGAAAAACACCAAATATTGAAATCTTATACAATACAGAAACCTTGGAGGTTATGGGTGATGATGTTGGCGTGACCGGTGCTAGAGTGATTAATTCTGTTAGTAAGGAAGAAAAGATTGTCCCTTGCACAGGATTTTTTGTGGCGATTGGACACCAACCTAATACAGCAATATTTAAAGACTTTATTGATTTAGACGAAACCGGCTACATAAAATATGCTCAACCTGGAACAAGTAAAACAAATGTTGCAGGTGTATTTGTATCTGGTGATGCTGCTGACAAAACCTACAGGCAAGCTATAACGGCTGCGGGAACAGGATGCATGGCGGCATTAGATGCAGAAAGGTATTTAGCGGCAAAGCACTAAGGAAAGTTTTCACTCGCTAAACTTAGGCAAGTGATAACTATATTTTGATTTCCAAGCTTAGCCAATATTCTTTAATATTCCTTATTTCACAAGTAAATAATTATCTTAGATTCTTTTAAACTTTTAAAAATAATCAGTAAATAAATCATTATTTTACTTGCTGTAACCCTAGGATAAATTAAATTTGTACAAAATTTTTTTAATCAATAGGTTTGAAATAAAAAAATAAGATTTGTTTATAATTCAAAGAGTATTGTTAATGAGAAGGTTAAGTTCTAATTTAAGCTAAAAAAATGACAGAGCAATCCTCTAATGTAGATTACATTCCATTATTGCTTCAAGCCTCTGTTGCAGCTGGCTTTGTTATTTTTACCTTGTTTGTTACCCACATCTTAATGCCTCGATTGAATGCCAAAAAGAAAGATGAAAACTTTGAATGTGGTATAGAATCTCAAGGAAACGCTCGATTCCCAGTTTCAATTCGTTATTTCATGACTGCCATATTGTTTGTTCTTTTTGATGTGGAAGTGATTTTCTTTTATCCATATGCAGTTAATTTTTACCAATTAAAGTTAGAGGGGCTTCTAGCAGTCATTATGTTTGTTAGCTTCTTTTTAATTGGATTTCTTTACGTTCTTAAAAAAGGTGCTCTAGAATGGGAAAAATAGATGATGATAAGGTTATTAATGGGGAAGGATATCAATTAACAACCCTTGACAAAGCTGTTGGACTTGCCAGAGCAAACTCAGTTTGGCCCCTACCTTTCGCAACTTCATGTTGTGGAATTGAGTTCATGGCCACTATGGGGAGTGCTTACGATATGTCGAGGTTTGGAATGGAACGTTTATCGTTCTCTCCTAGACAAGCTGATTTATTAATCGTTGCCGGAACGATATCCAAAAAATTAGGCCCTATTCTGAAACAAGTTTACGAACAAATGGCAGAGCCAAAATGGGTACTTTCTGTTGGAGCTTGTGCGTCATCAGGTGGTATTTTTGATACGTATAGTGTACTACAAGGAATTGATAGAATTATCCCAGTGGATGTTTATGTTCCTGGTTGTCCACCTCGCCCTGAACAAATTATCGATGGCGTAATGAATATACACAAACTTGTTAAAAAAGAATCTATGAGGCGCAGGTATAGTTCAGAATACAAGGACTTAATGAGCGATTATAAAATTGAAATAAAAGATAATGGTGCTAAGTAACGAAGATCTTAAATCGCAAGTAGAAGCGCTTTTAGGTGCTGATATTCTTCATAGCGAAATTAACTTTGATATCCTTTCGATCGAGGTAGCTGCTGATAAAATCCATGCCGTTATCGCCCAACTGCAAAAAGATGAAATGCTACGATTTGAGTTTTTAACCTTACTCGGAGGTGTGCATTACCCTGAGCAGGTTGACCGCGAATTTGCCGTTGTTTATCATCTCCATAGTTGGAAACATAAAATAAGGGTACGATTGAAAGCTTTTTTGCCCTTAAGCAATCCCTCAATTGACAGCATTACGGATCTTTATCCTTGTGCCAATTGGATGGAAAGAGAAACCTACGATTTTTATGGGATTACCTTTGCTAATCACCCAGATTTAAGGAGAATATTGAATGAAGACTCGATGGACTATTTTCCTTTAAGGAAAGAATACGCCTTAGAGGATGCAACGAGAGAAGATAAAGATGATCGCTTTTTTGGGCGTTTTTAATTAAATACAATGAGTAAAGAAAAAGAAAAGGTATCGAATAGTGCTGCTGAATTCTATAATTCAAAAGAAACAATCGATGGTGATATTGCCACAATTAATTTTGGCCCCACACACCCTGCAACTCATGGTATTTTTCAAAATATTCTGAAAGTCGATGGTGAAAAAATAATTTCCTCAGAACAAACGGTTGGCTACATTCATCGAGCATTTGAAAAATTAGCTGAACGAAGACCTTACAACCAGATCACCCCAATTACCGACCGATTAAACTATTGTTCGTCCCCCATCAATAATTTGGGTTGGCACATGACGGTAGAAAAATTAATTCAAGCAGAAATTCCCAAGCGTGTTGATTACATGAGGGTTATCATAATGGAATTAGCAAGAATAGCAGATCACCTTATTTGTGATTCCGTTGTTGGTGTTGACACTGGCGCACTTACTAGCTTTTTCTATCCCTTTCAAGAAAGAGAAAAAATTTATGAGTTGTACGAGGAAATCTGTGGCGCACGGCTAACAACTAATATTGGTCGTATCGGAGGATTTGAACGTGATTTTACTCCGGTATTTCACACGAAACTAAAATCGTTTTTAAAAACATTTCCGAAGGCATTTAGCGAATGGGATTCTATGCTTGCACGAAATAGAATATTCATGGACAGAACCCGAGGAACAGGACCTATATCTCCAGAAAGGGCTCTCGCCTACGGTTTTACAGGGCCTAACCTTCGCGCAGCTGGTGTAGATTATGATGTACGCGTTATGCATCCCTACTCCTCATATGAAGATTTTGACTTTATTATTCCTGTGGGAGTAAATGGCGATACCTACGATCGATTCATGGTGCGACAAGAAGAAATACGGCAAAGTATTCGAATCATTGAACAAGCGTATGGTAACCTCCCTGAAGGTAATTATAAAGCGGATGTTCCAGACTTTTATCTACCAGATAAAGCGGATGTATACAATAATATGGAAGCACTTATCTACCATTTTAAAATTGTGATGGGGGAAATGGAAATACCTAGAGGAGAAATATATCACAGTGTAGAAGGAGGAAATGGTGAACTAGGTTACTACCTCATCAGCGATGGTGGAAGAACACCCTATAGATTACAATTTAGAAGACCATGCTTCATTTATTATCAAGCTTATCCGGAAATGATTACTGGTCAAACCATAAGCGATGCAGTTATTACCTTAAGTAGTATGAATGTAATTGCAGGAGAATTAGATGCCTAATATGAAAAGAGAAAATAACATAGCTCAAACTGCCGCTGAATTCAATGGATTTAGTAAAGAAACGATAGCAAAATTTAACGAAATTAAAAATCATTTTCCTACCGGAAAAGAAAAAAGTGCTATTATTCGAATGTTGCATTTAGCGCAAACTGAAGTGGGTTGGTTGAGCACTGAGGCAATGGATGCGGTAGCTACTTTCCTAAATATTCAAACCATTGAAGTGTACGAAGTAGCCACATTCTATACCATGTTCCATGTTAATCCAGTAGGAAAACATGTATTTGAAGTGTGTAGAACAGGACCATGTATGTTGGTAGGAAGCGATCAAATCATTGACTATATTTCGGAAAAATTAAATATTAAAGTCGGAGAAACAACAGCTGATGGAGAATTTACCTTAAAAACGGTAGAATGTCTAGGCGCTTGCGGCTATGCTCCTGTACTACAATGCAAGTATAAATTTCATGAAAACCTTACAAAAGATAAGGTCGACGAATTAATTGAGGCCTACCGTTCAGGAATAATTGAAAATTAAATAGGAATGAAAAACAGGAAATTACTTCTTGAAAATGTGCACATCCCTGGGATCGAAACATATGATGTCTATCGAAAAAATGGAGGCTACCGATCTGTTGAAAAAGCTTTAAAAAGCTTGACGCCAGACGAAGTGGTGGAAGAAGTTAAAAAATCTGGACTGCGAGGACGCGGAGGAGCAGGATTTCCAACTGGAATGAAATGGTCTTTCTTGGCGAAACCGGAAGGAATCCCTCGTTACTTAGTTTGTAATGCCGATGAATCGGAACCTGGTACGTTTAAAGATCGTTATTTGATGGAGAAAATACCTCACTTGCTAGTGGAGGGTATGATTACCGCAAGTTATGCACTCGGTGCGAATACGTCATACATTTATATTCGAGGAGAATTTATGTACATTCTTCATATCCTAGAAAAGGCAATTGCTGAAGCGTACGACAATGGATTCTTAGGGAAAAACATTCTTGGAAAAGGCTACGATTTAGACTTATTTGTTGTGCCCGGTGGAGGAGCTTACATCTGCGGAGAAGAAACTGCATTATTGGAATCATTGGAAGGTAAAAGAGGTAATCCAAGAATAAAACCTCCGTTTCCAGCTGTTAAAGGTCTTTGGGGAGCACCAACCGTAGTAAATAATGTGGAAACAATAGCTGCTGTCGTTCCAATTGTAAATGATGGTGGTGAAGCATATGCAGCTATCGGAATTGGTAGAAGTACAGGTACTAAATTAATTTCTGCCTGTGGGAATCTTGTTAAACCAGGCGTTTATGAAATTGATTTAGGGCTTTCCGTAGAAGAATTTATCTATGGTGATGACTATTGCCAAGGCATTAAAAATAACAAAAAACTAAAAGCATGTGTTCCGGGAGGTTCTTCGGTGCCTATCCTACCACACTATCTTGTTACCAAGACAGCTAATGGTGATGATCGATTAATGTCATATGAAAGTTTGGCTGAAGGAGCATTCGCCTCAGGTTCTATGCTTGGATCAGGTGGCTTTATTGTTTTTGATGAAGACCAATGTATTGTCAGAAACACGTGGAATTTTACGCGTTTCTATGCCCATGAGTCGTGTGGACAATGTTCGCCGTGCAGAGAAGGAACTGGTTGGATGGAAAAAGTGCTTTACCGACTAGAAACAGGAAACGGTAATCTGCGAGATATCGATCTATTAGCCGAAATTAATAAGAAAATTGAAGGGAATACAATCTGTCCGCTTGGCGATGCTGCTGCATGGCCTGTGGCTGCTGCCATTCGTCATTTTAGAGACGAATTTGAATGGCATGTTAGTCATAAAGAAGAGGCAATAAAAAGAAATTATGGTTTGTCGAAAGAACCAATGTTAGCATAGAAATTAATTATGATGAAAGTTACAATTGACGATATTGAGGTTGAAGTTGAAGCTGGAACAAGCATCTTAAATGCTGCACGAAAAATAGGTGGCGAAGTGGTGCCTCCTGCGATGTGCTACTACAGTAAATTACCCGGAACTGGTGGTAAATGTAGAACATGCTTGGTGGAAGTTGCTGCTGGATCAACAGCAGATCCAAGACCAATGCCAAAATTAGTCGCTTCTTGTTCTACACCAGTAATGGACGGAATGATCATTAAAAATAAAACAAGTCAACGTGTTCATGAAGGACGTAGCGCTGTGGTAGAATTTTTATTAATTAATCATCCCTTAGATTGCCCCGTTTGTGACCAGGCTGGAGAATGTAATCTGCAGGATCTAGGCTACGAACATGGATCTGTAAAAACACGCTACGAAGAAGAACGGAGAACGTTCGACCCAATAGATATTGGAGATAAAATTAAATTACACATGAATCGCTGTATTCTGTGTTACCGATGCGTAGAAGTAGCCAATCAGCTGACTGAAAAACGAGTGCATGGTGTGATGCATCGCGGCGAACATGCCGAAATAAGTACCTATATTGAACACGCGATAGACAATGAATTTTCTGGAAATATGATTGATGTTTGTCCGGTTGGGGCATTAACGGATCGAACGTTTAGATTTAAAAGCCGTGTGTGGTTCCTAAAACCAATGGAAGCAGAATGCGATTGTACTAAATGTGCAGGGAAAGTAGTATTGTGGATGTTTGGAAAGGAAATTTATCGGGTAACGGGTCGCAAAGATCAGTACGGTGAAATTGAAACCATCGATGATAAAACAGCATGGATTTGTAACGAATGTCGATACGATAAAAAAGACCTTGCAAAGTGGAAAGTGATTGGACCAAGAGTTATTGATAGACATTCTGTCATTTCTCAAGGAAAATATGAAACAAGTATCAATTCTCCTATTAAAAAAATCAATTAATGGATACAGGCTTGTTAATTGAAAAACTTATTTTAGCCATTCTACTTTTTGTAGTTTCATTAGGTATTGCTGCCTACTCAACCTATTTTGAACGAAAATTAGCTGCGTGGATTCAAGACCGTGTAGGACCAGATCGGGCCGGACCATTTGGTATCCTACAACCTATTGCTGACGGTGTTAAAATGTTCATGAAAGAAGATTTTACGCCAACAAATGCTGATCGTTGGCTCTTTATTCTTGGTCCAGGAATTGCCATGTTTACCGCATTGATGACAAGTGCTGTTATTCCTTGGGGAACTGATATTACACTCTTCGGACGCACAATAGCCCTGCAAGTCGCCGACCTAAATATTGGCATTCTCTTTATCTTTGGAATCATCTCCATTGGAGTTTATGGCATCATGATCGGTGGATGGGCTTCCAATAATAAATATTCTAGATTTGGTGCTATTCGTGCATCATCACAAATGATTTCCTATGAATTAGCGATGGGGATTTCAGCGATTACCATCATCATGTTATCCGGTGGTCTTGGACTTAACGACATCGTTAAAGCGCAGCATGGGATGAATTGGAATATATTTTATCAACCAGTTTGTTTCTTAGTCTTCTTTATTTGTGCCTTAGCTGAAACTAATCGCGCACCTTTTGACCTTCCTGAGTGCGAATCAGAATTAATTGGCGGTTATCATACCGAATATAGTTCGATGAAACTTGGCTTGTTCCTATTTGCAGAATATGTTGCCATGTTTGTGTCATCAGCCCTTATTTCCATCTTGTTTTTTGGAGGCTACAATTTTCCAGGGATGGATAGCTTTAGTGGAAATACACTAGCGATTTTAAGTGTTGCTGCATTTTTCACCAAAACGTTTTTAATGATTTTCCTATTTATGTGGATTCGATGGACAATACCTCGTTTTCGATTCGATCAATTAATGCATTTAGGATGGAAAGTACTGATTCCAATTTCAATCATCAATATGTTGGTAACTGGAATTGTCATTGCATTCAATGAGGGATGGATAAAATTTTAATAAAATGGAGAGCTTAACAAATAGAAAAAAAGTGGTGTCGGATAAGCCAATGACTTTTATGGAAAAGTTATACCTCCCAGCCATTTTTAACGGAATGTTTATTACCTTGAAACACATGTTCAAGAAAAATAACACCATAAAATATCCAGAAGAACAACGTGTATTTGCGCCCGTTTATCGTGGGATGCATGTCCTTAAAAGAGACGAACAAGGACGAGAAAATTGTACCGCTTGTGGATTATGCGCCGTAGCATGCCCTGCTGAAGCAATTACCATGGTGGCAGGTGAACGACAAAAAGGTGAAGAGGGACTTTATCGGGAAGAAAAGTATGCGGAAATCTATGAAATTAATATGTTGCGTTGCATTTTTTGTGGATTATGTGAAGAAGCATGCCCCAAAGAAGCCGTATTTCTAACCGATAGAATTGTACCAACTGAATTTGAACGAAACGAATTTATTTACGGTAAAGACGTATTGGTTGAACCCTTGAATGATAGAATTGATGTTACTAAACGCCAACATACTGGCACAAGAAGCGAAATATGAGTATTGAATTACTAACTATAATTATTGGAGGCCTGACCATTGGAGCAGCGCTAATGGTGGTGATTAGTAAACACCCTATTCGAAGTGTGTTATTTCTTGTCGTTACATTTTTCCTTATTTCTTCACTGTACATTTTGATGAATGCGCAATTCTTAGCCATCGTCAATATCATCGTTTATGCAGGAGCAATTATGGTTTTATTCTTATTTGTACTCATGCTCTTAAACCTTAACAAAGAAAGTGAGCCAAAAACACCCAAATACGCACTCTTTTCATCAGTACTAGCAAGTGGAATACTTTTATTAGTGCTCATTGCAGCATTTAAAGATAGCCTTAGATTACAGCATGTACGCTTGCCTCAGCAGAAACAAATTGGATTAGTTGAAAATTTAGGCAAGTTACTTTTTGATGAATACATAGTGGCATTCGAAGTTTCTTCGATTTTATTTATTGCTTCAATGGTGGGAGCCATTTTGTTGGCAAAACGCGAAAAACCAATTATTGATTAATATGAATCCTACTGATCCAACCTTCGGAACCTCCATTGATTTCTATGTGATATTAGCTAGTATATTATTCACTATTGGCGCATTTGGGGTTTTGATACGAAGAAATATGATTGTTTTATTAATGTGTATTGAACTAATGCTCAATGCCGTGAATTTACTTTTAGTAGCATTTTCAACCTATTATGGAAAAGGTGATGCACAAATATTTGTCTTTTTCATCATTGTAGTAGCGGCAGCAGAAGCAACAATTGGACTATCAATTCTTATTATGGCCTACCGAAATCAAAAGTCAACGGATGCAGGATTATTTACAAATTTAAACGGTTAACTAAATGGCAGTAGATAAATTAATACTGATTTTATTAGCCTTGCCTTTGTTAGGTGCATTGGTCAATGGAACCATTGGGAAAAAACTTCCGAATTTGCTTGTTGGTGGAATTGCTACTGGTGTTATGCTTCTTTCTTTTGTATGTGCATTACTGGTTTTTAATCAAACAAATGACACCAAGATTATTCAATTGTTTACCTTATTATCCCTAGATGATTTTGCAATTAATGCTAGTCTTCAAGTAGATGCTTTATCGATTTGGATGACCTTAATTGTTACCGGTGTGGGGACCTTGATTCATGTGTTTTCGATTGGATATATGAGCCATGACAAAGGTTTTTACAAGTTCTTTACCTACCTGAATCTCTTTATTTTTGCGATGCTATTGCTCATTTTAGGCAGTAACTATTTCGTGCTATTCTTTGGTTGGGAAGGCGTTGGAATCTGCTCCTACCTACTCATTGGTTTCCATTACAGCGATGCTGAAAAAGGAATCGCAAATAGCATTGCTGCCCGTAAAGCATTTATTATGAATCGAATTGGTGATGCTGGGTTACTCATTGGTTTATTTTTGATTCTTGCTCAATTTCACACCCTAGAATTTACAGAGATTGCTGAGAAAATAGCGATCGATCCTTCGCTGATTAATGGATCTATAATAGGTATTACGATTTGTTTGTTCATTGCCGCTACAGGAAAAAGTGCACAAATTCCTCTTTTTACGTGGTTGCCAGATGCCATGGCAGGACCAACACCTGTTTCTGCTTTAATCCATGCGGCAACAATGGTAACTGCAGGTATTTACTTGGTTGTGCGTTCCAATTTCTTATTCGAATTGGCTCCACTAACAAAAGATATTATTCTTTGGATTGGATTCGCTACGTCAATGGTCGCTGCTTTTATTGCTATGCGTCAAAATGATATTAAAAAAGTGCTTGCCTACTCTACGGTATCTCAATTAGGTTTAATGTTTGTTGCCCTAGGAATGGGTGCTTATACCGTTGCTATTTTTCACGTTACAACACATGCCTTTTTTAAAGCCCTTCTTTTCTTAGGATCTGGTAGTGTTATTCATGCTATGTCTGATGAACAAGATATTCGCCTAATGGGTGGACTTAGAAAAAAACTTCCCATCACGCACCTTACTTTTTTAATCGGAACACTCGCCATTGCAGGATTTCCATTGCTTTCAGGTTTTTATTCTAAAGATGAGATCTTAGGTCATGCCCTTGAACATAGTCCGATACTTTATGGCACATTGATGATTTCAGTTGCTTTAACTGCAGCATATATGTTTCGACTTTATTTCCTTGTCTTTCATGGTGAATTTAGAGGTGGAGCAACACTTGAATCGCACGTCCATGAAAGCAAACCTATAATGACAATGCCTTTGGTTGTATTAGCAATATTATCCGTATTCGGTGGTTTGCTGAACTTACCGGGTATCTTCTTATCGAAAGGAACACATTGGCTAAGTCATTTTTTAAATTCCCATACCGCTGGACTAGAAAAAATAAAGGAAGCACATGCTGAACCGAATACAACGATGGCTTTAATGGCAGTTGCTAGCACCATGACAATTATCATTCTTATTTGGGCGTATAACAATTACGCCAAGAAAAAGAAAATAGCCCTTGCCGATAATGAATTAGTGGGTTGGCAATTATGGTCTAATTCAAAATTGTATCTTGATGAATTGTATGACTTACTTTTTGTAAAACCAATAGAATGGTTATCAAAAACATGCTATGCTATAGTTGAGATTAAAGTATTGAATCAAGGTGTTTTTGGCTTAGCCAACTTGTTGGGTAAAACAGGATCATTGATTCGAAATTGGCAGACAGGACTCTTGTCTAATTATCTTTTTTGGATGGTTTTTGGTTTAATTGGATTGATTAGTTACTACATAATAAAATTACAATTTTGGAACTTTTAATATTACCATTGATTTTAGGATTGGTTATGCTCATCCTTCCGTCTGGTTGGTGTAAACTAGTTGGTGGTTTGGGTTCATTAGCATCCCTAGGAATAGCTAGCTATCACCTGATGGGCTTTGATCCATTAACACAAGTAGTTATGAGCAGCTCTATTGACAAAATGGCTTTTGGTCTCACCTTAAATTTTGGGTATGATTCGCTAGGATTAGTCATGATAATGCTAACAAATGCCATAATTCCTCTTATTTTACTAAGCAATTGGAATCGAGAATTAGCCGGAAATAAATTATTTACAGCACTTGTCTTCTTCATGCAACTCGGATTACTAGGTGTCTTTACAGCACAAGATGGCATTATGTTTTACATATTCTGGGAATTTACACTACTGCCTATCTTCCTTATTCTTTATTGGTTTGGTGCTAAAGAGAATAATAAAGTACTTTTCAAATTCTTTATCTACACCTTAGTGGGATCACTAGCCATGTTATTATCTTTTATTGCTTTAGGAATCAATGCACAATCATTTGCTTACCAAGATTTAGTCAATGTGCAGCTCTCTCAAAAAATGGCTTGTTGGGTGATGAGCGGTTTCTTATTAGCATTCGCCATAAAAATTCCTCTTTTCCCTTTTCATACTTGGCAGCCGGCTACCTACACCTCTTCACCAATGGCCGGAACGATGTTGCTTTCAGCCTTAATGTTGAAAATGGCACTTTATGGAATGATGAAATGGATGCTTCCGCTTACATCTGAGGGAATTGAAGTAATGAAATGGCCCGTTATTATTCTTGGTGCTATTGGGATTGTTTACGGAGCCGTTATTGCCATTAAACAAAATGATATTAAAACCTTATTTGCCTTTGCATCCATTAGCCATCTTGGCCTAATTGCAGCGGGAATAATGGTCTTTAACACAGCAGCATGGAGCGGTGCTATTATTCAAATCATCAACCATAGCTTGATTTCTATTGGCTTATTCTTAGCAGCTGATATTCTTGAAAAAAGAACTGGCACCAGAAAACTAGACGAACTTGGGGGAATTGCTAAAATTGCTCCTCGCTTTGGGTTTTGGTTTGCTGCAATTGTATTTGCGGCCTTATCGATTCCTTTTTCGGCAGGCTTTATCGGAGAGTTTATCTTAATTAAAGAACTTTTTAGTTTTCATGTTCTTATCGGTATTCTTGCTGTATCATCACTCATATTGGGTGCCGTTTACATGCTTCGATCGTACCAATTAAGTATGTTTGGCCCACCAAAATTGACAAGTTTTCAAGATTTAACGTGGAATGAAACGGCGGTATTTGTCGTTTTGTCTATATCGATACTAATAATTGGGTTATTTTCTACATATATCATAGACTATACAGCGCCCGCAATTCGAGTATTGACTGCTATTACACCAACTAATTAACTTATCATAGAATAATATGGATGCTTTAATTGTGATATTTATTACAGGATTAATTGGTTTATTTACAGGCCTACTTAAGAAACCTACGCTTAATTTAATTATTACCCTTTGTGGTTTAGCAGTTGCCTTTGCACTCCAATTAAATTATGGTTTTTATAAATCTCCCTTTGCGAATTATCAAGTCCTTGAATTTAATGTTCCCCAACTCTATTTTAGCCTTCTTGCCATTCTTTTTACCGCCGTTATTGTAGTTGGTGGATTTGGTTATTTTAAGCGCGACGCAAGTCATACTGGCGATTACTATGGCTTATTATTGTTTTCGCTTTGTGGAGCAATCTGCTTAATTGGATTTACCGATTTATTTATGTTCTTCTTAGGATTGGAAATATTATCCATACCAATTTATGTAATGGTTGGAATAAAAAAACAGGATGTGCTTTCTGCAGAGGCATCGATTAAGTACTTTTTTACTGGGGCTTTTGCTACTGCCATTTTATTATTCGGTATTGCATTACTCTATGGTGCAACAGGTTCATTCAATTTAAATGAAATCCGAACGGTTATTCAATCTGGGGAATACCACACCAGCTATTTATTGATTGGGATGCTATTCATGCTAGGCGCTTTTTTATTCAAAGTTGGCGCAGTACCTTTTCATTTTTGGGGACCCGATGTCTACCAAGGCGCACCGGAAATTGTAACCGCTTTTATGGCTACAGTGGTGAAATTAGCCGCATTGGTTGCCTTTTATACACTATTTAATATAACTTTTCAGGAGCTTGGCTATTTTTGGATTGGGGCGCTTTATTTTGCCATTGCCTTATCGTTATTCTTAGGTTATCTGGGGGCTTTAAAACAAACGAAATTCAAAAGACTTCTTGCTTATTCAAGCATTAGTAATACCGGTTATGCCTTGTTTGCATTGCTATCCACCTCCCATTCTTCCCTTGCTAGCCTTTTGATTTTCTTAGTGGGATATGGATTTTCTACTATTGCTCTACTTACGATTAGCATGGCAATTAGTAATGAGGACGATGAAATTGCTGCTTTCAAAGGAATTGGATATAAACACCCGTTCATCGGATTCATCATGCTTATTTCACTATTATCATTGGCGGGAATTCCACCTCTAACTGGCTTTTTTGGGAAATTCTCATTACTCATGAATGCTTATAACAATCATCTTTGGCTTGTGATTTTAGCATTGATCAGCTCAGCGATCGGAGCCTTTCTTTACCTACGATTGATTGTTCTTTCGCTTACAAAAGATGAAAGCGACAAAAGTATCGCATTAAATTTATGGCAGTACCTTGTCTTGAGTATTTGTGCCATTGGCATCCTTGGCGGCGGATTCATTCTGGCGATATGATGCTTTACTCATAAATTTTAACTACCTTAACATAAATCAAATTAATTGACCATAAAAAGGTAATTAAAACTGCCAATTTTAATCAAAAATTGAAGGCGTATTTCACTTAGCCTAATAAGTGGATCATTAACTAAATTTCATATTATGAAAGGTTTATTTATTCTTGCTGCAATAGTTATTAATATTAATTTATCTATGGCGCAAACTGCTTTATTTGAAAGCGAAAGCAATGTTATTTCTTATATGGATGGTAAAAAATTCTACAGCTCGGAAAATGGGATTGAAATTCAATATGGCTATATTTCAGCTTACAATACCTATGGCATCACGGCAAGTAATAAAAATGGAGGTAAGTTCTATTTTATTAATGTAGATATTACAGCTTATGGTTCGTTTGCAGACTTATATGGTATGAGTTCAGAAGACGGGACTAATTTCGGATTCAGAGTATACAAAGGGAAAATTGTCATTGGAGAAGGAGAAGAAAAAGCTACGTTATATTTGAAATAAGAACTGATTTTTCTTAATTAATTCTTTTCTAGCAGCGTTACAATTGCATCCAGTTTAATGCAATGTTAGCGTGATATCTTTACAAAGAACAGCTACGTTAATTGTGTTTTTTTAATTTTTCCTGGTACAGCTCATATTCGGACTTTACTGCTTCTGACTCTGTAATAATAACGGGTTCAATTCCGTAAATACAACGAACATAAAAACCAGTGCGCTTATTTTCTTTTTTAAATAACATATCATTTAGCTGTGATTGAAAATAAATTGAATAACTTGAATAAGCATTACTTTTGGAATAACCGTAATAGGTAATTGTATCCCTGGACCAAAGTCCAACCGAATTACCTATACCATCATAGGAGCCATTTAGCATGCGCGAACCGCCGGGTAAAATCGACATGCCATATTGATCTTCCCCCACTCCATTATTTGTCCATGAATGATTACTTTTCAATTTAATGCTAGATACTCCCAAATCCTGATAGTTACTTATACCACGATTTAAAAAGTTACATAGAATCGCCCAATCAATATCATTTGCAACTCTAAATCCTTCTGGAGCCAAACCTCGAGGGTCAGCCATGGCAAACCAGTTATAAATTGCTCCGTATGTTTCCCCATTTCGTGGATCATTATTGTAATAGCAATAAGCGGGTACTCCATTGGAATGGCAACGAATCCATTCGTCATTATTTGTTACATATCGAATTGGATCTCCATTTCGGAAAGTGACTACATTCAAATTCTTAGTAGCCCACGTTTGATAATTAATTTGAGTAAGACCTAAATTCTGGGCAGAAAAAACATTGCCTAAGAGAAAAAATAAAAAAGTAATCCTATGTTTCATTACCCTTTAATAAAATAATGAATCAAGGTTACAACTTTATAATAAAGTTATAAAATAAAAGTCTGCCCATTAATAGTATCGAACGTTTTTAATGGATGAATCCTACCGTTATTATTTTCGATAATTGATTGTTTGAAGCCGATTTTAAGACTCAGTATCACTTGACTCCTCAGAAGAAGAAATCGCATCGAATTTTGCTTTTATCGTTGGGTTTCCACGGGTTAATTTTTTTATTGTCAGGTCTTCTGCTTTATTGTTAGCAAGCCTTAAATTATCTTGAGATCCCAAAAGATTATCCTTGGTTTTTTGAAGCGCCGCAATAGATTTATCGATACTATCGATAGCAACCATAAATTTTTCGGAAGCTAAGCGGTAATTTTTACCAAAGGAATTTCTAAAATCATCCAGTTGATTCTCAAAGTTACTGATGTCAACATTCTGACTTTTAATCAGCGCTAGTTCCGCCTTGTAAGTTAATGCGTTCATGGCAGCATTTCGAAGGATCGTTATGATTGGAATGAAAAATTGAGGTCTAACTACATACATTTTATCTTTTTTGTATGACACGTCTACAATGCCCGAATTATATAATTCACTGTCAGCTTCTAATAAAGAAACCAGGACAGCGTATTCACATTTTTTTTCCAAACGATCTTTATCTAATTCATTAAAAAAATCCTCATTCTTCTTTTTAGTAGCCGTTTGATCTGCTTCATTTTTCATCTCAAACATGATTGAAATAATTTCATTGCCGCTAGCATCATTTTCTCTATAGATATAATCACCTTTGCTTCCAGAACTTGCATTGTTATCTTTTTCGAAATGGGCTTTTTGAAAAGCTGTAGCGCGAAGTTTGTTAAACTCATTTTCACAATGTTGTTCTAATGATTCCCCAATCATTTTGGTAGAGAGCTTCATTTTCATATCTCTTACACGGGTAATCTCTTCATCTTTAAATCTTATAATAGCCTCTTTACTTTGAATTTCTGTTGAATATTGCTGCTTAAGAGAATTCTCCGAATTTTCTTTTTCTAAGTCTTTATTTTTTAATGTATTGAGTAAATCATCTCTTTCTTTTTCAATTTTTTGAACGGCTTCATTAACAGCTAATTTTTTTTCAATTTCGGTATTTTCAACTTTAGACCGCATATCCGAAAGTGCTTGGTCTTTTTCAGCTAGTTTTTGAGTAAGGAGAAGCTCATTATTAGCCTTTAAGGCAGAAATTTCTTGGTTTTTGATACTGACCTCTTGCTGTAATTTGTTATTCGACTCAGACAAGGCTAACTTAACAGCATTCTCTTTATCTTTTAAGGCTAATTCTTCTCTTATTTTTAACTCTTGATCGAATTCTTGATCCCTTACTTGTTTAACGATTTCAGCGAAACCAGATTGATCTATGGTGAACTTATTTTTACAATGAGGGCAACTAATTTCATTCATAATCATTCGAATTATTAAGATTTATATTAGGGTAAAATTTGTTAATCAAAAAATCAAAAACTTCTCAATTGGATTTAATTCAAATATAATAAAAATAGTATCTGCTGCAGGAACTTATCGCTACATATGCATACTAAATTATATTATGGTATACGTTAAAGCCAGAGAAAATATCGCAGCGGTAATTAATGCTTTTTTCTACCAAAAAGTACTCGAGGGACTGCATTAGGTTCTTCTCTCAAGTATTTTTCCAAGTCACCATAAACAACTTGAAACGAATGCTCATCAAATTGAGCGCGTGAATGATAAACCAAATCTTCTATCAATTCATTAGGAGTACTGATAAGAAAAGCGTAGCCTGAGTTAATCTTGGTCACGCGCAATAACTTCTTTATGGCATCGGTGCAGTTGTTGGTAAATAAAGACCACCCTTTCTTTATATTCCAATAATCGCTTAGCTTTTCCAATTTAGACAAAGACGGTTTCTGTGCTTTTAATTTTAAAACCAACATTGGCTTCTGCTTTTGATGTTTGAGTACATCTCTGTCGTAGTTGAGGGCAGTGGTATAATGAATATCCTTGACTTTGTATCCGCCACCATCCCCATTTCTATATTTAGTGTAATACATTAAATGAGATGAATCATCGCCAAATGCAATACTGATATGACCTGCACCAGAATGTGTCTGAGCACTGGAATAAACGAATAAGTAAATTTCAAAGTCACCAGCCTGAGCATTTAGGCTAATAAAAAAAAGCAAGAAGCCAACTAAAGAAGTACGCATTTGACAGCCTATTTAAACAAATCTAATAAATAAATGGGATAATGAATAGGAATTTTTAGGGGTTTCCTAAATATTCAAACTAATGATTCAAAGGGATTTAAGTAGATTGGTAAAATCATTTCAAGGTAGATCTATACTATAAAAACTAAAAATGTGTATATTTGCAGACTCAAAAACGGCGAGGTAGCTCAGTTGGTTAGAGCGCAGGATTCATAACCCTGAGGCCGAGAGTTCAAATCTCTCTCTCGCTACAAAAAGGTCAATCGAAAGGTTGACCTTTTTTTAATAACACTGATTTCGTAAATATTCTTTATTCTTCGAGCGCCAATGCCTTCTATTATTCAAATGTGATAAACATACGCATTGTCAAGCACTCATCGTTGAGCTGAAAATAATAACTCAGTTACTCTAACGAAAGCAACTCATTTTTTCAAGGATAAAAAAGTTTTGCGCTCTAAATTTCGTGCTAAATTTGTACGAAATAATTGAGTAAATAAATTATTGTAAATCGCCTTTTTATAATAAAACTATGTCGAAAATACTTTGCAATATCTTTCTTTTATTAAGTCTCGCTGCTTATTCCCAAAACACCTTGGTATCTGGTGGAAATATATTTGAAGGGGAACCTTATCTAGTAATTAATCCTCAAAATCAACAACATCTTGTAGCTGCATGGATGGGATTTCAAATCAATCAGAAAATTTGTATAAAATCGGCTGTATCTATGGATGGAGGAAATAATTGGTCCTCTCCAATAGCACAAAATCATGAAGAAGCGACAAATTCTTCTGCAGACGTTTCACTTGCATTTAATTCTGCTGGTGCTTTATTTATGTGTTACATCGATTACGATAATGAGCTTTTTACCAATGGTCAAATCATCATTCGAAAATCAGTAGACGGAGGCTTCAATTGGTCAAATAGTATAGAGGTGATAAATATCACAGATTGTCCAACTAAACTTTGCGTCGATAGACCATGGATGGTTATTGATAAATCGGGAGGAATTCATGATGGAACAATCTATGTTAGTTCGATGAATGCGAAACAGCCTACACTCATATCACCACCCTATTTTCCTTACTTGAGTGTAAGCAAAAATGCAGGGCTGAGTTTTGAAACGCCACGTTATTTGGATACCATTAATTTTTTAGCGGGAAGTGTCATACCACAAGTTATGGCTTCTCCAGCAGTAAGTGCTGACGGAACTTTTTATGCTGTTTACCCTAGCTATGAAACCAGTCAAAGTGTTCTACCAAGATACTTACTCGCAAAGTCAAACACGCAAGGTTTAGCCATTAATCACAGCACTGCATATCAAGGATTAAATTTTGGAGTGCAGAATGACCTACTTAAACGGGGAAGTCTTTTAAAAGCAGATCCATCTAACTCCTCACATCTAGCCTATTTTTTTCTAAGCGAAATAAATGACGGTGCTGATGTTTATTTCACTGAAACGACAGATGCCGGAATTACGTGGACAACCATGCAACGTATTAATCAAGATCCAATTGCCAATGGGAAATTACAAGATTTGCTATGGGCAGACTTTGATGTAGATGGCGATCTTCTTGTTTGTTGGAGAGATCGAAGAAATGGCATAGGAACAAGTTATGCCGAATCAACGGAAATTTATGCAGCGGTTCGTCCAAAGGACTCGCTAAATTTCAACATAGATTACCCCATAAGTTCACAACAAATTCAGCATGACCAAGTGCTCACAAACAGTGGAAATGATTTCATGCACACATGCTTAATGAACGATACAGCCTATGCTGTTTGGGGTGATGTGCGCACTGGCACATTAAAAATTTATCTTAATAAATGGAACATTTTCAGTCAAGTTGGCTCCATTTCTGAAATCCCTACAGATCAATCAATTCAAATCATCCCTAATCCGAGTAATCTTACCATTCAAATACCCGCAAATTTAATTGGAGAAACGTATACTATTTTCAGTTTAACCGGGAGTGCTATTATCAAAAAAGAAGTAGTAGATGAATTTATTGATATTTCCGCTTTAGCAAAAGGAAGTTATTTCTTGCAAATAATTAAAGATGCAAATTGCTTCAAATCTACATTTATAAAAGAATAAAATGGGTAGCTTACTTGGTCTGAATTTGTGAAGTATTATAACAACAAAACCTACTTAGATCTTAACGAAACTAGCACTCCATTGAGTACTACCATTCCTTACTTGAACGATATAAAATCCAGGTTTCAGCGAGGTAGTATTTATAGTAGTTTCTTGTTCGATCATTATTTCCTCAAGGTGAACTCTTCCGCTCAAATCCGTTAAAATAACTTGCTTTGTTTCATTCATCGATTTTGCTAATTTAATGGTTAAATCAGCGCTAGTAGGATTAGGAAAAATAACCAAGTCATCTTTTTGTTCAACTACTACTATTTGAGAAAGCGAGGAATCCAAATGAATTGTGGTGGCCGTATTCGTTCGAATAGGGTCGTTAAAATCAAAGTAAATATCTACAAAGTTGTTGATTTCTGTCAGAAAAGGCAACGATGCAGGATGTCTCAACCTAAATTTCACAAAACCATTCGAGCCAACCTGGTTGGTGCTACTATCTGGCAACATGATTTGATTAAAGCGTAAGGTCATTATTTGCCCATCAAAGTTAACTTCAAGCGCTTGATGACTCATTGCTATAACTTCAAATGAACCTAAATCTAAAAAGGATGAAAGTGTATCAATAATAACGACATTGTATGCGGTATCGTTTCCAACATTTTGGAAATGAACGGTATATTCTAACCAATCAGCGGTCGACACATTGTAAAGAGTATCTTTATCAACCAACTTAATGTTTGGATCGTAAGGACCAACAACCTGAATTTGATTAACAGAAACATTATCGTTCGCAGTTAAATCACCCAAAATAGGGGTAATTTGAACCTGAGATGCAAGAGGAAATCCTATAGAAGTTCCAACAGGAATGTTAAATTGAACGTACACATCGCCTTGCTGTCCTGGTTGTAAAATACCTAATTGCCACTCCACATTGTTTGCGATTTGAAGAGTTGGCGATGGTGATGCAGATAAAAAGTTAATACCCGCAGGAGGCGTGAACAAAACTGTCGCATTTTGAGCCACAGTTCCGACATTTTTGTAGGATAACATGTAAGCTAGAACGTATCCTGCTTTCGGAGCCGTAATTGGAGTAAGCGTAACACGTAAATCGGGCATATTTGGGATTGGAATGAGTCCAAAATGATTGAGTGAATCAACATTGCCTAAGCCGACAAATGTTGCATTTTGAGTAGAAGGGGTGCTAAGCGAGTGATACAAGGGTATATTTGGAATATTCACCGCATAAGTTCCAGAATTTGCATATACTTCATAATGTCCATTATTTGCAGAAAGTGATTGAAATGAACCATTCGTTAGTTGAAGTAAAACATTTGGTAAACCTACTTCAGCAACATCCATTAAGGCATTGTTATTTACATCTTGAAATACTTTTCCTGAAATAGCATTCGAATTTCCGGCTATTTTTACTAAAAAGGATTCGGAAACAAAAGAGGATAATCCTGCCATGTTCATATTGCCAAAGGCAGAACCGGATAAATAAATACCATTACCAGAAAATGTTAGTGAACTAGCAATAACAGATGAAGCAGAAGACGAACCAGAAATAACAGTAGTAACTTGACCGCTTGAGTCAATTTCGGCTAAATATGCCCTGAAATTACCCCCGCCTGTTAATGGCACAGTTCCGAAAGTGATATTTCCAGTATAAACGCCTGTCATCAATAACTCATTATTACTTTTACATTTCAAATCATAACCCTGATCATTTCCGTTACCGCCAAAGGATTTTGCCCATGAATACGTTCCATTATTATTTATCTTAACTAGGAGTGCGTTATCATTTGCGCCATTCACTAAAGAAATTGGGCCAAAACTCGCTTGAGAATCGAAATTTCCTGTGAAATAAATACTTCCTGTTGAGTCGGCAGATAGACCATAAATCTCACCGTTAAATTGGGAGAGCGAATTAGACTGAAAAATACCCATTGCATCGAATTTGGCGATAAAATGATTCTGTCCATTCATTGACTGCGCTGATCCATTGAATCCGATGTTTGTGGAAGTCGAAAAACCACCTATGTAAATATTACCGTTTACATCAACTGTATGTGTCCAAATAGAAACCCCTCCCGTAATACCAAAAGATTGGACTGGATTTCCAGTTAAATCTAATTCCAACAGAAACGCATGACCATTACCACTAGAATTAATGTTTGCGCCAGGAAAAACGAAAGCTCCATTATAATTTCCCGAGAAAAACAAATGTCCATTTGAACCAATACACAAGTCCATAGCGTAATCATTGGTAGTCCCTCCCCCTTTTTTAGCCATTAAAATCGCACCATTACTTGCATCTAATTTCACAATAAAAACATCTGATCCACCGCTCGACACGAGTGTAAAAGCACCAACAGTCATTGTTTGTTGGAAGTGACCAACAACCCAGACAGCATTAACACCATCAAAAACAATTTTAGATGAATAATCACTCCCCGCACCTCCAAAATGATTCACCCATAACAACGCTCCATTAGAAGCATATTTTTGCACCACAACGTCTTGAAGACCATTGCTAGAAATAACAGAAGTGCCAATTTGATTATTAGTCCCAACAATTTGTCCGCAAGTATAGCTATCGTTAAAAGGATCAACCGCCACGTCTATACCCACACCAGGATTGGCAGCTATCCATTCGCCAACCTGAGCATTAGCACCAATTATAGAAATTAAAAGAAAAAAGGAACTTAGTAGGTTTTTAATCATTGATTTAATTTTAATGTAAATCTAACTAAAACTTGAAGGTTAACCAAACTTATGTATAATCCCACCTACTCTTTATTCAGGACACATTTTATTGTAATCTTCTACCGCTTCTTCAAATGTACAGGATTGATATTTTGGGTTTGAGAAGTATTCTGTTTTATAAGGTTCGCATTCAAACATATATTCTCTAATTGCCTTTAATGCTTTAATTCCTTTCAGTCCTGAAACTTCATAAACAGTACCATTCGGTAATTTTACGTGTCGCATGTATAATCCTTCAGTGGTTTCTTTCATTGCACCTTGGCTGTTGTACGATCCATCAAAATTCTCTTTTAATTTAAAACTAGTCGTGACATCATCAAAGACATCCACCGTAATTTTTCCTTTGACCATTCTTTTTCCATACCTGTAATACCCATCGGATTTATTAAGATTTAAAGGCATCCTTAAATACAAAGCGCCATCTTGACATAGCTGTTGAATGCCAGGAATATCTTGTTTCTTTAAGCGGATTATTTCATTTTGATTGTTGACATATTCAAAATCAATCATTTTTCCTTGTGCATTGGTATCAAAAAAATTAATTTGACGACAAGCAATTGAATCTTTACTAAGCGTGATAAAATAATTCTGAGAAAAACAATCAGAACTGCTTAAGCCGATGAACAATAAAAATGAAGAAGCGATAGGTAATAAAGTAAATTTCATTTTTTAAACAGCTTGACAAATGGTTTTTTTACTTGATATAAAATCTATTGTTTTGATACTGTTACTTTACCAATGCCATTTATCTGAACCCTTCTATTGCCCTGCGAGACAAATAAACCATATGCTTCAGGGTGCATCTGCCGATAATCTTCAGTAGCCACTTCACATTCATACTGCGAAAAAAATGGGCCGATATAAACAGAATAATATTGAGCACCACTCAAGGAATTATAATCAGGTATCCATAAATAATCTGAATCATATCCCATCGACCTTAATTCTTTAGCTTTTTTGGATGCTGCCCCTTCATTTTTAATGGCTGCAACATTAATAATATAAAAATCTGAACCGACTGATTGTATTTGCTTTTTCGCTGGAACAGATTCCTTCGGTAAAGGTTCTTGGGAAACTGCATCTAAATTTTCTGATTTTTTTTGAGAAAGCTCTCTTTCTTTGAGATCGAGTTCTCTTTTTTTAAGGTCGATTTCTTTTTGACGAAGTTCTTGGTTATCAGCTGATGGCTCTTTTGTCTTGCCATCAGAACAAGAAATGGAAATAAGAAGTGTAATTGCTATTATCGCATATGTGCTAAATAAAAAAATTGATTTTCTCATGGTTAAAAGGTATAAGTATTACATTATAATTAACAAGTTTTTCGTAAAACTACAATTTATTTAATTGCGCAATTACAAACTTTTACTTAAAAATAGACATGATTTCAAAAAAAATATGCTCCTATTTTAAGATTGAAAATTAAAAGAAGTAATAAATTCTTATCGCTCTTGTCATTTTGCGCTTATCTATTGGACTAAAAAGTGATTCTAGTAAAAGATGAAGAAATTGAAATTCCAATTTCATTTCTCTTAACATTCTTTATTTACCTTTGAAGTAAAGATAGTATTACAAATATGGAGCGACGAAAGGTTTTACGCTTATTTTTAGCTTCTTCGGCTGGCGCTGTCATCTCGCCTAATTTTGTTTTTGGGAAAATCCCTTTCCAGCAAAATATAGATTTCTCTCGATTTGATTTTGGTCCGGATTTTAAATGGGGAGTAGCCACTTCTGCTTTTCAAATCGAAGGAGCGCATGAACTCGACGGAAAATCGGCATCCATTTGGGATACCTTTTCCCACGAGGAAGGCAAGATTAAAACAGGCGAAAATGGTGACGTGGCCTGTGATTTTTACCATTCGTATGAGCAAGATTTGGATCTGCTGAAATCCTTAAACATGAGCGTTTTTCGTTTCAGTATTGCATGGTGTCGCGTGTTACCAAATGGAACTGGTGAGCCCAATCAAAAAGGAATTGATTTTTACCATCGGGTAATCGATGCCTGCCTAGAAAGAGGTCTCGAACCATGGCTTACTTTATATCATTGGGATCTTCCTCAAGTACTTCAAGATCAGGGAGGATGGAAGAATCGAGAATCCTTGACTTGGTTTAGTGAATATGCAGAATTGGTTAGCAAAAATTATGGCAATAAAGTAAAAAATTGGATGGTTTTTAATGAACCCTCAGCTTTTACGGCGCTAGGTTATCTGATTGGGTATCATGCCCCAGGTTTAAAAGGATTTAAGAATTTTTTACCGACCGTTCATCACGTATGCCTAGCGCAAGCGGAAGGCGGAAGAATTATCCGTAAAAATGTTCCTGCAGCTCAAATTGGTACCACTTTTTCGTGTGCGCATGTAGATTACTACAGCAGTGAAAAACACGATAAGAAATCAGCAGAACGCTGGGATGTATTGCTGAACCGCCTATTCATTGAACCCGCCTTGGGAATGGGCTACCCAACAGCTAGTTTTCCGATTTTAAAAAAACTAGAAGCCTATATAAAACCAGGGGATTTGGAAAAATTAAGCTTTGATTTTGATTTTATCGGCATCCAAAATTATACACGCGAAGTAGTAAAAAAGATGGGCTTGATTCCGATCATGAAAGGATTGGAAATTAAACCCGAAAAACGAAATGTACAAGAAATTACAGCCATGGGTTGGGAAGTTTACCCGGAAGGAATGTATCAAATCATCAAACAATTTGCCGCTTACCCCGGGGTTAAGAAAATCATAGTTACGGAAAATGGCTGTGCTTTTCCCGATGAAGTCATTTCAGGGAAAGTGAAGGACCTAAAACGCATCGACTATTATCAGCGTTACTTAAAGCAAGTATTACGGGCCAAACAAGAAGGCGTCAATATTGGAGGCTATTTCTGTTGGACTTTATTAGATAACTTTGAATGGAGCGAAGGATTTTCTCCTCGTTTTGGTTTGGTTCACGTAGATTTCAAAACACAAAAGCGCCTAATCAAAGACAGTGGGTATTGGTTCCGAGATTTTTTAGGATAATTACCATACGCTATCTATCCAACCATTTTAAATAGATAAAAAAATCATTATATTTTTGTTGCCCTTGTCATTTCGCGTTTACCTGGAGGACCAGGAAGTATTTCAACTTGAAATCCTACCGCTTTTAAGTTACGCTTAAATTGACCTTGGGCACAATAGGTAACTAAAGCGCCTCCTGCGTTTAATGATTGGTACATTTTCTCTAAAATAGCGATGTCCCACATTTCTGATTGTACCCGAGGACCAAAAGCATCAAAATAGATGAGATCAACATTTTCAACAGCTGCAAAATCTTGAATTTTAACCTCCCTTTTTTGAATCGAAAAATGAGTAGACAACTGATTATCCATTTCCCAATCACAACGAATCAGCGCATCGTAAATCTTTTCGGCATTTTGGTCAATATGACGAGGGTAATCCAGTTTAAAACAAAGTTCGGGACTCAATGGCTTCGCTTCAATTCCTATATATTGAATCCGTTGATTATTCATTTCAGCCCAACTAGCACTCAGTAAAGCGTTTAATCCTGTACCAAAGCCAACCTCGAGTATACGAATAGCTCCTTTTTTTTTAACTAATTCAAGTCCGTTTTGAATGAATATATGGCGTGACTCCTGAACTGCACCATTGGATGAATGATAGGTTTCATTTAATTCAGGGAGAAAAATGGTTTTTGAACCGTCCCCTGTAACACGAATTTCGTGTGTATTCATTCCTTGATTTTTCGCGCTATCATTAATCCATCACGGATTGGGAATAAGACCTCCTCTACTCGATCATCTTGATGAACAAGTTGATTATATTCTCTTAGTAATGAGGTGTCTTTGTCCTGTTGGGACAGATCAATTACTTTTCCAGACCACAACACATTATCAGCGATGATGTACCCACCAACTTTTACCATTGGAAAAACCAAGTGATAATAGTTAATGTAATTATCCTTGTCTGCATCAATAAATACGATGTCCCACTTTTCATTTAAAGCAGGAATAAGTTCCATTGCATTTCCAACTAGGTAGTCAATTTGTTTCGCATAGGTAGATTCAGAAATATAACCTCGCACTCTTGCTGCTAATTCTTCGTTGATATCAATCGTTACTAATTTTCCATTAGGCGTCAATCCTTCCGCTAAACAAAGTGCCGAATAACCAGTATAAGTGCCAATTTCCAAAATTCTTTCAGGTCGAATCATTTTTGAAAACATACTCAATACGCGCCCTTGAAAATGACCACTCAACATTCGTGGCTGAAGTACTTCCAAATGCGTTTCACGGTTTATTTTATTTAACAAGTCACTTTCATTTGCGGTATGCTCGCAAACGTATTTATCCAAAAGGGGATCGATGAATTCCATGCCTAAATTTTATACAAAAGTAATATAAGTAAGAATTAACATCACTTTTTTCGTTTCACAATGTGTTTCAATTTTAATAATGCAAAATTGAGTTCTATTGAAGTCTCCGTTTCATCGAATTGAGTGTCACAATCAATAATATTTCGATGTAATTCAGTCCTCACATAAATCTTTTTTAGCATTCTTATTTCTTGAAATAGAAAATAATTAAAAATAGATTTATTTTGATTTGATAAATATTTTTAATAAATTTATATAAATAAAAATATTATGAAAAAAATTATTGTCTATTTTATTATTTCCTTTGTAGTAGGCTTTTTAATAGTTTGGGGAGGAATGAAATGTTATAAAGAATATGTCAATTTTATAAATAAAGATAAAAATGAAGCTGAAATTTCAAAGAAAAGGGTTCAAGAATCCAAATCTGATTTCAATATCAGTGCACCTGAATTGAGAGTAGAGTATAACAATAACCAAGTTTCTGCTGATTTGAAAAATAAAGATAAGATTATTACAGTTGAAGGAAGGATTTTAGAAATTGCAAAATCTTCTGATGGTAAGCAATTAGAAATTCAACTAATTACTGAAAGTTATGGAAGAAACACTAGTGTTTATGGATCAAATGTTAGCTGCTTTTTTTCATTAGATAATCAAAATGCTATTTCAAATTTATCAAAATCTGATTTAGTAAGCATAAAAGGAATTTGTAAGGGGAAAGAATATTCTCAGATTGAATTTAAATCCTGTATACTTGTCTCTTCGAAAAAATCTTTTTCATCAAATTACATGAAAAATATGGAGGAAGAAGTAAAATGGCAATTAAGTTTACCTCTAACAAGCAATTAAAATCACTTTTTTCGTTTCACAATGTGTTTCAATTTTAATAATGCAAAATTGAGTTCTATTGAAGTCTCCGTTTCATCGAATTGAGTGTCACCAACCAAAATTTCTGAAAGTATAGTCCTTCCTTTTTCTATCAATTCTTTATTCGTTTTCTCATTTTTATTTTCAGAAATCGATTGAATCGCTTTTGAAAACTGCACTAATTTAGAATAAGTTTCAATGATGGCAATCGTTGTCTGAGTCGACTTTGGACTTTTTAGAATCGTTGCTAACATATACAATCCTTTATCAGTAAATGCTTTTGGTCTGACTGTAGAATGTTTGATATTTTTGAACCGGTCGAAAATTTCGACCGGTTCATCTCCTATTTCTACAATCGAATTGCTAGACCTTAAGAAATCAGTTTCTTCTTCATCTAAATAGATCACATATCCTTCAGGAAATTTTTCAGGATTATTCTTTACAGCTTCATTTACACGTTTGGTTTCTATTCCATATAAATGAGCTACATCGCAATCTAATATCACTTTTTTATTTCTAATTTCTATTAATTTTTCTTCAATAATTTCTAATCCCAACATAAACAAAATTTTACTCTTTATTCTAAATATATGAAAAAGAATCAATTAATTATAGCTTTTAAGAAAAGAATCTGATAAAAGATGTTAAAAATGAGTTTTCTAAAAATTAATAAATTAAGTGCCACGTGCGTAGCTTTTCATAAATTTGCTTTAAATAGAATATAAAATGACCGTATCTGAAATAAGGCAACAATTTTTCGATTTTTTTGAAAGCAAAGGACATAAAATTGTTCCATCAGCGCCCATGGTTGTGAAAAATGATCCAACCTTAATGTTTACCAATGCAGGAATGAATCAATTCAAGGATTTTTTCTTGGGGTACCAAGTGGCAACTGAAAAACGTATAGCTAATTCACAAAAATGTTTGCGCGTATCTGGAAAGCACAATGACTTAGAAGAAGTGGGAGTTGATACCTACCACCATACCATGTTTGAAATGTTGGGGAATTGGTCGTTTGGAGATTATTTCAAAGAAGAGGCGATTTCTTGGGCTTGGGAATTATTAACGGAAGTGTATAAAATTCCAAAAGATCAACTATATGTTACCGTTTTCGAAGGTGATGCCTCCGATAATGTACCACGCGATGAAGAGAGTTATTCTATTTGGAAAAAATTTATAGCGGAAGACCGAATTATTTTGGCTTCTAAAAAAGATAACTTTTGGGAGATGGGCGATACAGGCCCCTGTGGTCCGTGTACCGAAATTCACGTGGATTTGCGTGATGAGGCCGATAAAAAGAAAATACCTGGTCGCGATTTAGTTAATAACGACCATCCACAAGTGATTGAAATTTGGAACAATGTTTTCATGCAATTCAATCGAAAAGCGGATAGTTCCTTGGAAAACCTTCCTTCTACGCACGTTGATACAGGCATGGGATTGGAGCGCTTAGCGATGGCACTTCAAGGAAAGCAATCCAACTACGATACTGATTTATTTCAAACATTAATTCAACACATGGTTAAGGTTTCTGGGATTCCTTATGGAAAATCGGAAGAAACTGACATAGCCTTACGCGTTATCGCAGACCACGTGAGAACCATCGCTTTTTCAATTGCCGACGGACAACTACCAGCCAATAATGGTGCTGGGTATGTCATCCGAAGAATTTTGCGAAGAGCAGTGCGTTACGGATACCAAACATTGGGATTAAAGGAATCTTTTTTGAGTGACTTATCGCTCGTATTATGTGAATTAATGGGAGATCCATACCAAGAATTGATCGCGCAAAAAGACATCATTTCCAAAGTAATTCGCGAAGAAGAAAATAGTTTTTTCAGAACACTAGAGCTCGGAATTAAAAGAATGGAGCTGCTCATGAATGAATGTAAAGGACAAAACCAGCCGATAATTGCTGGAAATGCCGTTTTTGAATTGTATGACACCTATGGTTTTCCAGTCGATTTAACCTCGTTAATTGCACGAGAAAATGGATTAAGCATCGACGAGATAGCTTTTGATAAAGAACTTCAAATACAAAAAGATAGATCGCGTGCAGCAACAGCAGTTGAAACGGCCGATTGGGTGCAGGTAAATCCCGACGAAACAACCGAATTTATTGGTTATGACCATACAAGTTCTGAAGTTCGCATTATCAAGTATCGGAAAGTGTCTCAAAAGCAAAAAGACTTTTTTCAATTAGTATTGAATCAAACACCGTTCTATCCCGAAGGAGGTGGTCAAGTGGGCGATAAAGGAATACTTCGCAATGAAACTTCTACCATTTCCATCTTTGACACGAAAAAAGAAAATAATTTAATCATCCATTTAACGGAAAAAATCCCTGCTGAATTAAGTGGCGTATTTACAGCTCAAATTGATGTCGAAAAACGCCAACTAAGTGCTGATAATCATTCCGCTACGCATTTATTACATCACGCATTGCGTTCCGTACTCGGCAAGCATGTGGAGCAAAAGGGTTCACTTGTAAATCCTTCCAATTTACGTTTCGACTTTTCCCATTTTGCCAAAATAACCGATGATGAATTAGCAGCAATAGAATCAATGGTTACCTTGGCGATTCATTCAAACATTCCCTTGGAAGAACGACGTGCTGTACCCATTGAGGAAGCAAAAAAATTGGGTGCTATGGCTTTATTTGGAGAAAAATATGGCGATGCCGTCCGCGTGATAAAGTTCGGAGATTCAGTAGAATTATGTGGTGGGATACACGTTCCAGCAACTGGAAAAATTGGCATCTTCAAAATCACTTCCGAAGCAGCAGTGGCAGCTGGCATTCGCAGAATTGAAGCCATTACAGGTCCGAGTGCTGAACAATATTTCAAAGAAAAAGCAGCGACCTTAGATCAGTTAAGTGCCTTGTTAAAGAATCCTCAAAATATTCAAAAATCAGTACTTGATTTAATTGAGAAAAACAATGAATTAACGAAGTCATTAGAACAATTCCAACGCGAAAAAAGCAAAGCGATAAAAGCGGTGCTTTCCACAAAAATTAGCGCTGAAAATGGCATTCAATTTTTAGGTGAAATCGTAGATTTAGACAGTGATTCAGTGAAAGATATCTTGTTTCAATTAAAAAGTGAAACGGATAATTTTGTTGGGGTAATTGGCAATAAAGAAGGTGAAAAATGCACCTTAAGTTTAATCATTTCGGAAAATTTGGTGAAGGATAAAGGTTGGGACGCATCGATGCTAATACGCTCAGCAGCACAGCACATTCAAGGAGG
>CANJLG010000020.1 GCA_947475095.1 Flavobacteriales bacterium
AATGATATTATCAAATCCATTGCTCTTTTTAAGGCTTGTTGCCAAATTGGCATCGAGTCATCAACTATTTGAAGAAGTAATGCCCCATAAATATCTGTCATTTTCAAGGAGCCAGAAAGTAATTCATACATATCTGGAAGAATTTTAATCTTCACCCTACCATCTTGAATTCGTGTAATAATTTTTTGGATGCGATTATGATCTGAGCTTTCAATAGCGATAATAACCTCTTCAACCTTATGGTTTCTTATTAAAATCTCCAAATTATCACAATGACCTAAATAATCAAGCTTATTATCCAACAAACGATCAGATCCATTGATGTTGATGTAACCAACCATCGTATTGATGCACCACTTTTGGCTCCTTAGATCATTCAATATGCTTACTGCTTTTTCGCTACCTCCAATAATAACCGTTCGAAACCCGGAACCCGCCTTACGCAAAAAGCTGATTAATACAGTAGCCAAAATAAGTCGAATTAAGACAGATAAAAGGAACTGTAGGGAAAACAATAAGCCAAAAGAATAATAATACATTTGGTAATTCGACACCGTATCATCAAGAATTAAAACAAAGAAAATCAAGACTGTTCCAATCAATGAACCGAAAAAAGTAAGGTTTAAAATTTTCAATCGATACATTCTACGAACCTCATGATAAGATCCTTGCAAATAATAGATAAGCAACCACAATAAAGGAACAAGGATACTACCGATTATAAAGTTTTGGTCAACCTCAAAGGCTTTTTCTTCAATCCATGTCTTTCTAAAGTAGAAAAAGAGCCCCCAAACCAATGAAGCAACAAGCCAATCTGAAATAATAAATAAAATTACCCAAAACCTATTCTTCATTCTTAAAAATGGATCAATTTGATATTGTCAATTTCTATTTCTGTATTAGATAAACCATCTTCTAAATAGGCTTCAAAAGATTGTTCGAAGTAGGCCCCATTTGCTGAAGCGCTAACCATTTCCCTTAAATCAAGATAAATTTTCTTCCAGACAACAGGCGAAGACTTTTGAGCATTTAAGCGAATATGGGTATTCGGAAGTGTGCCAGAAGGAGAAATAGCAATCAAACCGGTTGTTACAGAATTCGAATTTCGATAATCGATTTCCAAATAGACTTCCTTTCCTTTAGGAATATAGGAGGTCCAATTAGTGTAAGCAACCCAAGTAGAATCCGTAGCATTTAGTGCTACCTTGGCATAAAAATTTCCATTAAACCATTGCAGATTATTATTTGACAAAGAAAAACTCGCTGCTGAAGTATTCGGATCATTAACAATATTGGTATTAATATCTTCAAAATCCTCAATAGTAAAGGATAAATTATCTTTATATTTCGTTGTAGGCGAAATCGTGAGCGTTTCATTTGCTACTAGCACCCCGTTTATTTGGTAGGTTTCTAGAAAAGGGTACACCTTTTTGGTTGCTGAGATGCCATTATTTTTGATGGCTGGAAAAACTTTTATGTCAACTGCTCCACTTTTCAAAATGGGAATTTTAAAAGGCACTTCAAAAACGCCAATTAGATCGTCGTTAACATAAACCCAAGCCTCTGTTAGATTTTCCGTTAGCGCCCCTTCCGCACCAAAATAATTTGCGTTTGCCACTAAGGTCCAATCGTTGACTTCTAACCAAGCAGGATCAGGATTGTTTTTTATACACGTAGATAGCAAGAAAGCTAATGGAATAAAGAGTAGAATTGCTTTCATATTTTTTTAGACCCGCGAATCAACGTAAGAGGGATGAATATATTGTCTTAAATACCAGATTTTTCATTTAATTTCTCAATAATCTTATACGCCACATCCATCGCACTAAAACCATCCTCGATACTTACTTTAGCAGGCAAGTTATTATTAATCGCATGTGCAAAGGATTTTAGCTCCTCCAAAATAGCATTCGTAGGCTCCAATTCGGGTTTATCAATTAGGATCTTCTTTTTTGCTTTGTCTTCACCTAAATCCATAATTAAATCAAATGGATCAGGTTCGCCATGCACATCTTGCATACTAACAACCTCTAGCGTTTTATTCAAGAAATCGATTCCAACATAGGCATCTTTTTGGAAAAAACGTGATTTTCGCATATTTTTCAATGAGATCCTAGAAGCCGTTAAATTAGCAACACATCCATTTTCAAATTCAATCCTTGCGTTGGTAATATCATGGGAATCGCTTACGATAGCAACGCCAGAGGCAGCAATCTTTTTAACATTCGATTTCACCACACTTAGAATGGCGTCAATATCATGAATCATAAGATCTAAAACAACTGGCACATCTGTCCCACGAGGATTAAATTGAGCCAAGCGATGCGTTTCAATAAACATTGGTTGATTAAGGTAAGGAAGCGCTGCTTGAAATGCAGGATTAAAACGCTCAACATGACCTACTTGAACAACCACATCCGCTTCATTGGCTAGTTGCACTAAGATCTTTGCTTCCTCCATCGTTTCCGATAGGGGTTTTTCAATAAAAATATGTTTCCGATTTCGCAAAGCCTGCGAAGCTGATAAAAAATGATTGATGGTTGGAGTAACAATATCGAGACAATCAACAGCTGAAATTAAATCAGCGATATTATCATATGATTTCACATTAAATTTCGTTTCTACTTGACTTGCGTTAATTTGGTCAGCATCATAGAAGCCAACTACTTCAAACAATTCTGGCAACTGCAACAATAAACCCAAGTGGATTTTACCCAAGTGACCAACTCCTAAAACACCTATTTTCAACATAATAATAAGCTAAAATAAAAAAAGCCATCAGTTAATTACAGATGGCTTTTTGCTGATAATTTTATATACTAATTAGTTACCTTATCGAATACTGCTTTAAATGCATCCGGGTGATTTAAGGCTAAATCAGCCAATACCTTTCTGTTTAAAGTAATTCCGCTTTTATTTACCGCACCCATAAACTGAGAATAGCTCATTCCATATTGGCGTGTTCCAGCGTTAATTCTTGTAATCCAAAGAGAGCGATAACTTCTCTTTTTTTGTTTTCTACCAATGTAGGCATAAACAAGACCTTTTTCGATTGCATTTTTTGCAACGGTCCAAACATTTTTTCTTCTACCAAAGTAACCTTTGGCTAACTTCATTAAGTTTTTTCTTTTTGCTCTTGAAGCAACATGATTTACTGATCTAGGCATAATTTTAAATTTTTGACAAGAAGTGCTTCACTATTACAGAAGGCTTTGATACTTATTATCGGGTTAGACATTTAAGAACCAATGGTTATTATTTCATGCAAAGCATCAACTTTACGTTTGGAAGATCGGCAGAATGTACCAAGCCAGCATGCGTAAGATTGCGTTTGCGTTTCGTAGCCATTTTAGTTAAAATGTGGCTTTTAAAAGCGTGCTTACGCTTAATTTTTCCACTTCCAGTGATGGTGAATCGCTTCTTTGCACTGGACTTTGTTTTCATTTTTGGCATTGTGTTACTTTTTAATTGTTTACTATTATTATCAGCTTCTTTATTTCTTTTTTGAATTAATCATCAAAATCATTTTCTTTCCTTCTAATTTTGGTAGTTGCTCCACTACTCCAACATCTGCCAACTCTTGCGCAAATTTCAATAAAAGAATTTCTCCTCTATCCTTAAACACAATTGTTCTACCTCTAAAAAACACGTAGGCTTTAACCTTACTGCCTTCCTCTAAAAACTTTTTCGCATGAGCCAATTTGAAGTTGAAATCGTGGTCATCTGTATTCGGACCAAAACGGATTTCTTTTACAACAATCTTACTCTGCTTCGCCTTTAATTCCTTTTGCTTCCGTTTTTGGTTGTAAAGGAATTTTTTATAATCCATTATTTTACAAACCGGCGGTTTCGCATTAGGCGAAATTTCAACTAAATCTAACTCCTGCTCTTCCGCCATTTCGATTGCTTTAGAGACAGACATTAATTGAGGCTCTTGACCTTCCGTAATTAACCTTACTTCAGTCGCGAAAATTTTTTCGTTTATCCGATGTTGTGCCTCTACTTCTCTTTTTACAAACGCTCTTGGGTTTCTTCTCATTCGTTACTTTAAACTATTCATTGACAACTGTATATCTATTTCTTTTTGCACCAAAACCATAAATTCTTCATAAGGCAACTTGCCAAGATCTCCTTTAGCTCTTTGTCTTACTGCCACTGTGTTTGACACCAATTCCTCTTCACCAACAATGAGCATAAAAGGCACTTTTGCCAATTCCGCATCACGTATTTTCTTCCCTACCTTTTCATTACGGTCGTCAACGAGTCCGCGAATATCGGAATTATTTAGGAATTCTGAAACTTTTTCAGCATACTCATTGTATTTTTCCGATACTGGAAGGATAATAAATTGATCTGAAGCCAACCATAATGGAAAATCACCAGCACAATGTTCCAACAATACGGCCACAAATCGCTCCATTGATCCGAAAGGTGCACGATGAATCATAACAGGTCTATGTTTTTGATTATCAGCGCCAACATATTCTAATTCAAAGCGTTCCGGTAAATTATAATCTACTTGAATCGTACCTAATTGCCATTCTCTACCCAAGGCATCTTGCACCATGAAATCCAGTTTCGGACCATAAAAAGCAGCTTCACCGTAAGCGACAACTGTATCTAAGTTTTTTTCTGCCGCCGCTTCAATTATTGCTTGCTCAGCTTTCGCCCAATTTTCGTCGGTACCAATATACTTTTCACTTTTCTCTTTATCACGCAAAGATATTTGAGCAGTAAAATTTTGAAAATCTAAGGTTTTAAGAACATATAAAACGATGTCGATAACATTTTTAAATTCATCCTTTACCTGTTCTTGCGTACAAAAAATGTGTGCATCATCTTGCGTGAAACTTCTAACGCGCGTTAAACCGTGTAACTCTCCTGATTGCTCGTAGCGATACACTGTTCCAAATTCAGCAAAACGCGTAGGTAAATCCTTGTAAGATCGAGGTCTTGCCTTGAATATTTCGCAATGATGCGGGCAATTCATTGGCTTTAAATAAAACTCTTCATTCGGATCAGGCGTTTTTATGGGCTGAAATGAATCGGCGCCATACTTTTCATAATGACCGGAGCAAACGTACAATTCCTTATTTCCGATATGCGGGGTAATCACTTGTTGATACCCTGCTTTACGCTGTGCTTTTTTGAGAAAATTTTCCAATCGCTCTCTTAATGCCGCCCCTTTTGGTAACCAAAGCGGTAAACCTTGACCAACTTTAGCAGAAAAAGTAAAAAGATCCAATTCTTTTCCAAGTTTTCGGTGATCACGACGCTTTGCTTCTTCCAATTTTTCCAGATACGCTACTAATTCGCTCTGTTTTGGAAAAGTAATCCCATAAATTCGGGTGAGTTGCTTGTTCTTTTCATCACCTCGCCAGTAAGCACCTGCGATGGATAATAACTTAATTGCTTTTATGAAACCAGTATCAGGAATATGAGGCCCACGGCATAAATCCGTAAAATTACCTTGCGTGTAAAAGGTTATTGTTCCGTCAGTTAATTCAGATAATAATTCCAATTTATATGGATCATTTTTCTCAGTGAAATAAGCAATCGCCTCCTCCTTGGCAATCTCCTTGCGAATAAATGGATTTTTAGCTTTCGCTAATTCTCTCATTTTTTCCTCAACTATCTCTAAATCTTTTTCTGTAATTGCATGTTCACCAAGATCTACATCATAGTAAAAACCATTCGTGATAGGCGGACCAATTGCTAGCTTAATCCCAGGAAATACAAACTCAAGAGCTTCGGCCATAAGGTGAGCAGAAGAATGCCACATGGTCGATTTACCTTCAATATCAGTCCAGTTTAATAATTGTAATTCACAATTCGAATGCAAGGAAAAACCTGCATCTTTTACTTCACCATTAATTTTTGCTGCAAGTACATTTCGAGCTAAACCTTCAGAGATGCTTAAAGCAACATCCATTGCGGTAGATCCTTTCGGATATTCACGCATTGAGCCATCAGGTAAGGTAACGTTGATCATTTTATATTTTTGAGGTACAAAGATAGCAAATTACTGAGTTATTCAAGGCTATAATGCGATAATATACTACGATTTATTTGCATTTAGTAAGCGATGAATATCAATTTGCATCGAACGAATAGATGATGATAAGTCATTATCAGCGATTTTTAAGGAAGGAAGGACGGATGAAATATAGTTAACAAAACGCCATATTTCCACCACGTTCTCAATCCCTACTTCATATGGCTGATAAAAAGAATTCGTTGAAACCAAAAGAAAGGATTTAGATTTCTCTAAATCATTATCAAGCAATTTAAAAACAATTCCGTCATTTTTAGTGACCACAATACAAGGTGTTCCTGATTTAATACTCGTCCAATCTTGTACAAATTCAGCAACAACAAATGAACCATCTACAACCGGCGGCATGGAGTCACCACTGATAGGAAACGCTCTATATTTCTTGTTTTTCGATAAGAAAGGCAAACGAATAGTAGGCAATTCTTGTATAAATTCTACATCAGCATAAGAACTTACATATCCAGCACTTGCTTTATGAGTGACCAACTCTATTAATTCGTCATTTTGTTCACTCACCTGACTGCTTAGAACACGCAAATTATTCCCGTTTGCTTTTTCTTTCCAATTTTTATCGTGATTGCTCCAATCCTTTTCCGAAAAACCGAGAAAGTTTTCACTTAAGAGCACATCAATCGACAATTCATAATACTTGCTTAAGACGATTAAATTTTCGATATTGGGCTGTGCTACCCCATTTTCATAACCACTGTATGTTGAGCGATTAAACCCTAAATCATTTGCCACATCTTCCTGAGATTTACCGGCACGTTTCCTAAGAAGTTTTAAATTATCTCCTATTTTCATTTTAAACAATTTCAACAAAGTTAAAAAATAATCAACAAAACGATTATTTTTTAATCAAAATATCTTAAATAATAGTCGTAGGAAGTTAATTTACTTACTTTGGATTGATGGAAACACCAGATTTTATTAGATAATAAGAGATTGAGTGTTGGCTATACAGTTCAAAAGTATCCTGGTCATAATAGGTTATTTTTTGAAAAGAGGTCGGTACAATGAATTTACCTTCTGTTGTACAAATACCAAAACCATTACCATCTTCCACTAAAAAAAGATTATTTTCCAATTTTTCAATGGAAGCATAGCTGAGCGGTAAAACGAATGTTCCGTAGGTAGAAAACAAACCTACTAATCCAGCTTTCTCAACGATATATAAGTTGTTCGTCACTTTTTCCACAAAATCATACTCGAAAAGAGTCATTTCTTTCCCGCTTGGATTAATAAAACCCCACTTAAAATTCTTCATACAAGGAATCCAATCGCCACATTCACCGATTAGCTCATAGGGCAAAGTCAGTAATACTTTTCCTTTTGTGTCGATCAGTAAAAATTTATTCTTCTTCCGAACGATAGCCCCCCTATCAGTAAAAGCACCAACCTTAGTATAATTCGTAAACTGCTCAAATTGAAGTGCTAGCATTAAATTTCCTGCCGCATCAATATACCCAATTTTATCCTTTACACGAACCATCGCTATGCCAGTTTGAATCGGAAATATTTCATCATAGACAGCCCCAGTTTTAACTAAATCCCGAGTAAAAACCAGTCCTTTTTTATCGCCAACGGAATAAACAAATGAACTATCCGTGAATGAAACCAAATCTTCAAATTCCGCAGGTAGCACCATGCTAAATTGACGATCAATATATCCAATCTTTCCCGCTATTACAACACGTGCTATATTATTTCGGAAAGGAATAATGTCCTCAAAAAACAACTCACATTGCTTGATATTATTGATGTCATAAATTCCAAATAAATCATTTTTTTTAACATATAGAAGGCTATCAGACAACCAGCCTATATCTTGGTATTCTAATGGAAATACAAAATCGCCACTGCGATCTATGACACCAAAAATACCTTTTTTTTCAACAATGGAGCGCCCCCAATTAAAATCCTCCATGTTATCATATTGAAAATCAATCAGCTTTTGATTTTTCTTGTCAATTGCACCATATAGATCAGAAGATAATACGACCGCTAGTCCTTCCTTAAAAGAACTTACTTCTTCATAAAGTGCAGGGATTACTACTTCACCATTATTATTTATAAATCCAAACTTATCGCCGAGCTTAAAAGGATAAAATGTTGTTTTAAACAAACTAATTTCATGCTCTATTTCATTCATAAAAGGGCAATCTGGGTAGGTCGCCTTAAAGTCCTGAATGGAATTCAACGAATAATCTTTCACATATAAATAGAACAACTTTCTCCACGCCAATTGAGCAGTTTTAAGCAATGGAAAATGACGAACAAAATAAGCGATTTCGTCTACATCACCCGTACTTGTAAACCTAGTATATAACCTATATTCGACCTCTTTACAATAGGGATTCTCTGGATAATTTTTAAGAAATGCCTCCAAATCATCCACTTGATCCGAAGCGGTTAATTCATTATATTGACAACTATTAAACTTTCTTTTAGCTTCATCCTTATATTTTGAAGTTGGATAGGATGTCATAAAATCTTGAAAATAAGATGACAGATTGGTTAACACTATTGATGCAAACAAAAATGAATCTCTTATATCAATTGCCATTGGAATTCGATCTGACCAAGAATGCTTGGTTATAAATTCATTTGTTAACGATAAAGTTGGATAAACCACTAATTGATCAAAAAATAGTTGACTTACCGACATTTTCATCTGAGCGATGCTGATTGAATCACAGGTATACACTTTAATTTTCTCACGTTTATTGTTATCTAACAGCGAAAACGATTGTTCAGACATCAATAAGTATTTATAGCATGAATCGATGTTGTATTTAGCAGGAGAAAGATACAACCTAGACATTCCATAAGCAGCAACAGCAGTGTGTTTTTTAATTCCTTTTTGAAAATGAGCTAAGGCATAAGAATAATTGCATGCTTCTAATTCTTTAAATCCTTTTTTGATGTGGTTTGCAGAAAGAGAAAACGACCAAATGAACAAGAATAAAATAAGGTAAATGCGCATAGCTTAATTAATAATGTAAAAGTAAAGAAAAACAGGAACCATAAAAAATTCAAAATAGATCGATATTTATTATTTTCGTTTCTATTAAAAGAAGATATTGAACAATAAAAATCCCAAATACTTTTATTCAAGCAAGGAATTCGAGCAGTTATTATTTTTGGAAGAAGCGTTTTCGCTCATAAAAAATGAGCTTTTAGAACTGATATCGAAGAATCACAACACTTGGCTCGAAACCTTTCCAAGCTATGTTGACTCAGTAGAAAAAAATGCTTGGCAAGTTTTTACTTTTTCATTTTTTCAAATGAAAAATACTACGAACGAAGCTATTTGCCCTCAAACAGCAAGCCTCATTAATAAAATTCCAGGACTTATTTCTTGCGATTTCTCAAGGTTAAAAAAACAAACACATATACTTCCTCACAAAGGATATTCTAAAATGATTCTGCGATGTCACCTGCCCTTAATTATTCCAAACCGTGAGGCTTGTGGGATCAGAGTTGGAGAGGATACTAAATATTGGGAGGAGGGAAAACTGCTGATTTTTGATGATTCCTATGAGCACGAGGCATGGAATACCGGTGATAAAGATCGATTTGTATTGATGTTTGATATTCCAAATCCACTTTGGGGGTATACAGCCGATGAAATATCGAAGTATAAAATTGAACAACTAGACGATCCTTTTCTACTTCAATTTGCCACTAAGGAAGAATGGCTAGCAGCTTATGAGCAGCGAAAACTCCCCATTGAAAAAATTAATTTTCGAACAAACGATTAATTTGAGTTAAATTATTGCTTGCTTTTTCACCCTCAAGTATCAATGCGTCCTGACCCTTAGAAATTTTAGATAATACCGATTTGAGAACAGTAGTTTTGTAAAGGAAATCCTCTTTATCCAAAATCATTCTGAGTTCATTAGCATCCTCAAAATCAATTTTGTAGCCCAACTTTAAATTATATGATATAGCACGTCGATTATGCGCTTGAACACGGACCATCGACCGATTAATATTCGTTTTAGCAAAAATGAAATTGAGCAAACAAATTGAAGCCATTACACTTGCCCATGTTTCAAGGTAATCATACTCGCCAATAAAAATCCCTCCCTCTCCAATTCCATCTTCTTCTGAAAAGTTTTTAGCATGAATTAAACCAACCTTTTCGCCTAAATATTCAATAATAAAATAATAGTTGGAAGCATTATTAATCGAATTAAACCACGCCAATTGATCTTTTTCCTGCAAGATATCCTGAACAAACATATTTTTCCGGACCCAATCATTATTTCTCCACCTCAGAATTAAGCTTAGATGTTCAGCTTGCACTCGAATTAATCGAACATCATATTGAGAAAGAATTAACACGACTTTTCAGCTACGTGAAACAATGGTTTTTGATTTGTTTTTAGCAACAAATGCCTCAAATACATGGCAATAATTCCAATGCAAGTAATGATCATTCCTGTTGAGAATAAAACACTGACAATTAACGAAGTATACCCATCGACTTCAATTTTTCCAACATATTTTTTAAAGAGAATAATTCCTCCAAAAATGAAATTAATCAGCGCCAGCAGAAAACCAAAAAAAGTGACTAAACGAAGAGGGATAGCTGATGAAAAAAGCATGATGTTGATCGTGGTTAAGATCAAACCCGGCAATTTATATCTACTTATCGTTGACTGATTTTCACTTCGATTAATCGGCACAAACTCAATAGTATTCGTATACCAGAGAATCAATTCATCAATAAATGAAAACTGATGATTACTAGAAACAATCTTTCTTGCCAGTTCCCCATCTATCAATCTAAAACTACTGCCTTGCCCCCTATTTTTACCATTCAATCGAGAAACAATTCGGTAAACGGTTTTCAAGGAACGAATCAAAAATGAATCAAGCGATGGAAAAGTACCATAAACGACAGCCGCACCCGATATTTTTTGCTGTTCAATCATTTTCATCGCCTCACTCGGATGAATTTCCTTATCATCATCTAGGGTAATAACATGCTGACCCTTTGAGAATTGAATCCCGCACAAGGTTGCTGGATGTTGTCCAAAATTCATTGACAATCGCAAGGCTGTAATAGTTTGAACGTTTTGACTTAGCGAGTGGATGGTTTCCCACGTATCATCTGTACTTCCGTCATCAACGAGAATAATTTCATGCGAGAAATCTTGAAAAACAAGCGCAATATCCTCACAAATAGATGGAAGATCTCTACTATTATTAAACGTTGGTATGACGAAGCTGTACTGAATCATTTTACAATAAACACATACGAAAGTACATTAAAAGAATTATTTTTTGGTGTTCAACAACAAACCGCCATCGAGCGTAATGTTTGTGCCAGTCATCCAAGAAGATTGATTACTTAGCAGAAAAGCCGATGCATGAGCCACATCCATTGGTTTTCCAATTCCTAATGGATAGGAACTCAAAATGCCTAATAGTTCTGTTTCCGAAAGCGCATTTTTAGTTTTCTCAAACATCTCAGTCTCAACTAGAGCGGCAGAAATACAATTCGAACGAACACCTTTGGAGGAAAACTCTAAGGCGATGGAACGAGAAAAAGACTCTAGTGCTGCCTTAGATGCAGCGTACAAACTTCCTCCTTTATATGGATGTTGAGCAGAAATGGAAGAAATAAACACAAAGGAAGCGCTAGAATTAATCTTTTTAAGCTGCATTAATTTCGAGGTTAAAAGACAGGCGCTATCAAAATTAATAGTGAACATTGATTTTATATGTTTTGACTGAATGAATTTAATAGGAAAAGGCTCAATAATTCCAGCGCAATGCACCCAACCATCAATACATGGCAAGGCCTTAACTAAATTATCTATTTCCTTTTCCAATGTTAAATCAGCTTGAAAAAATTCTGACTCGTTGCTTAGCTGTTTGGACACCTCGCTTAAGCGATCCATATTTCGACCCGTTATGCAAACCTTAGCGCCTAAATCCGAGCACAATTTTGCCACAGCGGCGCCAATACCTGCAGAGGCACCAGTTACCAGAATCGTTTTTCCTTTAAGATCAATCATATTCTAACAATTTAGTTGCGACATTATGAGTGGATAAGAGTAAGCTTGCCCAAGAAAAACCAACACCAAAACCGCAAAGCAATAGGCATAAGCGTTCCTTTTTTAAGGCTTCACTTAATTCCGAACAAAGCGTTAATGGAATTGAAGCAGAACTTGTATTTCCAAAACCTCCAATTGAACTTGGGCATTTTTCCTGCGGCACGTTCATTTTTTTTCGAATACTATCTGTGATCAATTGATTTGCCTGATGCAACACCAGGTAATCAAGTTGGTCGGTTGTTATTTTTGCTAAAGCAAGGGTATTATTAATCGACTTTGGGACATTTTTCAGCGCAAAATTAAATACCGCCATGCCATCAATCGCCAAATGTTTTTTAGAGCGAACAACACCCGGTGCCACTTCAATATCTTGATCTTCAAAACTTTGGTAAGGCATACGAGAATGCCCCGCTTCAATGATAATTGCTTCAGCACCGCTTCCGTCCGTCCCTGCATCAAGAAACCAATCCTCTCCTTTGGGGTCGTATTCAAGTAAAGTGGCAGAGCCTGCATCTCCAAAAAGAGGAAAGGCTGTTTTATCTTGTTCGTGCGTCGAAATTGTTGATTTATCACCAGCTAAAAGCAATACCTTTCTCAATCCACCCTGTTGCAGATAACGGTTAGCAAGGAGCAAACCATGAACGTAACCTGAACACCCTAAATTCACATCAAAAGCCATACAAGTAATAGGCAATCCTAATTTATCTTGCAGAATAGCTGCACTTGACGGTAGAAAGTAGTCTGGAGATTGAGTTACGAATACCAATAAATCTATTTCATGATAACAATTCATGTCCTCCAAAAGTGTCTGAGCAGCTTTGAAACACATATCGGAAGCGGTAACATTGGTTGCCGCAACTCTTCGCTCAACTATACCTGTTGTTTTAGCGAACATTTTTGCTTCATCTTCGGAAAAATAAGGATAATCATGCGTTTTATACACCGTTTTAGGAACGACAGAATATATTGCTTTTATAGCAGTATGTTTAAGTATTAGCTCCGCCACCGTTTATTTTTAAGAAAGTAATATCAAATAAATCTTTAATGGTGACACACGATTTCAATTCATCTCCGTTTAGAAGAACGTCATACTTTGAATCAATTAATGCAACAAAAATTAGCGCATGCATACTGCTCCACCCCTCCATATCTCGAAACACGCTATTTGGAGATACATCTCCTGGATTCAGATCCTCAAACTCTTCTTCAATCGCTGCAATAAAATCAACTATTTCCATACTTCAAATATACAATTTTCTACCATTCAATTACAGTTCCAATACAAGAAAAACCAATCCCAAAACCGATTAATACTATCTTATTTCCTTTTTTTAAATTACCGAGCTCTGCTGCTTTTTTTAGTGCAATTGGAATAGAGCATGAAACAGTATTACCAACATCTTCAAAATTAGAAATGAATTTATGCTCAGGGATATTGCATTTTCGTTGTAGGGATTTCAAAATCATTGCACTTGCTTGATGAAAAATGAAAAAATCTATTTCTGAAAGGGTTAAGCCATTTTTCACTAAGGTTTGATCCAAAAACCCAGGAATTTCCTTTAAAGCAAAGCGCAGCACTTCAAGTCCATTCATTTCGATACGTCCAAAAGACAATTGATTCTCTTGATCGGAATATTTTTTTATCCATGCTTCATCAATGGGATTGCGACCACCTCCACGTTCCACCTTTAAAAAATCAAATCCATCCCCAAAAGTCGCAAAAGTGAACTTTCCAATGGATTTTGTAGGATTTTCCGAAACAACAATAGCGGCACCAGCATCCCCAAAAATCGATCGCAATACGATGTCCTCACTATGAATTGCTTTTGTAGGCACTTCCCCTAATAAGATTAACACATTCCTTGCATTCCCAGCAGTTATCATAGCCTCTGCGACACTTAAACTATACAGAAATCCCGAACAGCCTTGAGGTAAATCAATAGTACCACAAGCAGAGGACAATCCTAATTTATGATGTAAAACACTGGCAGTTGTTGGCGAATTATAATCTAAGACAAGTGTTGAAACAATAAGAAAATCAATTTCTTTTAAAGAAAAATTTGGGTGCTCTTTCTGTAATAACTCCAGGGCTGAAATGGCTAAATCAGAACCTAAAACGCCCTTTGCTGCGACATGCCGAGTTTTTACACCAGATATATCGAATAGCTCTTTCGCTTTTTTACCAACGAACTGTTCAGCAAGCAGATTATTATCCATTGCCAATTGGGGTAAGTAATAACTTAAGTATTGTATGGATGAACCCAAATCAAATTTATTAGCGAGACGTTTCATGCGAAATTAAAAATACATTGTTAATATCTATCTAAATATTATTATTTGTACTTGTAAATCTAAAGCAACTAAGCGCTATCTTTATCGTTGTGTTGATGACAATTTAACTAAACTTAAATCACTTTTGGATGAAGCAATTATATCTTTTCTCTTTGATTACCTGTTGTTTATCCTCTTATAACTTCGCTCAAAACACTTCTCAAAACCAAAAATTACAGATTAATAAAGCGAATAATTTTATCATTAACAACACTATTGATAACACTAAGGAAACTACAAAGGATATTAAAAAGGACACTACTTATCAACATTTTTACCATTATATTTTTGACGATAAAAAAATGAAGTCTTTTTTTAAAGATGCTCAAATTCCTACATCATTTCCTGTTTACGATCATTCAAAATCATACCTTGAAAATAAATTAATTGCCAAAACGTGGGGGCAAGAAAATAAATATCTAATAAAGAAGGAATTGCGATACAAACTAGATTAATCAAACGATAATAGTGTTTAAAAAAATAGTTTCTTTTTTGTTTTTATGCTTCTTTATTCAAGGAGTACATGCTCAATGCAATGGAGCCAACCCTTTTTGTACCGGTACAAACTATAGTTTCCCTAATGATGTAAACGTTCCTGACTTAGGTCCTATCGGTTGTTTAGGCAGTTCTCCGAATCCAGTTTGGTATTACATGGAGATCGACCAAAATGGGCCAATGACTTTCACCATCAATCAAACCAATACAACTGGAACAGGAATTGACGTAGATTTTGCCTTGTGGGGGCCATATAACTCTTTGTCAGCAGGTTGCGGAGGCGGTACTTTCCCAGTGGGTACACCCATTGACTGTAGTTATTCTACCGCTGCAACTGAAACAGCCAACATACCCAATGCTCAAATTGGGCAGTTTTACATTCTACTTCTGACCAACTACGCCAACCAAGCTGGAAATATAAGTTTTTCGCAAACCGGAGGAACTGGCTCTGCAGATTGTTCATTTATTTGTGGAGTAACTGGTTTTACAGCTAACCCCGGAAACTGTAGTAATAATTTATACACGCTCACAGGCACGCTGAACATTACCAATCCCCCAACAAGTGGCACTTTAACGATTGTCAGTAATTGCGGTGGAGCTCCGCAAGTGTTTAATGCCCCTTTTGGAACGTCGATAAATTACAGTTTGCCCAACCTACCCGCCAATGGCTCAGGATGTACAGTTTCGGCCTCATTTTCAGCCAATGCCAATTGCAACACTCTTCAAACTTATACAGCGCCTGGTCCATGTTCTGGATCCCCTTGTTCGTTTGGAAACTTCACTGGAACGATTACCAATTGTAATCCAGTAAACAACCAATACACTTTTGCAGGAACAGTAAATTACACCAATGCACCAACTACCGGTACTTTAACCCTTACTAATTCTTGCGGTGGCGCTCCTCAAGTGTTTAATGCTCCATTTGGAGGATCTTCAAATTTCAGTTTTACAGGGACAGCTAACGGCGCTCCGTGCACCATTACCGCTACTTTTTCCGCATCTTCAGCTTGCAGTGCTACGCTTACTTATCCAACACAACCGACGTGTGATTGCTCAGCAGCTATTGGAACCTTTACCACTACACTGCTGCCCTCTCCAGCCATTAATAAAGTTTGCTTTGGCGATGCCTTTTCAATCAATACAAACAACAATTTTACAAATCCGTCTGAAATTGTAGGAGCAACTACGCCAGGCTCAAGTACCTACGATCCTGCTGCACCTGTTTACGATCCGGGGATTGTTTGGCTCGCCTATTCTTGTCCACCCTCAGTAGCCATTACACCTTTATTAGCCAGCCAACAAGGATTAACCATACCAGACGACCCTTGTTTTGTTGGTGTGGTAACCAATAACGGTGACATCACCGACGTGAATGACCTTTCGTTTATTAATTCACAAGCACCTGGAACGTTCACCAATAATACCGTTTATTATGTTCCATTGACCATGTATAGCATCCAAGATGGAATATATAGCTATGTGGTCTTGCCTGCACTAGGATGTTACGACTTAGGCGATCCGATTGCTGTTCAATACCTTCCGGATGTGACATATACTTACACATCGAATTGCGCCAATCAAACAGCTACAATTGTTCCTACTGGTGGTTCTCCCGCTTTAAACAGCACCTCTTTCACAGCCAGTAACCCAAGTCCAACGGGCGCAGGATTTGCTGTCAACACCGCGCTAAGTGGAGGAAACATTATCATGAACGGATTAACAAGTTCAGGGCCATTTGGATGTACCTTAACCGATGATGCAGGTTGCACCTACACCTTTACAGGAAATTATGTAGGTGGCGAAGCAGCAGGAATAAGCTATCCTGACAATGTGTATTGCCAAACTGATCCAAATCCTACACCTACCATTACAGGAATACAAGGAGGAACCGTAACGAGCGGTCCTGGTCTAAGCATTAATCCAACCACTGGTCTTATTAACTTATCCAATTCATCTACTGGATCATATTTAGTTACTTATACCACTGCTGCTGCCGTTTGTCCTGGTATTGCAACATTTAATCTTAGCATTTCAAGTTCACCTATCATTGATGCAGGAGTAGACCAAACCGTTTGTTTTGGCAACTCAGTCATTCTGAATGCCTCAGGAGGCAGTTCCTATGTGTGGAGTAATAATGTAAACAACGGAATGACCTTTGCTCCAAGCGTTGGTGTAAACGAATACATTGTTTTCGGATCTAATAGTGCAGGATGCATTGGAACAGATACCATGGTTGTAACCGTAATAGATGAATGTAACGGCGAAGAAGTTATTTTTTGGGTACCGAATACTTTTACCCCTGATGGCGATCAATTCAATCAAACATTTAAGCCAGTAATGTATTCTGGATTTGATCCATTTGAATATGAATTCTTAATCTTTAATCGTTGGGGCGAGCCAATCTGGGAAAGCCATAATGCAGCAATTGGTTGGGATGGATCCTACAATAAAGGAATGAAATGTCCGGATGGCATCTATACATGGAAACTTGTATTTAAAACCCTCAATAACGATGAGAAATTGATGAATGTTGGGCACGTAACCCTTATTCGATAAATTTTAAATCAAAGATTCGCTCCCTAAGCTTATTGAATTTTTTCGCTAAAAACCTGTTTGAATTTTTCAATTTTAGGTTTTACTACATATTGGCAGTATTGATTTTGAGGGTTTTGCGAAAAATAATCATGATGATAGTCTTCAGCGGGATAGAAAATTGCAATAGGCTCTATTGTTGTCACGATCTTATTGGCCCAAACCTTATTATTTTCCAAATTAGCCCTGAAACTTTCACAAGATAATTTTTGCTCCTCCGAGTGATAAAAAATAGCAGATCGATATTGCGTACCAATATCATTACCTTGACGATTTAATTGCGTAGGGTCATGAATCCACCAATACAATTCCAATATAGAAGAAAGGTTTAGTATCTCTTCATCGAAGGTAAGTTGAACCACTTCCACATGTCCTGTTGTTCCTGAACACACCTGCTCATAACTCGGATGAGGAGAAGCGCCACCCGTATAACCTGGAATGGACGAAATAATACCTTTCATGGATCGCATCGCAGCATCTAAACACCAAAAACAGCCAGCGCCTAGGGTTATTGTTGAACTCATAAATTATTTTTTAGGAATAAAATCTAGTGCCGCAGAATTTACACAATAGCGCTGTCCTGTTGGTTGAGGTCCATCATCAAACACATGGCCCAAGTGTGCATTGCATGAAGCACAAAGAATTTCAAAACGAACCATTCCAAAGGAATCATCCCGCTTTTTTATAACATTTTCAGAGTTAATAGCCTCATAAAAGCTAGGCCATCCAGAACCAGAATCATATTTAGTTTCGCTTTCAAACAAAGGTTTATCGCAACCAATACATATGTAAGTTCCGGCATCATGATGGTCCACATACTTTCCTGTAAACGGTTGTTCTGTTCCACCGTCTTTAATAATATAACATACATTTTCAGGTAAAAATTTCTTGCCATATGGAACAAGACTATCACTTGATACTTTTGAAACAGGTTTACTTCTTTGTCCAAATGAACACGAAGCCATTAAAAAGAGAAGTAGGAAATAACTGATTTTCATAGCGGTAAGTTAAGATTTATTTGGGTTTAATTCCAAGTCCTTTGGTGTAAAAAAATACTTCCTAAGCCACCAATGACCAAGATAAATGAGTGGTGTTAATGCAATTGCAATTACAAGTTTCAATACATAATTTGTTGGAGCAATAGTTAAGAAATCATTAAATGACATATTTCCCGGCAATACGAAACCGATGTATAAGACGATAAAGGAATCAATTAATTGAGAAATAACAGTACTGCCTGTGCTTCTCAACCAAATGTATTTTGAACCCGTTCGCTTTTTTATAAAAGAAAAAATGGTGGAGTCGAGTAATTGAGAAACAAGAAAAGCAGCAATACTGCCCACTATGACCATTTGAGCTTGACCAAATACTAAGTTATATGATTTATTATCCGACAAGCCAGAATTAGGTAATTCAACAGCAGGTAACAATAAAGACAAACCAACAACTATAAAACAATAAAAAATTAAGCCTGCTGTTATCCAAGAAAGTTTTCTGATAACTTTTGGTCCATAAAACTCATTGATTAAGTCTGTCAAAAGAAACACAATTGGCCACGGAAGAATGCCCACAATAGTCACAAAAGGACCTATTTTCATTCCACCTACTTGAAACGATAAAGGGATTTCAATTAATTTATTACTGATTAATTCAGCTGTTACAGCATTCGTAATAAACAAACCAGCTAAAACAATAAAAAGCCAATGACTTTTTGTTAACTGAAACGAACCTTCCATAAAATTCAAACAACTAAAAGATATGAATGTTTAATTCTTTTTATAGGTATTGTAATCTAGACGTTTCGACTTTATGTAGCGAGCAATATAATATTTACTTGTTTTAAAATTATCTATTCGGACACCTGAGTTAGCAGAATGAATAAAACGAATAGCATCAGGAGTAACTTCAATAACCATGGCAACATGGCCAATAGCCGTTGAGTTTGCATTCGAGCCCTTAAAGAACATTAAGTCACCAGCTATTAAGTTATCTAATTTAATAGTTTCTCCTAATTCAGCTAAATTAAAACTAGTTCGAGCTAAAGAGAAGCCAAAATTCCCAAAAATATAATTTATAAATCCTGAACAATCAAATCCTGAAGGGCTTGTACCTCCCCAATGATATGGAGTTCCTATGAATGTTTTTGCAAAGGCAATAATGGAATTAATTTTTTCACTATTTTGATTATTAAAGGTCGGTAATGATTGATCTACAGGTTTTATTGTAGCTCCTTCAGGCTTTTGACTCCATGCTCTAGAGAGAGATGATGACACAACAATAACGACGTAAATAAATAGTTTTTTTAAATTCATAATACTCTAATAATTTGCAAAATTATAACTATTTTCGAAAACAATTGGTATTTATCATGACAAAAATTGAAATTGAGCAGCTAAGCAAGCTTTATTATACGATAGGTGAGGTTTCCAAAATGATGGGCGTAAACCAGTCATTACTAAGATTTTGGGAGCGAGAATTCAATTTAACAGTAGCAAAAAAAAACAATAAAGGTAATCGTTTATACGCCGTTAAAGAGATTACTGAGATTAACACCATATATGATTTTGTCAAGAGGCAGGGTTATACGATTGAGGGTGCTAAGAAAGCGATAAAAGGAGGCGTGTCTTTACCAGCTTCACCGGTAAATAAGAACGAAATTCTAATAGATCAGCTCGAAAAAATCAAACGAAAATTGGTGGAGTTAAAGCAATAATATCATTTAAACTTTGCAAAGGGTATAAACCTTGGCACTCTCGATTGATAATCCTTATATGCTGGATATTTACCGGCAGAAATTTCTTCCGAAAAATCAGAGCTACCTTTAAATAATATAATCAGTAAAGCGGAACCTACAATAGACCAATTAATCCATTCGTGCGTGGCAATCACACTAAAGAAATAAAAGATTACCCAAATGGCCTGTTCCATTGCATAATTCGGGTGCCTAACAAGACCCCACAAGCCCGTATCTATAAATCCTTTCTCATAATCTCCGAGAGGTTCGCCAGCATTAATTCTCCGATGTTTTTCAGTTTGAAAAACATACTGCTGTTTATCCGCTATGAATTCTATGACAACGCAAAAGACAAAAGTAAATGAAAGTAAGTAATCAATCCAATTAAGTGGCTGCGTACTTGCAGTAGCGGTAAGAATTGGAATTGTAATCATGAAAATAAGGATATTTTGATAGGAACAGATAAAAAATAAGTTGAATATCATCCAAACGAAACGATTATTAAAACCAGGTCTTTTTCGAAGGACCTCCCACCTATAATCTTCTTCTCCGGCCCAAAACTTCCAAGTATACGCTCCCCTTCTGGCAAAATTATAGGTTAAGCGTATAGCCCATATAGTAACAAGAATCGACATTAATACCATGCGCTGATTACAACCAGCCAAATATGTCATATCCCATACATAGACCGCCGGAACAATGCTCCATAATTTATCAACTTGGGAATTATTTTTACTTAATTCTCCTACGATAAAGCAGTAGGCTATAACGCCACCAACCAACCATGTCATGTGTTCGAATAAAATTAAATTTTGAATTTCAGTAAGTGGCGTTCCGAAATAAAAGCTAAGCAATGGAACAACGACCACTGTAAAAATCAATAGTAAAATAGTACCTAACATATTCTTTTTTTTAAAAATTAATAGCCCGCTTTTTTAGCGTCATAGGGCATAAACGTACCTGAGGAAACCGCTAAGATTTGATCTTTTTGATTCCTTAGTTCCGCAAACATAATAATAATTTTATTTCCATTTTTAACAAGCTTAGAAGTTGCCAATAATTGATCATTCAATACAGCGCCTTTTAGAAAGTTAATTTTCATTTCAACGGTAGCGACTACTTGGTTCTTTGCTGCCACTAGCGACAAGGCCCCTACTCCCATTGTGGCATCTAATAACGAGGCAATACAACCACCATGAGCCGATGTTGGAGTGGCCAAATGCTCCGCTGAAATGGTTAAGGAATAATGAACTACTCCATCTTCTAAAATGGTAAAGTTCATGCCAAGTAAGCGACCATAATTGTTATTCGATATATAGTGTTCAATTAAAGTCATCTTTTTTTAATTAATATGGTAACGACAATTTACAATCCTAATAATTCTAACAAATATAAATGTAAAGTTTGAGCCCTAACACTTATTCTACCCCACCGTATTGATAAATTCACAACATCTTCAATAAAGCAAGCACTAAAATTACCTGTTCACTCCTTTTTTTTTGCTTTATCAGAAAGAAAAGTGTGATGTAAACTTTTTATGTATTTTAATAAGTTCATTGTCTTAAAACAACCCACTTAATTAATTGTTCACTTTCCTAACAAAACGCCCTCCTTGAGTGAGCATGGGGTAACAATAATTTGAGATGCGTTGATCTTTTTAAGCATCCATCTCGTTTTAACGGCAGCAATAGACGCTAATTTATTAGCCTTTCGTTTAATTTTCAGATAGTTACAAAGCCCTTTGATTTAATAGACAGATTATTATTTTGTTATTATTAAAAATGCCTCTATCAACTAATTAATTAACGCTAATTTTGCATCAAAAAAATAACAGAAAATGAGAAAAATACTTACAATTACACTAATTAGTCTTAGCTCCGTTTTGCACGGACAACTCCAAAATTTTGATTCCGGATTTTTTCCTCCTGTTTCTCCAAATGCTGTCACAACACCTGTTTGGGCAGGAGGCACTTGGTCAGGAAATCCTTCTACGTGGTACCGTAGTGATAATCCTAATATAAATGGATCGATGGGTAATAATGGTTTAGATGCTGGGTTTGGAGGGTCCGGAAATTGTGCTATACTTTATTCTAATATGTTTGATGGATATCAATGCTGTGGATTCCAAGTGGACATGATTATCAATAATATCAATCTGAGTTCCTATTCAGCTCCATACATGAAGTTTTACGTTAAACATCCAGATGGGGACGAAGAAATCCAGATCGCAGCAAGTAATATGGGAGGAGGATTCACATTACTGAACACAATTAATTCAAATTATTCAAACTGGACAATGGTTACAGTTGATTTATCCGCCTATACTGGATCCAATGATTTAACAATAAGATTTAGGGGTGTCGCCGGTCCAATGGATAATTCTGACCAAACAAATGTTGGTATCGACGAGGTATTAATTGCAGATCAAACGAATATGGTTTACCTATCTTCAACAACAAGCCATGTAGGTTGTGGTTTAAAACAAGGCTATGATAATCAAGCGATAATGAGAATAGATGTAACAACTCAAGGAAACTTAAATCCATTGAATTTAACTAATTTTTTGATGAATACAAATGGTTCATCTGATGATTGCAACGATCTACTAAATAAGAAAATCTATGCAACAGGCACAAGTAATGTTTTTAACACTTCAAATTTAGTAGGGTCATCTGATTTAACAGGTAACTATACTATTTCAAGTACCATTACCTTGAACGAAGGCACCAATTATTTTTGGGTTACCGGCGATATTTCATCAACTAGTACTTTATCAAATGTAGTTGATGCTGAATGTACTGGTTTGGTAATAAATGGAAGTACCGAAACACCTTTGATAACTTCCCCTGCGGGAAATATTACAATAAACAATACTGGAGTTTTTGAGGTGACAAACCTTAACGATTCTGGATCAGGATCTTTAAGACAAGCTATTATTGATGCATACAATTATAGCTGTGGAGAAGCAATTGTTGATGCTACAGGTCTAAGTGGAACAATAAATTGGGGCGCAAGACTAAATGGAGGGCCCAGTCATAATGTCACCATTTTAGGATCAGGACCAGATCAAATTATAATTGATGGTGGAGGAGCTGAAGGATTCTTATTCAATTATGGAAGTGGAAGTTTAAAAATTTCTGGTTTTCAAATAATAAATTGTGCGGGAGAAGATATTGTTTACAAACCTAATAATGACGGCGATTTAATCTTAGAAAATTGTTGGTTCAACAATAATAGCCACCGTACTATATATTTTGTAAATAGTACAGGTAGTTTCTATGCTACCAATTGTACATTTTCAAATAACACATCATCTTCTGGAATGATGTATTTACCTAATATTGACGGAACTGTTAATTTTTCAAACTGTACAATCTACAATAATTCAAGTTCATCAACTGCTGGTGTTTTTTACGCTGCAAATGTACAAGGTGGATTATTCCTTAACAACTGCACGCTTTTGAACAATTCATGCACATCCGGAACAGGAGGAATTCAATCATTAGGTGGATCCTGTACTGCAGTCAACACAACTTTTGAAAATACAGCCACAGACTTTGTCGGGAATATAAACATGAACTTTTCGCATATGAGTAATACAAATGGATGTACCATTTCGGGTTCTAATAATATACTGAATGTAAGCGCAAACTTAGCTGCATTAGTAAACAATGGTGGCTCTACCCCCACTTGTTCAATTAATCCTGGTTCGCCATTAATTAATGCTGGAACTGCTAACTTTGAATACGACCAAAGAGGTTTTTGTAGAACAAACACCAGTGATATAGGTGCGTTTGAATATAATGGAGTTCAAGATATTATTGCCCCTACACCTATTTTGGCGGTATTGCCTGATTTAGTATTTTGCTCTAATACAGAAGTAACGACATTAGTGTATCCAACGGCTACTGAAAACTGTGCTTCAAGTATAATAGTGACACATAACGCATGTTTTCCAATAACAGGTACTGGAACAACCGTTGTAACTTGGACCTATGATGACGGAAACGGAAACACAAGTACTCAAACACAGAATATCGTGTTAGGAAATACAGTTAATGTTAATGTCACGCAAGCTGGAAGTTTATTAACCGCAAGCGCAACAGGGGCGACCTATCAATGGTTGGATTGCAACAATGGAAATGCACTTGTTAGTGGTGAAACAAATCAAGCATTCACGCCAACAATCACAGGCAACTACGCCGTAGAAATAACAGAAAATGGATGCGTAGATACTTCTGCATGTTTCCTAGTGGATTACACAGGTCTTAACAATTTATTATCTGCAAGTGTTTTAGTTTATCCAAACCCTTCAATTGATGGTCATTTTCATATTGAATTAGATGGTATAATATCATCCGTTATAATATACGATATGTTAGCTAGAATCATTGAAGTTCCCTTTAACACTGAACATGGAACTCTTGATGCTTCGTTATTGGAAGCAGGGGAATATTTTATCAGCATACAATCTAATGACCTTGTATTTATAGAGCAAATAATTATTGTAAAATAGAGTAAATCATAACTAAAAAGCCCGCTCAGTAATGAACGGGCTTTTTTTTTATTCTATTTATCCTTTAACGCTGAAAATAACTAGGATTTCTAAACTATCTTTTTCAGAACAGACAACTCTTATTTCATGTTCAATAATGTCATCTAAACTTTTGATAAGTTTTGTCTTCTTTTTTTAAAAATAGGAACTATTTTCTCATCTAAATTAGCACTGTTTCTGAGCATAAAATAATGAGAAGGAAGTGGCGATTTTAACTCAACAAAACGCCCTCCTTGAGTGAGCATGGGGTAACAATAATTTGAGATGCGTTTATCTTTTTAAGCATCCATCTCGTTTTAACGGCAGCAATAGGCGCTAATTTCTTTCTAATTTCTATGATATGAAGGTGTGCTTTTCTTTCTTCATAAGTAGAATTAATGACCAGATCTAGAATATCCTTAAACATCGACATGGGCATTTCAATCGATTCAAAAGATTCTGGGAAGGTCGTATTATAAATCATTTCATAAAATGTTTCGAAACTACCAGCGGCACCAATTAATACATCGGTATTAATATTCTCAAAGAAATCACCTGTACTTTCATCTAGATATCGTTCTATTTTTTGTATGTCATCGCTTGTAAGTGGGTCTGATAAATCGAAAAGCTGATAAATTCGTGAGATTCCGATATTAAATGATTTCTTTTCAATGATACCTTCATGATCGGCAAAAATAAATTCAGTGCTTCCCCCTCCGATATCCATAATGAGAGATGGCTTTGTAAAAATGTGTTTATAGGCTATGCCATGATAAATAAGATTTGCTTCTTGTTGACCATCAACCGTTTTAATTTCAATATTTACATTGGCTTTTACCCTTTGAATAAATTCATGACTATTTTTCGCGTCTCGAATAGCTGAAGTTCCAATAGCACGTATTTCTTCAACCAAGTATTTATCGCAAGATAATTTAAAACGTCCTAAGCAACTCAAAGCTCGATAGATAGCATCTTCTGCAATATATCCCTCATTTATCCCACCCATTCCAATCATGACCGCTTCCTTTTCCTGATGAATCAAGGTGAGTTTTCGATTTACCACATTACAAATTGATAAACTAAAGGTATTGGTGCCGAGATCTATTGCTGCAATAATCACATTACGATTTTTTTAGCCAAAGCCAGATGGTAGACAAATTAAGGCGATGTCCAGAATTAAGTATTCCATTTTTAACCAAGCGTGCTGCTATCTTTAAGAATATGAACGCATGAAGAAGTAGAATTAAGAACACGAACAATACTTGAACTAAACCAGTTGATGTTGAAGCCATTGAAACATTAATTAAGACTGTCATTGCAGCAGTAAATGGGAAATAGGCGAAAAAGGTCGCTAAAAAAGAATCAGGGTAATACATAGCAACGAAGCCAGCATAGAAAGATAGAAGAAGTAGGCAAAATATTGGAATAACGAACTGCTGACCATCGCTTTCGGAACCCGATGTAGCACCAATAGCCATAAAGAAAGCGGCGTAAAAAAAATAGGATACAAGAAAGAAAATAAAGAACACTGGCAATATCACACCATAATTTATCCGATGAAAAATCAAATCAATGAAGGCATTATAACGAGAGGTACTTGCGTTGAGCAAAATATCATTTTTAATGTCAGTTGCATATTGTATTCCCTCATAATTTGATGCATCAAAAATATCGGTGAAAATAAATTCTTTAAAAACAACTAGACCGACAACAACAAAGACTGCCCATATGAGCAATTGAACCATCGCAGAAAGTCCAATTCCGATAATTTTTCCTAGCATTAAATCAGATGAACGCACACTCGCTAAGATAACCTCCACTACTCGATTACTTTTATCTTTAGAAGTACTTCGAAGAATAGTCATTCCAAAAAGACCAACAAAAAATACAATTAAAGAACCAAAGAAAAATCCGACCCATCCTCGATCATTATCAGCTTGATTTTTAGGGTCATACACATTAATGAAATCGATATTCAACGGTTGTTTTAATTGCCTAAAGCGCTCTATTCCTAAGTCGGTAAATTGTGTGATTAAGCACTCTTCCGTGCGCCTTTCTAGTTCAAACTTAATCTTCATTTTAATATCCAAGGAAGGACTTTCACGATAGAATAATTTAGCTGTTTTATTCTGCAGTATTTTTTCATTTATTTCAACAAAAGCATCAAATTCTTTAAAGCGGTTCCCATCTCGAAATTCCGCATAATCTAAGTAAGTAGTATAGAATTTATAGTCTATGGCTTTGGTAGGATGCGAAGTAATTTTATTGTCGAATAAATTAGCAGGATCGGCAATTAACACACGCAACGAATTCTTTCCTTGGTCACCAAATTTTAATAAGAAATAAGTAAATATCAGTATAAGAATAGGCCCAAGAACAAGCATTATTTTATACGAACGACTATTCCATCGTTCCATAAATTCTCTCGAAGCAATTAACCAACTATTCCTCATTTTTCTCCTCTTCTTGTGCAATTAATCCTAAAAAAACCTCTTGCATACTCGGCATTCGTTCAGCAATAGACTCCAATTTTATTTTACCCATTAAGTTAGCAGCCAAGTCTTCGAAGGATCTTTCACCGCGTTGTTTTACAATAATTTGAAACCGATTATCGCCTAATTCTAGGGTTTCTAGCAACTCAAATTCTGTCCAAAGAGCATTAGCCAAGGCAATCATATTACCACTAAATCGGACAACAAACTCACCTCTCCGCTGATTTTCACGCAATTTGTGAACCGTATCTTCTACAATCAATTTTGATTTATGGAGAAGGCCAACCTGGTCGCAGATTTCCTCGACACTTTTCATATTGTGCGTTGAAAGAATAATTGTTTTTCCTTCTGCCTTCATGGCTTTCAGTTCACTTAAAATTAAATCAACATTAATAGGATCAAAACCTGAAAGCGGCTCATCAAGAATAAGGTAAGTTGGTTGATGCACGACAGCAGCAATAAATTGAACCTTTTGAGCCATTCCTTTCGATAAAGATTCAATTTTTGTTTTTGACCAAGATAAAATATCAAATTTCGCTAACCAATGGTTTACATTATTCCTAGCATCGTGTCTAGTAAGCCCACGTAGGCAAGCAATAAAAACCAACATATCACTAACACACATTCCTTTATAAAGCCCTCTTTCTTCTGGAAGATAGCCAAAATCCTTCCAATGATTTTCAGTTAAGAATTTACCATCAACCTGAATACTTCCTTGATCAGCTTGAATAATTTGATTGATAATTCTAATGAGGGTTGTTTTTCCAGCACCATTTGGTCCTAACAAGCCATAAATCTGTGCAGATTCTATCTTCAACGAGACATCATCCAGTGCTGCTTTTCGGTTAAACGATTTAGATACGTGGCTTATGGCAATCATACACGTAAAATTAAAAATTAATTCAAGCGATAATTTACAGCCCTATAGATTTACTAACAATCTTATTCACGAAGACCTTCTTTTTTAGTAAATTTTGAATTTAGGCTTTCATACTACCAATCAAAATCCTAATCAAATTAATAACGCCAACCCGATAAAAATCGGAACTTATTTCCTTTGTCCTTTTGTCTTGATACAAAAGAACGAAAAAATCAAGTCGCTGATTATTCATTAATTCACTCCACTCTTGAAATAAGACCGTTTCAGCGATCTCTGCAAGCTACTTCACGGTGCCCTTGTTTCAATTCGCTATGCTTTATCAGAATAATAGGCGACAAGAGAAAAAAAAAGTAGGGTAAGTCGCAGCGATGCGCCAAGCCGCATAAAAAAGCCAAGGCGCTGGATTTCTATTTTCCGTCACAGCGGACGCTAATAGATACTAAATAGTTCTCTCTTCGAATGAATTCTTGTTTTTTTTTTACGTTAAAATATTTAACTGTTTCGATTGCGAATACTCAAATTAGTAAACACCTTCCAATTATACTTTTTATTTAAAAGTAAAAAGAAAGCGCTTAGCATACTTAAGGCTAGGAGCATAGGCAATATCCCATTGCCAGGCGGATTACTATCTACAATGATTGCATCCGTTTGAAATGCTTGCCAATCAGCCGTAATCAGCAGTGCCGTTATCAAATTATTTGCTGCATGAAAACCTAAGGAAAGCTCCAAGCCAGAATCATAGAAAGCGATTGCACCGAGCACAACACCCACAATAATATAATAAATTAAAATGTGATAACCAATTTTTGCTATTTCAGGATTGGCAATGTGCATCATGCCAAACATTAAACCACTAATTAAGATTGATGATAAAATACTACCTGTACGTTTTTTTATTCCTTGGAGAATATAGCCTCTAAACATTAACTCTTCCGAACTTGTCTGCAAGGGCAATAAAATAATCGATAACAAGAACAGCGTGAAAAATTTTTGAGCATTAAAAACGAGTTGAAAATTTTTATGGAGCAATAGCTCTATCCCGGTATATGCTAAGACCATGAATGACCACCAAGTAAAGGCGATAAAAAAGCGTTTCCAATCAAATATCTTTCGCGAGGTGAAAACAGATAGTAAGGGAAGTTTATGAATTTTAGTTAAGCAAATTAGCAAGGTAAAAAAGACCAATGAAAAAGGCAGCATCATCAAAAGGAATAAACGATTCTTACCCATTAGCAATGAAAGCTCTTTCCATGAACCATCGCTTAAACCAGTAAAATTTGGGTGATTTATTGCAAGGTCGATGCTTAGAAATAAACTGCCAACAAAGTAAGCCGAAAAAACCAAAAACAAGGTTAGCAATACACGAGATGCCTCAAACCTACCTTTATTCCAAAAGTCAATGTAATTCATTAAGAGAAGATATCGCGCATACGTTTGAAAAATCCTGGGTCTTTTGTATCTGCAGTAGGAGAAAAGTTATCACTAATCTTCAATTTTTCCATCAACTCTTTTTCCTCCTTACTTATTTTAACTGGCGTCCATATATGTATGTGCACAAATTGGTCACCAGTGGCATAGCCTTGAACGCTCGGAAGCCCCTTCCCTCTTAATCGCAATACTTTTCCACTTTGTGTTCCAGGTTCAATTTTAATTTTTGCCTTACCATTAATCGTTGGAACTTCTATAGATTCACCAAGAACAGCATCAGAAAAATTAACAAAAGCATTGTAATGAACATTTTCACCATCACGTTTTAGCTCAGGGTGCTCGATTTCTTCAATAACAACAATTAAATCTCCATTTACTCCGTTAAAAGGACCTGCATTCCCTTTTCCTTGCACGCTTAATTGCATTCCCTCTTCTACTCCCGCAGGAATAGCGATTTCAATAAGCTCTTCTTGTTTTCTCAAGCCATTTGAATCTGTATCACTTGGTTTTTTATCAATAATTTTTCCTGATCCTTGACAAACATGACATGTAGATTGCGTTTGCATGGCGCCCAAAAACGTTTGCGCTACACGCGTTATTCGTCCTTGACCATTACAAGTTGAACATGATTTGAAGGTCACACCATCAACAGCCACTAATTTCTGAACCTTAATTTTCTTAGATACTCCATTCGCTATTTCTTCTAGCGTTAGTTTCATTTTAACACGAAGATTGGACCCTTTCACCAATCGGCTATTACCTCCACCCCTACTTCCTCCAAAGCTTCCACCAAAACCACCTCCAAAAACATCCCCAAACTGCGAAAAAATATCTTCCATATTCATTCCACCGCCACCACCACCGAATCCACCTTGCCCCATTCCTGCGTGGCCAAATCGATCATACTGCGACTTTTTTTCAGCATTACTCAATACTTCATAAGCTGCAGCAGCCTCTTTAAATTTTTCTTCAGCATCTTTATTATCAGGATTTTTATCCGGATGAAATTGCAATGCTAACTTACGATATGCCTTTTTTATCTCTGATTCATCAGCAGATTTCGAAACACCCAACACTTCATAATAATCTCTTTTCTGACTCATTTACATCTTTTTATTGTCCAACTAAAACTTTCGCAAAACGAATAACCTTATCATTTAAGGTATATCCATTTTCAACAACTTGGATAATTTTACCTTTAAGTTCGGGAGCATCCACTGGCAAACTTCCAATGGCCTCGTGAAATTCACTGTCAAAAACTTGATTTTGGCAGTCCATCACCTTCATACCCTTTGCATCGATAATCCCATTAAACTTAGCATAAATCAAATTAAATCCCTCTTTAACCGCAGTGATATCAGTTGATTCTAAATTATTGGTGATGCCACGCTCAAAATCATCTAAAATCGTGAGTAAATCTTTAAGTAAACCAGCATTAGCAGAAGAAATTAAATCTACTTTTTCCCTGTTTGACCTTTTTCGGTAATTATCAAATTCAGCATGAAGACGGAGAAATCGATCATTGAGATCATTGTATTTTGCTACTTCATCAACAACGGTTTCAGAATCTACCGCTTCATTGATTACCTCTTCACTTGAAAGCTCTTCCATATTCGCTTCGATAAAATCCTCTACTTTATCCGTATTTATTGTGTCTTTTTTATTTTTCATAGCTTTTTTTTAACTGCCAAAACATTTCAAAGATACTGCCACATTAATAAATGCGACATGATGACATATATAATTGAATTTTGAGGTAAAATTGTCATAAAGTTTATTCCGCCATTGATTCCCTAGCGCTGAGTATCAACTTTTCAATTTTTTTTCGATCGATACTTAAAAGCGTCGAGGAAAACATAGATTGCTCATCTAACAAGACCTTTGTCGTGCCTGAAAAATGAACCGCATCTGGTTTTACTTCGGCTAAAATCCGATTAATATTTCCCAGATTAACACCGCCACCCGCCATAATTTCAATGCGGTTTTTAGCGTATAAGATCATATCCTTTAAAATAGGCATCCCATTATCAACAGAAGGCGATAAGCCTGCACTTAAAATTCGATCAATTCCACAATCAATCAAGATATCCATAGAATTTTTCCAATCAAAACTATCATCAAATGCCCTATGAAAAGTAATCTCCAAATCTTTCGCAGCATCTTTTAATCTAAGTGTTGCTTCGCGGTCAATCTTTCTATTGATGCTCAATGCTCCAATGACAACTCCTTGCACACCTAATTGGCGACAAACCTTAATATCTCGAAGCATTAATTGAATTTCATCTTCAGAATAAGTAAAACCTGCCGCTCTTGGTCTAATCAATACATGCGTTTTTAATTCCTGTAAAAGTGCCATTTCAATGAATCCATAGGAAGGCGTCATTCCGCCTTGTTCGAGATTTTGACAGAGTTCAATACGATCAATATTACACTCTTTGGCAATTTGCAATCCTTCAATGGAAGCGACACAAAGTTCAATTTTCATAAATCGTTTTACTAATTTGTGCAAAGATGCCTAAAAATATCCATTTCGATGGACTAAATATAAACACTCTTTTACCTATATTTGCACCTAATTAACGCTATCGATGCCAACAAAATACGAGTCGCAAGGTAATATTGATTTTGACACATTTCGCTTAGAAATCTTAGCTGATTACCGCTTGGCATGTGAATCTCGTGAGGCATCACTTCTTGGTCGTAAGGAAGTATTGACTGGAAAAGCAAAATTTGGAATTTTTGGTGACGGTAAAGAAATCGCACAAATTGCACTAGCCAAACAATTTAAAAATGGAGATTTTCGCTCCGGTTATTACCGCGACCAAACCCTGATGATGGCGATTGGCCAACTAACACTAATTGAATATTTTGCAGGACTGTATGGAGAAACTCAACTAGACCTTGAGCCACAATCAGCAGGTCGGCAAATGGGAGGACACTATGCTACTCGAAGTTTGGATAGTGAAGGAAATTGGCTTGATTTAATGGCCCAAAAAAACAGTTCCGCAGATATTTCTCCAACTGGTGGTCAGATGCCTCGTTTACTTGGCTTGGCATTAGCATCAAAAATATACCGAAACAATAAAAATCTTTCAGAAGATAGTTCCTTTTCCAAGTTTACAGATAATGGAAATGAGGTTGCTTTTGGTACAATTGGCGATGCATCAACCTCTGAAGGACCTTTCTGGGAAACAATAAATGCTGCTGGGGTCTTACAAGTTCCCATGGTTATGTCGGTTTGGGACGATGGATTTGGAATTTCTGTACCAAGGGAATTTCAAACCTCCACAGGAAGTATTTCTCAAGCCTTAGCAGGAATGCAGCGAACTGAACAATATAATGGTCTAGAAATTTTTGAAAGCAAAGGTTGGGATTATCCTAACTTGTGTGCTACATATGAGAAGGCGGTCAATTTATCTCGAACCCAACACGTTCCAACATTTGTTCACGTTAAAGAAGTAAATCAACCGCAAGGACACTCTACTTCAGGATCGCATGAGCGATATAAATCCGCTGAACGTTTAAAATGGGAAAGTGAGTTTGATTGCATTGCTAAATTTAAGGAATGGATTCTAAATTTCAAAGCCGGTGATTTAATCCTTGCAGACGAAACTATTCTATCAGAAATTCAAGTTGAAGCTAAGAATAAAGTTCGTGAAGCTAAAAACAAAGCGTGGGCAAATTATACTCAAAGCATTCAATCTGACTTAAAGACATGCTTGACCTTATTAGAAAATGTTCTTGCAGAAACAAGTCAAAAAGAATCCGTATCAAATGAACTAACATTATTAAAGAAATCTTACGAACCCGTTCGAAAAGACATACTAACCAGTGCAAGAAATGTGTTGCGTATCATACGTCATGAAAAAAATACAGCGCGAGAGGCATTATCAAATTGGGTTAAAGCATCCATTGTTGAAAATGATGAGCGTTATAGTTCATTTTTGCATTCTCAATCTGATTTAGCAGCAACAAAAATAAGTGCAGTTCCTCCCCTATTTGCAGAAGAAAATATCATTGAGGACGGACGAATAATTCTGCGAGAAAATTACAATAAATTGTTAGAACACTACCCGGCCTTAGTTGTTTTCGGCGAAGACGCAGGGAAAATTGGTGGCGTTAATCAAACGTTGGAAGGACTTCAAGATAAATTTGGCGACTTGCGGGTATTTGATACGGGAATTAGAGAATGCACCATCATTGGCCAGGGAATTGGAATGGCGATGAGAGGATTGCGTCCCATTGCTGAAATTCAATACTTAGATTATTTGCTATATGCGATACAAATCATGTCGGATGATTTAGCAACCTTGCAGTATCGAACTAAGGGTGGACAAAAAGCACCGTTAATTATTAGCACAAGGGGCCATCGACTTGAAGGAATTTGGCATAGTGGATCTCCAATGGGAATGATTATTAATTCACTTCGTGGAATTCATGTTTGTGTACCGAGAAACATGACAAAAGCAGCAGGATTTTACAACACATTGATGGCTGCCGATGAACCCGCCTTAGTTATTGAACCATTGAATGGCTATCGTTCGAAAGAAAGAATGCCAAGTAATTTAGGTTTATTTAGAGAACCATTAGGTATTCCAGATATCGTAAGACAAGGAAAAGATTTAACCTTGGTTTCTTATGGATCAACTTTTAATCTATGTGAAATTGCGGCAGAAACCCTCGCGCAAATGGGAATAGAAATAACCTTAATAGATGTCCAAACATTATTGCCTTTTGATGTGAATCAATTAATTGTTAACTCTTTGAAAGAAACAAACAGGTTATTGATCGTAGATGAAGATGTAAGCAGTGGAGCAACAGGATTTATGTTAAATAAGATTTTGGTTGAACAAAATGGCTATTATCACCTTGATGAAGAGCCTGCCACATTAAGTGCCAAAGACCATCGACCAGCCTATGGAACCGACGGTGATTATTTCTCAAAGCCTAGTATTGACGATATTGTAGAGAAAATTTATGGCATCATGCATAAAACAAATCCTGTTGCTTTTCCTTCCATCTATTAATAATCCAAGTTGCTTGCTAATTCAGTTAATAAGTAGAAATGCCAATACAAACTGGTATAAATAATCAGAAATGACTCCAACAGAATACATTGCTACTTTTGAACTTGAACATCCTGGATATTCAAGCTATCCAACTAATTATCAGCAATACATTCCTCTTAATAAAAGTCGATTTTTACGATGTGTAAAACAAGGAGTAATTACCCATGAACTTACGGAGGTCATCAGAGCAATTAACGAAAAACAAGACTGGGTGATCATCACGGAACCATGGTGTGGAGATGCAGCGCAGATTGTTCCGTATTTATTTAAAATTGCTGCACTTAATCCGCTCATTAATGTCCTTGTTCAATTAAGGGATAGCCATTCGGAAATTGAATCCTATTTAAGCAATGGGAAGATGAGTATACCAAAGCTTATAGTTCGAAATAAACAAGGAAACGATTTATTTACTTGGGGTCCACAACCAAAAGCCCTAGAAAGTCTGATGATTAAACTTGTTAATTATAACCTTTCAAATGAAGCTTTAAAAGTAAGTGAACAAAAATGGTACAATGACGATAAAGGAAGGGGACTTCAAGACGAAATTTTGGAATTGATTAAGGATAGATGATTCCCTCTCGACAAGGGGATAAAGGGGGAGGAAGTTTGAATAACAAAATTAATCGAATTTAATATCAAAAGGCAAGCGCATTTGAATTCCCATTCTATTTTCAATCTTTTTAATTTCATTGTAATAACTAATAAAATCTGCTGGAATTGAGGTTCCATTAACATTCATTTGATCTGCTTCCTCCTCTTCATTTTTCAATATCTTTAATAGATCAGCCAATTTATCCTCTTTTACCAAGGGGTAATACAAGATCTTAGGATTTTTTAAAGAAACTTCTTTAATAGCAAATGCAATGGCATCGTTCAAAGAACCCAACTGATCAACAAGTCCGATTTTCAATGCGTCCTTACCTGTCCAAACACGTCCACGAGCAATTTGCATAACGCGTTCTTTGCTTAATTTTCTACCATCAGCAACCCGAGTAATGAATTGATTATAGATTCCATCCACTTCCCCTTGAACGCGTGCTAATTCCTCAGGACTCAGCTTTTTATTAAGGGAAAGAACTGAATGTGAATTAGTCTCTACGCGATCAAAATTAATCCCAAGTTTATTTTCAAACATTTTTCCAGTATACGGAATCATACCAAAAACCCCAATGGAACCAGTTATGGTTGTCGATTCGGCAAAAATTCGATGTGCTGGTGCAGCGATATAATAACCACCCGATGCTGCGACATCTCCCATAGATACGATTACTTTTTTAACCTTATTAGTTAAGGCAACTTCACGCCAAATTTCCTCGCTAGCTAAAGCGCTTCCCCCGGGACTATTAATCCTAAACACCACTGTTTTTATGTCAGCATCATTTCTTACTTTTTCAAAAAGCTTACAAATCTTTGTAGACGAGATTCCATCACCGCTGCGACTAACATCACCTTCAGCAATAATAACCGCTACATTACCTTTATCCGCTTGAACTAAAAGCTGATTTTCGAGCATTTTATTTCTAGCATAATCCTCAAAATCAACTAATAATAAATCCTTGACATTAGAAACTCCCGTCTTCTTCATTAAATCAGCCATAACCTCATCTCTATATTTTAAGCGATCAATCAATTTATAATGCAGGGCATCTTCTGTACTTGTTACTTTCAACGAATCAGCAATAGCATTAAAATCCGCCAAAGACAAACGTCGAGAAGTAGCCATTTCAGCACACATATCATCCCAAATTGAATTTAGTAATCGCTCAGATTGCACCCGACTCGAATCGCTCATCTCCGTTAGAAAATAAGGCTCAACTGCACTTTTGAAGTCATTATTACTTCCACGTACAATTTCCACTTCAATTTCTAGCTTATCCAATAGGTTTTTAAAGAACATTGTTTCACCTCCAATTCCATTAAGTTGAAAAGCGGAACTTGGAAAAGCATAGGTTTCCTTTGCAACGGATCCGATATAATATTCCTTCTGAGAAATCATTTCTCCTGAAAAATAAGTCACTACAAATTTTCCTGAATTTTGAAAATCTATTATGGCAGAACGTATGGCATGAGCTGTAGAATAACCGCAAGAAAGATTTCCAATATCAATAAATAATCCTTTTATTTTAGGATCTGCTTTAGCCGTTTCTATACCATAAATCAAACTAGATAAACTAGAGTTTTGGAGAATATCTAAACTTGCTACATCAAAAGTCGAACGTTGATTATCATTAATCTCACCATTTAACTTTACTTGAAGAATTGAATTATCTTTAATGTCAAGCGTCGACTTAATATTAAAAAGAGAACTAAATAAAACACCCGTTATAATAAAAAATGCTACTATCGAAATAAAAGAAGCTATTATAAAAGCTACTAAACTTGGCCAAAATACTTTAGAAAACGATAGCTTAGGTTCGGACATGGTTATTTTTATTTATTTATTTATTTATTTATTTATTTATTTATTTATTATTTTCTTTAAAATTAAAGGTTTTACTGCTGGGTTAAATTTGATGGTTAAGCGTATTTCGTTGCCGTAATTTTCATACAAATTAGCACCCATATTTGTTGTTCTCCAAAGTGGAAAATAGACTCCGAAAATATCACCCAATTTAATTCCTAGACCAGCATTCACATAAAAATTTAATGGAACGGCACCAACATCAACAAATCCTACGAAAATATTGGGTTTAATCGGCAATTGAAAAGTGGTATTAACAGCCGCCATCCATGACATTGAATACAGTAGCGCATTACTTCTAAAGCCGCCCATATTTTCATCACGTTGATTACTATTAGGATTGAAGCGGTCAAAATAATAATTTTCTGTAAAATTATCTTGAACCCCACTCGCTCCAGATAGTGCCAGAAAGTACTTTTCCTGGTTAACCCAAGAGCTCGAACGCTGAATTAAGTTGTAAGCTGCATAGGTTCTTACTTTAATCCATCGATTCATCTTATTTTTTAAGTACTTGTATTCAATTGTACTTGATGTAGACAAGCGCAGTACATCATCTTCTCTGTTTGTGTTACTTACATATTCAAGCCTACTATCATTCAAATAGCTATAATCCGCTTTATTTTTTTGATAATTATATTCAAGCAAAGCGCCGATTTTATTTGAAGCATTATTGAATTCTTTGTATTGATTCACGACACCTTTTAACGTTAAAGCACGAGCGATTGATTTAGGTGTGTTTTTGCCCAAATCAATGGTTAGGTATGGATTATACGCCACAAAATATTCGCCAGGACCAACATTATTCAATTTGGATGAAGATGTTGAAAAAGACTTTAATGAGAGTCCTATTTTTGCTATTTTAACGAAATCGCGAGGGAAAAAGGAATGCGAAATCTCCGCAATACCTGTCATTTTTCGTCCATTAAACGAATACATTGGCGCGATAAAATACTGCGTTGGTTTTAAGGCAGGGCCAAAATTATGAAAAGCCAAGCCCAGCATCATTCCATCAACAACATTCCACCCTAGTGCCGGCAGCCAAAAAACACTGTTTTTAGTTGCTTCATTATCCCCAAAAGCAAACTCAAATTTATAGCCTTCGCACTTTTTAAAAAGAAAGCGATTTGGATAGTAATTATTATTTGTTCGGTTAATTTCAGGAATATCCTTTGAATCATCGATTGCAATTCTGGTAATGTCAGAAAGATTTGAGGCAATACCAATTTCTTTTTGTCCTGGTTCCAACCAAACGGTTTCGAGTAAAAGGGTATCTTTAAAAACATTAAGCTCAATAGGACCCGAAACCTGCCCAACATCTTTAACCTTTACCAAAGAACCAACTTTAGCTTTACTCACTCGCTTTATTTTAAAATCGATGTGATTTGTTGTTTGAATTAAATCATTAAAAAACCATGATAAATCTTTCTTCGTTTGATCTTCGAATACTGCTTGTAAGTCCTTAGGTTGAGGGTGTTTAAATTTCCATTTATCAAAATAGGTTTGCATGGCTTGATCAAAGGCCTTTTGACCTAAGTAATCCTTTAAGTAATAAAAAACCAATCCTGTTTTTTGATACATAATTAATCCATAATTGATGGAAGAGAAGTCTGTGGAAGGAGTTTCAATAGGTTGATCTAATGCCAAAGATGCAAGGGTACGATAACTTAAATCACCTTGATCATGGTAATTGAGTTTGTCAAAATGAAATTTGCCATTCAACACCATATCAGAAAGTCTGGTGTTGTTAGGATATTTGGTTTGAATATAGCGAACCTCATTCAAGGTATTTATTCCTTCATCCATCCAACCATGGACACGCTCATTAGAACCTAAAATTCCATAGAACCAATTATGACCAACTTCATGTACGATGACCACTTCAAGTTCTTCTTTAGAACTCGTGTTGCCAATAACCGTAATGGTAGGATACTCCATACCACCGCCCGCGCTGATTGTACCGTCAACTGCTGTAACATTATTATATGGATAATCACCATTCCAAAGAGAATAGTAATAAGTGCCATCATTAATGTATTCAATCGCATTTTGCCAATGCAAAGTATTATGCGGGACGAACATTGCCCACGATGTGACTTTTCTTTTCGAGTTTGGCAATTCAACTTCACCTTTTAATACTGCGAAGCGCTTATCTGCAAACCATGCGAAATCATGGACTTTATCTTGCTTATAAACGAGCGTCTTTTTTTCGAGGCTTGAGGGAGGGAATATAGTTTTTCCATAGGTGCTTTGTTTTTCCTGAAGCATCGACGGAATATTAACCAACGATTTAATTGCTAGCGAATCCAAGAAATCCTTTTCAGATTGTGTTTGTAAATCACCGGTAGCACCCACCACATAATTTTGAGGCAGGGTAATACTCACTTCAAAAGAACCGTATTCCGAATAAAACTCTCCCTGATTTAAATACGGCATATAATTCCAACCATTAGCATCATAAACAGCAGGTTTGGGATACCATTGGGTGATTTGATACGATTGATCAATATGACCAAGCCTAGATATCTCACCAGACGGAATCTTAACTTTAAAAGGCGTGGAAATCGTTATACTAGCAGATGGCAGTAGCGCCTTATTCAGAATCAAGTAGCAGATATCTGGATGTTCGCTATCATAGTTCCACGTTACTTGTTCACCATCTACATAAAAATCTAAGGAATCAATTCCACCTCTATTTTTCAGATCACCATAATGCAATTCTTTTTTGCCAGATTCATATAATTGTTTTGCCAGGGCAGATTTAGAATCGCGATACGCATTTGGCCAAAGATGTATGTAAATCTTCGTTAATTCATCGGGCGAATTGTTGATATATTCAATCTTTTCATTGGCTGACAAGCTATGATCAACATCATTTAGGCTAACATTTATCTTATAATTGACTTCTTGTTGCCAGTATTGCGCTTTGGTAGTTACTACAGAAAGGATGAAGGCTAAAAATGCGAGGCTTTTGATCATTTTGAAGAATTAAAAACTGTTAATCAATTGTATTACAAAAACAAATTTACTTATTTTATTGGTTTATCCGTGGCTTATCTCTTAGAATAAACTAGGCATACAACAAGAAGCAATATACTTTAATATCAGGATTCAAGTATCATTGGATGCGCTCTAAATCAACCCTATTTAGTGGTCTTTGCGTCCATATTGGTAAAAACGCTATCGATTGGTTCCCATAGTTCTAACTTGTTCCCTTCGGAATCCATTATATGCTCTACTTTTCTAATCATTTGGTTCGATATGAATTAAAACGTGACCTAATTGCGGGATATTATCTTTCAGAACATCTATGAGTTTATGTGCGATATCGTGCCCTTTTTTAACCGAAATGGTAGCATCCACTGCTGCATGTAGATCAACATGATATTTCATTCCCACTTTTCTGATATAACATTTTTCGGTGTCAACTATTCCTTCTACTGTTAACGATACTTTTCTAATTTCTTCCACAAGGTCATCATAAAGATGCTCGTCCATAATTTCTCCAAGTGCCGGCCTAAAAATTTTGTAGCAATTGTAGAGTATAAAAAATGATGCAAATAATGCCGCCCAATCATCTGCTGTTTCGAAACCCTTTCCAAAATATAATGCAATGGAAATCCCGATTAATGCCGTAATAGAAGTAATCGCATCGCTTCTATGATGCCAAGCATCTGCTTTTAATGAAGAGCTATTTATCTCTTTCGCTTTTTTCATTACCAAACGATAAGATATTTCTTTCCAAAGAATTAAAGGAATAAGGACAAACAATGTCCATACTTTTGGTAATCCGTGCGGAGTAGCAATATTATTGATACTCTCATATATGATGATTACTGCAGATGTAATAAGGAATCCAACTACTAAAAATGTAATTAATGGTTCGGCTCTCCCGTGGCCATAAGGATGGTTTTTGTCGGGTGGTCTACTTGAATATTTAATTCCGAATAATACCAAGAATGAAGAAAAAATATCTGTGGTTGATTCAATAGCGTCAGCAATGAGCGCATAAGAATTACCGAAATATCCAGCTAGGCCTTTTAATATTGCTAAGATCGTATTTCCTGCAATGCTAAAATAAGTCGTTCGTATAGCTGTTTGTACTTGAGTCATTCTTGTTTGTTAAATTTATGCCAAAGGTCAGTCTATTTAACAAGCACCTAAGTTCACTATTTACTCGATTACCAACTTCAGTACTTGTGCGTAATTAACAGCGCTCAAACGAACTAGATAAAGACCTCTTGACCAAGATTCTAACGAAAGATTAATTACATCTGTCGCAAAAAGCGATCGATAAACCACCGTTCCTTTTAGATCCATTACTTCTACCAAGCCATTAAAATTAGTTGGAGGAATGATTTGAACAACCGATTGCGCTGGATTAGGCATTAAGACCACAGACTCCAAATATTGCTCATCTATGGCTAAATAATTATCTACACCATCACAATTTTCATCGATGCCATTATCAAGAACATCCATGGCTCCTGGATAAGCATTTGGATTGTTATCGTCACAATCTCCTGTAATTAAAACGAAGCCATTGCCCAAAGTTTCACAAGTGGTTATTACCACAGAAGATCCATAAGTATCACCGTCTAAATCCTCATAATAGGTTGTTATTGGCAATCCTTCATCGATATTATTATTACAGTTGTTATCTAAGCCATCACAAAGTTCATTTGCACCTGGATAAACAGTAGAATCAGCATCATCGCAGTCGCCACCAATAGTTACCGTGTTTGCTGGTTGAGCGCATGTCACAACTCCTGTAGCATCATCACCAAAACCATCTGAATCAGCATCTACATAGTACCCAACAACCAAATTCAACTGAGCGTTGGAATCGTCACAATCCAATCCATTAATGGATGTTCCCGCAGGTTGAATACAACTTGTTACAAAGTTATTTGGATTCCCAAATCCATCTAAATCTGCATCTACAAACCAGGTCGTTAAAGGATTGATTAACGAATCATTATCATTACAATCCGTGTTATTAGAGGTATAACCTAAAGGTAATGTACAAGATAACAAGGTATTGTTTGCATTACCGAATCCATCTCCATCAGAATCTTGGTAGAAGGTTTGTGGTTGTACAGTATTAATGAAGCCCCAAAGACTTACATTGTCATTTCTCCATGTAGCTCCTGTTGTTGATATACCCGTAATATAAAACCTGAAAGTCACTTGATTTAGGGCTGAAAAAGCTGGCCCAAATAAAACCGTGTCAGATAAAATGAGATTACTTGTAATTGAATCTGAGGCGATATCTGCGGCATAATTATCAACATTTGAACGCAAATGCCATGTAGGAATGGTGTTCACATTACTCACTTTGTGCGTGAAGGTCAATTTGGTTAAAGAAAGACCAAAACAAGAATCTGCTTGAACAGAGAATTGGTTGTAATTGTTTAAATTAACGGCAGAGCCTGTACCCCAAGTATTATTATTAAACACGTTGGCAGCAGCGGTACAAGTACCTCCCTGATTGGTGTAAATTGAAAAACTAGCATTAGTAGGTTGTGTGGTTACTGTGTTCGCTAAAACAGGACACCCTGATGCCTGCGTAAATTCGTATAAACCCAATTGAGCAGCAACAATAGGCGCATCAAGACCACTACAATCTTCATCAATTCCATTACCAGGAATATCAAAAGCCGCTGGATTGATAGTTGCCGCATTGTCTTGACAATCGGTACTGTTCAATACATATCCAAGAGGTGGTGTACAGGTTGACAGCATCACTGAAGCATTTCCGTAGCTATCACCATCTAAATCTTGATAGTATGAAACAAAGGTCAAGCCTTCATCAATTAGAAGATCGCAATCGTTGTCTAGGTTGTCACAAATTTCTGTATTTCCAGGGAAGATGTTTGGATTATTGTCATTACAATCGCCAGTCGTTAAGGTATAATTAGGACCAGGAGAGGTAACATTGACCACAAAGGTAGCGCCTCCTACCCCATCTCCATCGTTGTCGAGGTAGTAATTTATTGGTGTAAATCCTTCATCTACAGTATTGTTGCAATTGTCGTCGATTCCGTTGTAAACTTCAACTGCACCAGGATTCACTGCCGCAGAAGCATCATTGCAATCGGTACTGTTAACTACATATCCGACTGGTTGACCACAATTTTGCAAAGTTACGGCAAGATTACCGTAGCCATCTCCATCGGAGTCTTGATACCAAGTTGTCACTGCGTTCACTGCCGCGTTGTTGTCATTACAATCCGTGCTATTGGAAACGAAACCGGTAGGTTGAATACAGCCTGTTTGAGTAACAGACAAATTACCAAAACCATCTCCGTCAGTATCGGCATACCAGATAGTATTCGGATTAATGGTCGCATTATTATCGTTACAATCTAAATTATTGGTAACCAATCCAGGCATTGACATACACGATAGCACCAATGAAGTTGGATTCCCAAAAGTGTCCCCGTCTAAATCTTGGTAATAAGAGCTTGGACTCGCGCAAGGCGTTACATCTGCCCAGGTTGTACCTACTCGTATTTCATCGAATTCAACAAATGGCGCTGCAAGGGTTGTAGCGGGTTGACGCAATAAAATCCTTCCAATTCCTGCTACGCCTAAATCCGTTCCGCCGGTAGCCGTTAGTGTAGAAACGGGCGCTGTTCCACCAAATTGAGTGGTATTTATCCACATTCTTGTGACATCGTTTGCTAAACCTGCTATGATTTCATATGAAAACACAATGAAGTAGCTTTGATTCAAATTCATATCAACAGTAGTATACGTAATTGGGGAAGTAGAACTTCTATTTGAAATACCAATTAAATACTTCCCGGCTGTAGCACTTGCCTTCAACCACACGCAAGCCCCATATGTTGTAGTAGAACCCGTCTCCATGAAATTCAACACATACGTTCCTGTTGCATTCATGGTGCCCAATGAACTCACGTTTAAAATACAAGAGGCATAGACCGTTCCTGTGGTTTGAGAGCTAAAAACCCTATAATTATCAACACCTGCTCCATCGAAGGCTACTTTATTGCCTATCGAAGCAGCCAAACCAGTATAAGATAGTGAATTAGCTGTCACCAAAATGGAGTCTCCCGTATTGAGATTGACCCAAGCCCCACTGCTTTGGACATTTAGTCCATTGGTAGCGCTGGGCGTATAATTAAAACCATCGTATAGAAGCGGCTGAGCCATAGACACATGAGCCACTATTAAACTGAGAACAAGGTAGATTTTTTTCATTTCGAATATTTAGAAGTCAAAGGTAATCGAAGAAATCAAAATGAGTATAAAAAAGGCAAAAAAAAAGGCGAATTTAATCGCCTTTTAATATTCTATTCTTTTTCTATTTTAAGAATTTGATGCTTCAGTTTCGGTTTCTCTTTCAGGTCTTGGTAATAATACCTTCCGAGACAATTTCCATTTTTTAGTTTTTGGATCTTTACCAATTACTTTGAAATCGATCATATCACCTTCTTTACAAACATCTTCCATTTTCGCTACTTTCTCCCAAGAGAACTCAGAAATATGGATTAAACCATCTGTACCAGGAAGTATTTCAACGAAACAACCGAAATCCTTTACAGATTTGATTTTACCATGGTAAGTTGCTCCATCTTCAACGAGTGGAGGAAAAGCAATGGACTTAATTCTTCTAACCGCTTCATTCATATCTTCCGCATTGTTAGAAAGAATTTGAACACGCCCTTCCGTTGTAGGTAATTCTTCGATAGTAATAGTAGTTTTCGTTTCTTTTTGAAGACCTTGAATAATTTTTCCTCCAGGTCCGATAATAGCACCAATCATATCATTCGGCACGATAAACATTTCAACACGCGGTGTTTGCGGTTTCAATTCTGCTCTAGGCGCAGGCATGGTTTCAATAATTTTTTCAAGTATATGAAGACGACCAGCTTTTGCTTGCTCCAACGCTTGAATAAGCACTTCGTAAGGAAGGCCATCAACTTTGATATCCATCTGACAAGCGGTGATGCCTTTCGCAGTACCCGTCACTTTGAAATCCATATCACCTAAATGATCTTCATCACCTAAAATGTCAGAAAGAATAGCAAATTTACCTTCATCCGTAATTAAACCCATTGCAATACCAGAAACTGGTGCTTTGATTTGAATTCCACCATCCATTAATGCTAAGGTTCCAGCACAAACAGTTGCCATGGAAGACGAACCATTGGATTCTAATATATCAGAAACAATTCGAATTGTATAAGGATTATCATCAGGAAGAACTGGCTTAAGTGCACGTAAAGCTAAGTTACCATGTCCAATTTCTCGTCGAGACGTTCCTCTTAATGGCTTCGCTTCACCCGTTGAAAAAGGTGGGAAATTGTAATGCAACATAAAACGCTCTGTTCCTTTAAAAGTGGCACCGTCGATAAGTTGCTCATCCATTTTTCCACCTAGGGTTAAGGTAGTTAATGACTGGGTTTCTCCACGAGTAAATACCGCTGAACCGTGAACCATCGGTAAATAATCTACCTCAGCCCAAATCGAACGAATTTCGTCAAATTGACGACCATCCAAACGCTTGCGATCGTTTAGCATTACCCAACGAACAGCTTTCTTTTTAACTTCAGAAAAATAAGGAGAAATGAATTTTCCTACAAGTGCCAATTCTTCATCAGAATAACTTGCCTTAACTTCAGATTTAATAGCATCAAACAATTCAGTACGCTTCGCTTTATTAGCCAAGCCCATTCTTGCCACATCTTTACATTTTTCCATGGCCAATTCATACACCTTTGCTTTAACCGCTTCGTCGTGAGATTCATGCGAATACGTACGCTTAGGATTTGAAGTTGGGATTTCAGCAGCTAGATCCAATTGAAATTGACACTGCTCTTTAATAGCAAGGTGAGCAATTTTGAAAACCTCAATTAATTCATCTTCAGAAATTTCTTGCATTTCACCTTCCAACATGTTGATGTCTTTCATCGTTCCAGCAATCACGATATCGATATCAGAAACAGCCATTTCAGCCATTGTTGGGTTTAAAATATATTCACCGTCAACACGACCAACACGGACTTCAGACATTGGGCCATTGAATGGAATGTCAGAAACAGCGATGGCAGCAGATGCAGCAAATCCACATAAAGCATCCGGATTATGAATACCATCATAAGATAATAACTGAATCATTAATTGAACTTCAGCATGGTAATCATCTGGAAACAAAGGGCGTAGTGCTCTATCAACCAAACGCATTACTAAAATCTCTGTTTCAGACGGTCTTGCTTCTCTTCGGAAAAATCCACCAGGAAAACGTCCTGCTGCAGAATATTTTTCACGGTAATCAACTGTTAATGGAAGGAAATCTACTCCTTCTTTTGCTTCTTGAGAAGAAACGATAGTTGCCAACAACATGGTGTCTCCCATACGAACGACAACAGCGCCATCCGATTGTTTTGCCAATTTACCGGTCTCAACGCTGATAGTTTTACCACCGGTGACCATTGACTTTTTAATTCCTATATTCATTTTTATTTATTTACTTGGTTATTATACAAAAAAAAGGACATACGACTAATGCCGAATGTCCCCTCCAATAAAATTTGTGTACTCAGTTAAGAATTAACGACGTAATCCTAATTCTTTAACTAAAGCACGATATTTCTCTATGTCTTTACTTTTTAGGTAATCTAATAAACTTCTTCTTTTCCCTACTAATAATTGAAGAGAGCGTTGCGTTCCAAAATCCTTACGATTTTTCTTCAAGTGCTCTGTCAAATGACTAATACGATACGTAAACAAAGCAACCTGACCTTCTGTAGAGCCTGTGTTTGTTTCGGAACCTCCGTGTTTAGCGAAGATTTCTTTTTTTGCTTCTGGGTTTAAATACATGCCAATATTGTATAAATAATTTTTATGTAGCTTCACCGACTCTCGGTTTAGACGGTTGCAAAAGTAGTGATAGTTTTTTAATTGACAAATAAATCAACTAGAAATCAATCAAAATATAAATAAAAAGGGCTGTCAGAAAACTGACAGCCCTTTCAAGTATAAAGTTGATGTTAACTTTCCAATGCGGCACTTATAGGACTTGAAGTAGATTAGAAATCAGCTTCATCACCTTTTGTTGAGAATGGAGGATAGGTATCCGTCATGAAAGACATAAATGCACCTACTCTAAATTGCCAACGCAAAACCCCTACGATGTATGTATGCATTCCTACAGGATATTTTCCGGTAAACAAAACCACCCAAAAAGCAATAAAATGAACAAATGACATTCCAATCATCATAAAAAACAAGCAAAAACCATGAGG
>CANJLG010000021.1 GCA_947475095.1 Flavobacteriales bacterium
AAAAGGATGAAGTCCATATACCCGATAGATATAATAGGATCGAGCGAAATTGTAGAAAACATAAATGAATCCGGTAGAAAACGCAGCGCCCGTTATTCCATAAATTGGAATCAAATATAAATTCATCACAAATATACCCGCACATAAAAAAATGGTAAAGGCTAAATCAAACATGTATTTTCGTGAAGTTGCGAATATTGTTCCATTAAGACCACAATACATATCAACCATTCTACCGATCATTAAAAATAATAAAGCATAAATTCCTTCGCTGTATTCTGCTCGTAAAAACGAAAACAATTCCGTTCTTGTGGTCCACACTGCCAAAAAAGACAAAAGACCAATCAGTAATCCTACGGAACTTGATTTTTCATAAAGTGATTGCATATCCATCATATTTCTCTCCTTCCAAAAGCGCGCAATAATTGGTGAACTCACTCGAATCATTGAGCGATAAGGCACTTGAATCGCCGAGGTAATGTAAACCATTGTTGTATAAACCCCTGTTTGCTTTAGCCCCAAAATTGAAGCAATCATCATAGCATCCATTGAAATAACAAACAAAGCCGCCAAGGTATTTAGGTAACTAAAAGAACTAAATGACAATAAGATTTTCCTAAAGCGTTTCGGAACGGTAATCGATTTTAGCGAGAAATGTAATTCGCCCATTTTCACCAAGTAAATACACAAGAAAATTGCAGGAATAAAATAAGCAAAAAGATGGAGTATGAGGAATTGTTCAAAATTCAAGTACCCTAGTCCAAAAGCTATTAATAATAGCGTTACGACAAGTCGAACAACAATATCCTGCAGAAAAACAGGCAGAATATTTTTGTGTAATCCACGCATATGATTTTCAAAAAGCATGAAGAAAACTGTCCCAATTCCGAGTGGAATCACCCAAAAATAATACGAAACAAATAAGGGAGATTTTAATGAAAAATAACTGCCGATTTTTGACTGAAATGCAAAAAATAAAACGCTAAAAAACAAAATTCCGAAGCAAACGACCAAGGTATTTAGCAATAAAAATCCGTAATTTTTACGTTCAGGATTTCTAAAAAAAGGAAAAAAACGCCAAGTAGCGTATACAGTACCCATATTGGCTAATTGTGCAAATAGTAAGCCCACTGTGATGATTAGATTTACCAAACCAACTTCTTCAGCACTCAGGAAAATTAAAAATAGAAATGCTTTATTAAGGTAACCAAGGACCAGACCTAGGTAAGAAATTATGGTAGTCCGCAACGCATCTTTTTGAACGATACCCATAGCAATCAATAACTTTAAGCGGTTAATTTATTGATTTACTTCGACAAATGCATGTTTCGCTCCGAATAGATTTTGGTAAAAAATGGATCTTTAAGGTTTTTTATGAAGCGTATGGCTTCACCGGTTGATTTCATTTCAGGTCCGAGTTCTTTTTTAACTTCCGGAAATTTCTCATAAGAAAACACTGGAATTTTAATGGCATACCCCTCTTTTCGTGGTTTAAAGTCGAAATCTGTTACCTTCTTCTCCCCTAACATCACTTTGGTAGCATAATTCACATATGGTTCGTCGTAGGCTTTGGCAATAAAGGGAACGGTACGCGATGCACGAGGATTTGCCTCAATGACGTACACTTTATCATCTTTAATCGCAAATTGAATATTTATTAATCCTACAGTTTTAAGCGCAAGGGCAATACGTTTTGTTATGTCTTCAATTTGTGTCATCACGAAATCTCCCAAGTTATAAGGAGGTAATACCGCATACGAATCACCAGAATGAATACCAGCAGGTTCAATGTGCTGCATTATTCCAATAATGTAAACATTTTCTCCGTCACAAATGGCATCGGCTTCTGCTTCTCCTGCTCCGACCAAAAAATGGTCTAAGAGAATTTGATTATTACCCATTTCATTTATAATATCGACAACATGGTGCTCTAACTCATCTTTATTGATAACGATTTTCATTTTTTGTCCTCCCAAAACATAACTCGGGCGAACCAATAATGGAAAACCAAGGTCATCGGCCAATACCAAGGCTTGTTCGGCATTTTCAACTATACCATATTTAGGAAAAGGAATGTTATTTTCTTCCAAGACCTTAGAAAAACGACCTCGATCCTCTGCTAAATCTAGCGCTTCGAAACTCGTTCCTAGTATTTTTATACCGTAACGACTCAACTTTTCAGCCAATTTCAAGGCCGTCTGACCACCCAATTGGACAATCACACCCTCTGGTTTCTCATGTTGGATAATATCATAGATATGCTCCCAAAAAACAGGTTCAAAATACAATTTATCCGCGGTATCAAAATCCGTTGAAACCGTTTCAGGATTACAATTAATCATAATCGTTTCATAGCCACATTCTTTGGCAGCGAGAACGCCATGAACACAGGAATAATCGAATTCGATACCCTGCCCTATTCTATTTGGTCCTGAGCCAAGAACAATCACTTTCTTTTTATCACTGACCACACTTTCATTCTCATATTCAAAAGTTGAATAATAGTAAGGTGTTAGCGCTTCAAATTCAGCTGCACACGTATCAACCAACTTATACACCCGTTTGATGCCCATTTCTGTTCTTTTCTTATATACTTCAGATTCAAGACACTTCAACAAATGTGCAATTTGACGATCACAATATCCTTTTTGCTTTCCTTCAAAAAGTAATTCTTGAGGCAGATTAGCCACATTAAATTTTTCGACTTGCTTTTCAAATTTTATTAGATCCTCAATTTGCTTCAGAAACCAAATATCGATTTTTGTCTTTTCGACGATTGTTTTGAACGGAATCCCTAATTTGATTGCATCATAAATATGGAATAAACGATTCCATGACGCATGTTCTAAACTGTGTAAAATTTCATTTTGGTTGGTCAATTCCTTCCCATCAGCACCGAGTCCATTTCTATTAATTTCTAGCGATTGACAGGCTTTTTGCAAGGCTTCTTGAAAAGAACGCCCAATTGCCATTACCTCACCAACAGATTTCATTTGCAGCCCCAACTCGCGATTAGCACCAGGAAATTTATTAAAATTCCATCGTGGGATTTTAACAATCACATAATCCAAGGTTGGTTCAAAATACGCAGAAGTTGTTTTCGTAATTTGGTTCTTTAATTCATCCAAGTGATATCCAATAGCCAATTTAGCAGCAATTTTAGCAATTGGATAACCAGTTGCCTTTGACGCTAAAGCTGAAGATCGCGACACACGCGGATTAATTTCAATGGCAATAATATCTTCCGCATTATCCGGAGAAACAGCAAATTGAACATTACAACCGCCAGCAAAATTTCCAATAGAGCGCATCATTAAGATGGCCATATCCCTCATTTTCTGAAAAGTAGTGTCAGATAGTGTCATCGCAGGAGCTACCGTAATGGAATCACCCGTGTGAATGCCCATGGGGTCAAAATTTTCAATCGAGCAAATGATCACGACATTGTCATTTTTATCACGCAACAATTCCAATTCAAACTCCTTCCAACCCAATAGGGCCTTATCGATCATCACTTCATGAATCGGCGATAATTGCAAACCACGCTCTAATTGATTATCAAATTCTTTTGGTGAATATAAGATAGAAGCCCCTGAACCACCAAGCGTATAAGAAGGACGAATACATAAAGGGAATCCAAATTCTTGTGCTATTTCTTTCCCTTCCAAGAAAGATTTAGCCGTTTTCTGTGGAGCCATTGGCACACCAATGGAAAGCATTAAATTTCTAAAAGCCTCTCTATTTTCAGTAATTTCAATCGCATTGATATCCACACCAATAATTTTCACACCGTATTCGTCCCAAATCCCCATTTCTTCACATTGGATGCAAAGATTAAGTGCAGTTTGTCCACCCATAGTCGGTAAAACAGCATCAATTTTATGTTTTTGAAGAATGGAAATAATACTGTCAGACTCTAAAGGCAACAAATAAATATTATCAGCGACCACTTTATCCGTCATAATTGTCGCCGGATTTGAGTTGATCAAGGTTACTTCAATGCCTTCATCACGCAAGGATCTAGCTGCTTGTGAACCTGCATAATCAAATTCGCAAGCTTGACCAATAACAATCGGTCCGCTTCCAATAATAAGCACCGATTGAATAGAAATATCTCTTGGCATAGGGTTTTCAATTTACAATTCTTTACGCGAAAAGGCTCGCAGTAAACTGAGAACAAATTTAATTCAAAATCCAATCGAAAAGATAGGTAAGTCAAAGTGTTTTGAACAAATTGAAAATTATTGTTAGTAAGTCTAGATGAGCACAAAACTGTTTAAGCTAGACGAGCGAAGCAATCTCCGATAAAAAATCAAATTGTCAAATGAATGAATCAGGATTATAAGCTGAGTAGCTTATTAAACGTTGCAACTCATATCTTGACCACAGCACAAAGGCGATTTTATTTTTCCTTCACATGAAGGACATTTAGAAATCTGAACAACCGTGCCATTATCCAAGGTCAAGTGGTCATTTTGTAAAGGTAAATCACACTTTCCGCAACTTGCTTTAACTGACATTCCGCATTTATTACATTCGTAGGTATTCATAATTTCTAAGTTAAATTGAAAATCGAAAGTAGTAAAAAATTGTATGGAGAATAAAAATTATAAAAATATTTTATTTCTTAAGCTAATCGAGCGAAGTCGAGAGGAGCGAAAAACTTATAAAGCTAATCGAGCGAAGTCGAGAGGAGCGAAAAACTTATAAAGCTAATCGAGTCCGCGGCGGAGCGGATCGAGAGGAGCAATTTCAATTAATAAATCAAGGAAATCTTAATTAAACAAAATAAATTACTTTTGTAGTATGCGAAAAATACTATCCATTGGCTTCATGACACTCCTTGGCTCCATGGCATTTAGTCAAGGGACTTATCAATTGGCAGTTTTAAAATACAATGGTGGTGGCGATTATTATGCTAATCCAACTGCTCTACCCAATTTGATTACATTTTGCAATCAAAATTTAGGCACCTCGATAAACAAAGAAACACCATATGTAGAAGTTGGAAGTAAAGACATTTTTCTTTATCCATTTATTCATATGACTGGCCACGGAAATGTTGTTTTCTCGCGAGAAGAATCCAATAACCTGAGGCAATATTTATTAGGTGGCGGATTTTTACACATTGACGATAACTACGGAATGGATGAATTCATACGTAATGAATTAAAAAAAGCATTTCCGGAGATCGATTTAGTAGAATTGCCTCTAAATCATCCCATTTTTAAGCAAAAATATACCTTTAATGGTTTGCCAAAAATACATGAACACGATGGAAAACGTCCTCAGGCCTTTGGTTTAATTAAAGATGGTCGGCTAATGTGTCTTTATACTTTCGAGACAGACTTAAGCGATGGTTGGGAAGATCCACAGGTACACAATGATCCTGCTGAAAAACATCTTCAAGCATTGCAAATGGGCGCGAATATTATCATGTACGCGTATACCAATTAAGAAAACAGCAGTCTCAATGCTTATGTCCGTCGCCTTCTGTGTGAATGTGGTCTTGTTGTGGGGTAGAATTAGGAGGATCAACTTGAAGTATTTCTATTTCAAAAACCAAATCTGCATACGGAGGAATTGCTCCAGGTCGCCCTTCTTTACCATACGCTTGAAAATAAGGAATAATCAAGGTTGCCTTCCCTCCTTTTCCTAACATGCCAATTCCTTCTTCGAAACCTGGAATCATTTTTTGAACTAAATAATTGAATTCCAAAGGTGAATTTCGATCATACGAAGAATCAAACTTTTTCCCGTCCGATCGTGTAGTACCTTTATAGTGAAGTCCCATTTTTGACCCTAGAACAGGCTTATCTCCTTCGCCATAATTTACGATATCATACACTAATCCCGTTGCACTTTGCTTGGCATTTGGGTATTTAAGTAATACTTGATCAAACATATATTTTTGGTATTGATCTTGGCTCATTGCTTCAATCTTTGCATACTCTATAGCAGCGATTGCTTCAAGGCGAATTTTCTCAGCATTTATAACTTCATCTGCTGCTTTCGCTGCTGCATATTTTTCAGTGAATACTTTCGTAGCATTAAATTTCTTTGCTGCATCACCAAAACGTAAAATTTGAAGACTAAGAATAGTATCATTTTGCGCAATTAAATCTACAATTTCTTGCCCCTGAACAACGTGACCGAAAACTGTATGTTTTCCATTTAACCAAGGTGTTTCTTTATGGGTGATAAAAAACTGGCTACCATTCGTATTGGGTCCTGAATTAGCCATTGACAATATACCTGGTCCTGAGTGCACCAAGTCCGCAACTATTTCATCATAAAATTTATAACCCGGATCGCCACTACCTGTTCCAAGTGGATCACCACCTTGAATCATAAAATCTTTAATGACACGGTGGAATTTTAATCCATCATAAAATGGCTTATCAAATTTTTTATTCGGGTGCTCAAACTTCCCTTCCGCTAAGCCAACAAAATTGGCAACCGTCATGGGTGTTTTTTCAAACTCTAAAGAACAGATAATGATTCCTTTACTTGTGTTAAATTGAGCATATAGACCATTGCCTAACTTTTGCTTTTGCGCAAACGAAAATTGAATTGTTGCAGTAATAATTGTTAAAAAAAATAAGGTTTTCATATGGATAGATTTTAGTTTTATTTCGGATCTTCGAAACTCAATAGTTCAACTTCAAATATTAGGGTAGAATAAGGTTTAATTTCAGGACTAGGCGACTGTGCACCGTACGCTAATTCTTGAGGAATAAAAAACTTGAATTTTGATCCAACAGCCATCAATTGCAATCCTTCTGTCCAACCTTTTATCACTTGATTTAATGGGAATTCAATGGGCTCGCCCCGATCTACAGAACTATCAAATACTTTTCCTTCGATGGTGGTTCCATGATAATGAACTTTAACTGTAGACTCAGCCTTTGGATGATCACCGCTACCTTCCTTTAAAATAATGTACTGCAAACCGCTTGAGGTCATTTTAATTTCCGGGTTCTTAAGATTATCAATTAAGAATTTTTCAGATTCACCCTTAAACACTTCATTTTTTTTATCCTCTTGAGCTTGAACTTTACCAGCTTTATTAGTGAAATATTGTTGTAAAATAGCATTTCCATCATCATTACAAGCTAGCGTCTTCTGATTTACGGCATCTCTAAAGCCTTGAATAATTAATTCAATATTCGCCTCAGACATTTCCTTTCCAATGTTGTTTCCAACACTTACTCCAATAAGGTATGATACAGAATCAATCTCATTCCTTAGAATTACTTTTTTACTTTTAGATTTCTGAGCGATTGAAAATAAAGCTAGGCCTACAAAGCCGATGGTTAAAAGTTGTTTTTTCATAATATTAATTTCGTTTATCTATTCCCCAAAACATTTTGTTTCGTATGGTATCTAAAAAATTATTGTGCTCAAATTTAATGACATTTATCATAAATTCCGCTTTTTTAATGATGATTTCTTCACCTTGTTTAATCGTTTTTGAATTTCCATCTAAGCTAATCAAGTAACTACGATCCCTTCCTTCAATACTTAACTTAATAGGCAAATGATCAGGAACGACGACCGGCCGCACATTCAAATTGTGTGCCGCAATTGGCGTTAAGATATGAACTTGACAACCTGGCGTAATGATAGGGCCTCCGCAACTTAGATTATAGGCTGTAGAACCCGTTGGTGTTGAAACAATCAAACCGTCAGCCCAATAACTATTTAAATACTTATCATCTAAACTTGCATGTACTGTAATCATTGTCGAGGTATCTCGCTTTTGAATCGTTAATTCATTTAATGCGAAATTTTCTGTCCCAAAAATATCTTCCGGGGTATTCACTCTTAGCAAAGAACGGAGCTGAAAATCATACTTTTTTAAATCAATCGCCTCTAAAGTGACTTCGATGTCATCCTTGGCTATATTCGACAAAAATCCTAATCTTCCTGTATTGACACCAAGAATTGGCACGCCAGAATCACGAATATACCCCACCGATTTAAGAAACGTTCCATCGCCGCCAAGACTTATAAATAAATCAATTCCAGATTTAATATCCTTAAAAGAGCTAAAAGTTTGATAAGAATCCTTCAAGCCACATTTCGCAATAAGACTGGTATTAATATCTGTTTCTAAAACGGCCGTCCACCCTAACTTTTCAATTACAGCAAGTGTATTTAAAAAGTATTCTGAGATATTCTTGTTTATTTTTTTACCGTAGATGGCTACTTTCATGCTTAAAATTTCATAAAATTCATTAATGCATCATACTTCCATCGCAAATCATCATCACTAGCTCCTGCTTGATAAGAAGCCTTTATTGTATAATCATAACGTTCAAAAGTAAGAATGATCCGTGTGAGATTTAGTTCATTTATTTTCAATGTCACTTCCAATAAAGAAGATGCAGCATCGGAAAGAATATAAGAACTGAGGATTTTTGCATTGTTACTTTCAACAATTTGTCCAATTTGTGCCATAGAATAATCAATAGCATTAATTTCAAGCACCAAAATACTACCCGGTTCTTTTATACTACCGATATTAGCGAGTGTTGTCATTAAATGATAAATACTTGTACAACCCAAGTACTGTTCATTATCATCTAAAATTGGCAAAACACTTATTTTAAATTCCGACATCATAGCAAGCACCTCATAAATATGGGCGTTTTTAAGAGCATAAGGTCTTGGTAAGTGATCGAAAAGCACATCTAAAGAGTCAGCCAATTCCAAGCGATCAAGGATAGCAGATTCGGACACTACGCCAACAAAAACACCATTTTTTAATACGGGTAGATGGGATACTTTAAATTCATCCATCCAGTTTATCGCTTTTTCACCAGAATCAGAGTGAATTAAGGGTGGTATTTCGTCGGTAATAAGTTCAAATGCTCGCATAAGGAGGATCAAAAGTAGTAAAATCCTTTGAGAGTTTGTAATTTTGAGGGAGTAAATTAGCCCATGACAAACTTGAGCGTTAACATTAATAAGATAGCTACCCTTCGAAATGCACGAGGTGGAGACAGGCCAAATGTTATTCAATTTGCACTAGATTGCGAACGATTTGGTGCGAATGGCATCACGATACATCCACGTCCAGATGAGCGGCACATTACCCGAGCAGATGCTGTAAAGCTAAGCCAAGTAATTCTTACTGAATTAAATATTGAAGGTTATCCAGATGAGCGATTTATGGACTTAGTTGCAGAATGCAAACCCAAACAAGCAACACTTGTTCCTGATCCACCACATGTTTTAACTTCTAATGCCGGTTGGGACTTAGAAGAAAATAGCGCTTTTCTTACTCCGATTATATCAAGATTAAAAAAAATGAAAATCAGAGTCTCATTGTTCGTTGGAACCGACCTCAAACAAATAGGCTTAGCTGCATCCTTAGGAGCAGATTGCATCGAATTGTACACGGGACCATATGCCGAGGCCAATCTAGATGATCGAGAAAAAATAATGGAAGCCTATACGAAGGCTGCAAATTTGGGTATTTCACTTGGTTTAGCGATAAATGCCGGCCATGATTTAAATAGTGAAAACTTAGCTTTTTTTAAATCAAAAATCCCTTCTTTAGCAGAAGTTTCTATCGGTCATGCCCTCATCGCAGATGCGCTCTATTTAGGAATCGAAAAAACAATACTAGTTTATAAAAGTGCCCTAAAAGATTAAACCTTGTTGCTAACTTCCACTGAGCGTTTAGGGTAAGGTATGGTAATATTATGAATCGAGAACAAACGGTATATTTCAAAGCGAAGGTCTGATTTATAATTATTAATGTCCCAACTCTGATCTGCCCAAAAAATTAATTCTATTGCCAATCCATTCTCTGAAAAATTAGCCATTCTTGTAAAAATCGGCTGATCTTTTTTAACTTTCGGGTGACTCATTGCTGAATCAATAAGTAATTTCGAGATCAACTCTAAATTAGCGCCATATTCCACTACCACCTCTATTGTAAAACGTGATAATGTAGAACCATGTGTCCAATTTTCAACCTGCTGTTGCGTTAATCTTGTGTTTGGAATAATAAGCACATTTCCTTCTCGGGATTCAATTTGAGTAGTACGCGCATTAATTTTCAGAATCTTAGCTACCACAGATGATTGATTGGAAGTTCCTGATATTTCAACAATATCTCCTATTTTAATGTTTCCTTCAAGCAATAAAACCACACCAGCAATTAAATCTTTAAATACATCTTGAAGACCTAATCCTAGGCCAACTAATAAACCTACAGACCCTGTCAAGATTAGACTCAAGTCAATAGCTAATATTTTACACGTGAATAAAAATGAAAATAAATAAATAATGTATTTAGAAATTTGAATGTAGATGTATTCGGTACCATCGTCAATTCTTTTATTGGACTTTAGTTTTTGACTTAAATAAAGCTTCGTCACATTGACGAACATTTTAGTAGCAATAAAAACAATGATTATCACAAGGATATCATAAAATGTTAGACTAAAAGCTTTTAAAGAAATTATCTTAAAATCCAAAAAGTCATTAAATGAAATATCTATATTGTTATAACGAAAACTTAATACAGCAAAATAGATAGCAAATAGATAAACACTTTGACTCACTAATTTCAACCAAGTAAGTCGTCGACCTTCAATACTTATATTAGACTTTTTAAGGGAATTTTTTAAAAAACGATGAAAAACCCTACGAAGAACGAATGCTGAAAAAAATATGAGCGACAAGAAAACTATATTCCAAAAACAAATTTGAAATGGCCCTAAATTAAAAATCGTTTTATTCAGCATACTACCTTAAAATTATGCGGCCTAAATGACCTGTTATTTCTTTTTTAACACGTTCATAAGCCATTTGCTCTGCTAACATATCCATTAATTCGTCGTGAGATATACTAGCGTCTTTCATTTTTGTTTGAAGCGACAAAATATGCTCATTGACTTTATTATATTTAAAATTATACAGCAAATTGGAAACTGTATGAAAAAGCCCCATTTCTTCTGTTTTAGTAAAGATATTAAATTTCAAAATCCAATTTGGACTTAATTCAGATTCGAACGTCTCGAGATTACTGATAAACTTTATCAATTCCTGGTCTTCCAAATGCTGAAAATAAGCCATTGAGTATATCGTTTGTTCATTTAAACCCTCAACGAAAACAGTATGGATTTTATGACAAAGAGGATGTCGGAAAGATAATTCATCATTTGTCAACTCCTTGCAAATCATTTCTACTACTGAAACTTTCTGTGGCCTTAGTTCATCACCTTGAATAGTTTCAATTTCGTTAGTTCCAAATTGCAACATGATTCGGATTAACTCGAATTCATAGGTTAATTCTTCTTTGGGTTGGGTTGGAAGTATACTAACATTATCGTTGGTAACTTTTACATCACGAATGATAGGTTCATTTAGCTCATTGGCCAAACTGTTTTTACGCAAGCGAATTAATTCGGTGCTCACCATGTTTTCGTCCATTTCAAATTGAGTCGACAATTCTTTTGCATAAACACTTCTTGTAATATGATCAGGAATCAACGAAACCGTTTGAATAATTTCTTTAATCAATTTAGCTTTTTGTAAGGGGTCATTTTCGCCTTCTCCTAATAAAATGGAGGCCTTGAATGAAATAAAATCCTTCTTATTTACTTTTATAAAGTCAATAGTCTCTTCGGTAGTATGACCCTTTGCAAACGAATCAGGATCTTCACCATTTGGGAACAAAATTACTTTCACATTCATCCCTTCTTCTAGAATTAAATCTATGCCGCGAAATGACGCTTTAATTCCTGCCGCATCGCCATCGAAAAGAATCGTGATATTTTTGGTATACCTAGAAATTAACTTTATTTGTTCTTTCGTCAAGGAAGTACCGGAGGATGAAACAACATTTTGTATTCCTGATTGATGCATTCCTATCACATCAGTATACCCTTCGCACAACAAACATTCATCGTACTTAATGATATCACCTTTCGCAAAAAACAAGCCGTATAAAATTTGACTTTTATTATAAACTATACTATCGGGCGAATTAAAATACTTTGCAATTTTCTTGTCATTTTGTAGGGTGCGGCCACCAAATCCTAGGACACGTCCTGAAATACTATGAATAGGAAACATTACGCGACCTCGAAAAAAATCAAAACATCGATCATCTTTTGATTTAGTCAAACCAACAGTTTCGAGATAGGCTTGTTTATAACCCTTTTCAATCGCAGTTTTAGTAAAATCATCCGCTTTATTTAAACAATACCCTAACTGAAATTTCTCTATAATATCTCTTCGAAAACCTCTTTCTTCGAAATAGCTTAAACCAATAGCTTGGCCTTCATCGGATGATAATAAGGCATTAGCAAAGTGTTGTTTAGCGAATTCATTGATAATAAACAAACTATCTTTTTCCGTATTTTGCGCCAATTCATCTGCGGAAGGACCAGCATCATTTGGGATTTCAATTCCATATTTTTCGGCCAACCACCTCAATGCTTCTGGGTAAGAATAATGTTCTTTCTCCATAAGAAAAGAAACAACCGAACCCCCTTTACCTGTTGAAAAACATTTAAAAATCTGCTTTGCTGGCGAAACGACAAACGAAGCGGTTTTTTCATCAGTGAAAGGACTTAAACCTTTTAAATTAGACCCCGCACGCTTTAACTGAACAAATTCCCCAATTACCTCCTCAATGCGAGAAGTTTGCATAATTTCCTCAATAATAAAGCTTGGAATTTTACTCACTTATCATAATTTTTTTCTTTCGTAATCTTTCCATTCTGATCATAGGTTGTCCATAAACCAACAATCGTATCATTTCTATATTCGCCCCTATAATGCATTCTTCCACTTGGGTATTTAACCATTGTAAACCCATTTTTTAAACCATTTGTATAAAAAGTAATGGATAATTCGTTACCTTTTTCTGAGTAGAAAACCCATTTTCCATCCCTTCTTGATTTTTCATCCTGTGCCCCTTGAAATTTTTTATTTTTCTTGCCAGGATACCATTCGGTATAAATACCGTCTTTAATTTCCACTAAATTTTCTTTTTCGACTATTTTATCTACCTGCTTATCTTTACATGAGATTAGCAAGAAAAACAAGATAAAAGCACCAATAAAAACATTCATTTTTCTCTATTCATTGTGAAATGAACCAAACCAATTAGCGAATTTTTCGCATCAGATTCAGGGATTTCCGTTAATAATTCAATGGCTTTTTTGCCATACTCCATCATTTTTTCGTGAGCGTATTCAATACCTCCCGATTGCAAAACTAACTGAACAGCGCGATTAATAGAATTTTGCTCTTCATTTTTATTCCTTACTATGTCTAATAATTCTTTCTTGATTTCTTTCGTGCTATGGTTAATAGCGTATATTAATGGCAATGTCATCTTTTGTTCTCTAATGTCAATTCCGGTTGGTTTTCCAATTTTATCTGGAGAACCATAGTCGAATATATCATCTTTAATCTGAAATGCAATTCCGACTAATTCACCAAAGTTGAACATCAGTTGAGAATACGAATTTGCACCAACACTTAAGGCGCCAGACTCACAACAAGTTGAAATAAGAGATGCTGTCTTTTTTTTTATTACCTCAAAATAGATATCCTCTGTAATATCTAAATGCCTCGCTTTTTCAATTTGAAGCAATTCACCTTCCGACATTTCTCTAACCGAACGGGCAACAATCTTCAATAAATCAGTATTTTCTTTTTCCAACGAAAGCAATAAAATTCTTGAGAGCATATAATCACCAACCAGCACCGCAATTTTATTTTTCCAAAGCGCATTAATCGAAAAATAACCCCTTCGTTCATTGGCATCATCCACGACATCATCATGGACTAAGGTTGCAGTATGAAGCAATTCCACCAAAACGGCTGCATCAAAGGTCTTTTCATTAAGCTCTCCCAACATTTTGGCAGAAAGAAAAACAAACATTGGCCGCATCTGCTTTCCTTTACGTTTCACAACATAGTTGGTGATTTTATCTAGCAGTGGTACTTTTGAGTGCATTGTTTCTTTAAAATGCTTCTCAAAAAGCATCATTTCATTCTTAATGGGAGAAATTATTTGATCAACGGAATTCATAGAACAAAAATACTATTTAGAATGAAGGAAACTCATGAGTTAATACATCTTTTCCCTTTTTAACAAATATTGAATGAGCACAGGATGGTATCCTTCATTAATATCGGCCTCAACAAAATCAATTCGATAATCTGCACATCTAAGTTTTACCTCATTCATATATTTACGAATACCCTCAACGTATTTCTCACGAATTTCAGTAGGTTGCACTTTAATTTTTTCTCCCGTTTCCATATCAATTAATTGATATGGCCGGTTATCCAATTTAAGGTCTAATTCCATTTTTGAATCGGTCACATGAAAAATTACTATTTCATGCTTATTGTGTTTTAAATGATTTAATGCTTGAAATAATTCATCAACACTATCACTATTCCCTAACAAATCAGTGAAAAGAACTATTAAACTTCTTTTATGTGTAAGTTCTGCAATATCATGTAATATTGAAATGGTGTTGGTTGTCATTTTTAATTTCTCATCATAATTACGATACCATTTTTCCATTTCTGAATATAAAAAACGATGGTGCGCAGGACTAGATTTCGCCTTGGAATTAATGTGAATTTGATCGGAGAAAATAGTAAGTCCAACAGCATCTCGTTGCCTTCTCAATAATTCAATTAAACTTGCCGCTGCATACATTGAAAAAATCAGCTTGGTTAATTTAGCATCTTTTGGAAAAAACATCGAACTAGAACAATCGATTAGGAGTTGGCAACGCAAGTTGGTTTCTTCTTCATATTTTTTTGTAAACAACTTATCGGTACGTCCATAAAGCTTCCAGTCTATATGGCGTGTAGATTCACCCGGATTATAAATGCGATGTTCCGCAAATTCAACAGAAAAACCATGAAACGGACTTTTATGAAGGCCAGTAATAAATCCTTCAACAACTTGTTTTGCTAATAATTCTAAGTTTCCAAAATCAGCTAATAGGGCTTTATCAATGGATTGTTCTTGCATTATATCGGTGTAAATTATTTAAGTCCCTCAAAGATAGTGAAGATATGCGATTGAAAGCAACTAATCAATGTTAGTTTTCGTCGTGTAACCGAATCTAAAATCATATCCATGAAAAAAAATCTACTTTTTAAGCTAATATGCAGTTTTTGCCTATTATCCACCTCATTTTATCATGCACAAGTTGTAGGATATTCACTAACAGGTTTAACACAAACAAGCACAAGCACTGTACTAAGTTGTGATTCAACCATCACAATGAGTTTTTCTGCTCAAACTGCAGCTACTACTGCGGGCACAGTACCAGCTGATATTCAAAATGTCATAATCGGTAATAATTTTGCTCCTTTTCAGTTTTCAGTTCAAATTAATTGGGGCGATGGCGCAACTACCACACATAACGCTGGAACATCAACATCAGGAACCCTAATTAATTTCAACCCGCCAATAACTCATACGTATAATTCCTCTGGAACATATCCAATTTCAATAACAGTCTACAATCCTGCAAACCAAACCTATGTAATAGATACTATCAACTATACTATTGGTTGTGGTGGAAATAATTACATGTGTATGGGTGGGCAAGTATTTTGTGATACAGATAATAATGGTGTTTATAATACTGGAGACATTCCTGTAATAAATGCACCTGTAAACGTCGTATCTAATGGAACTACTTACACTGGATATACGAACAATACTGGTTTTTATACAATTTCTTACGCAGGTACTGCTGGACAAACAGCAGTAGTTTCTGTAAATCAGAATTGGATGGTAAATAACGGTTACATTGCTGGTACTTGGCCAATAACAATAAACAATGTTACATGTAACTCTGGAATACCTCTTGCTACAGCGAATTTCCCAATGAATTGTGGAAGCAACCAAGGTAATACAAATTGCTACGCAGGATTTGTATTCTGCGATGCTAATGGAAATGGCACCATGGACACCAACGAATCTCCTATCGTAGGAGCGCCTGTATTATTATATTCGCAAAATACAATCGGCTCGAATACAGTTACGGTATATTCAGATACCAACGGATTCTTCATCTATTGTGGGCCAGTTTCAAACACAAATTATGTAATTGGAGTAATTAACCAACAATGGTTGACCTACAACGGATATACAATGCCAAATAATATCATTACACTAGTTGGAATAAATTCTACCACACCAAATGCTGGGTATTTCGCAGTAAATTGTGGCGGTGGTGCAAATTTATGTGCTGATTTATGGAGCACTGTAACACCATGGATCGGATACTATCAAAACACGACTGCCTACTTCCATTTAAATTGGGGTTCTTACGGTCCTGGAGCAGTTGGGGCGTATACCTTAACATTAACTTTTCCAGCAGGAGTTACCGTAAATACAAGTTCAATCGCTAATACAGGATACGTAATTAGTGGTAATACAATTACATGGAATTTAAATTCTGGATCAAATTCTTTCTCGTCTATCGATTTAATAACATTTAATGTTCCTTCCGGAATACAAAGCGGTACGCAACATTATTTTACATCAACAATAACTCCTGCCGGAAATATAGTTGATTGTTCTACTTTAAACAACAATGGATCACTTTTACAGATCGTTGGAAATAGCTATGATCCGAATGACAAGGTTGTTGTAAGACCTGCTATCTACGAAACATTAGCCATTCCATCGGAACAAATCGATGCTAGTTTAACTGATGCCTTAACGTACACCATTCAATTTCAAAATACAGGAACTTCTCCCGCACAGAATATCTACATTCTAGATACCTTAGATGCGAATTTGGATTGGTCTACATTCACATTAGTGGAGTCTTCTCACAACATGCAAGTGGTAAATATGGGGAATGGTTTACTAAAATTTGAATACCCTAATATCTGGTTAGATGACTCAACAAGCAACGAACCGGGAAGTCATGGGCATTTGGTTTACAGAATCCAAGAAAACAATGGAAATCCAGTTGGAAGTACCATTGAAAATACGGCGTATATTTACTTTGATTGGAATTCTCCTATCGTAACGAACACAACTTACAATATCAATACAATGTTGGTGGGAGTTGATGAATCAAGTATGAACCAATTCAAGCTATACCCGAATCCAAGTACTGATAATATTTCAATTACAGGAAATATTACAAACTTCGGATACAAGATAATGGATATGTCAGGACGGAAATTAGTTAGCGGACAAGTAAACAATGGATTTGCTAAAATAGCTATTGAATCATTAACAAACGGTCACTATTTAGTTCAGATAGCTTCAGAAAACGCGAATGAAACGCTTTCGTTTATAAAGCAATAAAAAACAACCTCTCCAAGTAAAAAAAGAGCGGCATTAGTCGCTCTTTTTTTTGTTTATTTAAGCTAAAACATTAACTGATTAAATCTCATGAAAATATCATTCGCAATTTTATTAATCTTAAGTTTAATTACTTCATGTAAGAAAAAAGATGGTGGTTCCTTGACTGGTACTTGGGAATTAAAAGAAGTATTAATGGATCCAGGTAATGGAAGCGGCGTATTCACTACAGTAAGTAGCGATAAAAATTTAGTATTCAATACCAACGGAAATGTTAATTCCAATGGAATAATTTGCGATATGTCTATTGAATCTAATACAAGTACAGCAGGAACATACTCAGCATTAGATTCTACCATAATTTCTACTGCGTGTCCAAATTTGACACTTAAATATGAAATAAGTGGCGACACATTAATTCTAATTTACCCTTGCTTCGAAGCGTGCAAAGCGAAATATATAAAAGTTCTTTGATCATCCCAACTAAAAAGGGGTGATGTTAGATTATATGTTTACGATTGTCCGATAACAGTAAATTGAAACAAATAAGGCTCAATTGTATCACGGAATTAACATCCAATAAAATAGTTCACTAAAAAATAGTCTCCTTAGCCCTTTATTAACGAGTTATCATAAAATACAAACACAGGAATCTTTACTCCTTGACGATTCGTGTAGATTCACCAAGAATATTTAGTAGATAAATACCTGATTTAAATGAACTCAAGTCAATGGATTCATTTTCTTGTGTGATAATTTTCTCCATTACTTTTCTACCAGCAATATCAAATAAGCTCATTTTTTCGCCCATTAATCCTTTATCCAATAATTGAATAAAAATAACACCTGTTGTTGGATTGGGATATACAGTTACCGCCTGAGAAGCTAAATCAACTAATCCAAGCACTTGAATCACTTGGATTAGGGTATCTGAAACCCCGCAATTGTCTGTAGCAAGAAGTGTGATCGAATATGAACCAGGGGATGTATAAGTAATGCTTGTATCGGTGGCGTTCGAAGTGATACCATTTCCAAAGTCCCAAGAATAATTCGATGCATTCAAAGAGTTATTGGTAAGGGTTAATACGCCGCCATTTAAGGTATAAGAAAAAAGTGCAACTGGAGCAGCACCCACATTAATATTCAATACAGAAGGCGCACTCGCTCCGCAAGAATTATTGGTTGTGACAGACAATGGACCTGAGGTATTGTCAAATGTAACTGCGATGGTATTGGAATTACTCATCCCTAACCATCCTGACTGAAGCGTCCAGTTGTAAAAAACCGCAGGGTCGTTGGTCACGCTGTAGTTTTCTAAGGTATTGATGCAAGGTGCCACATTCCCAACTATCGCACTTGGATTAGCTGGAGGTGCCTCCACCACAATAAAAGCGGTATCTTGGTAACTGCTTAAAAAAGTGCCATCGCTCGCTGTTAATGACACTGCATATGTTCCTGGCTGAAAATAGGTCACTGTTGGATTCTGAAGCGTTGAGGTTGCCGGGGAACCATTGGGAAAACTCCAATTCCACGAAGTAATAGTACCACCCGTCGTTTGGTCTGAAAACTGAACTGGGGTATTTACACAAACTGTGGCTGGATTAGCGCTAAACTGCACACTTAGAGGACTTGATAGATTGTTCCATTTCCACATGCCATTTTGGGTAGAAGAGGTATTAAAACTTCCTGACCAACCAATAGACGGGGTCAAAAACTCACAATACAAATGCTGTGCATTGTCAATGCCTGTCCACGTTGTACCGCCATCTAAACTATAAGATGAACCAGAACCTGTCGTTGCTGCACCCGTTGTAAAAATCACATTTGTATTTTCAATGGCGCAAACCCCATTGCTGTAAACAGGTCCAGTGGTAGGGACTAATGTCCATGTAGCTCCAGCATTAGCGCTCTTATAAACGAGACCATTAACATTGACAATAATTCCAGCATTCAGCGAACTAAAAGAAAAATTACCGCTCATTGTGGTTCCTCCAAAATCTATGAGGGGCGAAGTATAAACGGCCCAAGTAGCGCCTTTATCAGTTGAATGGTATATTCGACCTTTGTTTGTGGTAAACCAAACGCTATTGCCAAAGGTCTCGATTTGACGGGTGTAACCAAATTCACCGGATAAAGGATTGGGGATATTAGCGCCACTCACTAAGGTCCAATTGGTTCCTCCATTGGTGGTTCGGTAAATTTCGTATTCCCCATTGATTGGGTCTCCCATACAGAATCCATCGTTAGCGTTCCAAAAATGAACAATATTGGTAAAACTACTCGCGTTGCTAAAAGTTGCCGTGGTTTGCTTGGTCCAAGTGGATCCGCCGTTAATAGTTTTCCAAATACCACCCAACTGACCTGCTGTATTGGGGTAAGCCGCTAACCAGGCCGTAGTTCCCGAAATGGCTTTAATCATGGAAATTCCAAGACTCGTATTCCCTACATTAATGTTGCCTGGGGTCCACGTATTCCCACCGTCTAAGGTTTTAGTAAATTGCTGGATATTTGCTGCTGTTCCACTGCCATCGTAAGCAGTAGACCACACAATGTTTTGATCTACAATAGATATGTAATTGATGCCTCTCGATGCCTGAGAAAACCCTGAATTCTGAATGATCCAGTTACCATAAGGTGGCGTATTAACCGTAATGTATCCAACCTTGGTCTCCGTATCGTTGGCTGTAACATTTGAAACCGTTAAAGTTACGGAATACGTTCCGGCAGCTGCATAGGTAACATAAGGAGGATTTTGGCCGGAGAATGAAGAAGGAGTTCCGCCTGGAAACGACCACTGGTAAGAACTAATGGCATTACCTCCATTTGAACAATTTTCATAATACTTTACTGAATCGCCCTCAAATAAAGTTGTTGGAATTCCAAAAAAGTTAGAAATCGGAGCGCCCGAAATTAAGCCTTGTGATGCACATTGCATTGCCGCAAAAGCATTGATACGAGGTCCAACGTTTTGATTGATGTTCACACCTGAACTTATCAAACAAGTCAAGATTTGCTGAGGAGATAAAGATGGATTCACGCTTAACATTAGGCCAACCAAACCAGCAGCGAAAGGTGTGGCCATGGAAGTACCTCCCATTTTAGCGTAACTATTTCCACCCGTAGAATATACCGTGCTAAGCAGACCACCGTTAGAATATCCACCTGGTGAAGCGATGTCTACATAAGGATTTGCTCCATTGTAATTTGAAAAGGAGGAACGTAAATCGGTAGCATCGACAGACCCAACACAAATTACGTTAGCATAAGCGCCAGGATACGTTAAGGTAGTTACGTTGCTGTTTCCTGCAGCTGCTAAAAAGACAACTTGAGGATAGGCATTAATTAAATTTTGAAAACTTTGAGAGAAACCTGTCCCACCAAAAGACATTGAAACCACATGAGCGCCATTTTGGCAAGCCCACTGAACCCCAGCATAACCATACCAGACAGAACCAGAAGACGTAGAAGTGTTGGGTGTACATTTAACACCGATTAATTCAACATTTCCACCTAAGCCGGCAATACCAACACCATTGTTAATATCAGCCGTAGCCAAGCCAGCGCAATGGGTTCCATGAGACCAACCATTATCTTGAGAATATGTTTGTGGTGGGGTAGCATTTTGATCATTATCTGCTACATCATATTGCTTAAATGTTGTCAGATCCGAATGGCCACAATACACTGCATTATCTACAATAGCGACCTTCACTTGGTTTCGACCTTGATGGATATTCCAAGCATTTTCTGAACCCACTAAAGTGTGATACCATTTATCGCTGCCGGTGTGACTTGGATCATTAGGAACAAAATCAGTAAAGTAAATAGGTTCCTTTTCAGCAAAAACAACAGATGAAATAGTTTGCAACCTTCTGATAAGTTCGTCAACTTTTGAGAAATCTGTGAATTGAATTCTATACATATTCATTAAAGAAGGCTTGAACGTAAAATAACTTGGTCTTTCAAATTTAGTAATCGATACATCCTCAAATAAGCTAGCAAGTTCGGGGTACTGACTTAATTCCTCCACTAGAGAAAAATCATTCGGATCTACTTGATCTTTTTGGAGTTTATTCGGATAAGTATCGCCTTTTAGCTGAAACATGATTGTACCATCTAAAAAGTTAGATTGATAGGTCTGAGCTTTTACAGTAAAAGAAAAAAGTATTATAGCGAAGAGTATAATTTTATTCATTGTTAAATATTTATTGATTTAGTTTAAAAGTAGAAATAAAATTATGAATATTTTTCTGTAATATCAATTAAAACAACCTAAAACTATTTTTACCGAAGGAAAAACTATTAGTTTGGTAGTAAATAAAAATAATTTGGTTGTTTTACCCTCCTTTTTTTTTCGTTTTTACATACCCTTCCTTCAGCAACAAATCAGCGATTTTTTCCTTAAAATTTCCTTGAATAAGGATTTGACCATCTTTTACTGTTCCACCTACGCCGCATTTCGACTTAAGCATTTTACCCAAATCCTTGAGATCATCTTCAGTTCCAACAAATCCTTCTATTAGCGTCACCTCCTTTCCTCCTCGTTGTTTCCGATCAATCGAAACATATAAGGCTTGATCATTCGACGGGCGTGTTGCCTGTTCATCAGCTTCAATCGACTGGTAAATAAAATTTGGATTAGTTGAGTATACAACGTTAGCGATATTTTTATTTTTTTTTGACATGGCTATATTTATTAAGTTTAAAGATCCCCTGGATCTTGACCCGAAACTTTACTTTTATTCCCCATTTCTAATTTACCAAATTTGTATGACAGCGTAATATAAACGCGTCTTGTTAACCATTTAAATTCACTAACTTGATAAATATTCTGCTGATTTACTTCCATAAAAAATCCTTGACGGTTGAATATATCCGATACCCTTGTCCCTACTGTCCATTTACCATCATTGAATTTTTTATCAAATGATATTTCAACAGACCCTTTTCGCTGAGCAGTACCTTGAACAGTAATTCTTGGGGCAATGTAATTTACATTCAATTGCAAAGTAGCTGTCTTTTTCCAAAAATCGACTGACCCCATATACTTAACATTCCAATTAACGCCACTTCGGTTCCAATTTGGATCTGATGTTTCGTATTGAATATAATTCACATTGGTTGAAAGGGTATTTCGCCACCATTTTGTTGGGCGATAGGACGCGATTAATTCCGTTCCATAACTATGAGATTGACCAATATTTGCGAAGGTAACTGCTGATGAATTGTCGGCATAAAAAACCTTAATTCGCGAAATAGATCCGATAGTATGTCGATAAAAAATGGCAGCTGAGAAATTTAGCTTATCTTTTTCAGTGGTATACGCTAAGTCATACGAATTGACAAACTCTGGCTGTAAATAGGGATTTCCACGCCTTAAATTAAAGGGATCTGAATAAGCAGTAAATGGATTCAAATCACCTGAAGATGCCCGTGTTATTCTGCGACTATAACTTAGACCAATTTCTGATTTTTTGTTTAACGAATATTTAATGTGAGCGGATGGGAAAAAGTTAAAATAATCATTGGTTATTTTTATCGAATCGGAGATCAGATTTGGTATTTGATAGGCTTTTTCGAAACGCACACCGCCCTGATACTTGAACTTATTAATTTGGTAACCAAAAATCCCATACGCACTGTATATCTGTTCATTATACTGATATAAAAAATTGGCCAAAGTATCTTCAAAATAAGTCAACGAAGATTGATCATAGGTTTCTGAGTAAGTATCTACCCCTTGATCGCGGATAATAGCTTTAAGACCAAACTCAGAACGCATTAATTTTTCTGGCCAGAGATAAGTAAGGTCGGTTTGAATGGAACTTATATTATTTTTCTCCGCATTAAATAATCGCTGACTCAAATATGATGGGGTATCCACCACTGAATCCAAACTATAATTCCCTTGCAGGTAATAACCTTGAATTGATTCCATGCCAATCGACTGATTAGCATCTACGACTAGATTACCTCGGTTGTTTTTAAACTCTTGTCTAAAATTGACATTAAAATCATAATTATGTTGTTGAGATGGATCGTATGAAACCCTTCTTGTTAATCCTACTAATTCTTGATCTATATCTTTAATGCCATTCCAAAGATCACCAGTTCTGTCGCGTCTTCCGTTACTACCTGTTGTAGAAAAAGACATTGTTTTTCTGTTTTTAAGGTTAAAATCAAACCCAAAACGATAGGTATTACCAGCATTCAAATCAGTACCCGTGCGATTTTGGTCCAAAATAGAAACAGAATCATTCAGAAAAGTTTGTCGAATGAAGGAAGTATTGTTTCGATAACCCGCTAAATAACGTCCATTATACGATCCATAAACATTAAAAAATGTATTTCGATAACTCATAGACAAACCACCATCAGCAACATTTCCTCCCGTAAAATCTCCTGAACCGATATTTGAACTAACTAAACCATTGAATCCTTTTAATTTATTTTTCTTTATGACAATGTTAATGATTCCAGATGTTCCATCAGGGTCATATTTGGCAGATGGATTTGTTACAATTTCAATCCTTTCGATCGAACCAGCAGGAAGCGCATCCAGTAATGTTTTTCCATTTCCACCAGATAAAGAACTTGGTCTACCATCGATTAGTACCGTAACCGAGCCATCACCACGCAACATAATTCGTCCGTCCTGATCAATATCAACAGACGGAATATTTTTTAAAATATCATTAGCTGTCCCACCTTTTACAGACATATCTTCGCCAACATTATATACTTTCTTATCAATTCCTGAAGTTAAAATATCAGCAGTTCCGAAAACGTTTATTTGATCGAGTTTTAAGGTTTTATCAGCTTGTAAGCTTACAATTCCTAAATTTATTCCTTTTAAGTTTGATGATATTAAAATCGACTCACTATTCTTGGGCATAAAACCCGCAAAAGAAAACTTTAAGTAGTAGGAACCCAGCAATAGTTTATCAAATAAAAATTTCCCATCTTTATCGGTATATAAACCAGTAACCAAAACCGAATCTTTTTCTAGATAGAGGCGAACGGTTGCATATTCAATGGATTTGTTATTGTCAGCGTTAACAATTCGTCCCATAATCATTCCCTCACCTTGGGGTAAATTTTGAGCATAGCTATTATAAACAGTTAAAAGAAGAAGGAGTAGAAATAAGTTTTTAATAATCATATGGAGAATCAGCGTGTAAAAATAAGCAATCCTAACTAGATATTAAGCCTAATTAAGCCTAAAACGAATTAATACTATCTAAATAAGGAGAAACTGCCTATTACTGTTTTTAGCTCGTTACTTGTACTTGCGCTGTAAGTCAAAATATAAGAATAGACGCCGTCTTGTGCTTTATATTCACCGTAATTACCTTCCCAATACCCAGAAACATCATGACTTTCAAAAACCAATTCACCCCACCGATTATAAATTAATAAACCGTAGTTTGTTGGATCAACATCGCCAGAAAATACTGGTTGAAATACATTATTATGCTCATCACCATCTGGGGTAAAGGTATTCGGTACATACACCGAAAAATCGTTGGTTATTTGAATCGTATTAAAAGTAGAATCAACACAACCGAAAGATGAAACAGCTACTAAATAGGCAGTTTGTGTTCCCTCTAAAAATGGAAAAGTATAATCAAATTGAGGTTGATTTTGACTAAAACTTACACCTTCTATCGTCCAAGTATACGAAATTCCACCAAGCGAAGTATTTACGATATGTCCAACAGGATCTCCCATTGAAATAACGGATGGGCTAAAATAAAAAGTGGCCGAGGGATTCGGATATACCGTTACAGTGACATTTTCGGGCTGTGAAACACATCCGTTTTGATTTGTTCCGATAACTTGATAGCTCGACGAGATCGCTGGAGACACTACGACACTTCCGTTCGTTGTTTGAGAAAGAGCAGGCGACCATTGGTAAGTATTTGCTCCTAAAGGAATTAAACTAACTGCCCCTCCAACACACATTGATTCATCGTTAGCGGTAACGACTGGCAAGGAAAGGGTTGACAAACTTAAGTAAACAATAGAATCACAACCAAAACTATTTTGCAAGGAATCTATGTAATTGCCAGAAGCAGAAAGAATAAGACCATTAAAGGTATACGTTGTGCCGATGCAAAAGGAATCACTTATGTTGATTAAGTTCACCGGCAGCAAGCTTAGCGTAATGCTATCGACATCCGTACAACCATTGAAATCGGTCACAAAAACACTGTAGGTTCCTCCAATATTGCTCACTAAAGAATTAGCAACAGAACCAGTAGACCATAGCTGACTACTAAAATTTCCATTCACTTGAATTAGCAAGGAATCCCCTTGGCAAAAAGATAAATCAGGACCTAGATTAACCGAAACTGAATTCAAGGAAACTACAATAGAATCCCTAACAAAACCACACCCACTTGGAACCTCCACCCAATAAACACCGGGGGTATTTACCTGAATACTTGCTGTATTTGCTCCATTATTCCATAAATAACTCGGGAAAATAGTATCCAAGGCCAATGCGATACTTTGTCCAGAACAAATAGCGGTATCTGCTCCAAGATTAGGAAAGGAACCAGGAACGGGCAGTTGATAATTGTAAAGTGTCTGTCCAATTGTCCCAGGCATAGCACCATGACTAGTTCCCGCGCAGGCTGGACCTGTATGCAGCACCATTCCGGAATTTCCTCCAGCGAGTTGTGTTAAGGCATTTACCGGAGCAACTGGAGTAGAAAAAGCAATCGTTCCACCACCACCACCACCACCAGGTCCGTGACAAGCAGAAGCCCATAAAGTACTAAAAATATTGCCCCCAGTTCCTCCTTTTACATCGATGGTAAGCGGTGAAGAAACAGTATTAGAAATGAGATAAACGCAACCTCCTGCACCTCCTCCTCCAGCACCTTCTGAATCCGTATTACCTATCACATTTGCCCCACTAGCATTGATTATATTATTGTTTCCATTGATGAGTGGAGAAATTAAAAATACCATTCCAGCACCATTACTTCCTGCCGTGGCCGGCAAACCATTATCACGATATCCTCCTCCTCCACCACCACCTAAAAATGCTTTATAATTCGAATAATTTAATGCAAACCCACCCACACCAAACGAAGAATTCAATTGGCAGCTTCCATACCATTCATTCCCACCTCTTCCACCGGAACCACCATTACCACCACCACCGGCACCAGGATTTCCAGTATTGGAACCTCCACCACCATTTGCTAGCGGCGCTCGATTTCCATCTTGTCCTGCTGGCGCAACAGCTATTCCCTCCCCTTTTTTTCCGGCATTAGCCGATGAATTGGCCCAATTCATATCACCACAATTAAAAAAACTTGTTGTGAATGTTCCACCAATAAAACCAGCACCTGAAACGTTTATACCAGCATTGAAGGTAATACTACCCGTAGCTTTAATGGCTACAATTCCTCCTGTAGTTCCATTCCACGGTTGACTCGTTACCGTTCCTGTAATAGTAACATTGTTATAAACCGGCACTTTTACCAATTGAACAAGGCCACTAACAGTATACGATTTACATAGATTAGATGCAAATGTCAAGGTATTACCCACTTTTGAAAGAATCGTTGCAAATTCAAAATTTCCAGCATTATTTAAGTTGGTAATAGTCCCGAAAGCTTGAATATTCCCAGTAGTTATTGTAGCACCTTTCATTTGAATTAAGAGCACATAATCGCCAACATTAAAAGGAGTTGCATTGGATACTGTTACTGAATTTATCGTGACAGTAGTGACGCTGCTGTAGGAATTAACAATACCTGAAATGTTCTGGGCAATGGTTCGTTCTGCGAAAAAGCAAGACAATAATGAAGAAAAAATTACTGCGATAAAACGATGATTCCAAAACATAATTTTGGTTTTAATATATTAAATTGACATGCCCCAACAGCTGTCTTTTTTTAGTTGCTTTTTTATCAAAATATTGAATAACGTACGAATACGTTCCTATTTCTGCCTTCATCCCACCATAATAACCATCCCATCCTTTATCGGTAGAATACGATTCAAAGACACATTCTCCCCAACGATTGTAAAGCGCTAAACTATAGCTTGTTGGATCAAATCCTGTGGTAAAAATCGGCAGAAATACATTGTTATGCTCATCGCCATCTGGTGTAAAAGTATTGGGGACATAGTAAATGGGATCACCCGAAATCTGAATAGAAATTTCGGTGGAATCCAAACACCCGAAATCAGAGGAAACAGAAAGAATGATGGTGTAGATACCATCTTCATACGGATAAGCATGAATTACTTCGGAATAATTATCATTTGAAGAAGTGCCATCTCCAAAATACCATGTAGAAGAAAAGGCATTGAGGGAATTATTGTAAAAGGTAGCGAAGGGAGAATCGCTTAATAAATTAATGGATAAGGCATCAAGTAAAGCGAGTGGGTTTGGATGCACAATCACCCCAACTTGAGTGGTGTCGGCACAACCGAAGGTATTTGTTCCGATAATGGTAATGGATTCAGAAGTCAACGGTTGGTAAGTATAAATGGAGGAAGATTGACCATTAGACCATTGATAAAAATCTGCTCCTGCTACTTGAAAAGTAACTAGTTCACCAGAACAAATTTCGCTTAAAAGAGGACTAGCACTTAATGTTGGGACAGGATGAACAGTAATATAAAGCGAATCCGAGGACATGCAACCGAATTGACTTGTTCCTATTATCGAATACATCCCACTAGTTTGAGCCGTTATAGATTGAGATGACCCTGTAAATGAACTTAAATCAATACCAGACCACAAATAACTTGTGGCACCCGATGCATTCAATTGAACAGGTGTATTTGGGCAAACAGTATTGTCGCTAACAACGAGTTGGGTTGTCGGTAATGGGTTTACGGTGACCGTAACAGTATCCAAATCAAAGCAACCCTGTAAGTTGGTTCCTTGCAGTACATAATTCGAAGTAAGCGTTGGACTTACCCACATCTGGCCCAAATTATCAACAAAGTTGACTGTTGGTGTCCATGTGTATACGTTTGCACCAGAGGGAATTAGTAGCGCAGAATCACCGAGGCAAATTTGCAAATCGGGTGAGGTGACAATAGGATTAGTAGAAAAAACAATATCCAAGGTAAGAACTGAATCACAACCGGATATAGATGTTAATGTATCCACATAATTCCCTGAAACATTGAGTGGGGTTCCGTTGAAAAAATAAGTGCTACCGTCGCAAATTGTATCTGTTAGCGGGGTTAAAAATGAGGGATTAACGGTTACCACCACTTGATCGGTTGTGGGGCAAACACCAGGACTAGTGGTTAATGTGGATGAAACCGTATAGGTTTGAGTAATCGGAAGATTCGTATTGTTTGGTAGATTCACAGTTGGATTAGAAATGTTTGTATTACTTAATCCTGTGGATGGAGACCAGGAGTAAGAGAAGGCAGGATTATTTGCCGTGCCAATAGAAACAGCATCATTTGGACAAGTTTGAACATCTAAACCTGCATTTGAGGTTGCTTGCGCTGTGTAAATTACCACATTACGTATTGAATGTTGATCATTTGCACCTCCGGTTCCAGCGGTAAATCCCATATAACCCGAAAAGTTTATAGGGAAATTAGCTGTGAGATAAAGTATGTTATTTATCAATAAACTAATAGCACCGTTGTTATAGATGATTCGAACAGGTTTATAGGTATTCCCACGAATAAAATTCAAAATACCACCAGTATTGGTTAACTTAACAATACCCGCATTGCATTCTCCGTAACCTACACCGTTATAAATTTGTAATTCTGGGTTTGCCCCGCAGCCGTTATCCCAAGTATCCAACACTACTTTGAGACCATTTGCAGTGCCAGGGATGCCAATTCCTCCACCGCTAACAAATCCAACAGGTGGAACTTGCAAAAAGCAGAATGCTAAACCGTCGGCTGCATTTCCACCCCAAATTCGATAATCAAAATCAACTGTCCAATTCGAACATAAACCTAAATTCAAGGGCTGCGCAAAGAAAATACCACCACTTTGGCTCCCACTTGCATTAGTTAAAATTAATTCATTGCTAAAATTGTCTACATCACCAGGCGTATCTCCGACATAAGCATTTCCATTCAGGTTCCAACCTTGCGTGTTTAATACCGGAGAACCAGTTAATTGACCAAAAACAAAAGTCTGTGACGAAGCTCTTAAAGAAAAAAGTAGAATACCAAAGAATAATAAAAAGTGCTTCATTAAAATTATATTATTAAAATACTTTCAACAGACGAAATTAACAATAAATCGTTGGCTATTTATTATTATTACCTTTGATATGATAATTACTTAGTGTACTTTTGACACAATTGAATTAACAAGACAACAAAATATGTCAAAAAAAATTAAACATACAGAAGAATTTGAGCCCTTCAACATAGTAGTTTTTGGTGGTGAAGGAGATTTAGCGATTCGAAAAATCTATCCTGCTCTCTTGCATCGAGAATTAGATGGGCAATTTTTATCAAGCTTCCACATAATTGCAATCACGCGAAAGGCGCAGAGCGAATCAACATTCTATCAAGACTTAACAAAACACCTATTAAATACAGCGGAGGAAGATACAAAAGAGGATGAAATACACAACTTTGTAAAAAAAATAACATTAATTACAACAAGTGAACCGACGGTAGAAGCATACCAAAACCTAAAAATTCACCTTGATCAATTTAAAGATCACCAAAATATTTTTTATTTCTCCACCCCATCATCGGCATTTGGAAAGATTGCCCAAACCTTAAAGGCATGCAACTTAATTTACCCGAATAGTAAAGTTGTGCTAGAAAAGCCATTAGGATATAGCTTAGAATCATCAAATGCGATTAATGCAGAAATAATGCAAGCATTTGAGGAGAAACAAGTTTATCGTATTGATCATTATTTGGGGAAAGAAACCGTTCAAAACCTAATGGTACTTCGCTTTGCCAATAATCTTTTTGAGCGTGCTTGGGATTATCAGAACATCGACAACATACAAATTACAGTTTCTGAAAAACTAGGTGTCGAAAAACGTGCTGACTATTACGACAACAGCGGCGCTTTGCTCGATATGATACAAAATCATTTAGTTCAATTGCTTTGTTTAGTGGCAATGGAGCCTCCTTATGTTCTTCAAGCTGATGAAGTTAGAAATGAAAAATTAAAGGTGTTGCGCGCTTTGAGACCGTTTACCAAAGAATCCGTCTTATCAAACACTGTAAAAGGACAATATTCACGCGGAAGTATTCAAGGAGAAGAAGTTAGTTCATACTTAGAGGACATCGAAAAATACAATTCCAAAACAGAAACGTTTGTTGCCGTTAAAGCATATGTCGATAATTGGCGATGGAAAGATGTGCCTTTTTACCTTCGTACTGGTAAAAGATTGAAGAAGCGTTACTCTGAGATTGTTATCAATTTCAAGGAAGTAAGTCACAATATTTTTCCATCAAAAGAAAAATTAAACAATAACAAATTAATCATTCGCTTACAACCTGAAGAGCGCATAGAACTTATTCAAATGACAAAAGTTCCTGGTCCTGGAGGATACCGTTATAAGCCCATTGCCTTGAAACTTGATTACACCGATTCGTTTAAGGAGCGATTTGCCGATGCATACGAACGTTTAATCGTGGATGTCATCAGAGGTAATCAAACTCTTTTCATGCGTCAAGATGAATTAGAAGCAGCGTGGATGTGGATTGAAACGATTACCTCGAATTGGAAAGCCGTTAATCAGCAAAACATACTTTACGAAGCAGGAACTTGGGGTCCTGGCGATGCTATTTTAGATGAAGGCGCAACATGGATAACCAAATCTTGGCGAGACTAATGCATGTATTTAATGATCATTCGGAATTAATTAAAGTGCTCACTTCGGACATCTGTTCTATCATTGAGAGCGCCATACAAAAGAAAGGTAAAGCCCATCTACTACTTTCTGGTGGGAGCACGCCAATTCCCTTATACAAATCGCTTGCTTCGTGCGAATTAGATTGGGATAACATTCACATCGGACTTGTTGATGAACGGATGGTAGACCAAAGCAGTGAATTTTCAAATGAGACACTTATTCGAGTTGCTTTTAAATCGGTCCATACGCTTCATCTTTCAAGCATGGTTTTGGATCTAAGCGACCCAATAAACAATTTAGCACATGTTACAAAAAACTATGCGCCATTTATTGCGGCAGATTTAGTCTTATTGGGCATGGGTGATGATGGACATACAGCCTCCCTATTTCCAAATGACCTCGAGAGTGAACTAGCCATGCAGGATAATGACACAGGAATTTGTTATACTACCGCACCAAATCACCCAATAAACAGGATAACATGCAATCGTTCTATGCTAATTAGTTCGTCGCAGCTATTTTTATATTTTACTGGTTTAAAAAAATTAGATAAATTTAAGTTGGCTAAAGAAGAGCGAACACCTATATTTCATTTTGAAAATCAGCTAAGTGCCGTGTATTTCACAGAAAACACCTAAAAAAATGAACAGTAGTATTACTAAGGTCACCGAGAGAATTAAAGAAAGGAGTAAATCTTCTAGAGAAAAATACCTCTCCGATATGGCAAAGTCACATCAAGAAGGAGTTTCTCGTCAGGGAATGAGTTGCGGAAACTTAGCGCACGCCTCCGCTGGATGTGGCACACATGAAAAGAATGAACTTCATGGCGATACAACCCCCAATATTGGTATCATCACCGCATACAACGATATGCTTTCAGCACACAAACCCTTTGAACATTTTCCTCAGCAAATACGCGATTTTGCCATAAAACATAAGGCAGTTGCTCAAGTTGCGGGGGCAGTTCCAGCAATGTGCGACGGTGTTACCCAAGGTCAACCCGGCATGGAATTATCTCTTTTTAGCCGAGACGTAGTCGCCATGTCGACTGCAGTAGGATTATCACACAATTTATTTGATGCTGTTCTTTGTTTAGGAATTTGCGACAAGATCGTTCCAGGGTTATTAATTGGCTCCTTACGTTTTGGTCATTTACCGACTATTTTTGTTCCGGGCGGACCTATGCATTCAGGTATTTCTAACGATGAGAAATCACAGATTCGTCAAGCTTTTGCAGAAGGGAAAATAGGAAGAGATGAATTACTAAAAGGAGAATCAGATTCATATCATTCGCCTGGCACTTGTACTTTTTATGGTACTGCAAACTCCAACCAAATGCTAATGGAAATAATGGGCTTACAGCTGCCAGGTTCGAGTTTTGTTAACCCAAATACAGAATTAAGATCACTCCTTACCGAAGAGGCCGTTAAAGTAGCAGCTACCAATTCGAAACTAGGATTAGATAGATCCTTAATGCATATTATCACAGAAGAATCGATTGTTAACGGCATTATTGGATTGCTTGCTACTGGCGGTTCAACCAACCATACCATTCATTTAATTGCTATAGCTAGAGCCGCAGGAATCATTATAAATTGGGATGACATGTCTGATCTTTCAGATGTGATACCATTAATAACAAGAATGTATCCCAATGGTGCAGCCGATGTAAACCACTTCCATGCTGCTGGAGGTATGTCGTATGTTATTAGTACGCTCTTAGAGCATGGACTATTGCATGAAAATGTTACTACGATTATTGGCTCAGGACTTCATCGTTACACACAAGAACCCAAAATCGATACGAATCGATTAATTTGGGTTGATGGACCTAAAGAAAGTCTGAACAAAAGTATCATTCGATCTGCATCTGAACCATTTTCTATAGATGGTGGCATTAAAATATTACAAGGAAATCTAGGGCGTGCAGTAATTAAGACAGCAGCTGTTGAATCAGATCATCGAAAAATTGAGGCACCTGCAATCGTATTTTTAGAACAACAAGATTTAATTGATGCCTTTAAAAAAGATGAACTCAACAAAGACTTCATTGCTGTTTTACCATTTCAAGGTCCGAAACAAAATGGCATGCCTGAATTACATCAATTAACGCCAACATTGACCATCCTTCAAAAGCGTGGTTATAAAGTAGCATTGGTAACTGATGGACGAATGTCTGGAGCATCTGGAAAAGTTCCTTCAGCTATTCATTTGTGTCCAGAAGCAAAAGATGGCGGCATGATTGCTAAAATTAGAACCGGTGATATCATCCATCTTGATGCTATTAAAGGAGAATTATCATGTTCAAATTTTGAAGAAATATCTCTTCGTGAATGTATGATAAAAGATGGGGATAATACATTTGGTTATGGGCGAGAGCTCTTTGGTAATTTCAGATCAATTGTTTCTGCAAGCGAGGAAGGAGCGAGCGTATTATTCTAGCTCTGTCGATTTTTTTCTTGTTAATATCGATATCGCAATAGATCCCATCAATACAGACACTACGATTAATAAGGAAACCAACGTTTCAATGTGATAAATCGGGGCAATTAACATTTTTAGGCCAATAAAACTCAAGATAATGGCTAGTCCATATTTTAGTTTTGAAAATAGTTCCATAGAATTTGACAGTAGAAAAAATAGCGATCGTAATCCAAGAATGGCAAAGATATTAGATGAATAAAGAATAAAAGGATCATTGGGTGCTATCGCAAAAATAGCTGGAATGGAATCTACTGCAAAAAGCAAATCAGAAGATTCAACAATGATTAAAACAAGAAATAATTTTGTGCCAAATAGTTTTGACTTTCCTCTAACTACTTTTCGCTGAAAAAATTTATCACCATCAAAGTTAGTTCTAATGGGAATAAATTTCCTAAATAGCCTTACCATGAGGGAATTACTAAAATTGGCACTTTCCCCATCCTCTTTCGAAAAGCCCGATTTAATTCCGGCATAAATAAGAAACAAACCGAATAAGGTCATTACCACATTAATTTTATGAAAGGTATTTGTAGCATAATCGATTGATTTATCATCCGTATGACCCAAGGAAAAATGCCAATTACCAATTGAAAATTCTGGGAGATAGGTTAAATTTATAAGACCAATACCAGAAAAAATAAAAATCGCACGAAAGACAATTGCTCCGATAATTCCCCACAACAATATTTTTTGCTGTCGATAACCTTCTATGTTAAAATAAGAAAATATCAATAAAAACACAAAAAGATTATCGATAGATAGTGCCTCTTCAATCCAATAAGCCGACTGAAATTGAGCAAATTTTTCAAACCCTTCCATTTGCCAGACAAACAAACTAAAAAGCATGGCTAAGCCCACCCAAATAGAGGTCCACATTAATGCTTTTTTGAACGCTATTTTGTTTTGTTTCACCTTTGTTAAAAGTCCTAAATCAAAGGCAAGAATTAAAACAATTAGGACAATAAAAACAATTATAACAATAGGAGAATTCACGTACTTTATTTATTACAAAAATAATTCGAATTTGAATATCCTTAACAAAAACAATGAATATTATCATACATTTTTTACTTTTGCTATAAAAAGCATTTTGAATTTTCAGATTAAACATTTTAATGAATTAAGTCTTATTGAATTTCACGATTTAATTGCGCTTAGAGTAAAAATATTTGTAGTAGAACAAAACTGCAGCTACCTAGAATTAGATGGTAAAGACAAGATTAGCTACCACGTAATTTGTCGCAATGGCACAGGTGAAATTATGGCTACCGCAAGGATATTACCGCAAGGAATTAGTTATGAAGAAGTATCTATTGGTCGAGTTGTTACTGATGAAAGTGTACGAGGCAAGGGAGAAGGCCATATGTTAATGAAGGCATGTATGGATTTTATACGCAAAGAATTTGGTCGAGTGCCTGTGAAAATTTCTGCCCAGAGCCATTTAGAAAAATTCTATAATGCACACTTATTTTTTTCAACCGGAAAAGAATACCTAGAAGACGACATTCCTCATATGGAAATGCTATATCTATCGCAAATTGATTCGCAATAAAGCAGCCTTCTGTAGAAAGAACTTATGTAAACTTTTTAAAGATAACAGAGGCTATGTGTCCGCCAAAACCAAAGGTATTGCTCATCGCATAATTGATAGGATGTTGAATGGCTTTATCGAGAGGAAATTGAAATAAATCCTTAAAATCAGGCTCAATATTTTTTGTATTTATGGTTGGTGGGACAACACCCTCTTGAAGCGCTTTAACACAAATAATTGCTTCTATTGCTCCTGCTGCGCCAAGTAAGTGACCTGTCATGGATTTTGTAGCTGAAACGAATAAGGAATTCCGTTCACCAAATACTGTTTTTGCAGCTATTAGTTCAGATTGATCTCCCTGAGCCGTTGAAGTGGCATGCATATTTATATAATCAATGTCGTCAGGAGATATACCCGCTTCCCTAATTGCTTCATTCATGCCTAAAACAGCCCCTATACCTTCAGGGTGCGTTCCTGTGAGATGATAAGCATCAGCCGCCATACCGCCACCAACTACTTCGCATAAAATGTTTGCACCTCTTTTTACCGCATGTTCATATTCCTCTAAAATTAATGCCCCGGCGCCCTCCCCCATTACAAAACCATCACGGGAGATATCGAAAGGCCTTGAAGCTGTTTCAGGATCATCATTTCTAAGTGACAAAGCCCGTGCAGAAGAAAATCCACCAATAGATGCTTGCGTTATAGCTGCTTCTGATCCACCAGTAATTATCATTTCTGCTTTCCCCCAGGAAATGTAATTAAATGCCTCAATAATGGCCGTATTAGATGTTGCACAAGCGGATACAGGGCAAAAATTAACGCCTCTTAATCCATATTTAATGGAAATTATTCCGGAGGCAATATCGACTAAAATTCTTGGGATAAAATATGGTGGGAAACGTGGAGTACCATCACCGCTGCAAAATTCCATCATTTCATCTTGAAACGTTTGAATTCCACCGTTTCCAGATCCCCAAATCACACCAATTCGATCTTTGTTTAATTGTTCGAAATCAATTCCTGCATTTTTAACAGCTTCATCAACCGCCACTAAAGCATATTGAGAAAAGAGGTCGTATTTTCTATTTTCTTTAGGATCGAAAAAATCACTTGCGTTATACCCTTTCAATTCACAAGCAAAATGCACCCTAAATTTTGAGGTATCAAACTTAGTAATGGCTGCAGCTCCACTTTTTCCATTAATAACGGACGACCAAAAAGTAGGGACATTGTTACCAATTGGTGTCAATGCGCCAATCCCAGTAATTACAACTCTTCTTTTCACTGATCTAAATTAAACGTATTGTATTTTTTGAGTTTGTATACTTCTAATGCTTTTTGAAGTGCCTCATTAAAATCATTAAAGATTTGATAAGATTCACTGCTCGTCCATAAGTCCTGTGCAATATTGGCTCGAATACGCATTTGCAACATCTTTTTACTAATTAAATATTCTTTCTCATTAAAAATTAATTCAGGAGCTTCTTTTTTCACAAAGGCAAAGAAATCTGCCATAAAAGCATCATCACATGTAAAATTTTTGATAAACATGGAAAAATTAGGATATATAGATTTTAAGGTAGCCCTGTTTTTATTTATGTACGTTATCACATAGTTATTGATGTATCCACCTCGAACTAGATCACCAAAATAATCGGTAATATCAGAAGTGTCAAGAGCAACGAAAATATCAGGCATGATTCCACCGCCACCATAAACAGTGCGCTTTGTTTTAAGAGTCAAAAACTTTAGTGAATCGGGAAACTTTATAGAATCAGCATTCTGAAACTCGCCATTTAGATAACGTTGTGTTAAGTCATTCTTATATTCTTTTGTATCTTCATAAGGCTTTTGAATAAATCGTCCTGTTGGCGTATAATAACGAGCAATGGTAATTCTGATTTCACTTCCATCAGATAGTGGAATTGGTCGTTGAACCAATCCTTTTCCAAAAGTACGACGACCAACAATTAATCCTCTATCCCAATCCTGAATAGCACCTGAAAAAATCTCACTAGCTGAAGCCGAATATTCATCGGTCAGAACAATAAGTCCTCCTTCTTCCCATAAGCCTTTCTTACCGGCCCTCAGGTTACTTCGTGGTTGAGATCTACCCTCAGAATACACAATTAATTTATCACCGGAAAGAAATTCGTCCACCAAACGATGCGCTGCATCTAATAGGCCACCACCATTTCCCTGAAGATCAAAAATTAATTGTTTCATCCCTTTAGATTTTAAGTCCTTTAAACTATTTTGAACTTCCTCAACAGTAGTCCTAGAAAAACTATTCAACTTAATATATCCGATTTCGGAAGTAATCATATAGGACGCATCGACGGAGAAAACAGGAATTTTATCCCTAATTATATTAAATTTTATGGGTTCAGCAACATTTTTTCGTAAAACTACAATACTAACCTTAGATCCTAAGGCGCCCATCAACTTAGAGCGAACATCATTATTTTTTATACCTACTCCAGCAATATTAATGGCATCAACCATTACAATTTGATCACCAGCAAGCACGCCTAATTTTTCAGATGGACCTCCAGGAATAGTAGCTACAACCATTAGTGTATCTTTAACAATCTGAAATCGAATTCCTACACCAACAAAACTTCCATTTATTTGAGTTTGTGCATCATCGGCATCCTCAGCGGGAATATACGTTGAGTGTGGATCAAGCTTTTCAAGCATTGCGACGATAGCAGACTCAGTGAGTTCATTCGCATTAACTGGATCAACATAAAGTTGCTCGATATAATTAATTACTTCTTCAAATTTAAAAGAGGTACTTACTTTATTAGGATCAATTTGACTAAAAAGCAAAAATGAAGAAAAGAAGGAAATGAGAAATAAAGTGAATTTCATAGTTAAATTTTGAATTTAAACGTGTCGAACAAAAATAGTAACAGAAGTTCTAATAACTCTATTAATTATCGGAAAGATTTAATAAAATGATAAATAAATGAGTTATGGAAAATAGATTTTTACGATTAGGTCAATTGATTATCATTATTTTTCAAAATGAATTATACTTTTATAGTAATTTTGAAAAATGATTGAGAAAAATATTTCTTTAAAAGCATTTAACACCTTCGGATTTGATGAGGTGGCAGAAGAGTTTACGCGCTTTGATTCTAGCGAAAAATTGGCTGCTATTTTAGAAGACAATAAGAATAAATCCTTATTTATTCTCGGAGGAGGTAGTAATATTCTTCTAACTAAAAAGTTGGAATGCCTAGTATTAAAAAATGAAATCAAAGGCATTAAACTTATCGAGGACGGTGATGATTTTGTAGTAGTAGAATCAGGTGCAGGAGAGGTATGGCATGACTTTGTTCTTCATTGCATAAGCAAAAATTGGTCAGGAGTTGAAAATTTAAGTCTAATACCAGGAAGTGTTGGAGCAAGTCCGATGCAAAATATTGGCGCTTACGGCGTAGAAATAAAAGATGTATTCGCCTACCTACTCGCCTATAATATCGCTAGCGGTAAGATGGAGAAATTTAATGCCGAAGAATGTAAATTTGGTTATCGAGAAAGTGCATTTAAGCAAACATTAAAAGGCCTATACGTGATTTGTCATGTTGCTTTTAGACTCTCCAAAAAAGCATTAAAAAACACAACTTACGGCGCTATTGAAGATGAATTAAAAAATATGGGCATTGCAGATCCAAGCATTCAAGACATTAGTAATGCGGTCATTTCCATTCGGAAATCAAAATTACCAGACCCCGCGGTTATTGGAAATGCTGGTAGTTTTTTTAAAAACCCAATTGTTTCAGAAGAACTTGTTAATCAATTAAAAGAAAGTTTTCCCAATATCCCAAACTATCCAAGTACGGATGGCATGAAAAAATTAGCGGCAGGTTGGCTCATAGAACAAGCAGGATGGAAAGGTAAGAATTTTGGAAATTATGGTGTACATGAGAAACAAGCATTGGTGCTCGTCAATTATGGTGGTAGCACAGGAAAAGAAGTTTATGATCTTTCAACAGAAATTATTCGAGATATTAAAAATAAATTTAATGTTGTTTTAGAACGAGAGGTAAACATAATCGATTAAACCTCAAAAAATTAATTTTTCGTTTTGAAAAACTGATCATTTATCCCTTTGTTAATCGAATAACTACTTAATTTAATGGTGATTGTTCCTGTTTTTTTTTGTGTTGAATTCGTATTACTCTGATTAACATTCACACTTACACTTTTAGGCATTTTAAATTTCTTAACATCAACAGTAAAGATAATTTGATCGGGCAAACCATAGGCTACCTGGGCAGCATATTGATAATCTATGGTAACACTACCGCTACCTCTTGTTGTTAGGTCTGTTTTTATAATTAGTTTGCGCTTAGTATCAATCCATAATTTTGCTAAAACTATATCACTATTTTCCACAATTGGGATTACAGTAACCATATTAGTAAGGATTCCATTCAAGACTTTCGTGCCACCATCGACGCACACATACGTACCTTTTTTAGAAAGAAAAGTAGAGACATCAGTAAATCCTTGTTTAGGTAAAATCGCAATTCCTTTAGAAACTACTTTAAACTTATCTTTCTGCTTGAAATAGATAGTCGCATTGACTGGCAAAATTTTAATCATTGGAATATCTGCCTTGATATTGGCTGTTACTGAATAATCTTTGACAAGATTAATCTTAGTAAGCAATTGCGCTATTATTTGATCAGGAGTTTGACCAAGACTTAAAAATGAAAAGAATAAGAAAGAAATAATTAGGAAATTTTTCATGATGTAATGTCTTTTTTGTTGAATTTTAAAACTGCGATTACCACGAATAGAATATTGTGAACGATTAGAATCAGGATCGATTGCCAAATATCTTTCAGGTTGATTGGATCCTCAAAGAAACTTCTCCAAGAAGCCATGTGCGTCGTAAATAAAAATTTCTTGATTGAATCAAAAACGGTAACATCTAAGGAACCGATAATGGTAAAAAGAATAATGATTCCCATGGTTGTGACAATAGGGCCAATAGAATTTTCTGCGAAAGCAGATAGACAGATTGAAAGGGAAGATACGGTTAATAAGGCTAAGTAAGCCACAATAAAACTACAGCCATAGCGCCAAAAAATATCAGATTCCTGAAGAATAACCAAACCGTTACTGTTTAATACAATCATATCACCAGATCCAAACATCCATTTTACAACAACTAGGGCAAGAAAAGCTAACCAAATTGTTAAAATCAAGGTGTAAACCGCACCTGCAATAAACTTTGACAACACAATTTTTGTACGTGATATTGGCTTTGTAGCTAGCATTCGAATGGTGCCCATGGCTGCTTCACCAGAAATAAGATCACCAGTTACCAAGGCAACGAGCAAGGGAATATGCACAATCAACATTTGAAGAATGATGAATGCAATTAAGTTACCATTTAAAATATTTCCATTGAAGGAAAGAGTTTGCTCAAAAGAAGAGGTTACAAAAGAAATATAAGAGGATCCATCCGCTTTCATTGCGAATAAAATCACCAAAATTAAGGCAGTCAATACAGCCAGGCCAATATAGCTTCTTGGCTTAGCAATGATTTTAATGAATTCGTTGTACGTATTTTTTAATAACATTATTCCTGTATGATTTTCATGAAAAAGTCTTCTAGTTTGCGTTTTGGCTCCAATGAATGTATTTCAAATCCTTTGTTAACTAATAAATAATTGATTTTAGGAACCAACTCTTTTTCTAATGCAATTTCTATGGTTGAACCATACAAATGTTTTACTTTCAAGGTAGGATATTCCATTCCAATCACCTTAATGGCATTTTCAGCATCACTCAATTCTATTTGAAGTAATAATTCCTGCTCATTGACTAGCGATTCAACCGAACCTTCAATAACAGATTTACCTTTATTGATAATTACCATTCGATTGGCAATAATTTCGATCTCAGATAACTGATGAGAAGAAAGAACGACTGTTTTATTTTGCTCTGTTTTTAAGCGAAGAATTAAATTTCGAACTTCAATGATGCCTTGAGGATCTAGTCCTGTGGTTGGTTCATCGAGAATAATAAGATCTGGTTTGTGCAATAGCGTCTGTGCGATACCTAAGCGTTGCTTCATTCCATGAGAAAAGCCTTTAACTTTGTCTTTTCCACGACCGTCTAAGCCAACAAATTCTAACATTTCTTGAATATCTTTTTTGGTACTATCACTTCCCGATATTCGTGCAAAGATTTCAAGATTTTTTTCGGCAGATAAATACCTGTAAAAATCGGGTTTTTCAATAATACAGCCAATGTTATTTAAAATTTGACTGCGATGACTCGCAAGTTGCTTTCCAAAAATAGCAATTGAGCCTGCATTTGGTGAAATCAAGGATAAAAGACAACGGATGGTGGTACTTTTTCCGGCACCATTGGGACCTAGGAAACCAAAAACATCTCCTTTATTAACCGTAAACGAAACATCTTTTACTGCTTCAAAATTTCCAAATTTTTTAGAAAGATGCTTTACTTCAATTATTGGTTCGTTCATTAGAGAATCTTAAAAAGTAAAATTACAACAAATTAAGGATGGAGTTGTTTCCCAGATGCATTGTATTTAAAATAAATTCGAAAAAGAAAAAGATATAGATGGCGCATGTAATTTAAACAAATACCTTTGCAAGCCTTTATGAAAGAAAAAGAACATCCTCTCCCCTTCAGTAAGTACCAAATTTTAGCGATAATAATTCTTGCACTTACTCAATTTAGCGTCGTCTTGGATTTTATGGTGATGTCGCCACTAGGTGATTTAATCATGAAAAATATGAAAATAAGGCCTGGCGAATTTGGGTTAGTAGTATCTTGCTATGCTTTTTCAGCAGGAATATCTGGGTTTTTAACCGCTAGTATTGCTGACAAATTTGATCGAAAAAAATTATTGTTATTTTTTTATGCTGGATTTATCATTGGGACACTTCTTTGTGGATTAGCAACTAGTTATTGGTTTTTAGTAAGTGCCCGAATTGTAACAGGAATTTTCGGAGGTGTAATTAGCTCCATTTCCTTAGCAATTGTTGCTGATATTTTTGCGTTAAATCAACGTGGCCGCGTTATGGGATTCTTACAAATGGGCTTTGGTATGAGTCAAATTTTGGGTATTCCAATTTCTTTATTTTTGGCAACAATATGGAATTGGCAAGCGCCCTTTTATTTAATTGTTGGACTTGCCACCATTATTTTTACGCTTAGCTTTTTTATTTTAAAACCAATCGTTAGTCACCTAAGCTTACAACGCGATAATCCAATCAAGCACATGTGGCAAACTATCGCTAACAGAGACTATAGAATAGGTTTCCTTGCGACCGCATTTATGTCCTTGGGTGGTTATTTAATGATGCCTTGGGGCAGTTCATTCTCGGTAAATAATGTCGGAATTAGTCAAAAAGACTTACCGCTCATGTTCATGATTGTTGGTATTTCAACCATATGCGTAATGCCCATTATTGGAAAATTAAGTGATTCGTTTAATAAATACAGCATCTTTGTTGGCTCGTCCATTCTTATGGTTGTATCGGTTCTAATTTATACTAATCTCGGGCACGTTTCCTTTTCTATTTTAGTGATTGTTAATATGATTATGATGGCGGGCATCATGGCTAGAATGATTCCGTCACAAGCACTTGCCACATCTATTCCGGCAGCAAAAGACAGAGGTGCGTTTATGAGTATTAATGCATCGCTTCAACAAATGGCGGGAGGAATTGCTGCTTTGGTGGGTGGAGCAATCGTTCAACAAAAAAATCAATTCAGCCCATTGGAGCACTTCGACACCTTAGGATTTGTTGTAATTGCGGTTATCCTTATCAATATTTTCTTTACGTATCGTGTTTATCAGTTAATTCAGAAAAGGGCTTAATAGCATAGGGAATTCAAACTGCATTCTTCGTCTTCTTATTGATGTTCGTAACGTACTAATTTTATTTTTTTTTTTATGCAATCGGCATCGGAAAAGCTAGATTTTTATTATAAAGTCTGCCAAAAAAATAGTATTGATAATACTGGAATTTAGACTATTCGCATAATTCAAGCAAAATGATACGTTACACAATTGCATTAGCATAACAGATTGTAATGAATCAAAAGAAAATAATCCGATAATGGATATTATTTAGTAGTTTTAGTCATCATTGGAGGGCCAATGCAAAAGAAGCCGACGAGCTATTCAAACAGAACATCAATAAATTGCAATCATAAACCCAGTGTAAAATGGAAACAAACAAAAAAGGTAAAAAATTAAACATTGGTGTTTCTAGTGGTGTCATTGGCTTCATAATGTTGGCATCATTCCTTTATAAAAAATTAAATCAACCAACAAAGCAAGACGTTAATAATCAAATAAACGTTCCATCAGTTAATCCAACTTACGGTTTTGAACCAAAGCCAGCAGCTTACAATAACTTTGGTTCAGGTAATCGCTTAAATCCTAATAAAGAAGATGTTGATTTTTCAGAAATAAATAGTAATGAATTTCTTCAAAGCAAGCCTGAAAATTTTGAAATGCCTAAATATAATTACGATAAGGACATCTTGAAAGATTATCTTGAAAGCAAGCCTGAAAATTTTGAAATACCTAAACATAATATCGATAAAGATATCCTGAAAGATATAAGTCGTAGTGACAAATTCAATGCAGGATTTCAGAAAATACTTGATACTCTCTAGGTATGTTTAATTAATTTAATATTCTATGAAAATACTAGTTCTAATAGCATTCTTTTCTTTTGGTTATTTGTTTGGCCAAAAGACTATTTCTGACACAATTAAAATTTCAAGATTATCCGATAATCAAGTTAAGGAGATGATTCAGCGCTGTTGGTCAAATATTAAAAACACTATTTATTATGGTGAATATTATGAAGGAATTAAGTTTGGATGTTCAAAATATGAAACTTTCCTAGATAGTAATAATTTAGAGTTAGGACCTGTTCTTATAATGAAAACTGAATTAAACACCAAAATCTTGTCCTATGAAATAACGGAACAAGAAACTATTCAAATAAATCAGATTTACCAATTAGTTTCACCATATGAGTTAATCTTAATGGAAGAAAATAATATTAAGAATGGAACAGTCATTTCAACTAAAACAGAAAAAACTGGCGATTTTTATACTTCAACATTTAGCGATGGGCTAAATATAAAGAAAGACACCCTTCGTGAATTTTCTTATTCTTTGAATGAAGATTGGGCACAATGGCTATTTGGCATTGACACTATTTACAAAATCAATACTGTTTTGGAGGCAACAAATAACATGGATTTTGAGAATCATAAAACCTATTCCTCACAAACAAAATTAATTAAACGAGAAAAGAAATTAATAAACGGAGTAAACCATTTTTATATTACTACAAATTATAGTGATAATTTGGGTGAAACAAGGTTGGACATAAGTGATGAGTATTTAACCATTGTCGAGACTAAAATCGGAGATTATTCACATCGTTTTGAACCAAAAGAGGTTGCAATGAATTTGGAAGCTAATCAGGATCTATTTTTTAATTGCATTATCCCTGTTGATTATGATTTTTGCCGTATAGTTCCCAGATACGATAGTCTTGGATACTCAAAAGTTTTATTTGAATTTGAGATTGATGAGAATCCTTTTGACACTACATTAAATCAACGATTTTATGCTGCTAATGGGAAAATTATTTTTGAAATGAATACCGAATGCCCCTATATTTCAATCGCATCTAAGCAAGAAATACTTGATAATTTAAAGGAAACTAATTTTTATCCAATAAATGATTCGTTCATAATAAACATAGCAAAAGAAGCAACAAAAGGAGCTAAAACAAAACGAAAGAAAGTAGATATGCTGATAAAATATGTTCACAATTACATAAAGTATAGCAAAGATGACTATTCTCAACATTTTATTTCAGTTTACGACATAATAAGGACAAAAAATGGAGTGTGTTCAGATTTTGCTGAGCTATTTACTGTTTTAGCAAGATCAATTGGAATTCCTTGTAAAACAGTAGGTGGATATGCCCTTGATCCCAATGACGGATACCTTTGCGGTCATGCATGGAATGAAGTTGAAATCGATGGTAAATGGTACGGTGTTGACCCTACTTGGAACTTTTGGTTACCATCCTACTACCACTTTAAAGAAAGCAATGCTGATTTGTCCTGTAAAGAATTAAATAATATTTTACTTAAACTAAAAAGTATCACTTTTCTAAATGGTAAAACAATTAATTATGACTAATTTGAGAGAAACACATAAAAGCGAGTAAGTGCAACTCTATTGCTATTCGCATAATTCAAGCAAAATGATACGTTACACAATTGCATTAGCATAACAGATTCTAATAAATCAAAAGAAAATAATCAGGTATTGGTAATTATTTAGTAGTTTTAGTCATTAGTGGAGACAAGAAGAGTGGTGACTACGCACAATAAAAAAATAATGATAATTTTCGGAGCAATATTATTTGCTTCAATACTACTGTCAAGCTGTGGAAGTGATCCAACTGGCACGAAAGAAGGCGGTCAGACAGTAAACACACTAAAAACAAGGACAGATACCCTAAAAAATCCTCATAACAATAATACAGTTGAAAATTACATAATCCCGATTACATCAAACAAGATAACTTGCACAGAAAAAGAAAGCAAAAATGAGGACGGAGGTGGCCCAATAATAACTAAAACTTGTTTGTACAAAGCTTACAAAACAATTTCAAAAGGATTTCCAGACTATAAAGGCAGGTATTCGTATGAATATTCAATATTAAAAAAGCAAGAAAACGGAAATTACCTTCCAATTAAAAACGCTTCGCTGTTTAATAATAAAAAAAATGAATTGCTTTCAATTATAAATTCCAAAATTGAAAAAGACTATAAAGAATACTCCAATAATCCTGAAACAAAAGAATGTTTTGAAGGGATTTCATTTACTCCATTTAACTTTGGCCAATTAGGAATTAAATTCGAATCTAATAAAATTGAGTTCAGTGTTACTTTTGGTTTAAGTGGAGCGTGTATGAGTGTTGACGGAACATCTGTTTCGATTGATTTAGACGAAATGCAAAAATACTTTAACGAGTAAATAAAACAGAGCAAGATGCTTTACTTTTTTTTAGCTCAAAAAAAAGTAACAAAAAAAGGAGCCAGCCTAACAATACGCTTTACTTCGACGGATCGTGAATGTCATCAAGCTTGCGTTAATTCGAAGTATTTTTAATCTCCACCAAATTTGGATGCTAGCGAGTGAGCTTTCAGCTAGTCTTAGCATATGCCAAATTCAATGGAGGTGAAAAACCTGCTTTTGCAAGGTTGATGCTTGAATGTTAATACCTATAAAAATTTATATTTTAAATATGGTGC
>CANJLG010000022.1 GCA_947475095.1 Flavobacteriales bacterium
TTGCCCGCGGCAATCGCTTTTTTGAGCGTTTTGTCATCCCATTGGTTACCAGAAAAATTAAAATGTATGTTTATTCTTTCTATTTTTCGGGGATTCGAAGCCATAATTTTTTCAACTTTTGCCGTGCAATGGGTAAACGGTATGTCATGTTGTTGGCAATAAATACCTACAATGGTAATAAAGCACGATGCAAGGGAGGTAGCCATTAAATCAGTTGGCGAAAAAGCAGCTCCCAAACCGTGATTATCCACTGGTGCGTCGGTTGTTATTTTACTTCCCGAGTGATGAATGCATTCAGTACTAAGACTTCCTAGGTAATTAACAGTTGAGATTTCCATGACCTTATTAAAAAACAAAGTTACTGCTTTTTAATAAGGCTTATCTACAATGAAAAAAACTATTCATTTAAAAGTATTATAAATTCACGAACTTTTACGAATTTTGTACCGACTATGATGGATCAATCAAATGAAATAGAACGTGTAAAGAAACCAAGTTGGCTAAGGGTTAAACTGCCTATTGGAGAAAGCTACCGTAAGGTGAGAAGCTTGGTTGATGAGCATAAATTACATACCATTTGCCAAAGTGGAAGCTGTCCGAATATGGGAGAATGTTGGGGAGAGGGAACGGCTACATTTATGATTTTAGGCAATATTTGTACGCGTTCATGCGGTTTTTGTGCTGTGCAAACAGGTAGACCGGAGGCAGTTGATGAATTTGAACCTGGACGAGTAGCGAATAGTATCAAGTTAATGGGGGTGAAGCACGCTGTAATTACTTCGGTTGATCGCGATGATCTAAAGGATGGCGGCGCAGCGATTTGGGTGCAAACAGTGAAGGCTATTCGTGCTCAATCTCCCAATACCACCATGGAAACCCTCATACCAGATTTTGCCGGTAAATGGGAAAATCTTCAACAAATAATTGACGTTGCTCCAGAAATGGTGTCTCATAATTTAGAAACCGTTCGAAGGTTAACCAAACAAGTAAGAATTCAAGCGAAATACGATCGTAGTTTAGAATTGCTATTCCGCTTAAAAAAAGGAGGCGTGCGAACCAAATCTGGTGTTATGCTGGGCTTGGGTGAAAGTGTAGAGGAGGTGCTTGAAACAATTCAAGATTTGGCGAATGTTCATGTTGATGTACTCACCTTAGGCCAATACCTGCAGCCAACAGCAAAGCATCTTCCGGTTATGGAATTTGTTACGCCAGATCAATTTCAATATTACAAAGAATTCGCATTGAATCTGGGCTTTAAATACGTGGAATCAGGACCTTTGGTAAGGTCTTCTTACCACGCTGAAAAACATTTGTTTTAATAGGGCTCGGCAAATTGTTTTTTTTTCAAAAAAAACTCATTTAAATTATATTTATTAAAAACAATTTTTCATTATATTTGTCATTGAAGTATAGAAAAAAATTAAATTTTTGTTATGAATAAAAAATACTTATTAATTGCCACTATTGTTTTAGTTTCTTCAACTGTTGCATTTTTTATATCCCCTTGGGAAACAATCAAATCGTCTTCGGCATATAAGGCCAAAGGGTTCTCATTTTTAAAAGAAAAAACAGCAGATGATGCTGCGGAATGGCTAAAAGCTCGGTATATTGATGTTAACACTGGACAAGCTGTAACACCAGAAGTTCTTGCTGAAATCCAAGGTAAAATTGCCAAAATGAAAACATCCAAAACGATTAGTTTCATGGAGCAAGGTCCTGATAATATTGGTGGGCGTACACGCGCTGTGCAACCGGACAGAACAAACATTAACCGTGTTTGGGCTGGTGGTGTTTCAGGTGGTTTATTCGTTTCACTCAACAAGGGAAATATTTGGACGCGTGTTAATGAGTATATTGCTGCAGGTGCAAACCCATACATTTCTAGTATGACGCAAACATTAGATGGAACTTTGTACGTAGCTACTGGTTCCAATCAAGAAGGTTGGAATGGTAATGGTGTTTGGTATTCAACAGACTTTGGAGCTACTTGGGATAATATTCCTAATACAAATAGTTGCACTCAATTGGTTAGTTCAGATTTAGATAACTATGTTTGGATGGCTACTAGCTCCGGGTTGAAAAAATGGAAGCTTGGAGATGCAGCTATGACCTCTGTTGCTGCTGCTACTGGAGGGTGTTTCTCATTAGAAATGTCGAAAAATGGTCTGGTAATCGTTGCTGCTTTTTTATCCAACAAAACGTATGTCTCCACTGATGGCGGTACAACTTTCTTAGATAAAACAGGAACCTCCGCCAACAATTTAGTTCCTAATGGAGCGGCAAGAATCGAATATGCTATTTCTCCAATAAAAAATAGTTCAAACAAGTACTCTCTGTATGCTGTTCGAACAAATTCAAACTTATTGAGCATGCACGTTTCTCACGATGATGGTCAAACATGGTCGCAGTTTGTTGGTGCTTCAGGTCCTCCAAATGAGTTTGATATTTATAGAGATCAAGGTACTTACGGTTCAGTAGTTTCAGTTAAACCTACTGATCCAGAACATATTCTTATCGGTGGAATTGATATCTGGAAATGGAAGCAAACGGTAAACAACCCTCCTTCTGGTGGTTTTGAAAAAATAAGTCAGTGGTTTGTTAATCCTAGCAGTCCTATATATGTTCACGCCGACAACCACGAAATGAAATGGGATGCTAATAACCGATTATATATCGGAAACGATGGGGGTGTTAACGTTTCAAATAATTTCGGCGAAATTTGGTATCCAACTAACAGAGGGTATAACGTAACACAGTTTTATGGAATTGCTTTCGATAGAGATGGTGCTGTGATGGGAGGAGCACAAGATAATGGTACTCTTTACAACGATCATACGATGTCAACTTTCCAGCAATTTACTGAAGTCTCTGGCGGTGATGGATTCGAATGCGAAATTTCTTACTTTAATCCTAAGGTGATGTTCACATCGATTTATAATAATTCAATACGTCGTTCGGGTGACAAAGGGGTTACCTCTACCGCTTTCGATATGGTATTGCCAGGAACCTATGCTGATCCTGGAACAGAAGACCCTATACACCCTTTCCATACCGAATTTGTATTGGCCGAGCATTATGACTTAAATTCGGAAGATTCAGTTACTTTTATCGCTACCAAAAACTATGATGCAGGTGATATAGTGAGAGTATCAAGTGCCTCTTCTGGTGATTCTATAACGCTTATTGCGTCAACTGATTTATATTTCGATGACACCCTTGAGTATAATCCTGCCTTAACTGCTGGAGGCATTAACTATGGCCAAAATCAAGCTACTGGTGAAACAGTTAATATGGGAACTGATACTGTCATCTACAATGTTGCTTGGGATACGCTTCGTGTTCAAGATCCATATCAATCATGGTTTTTAGCATATGTTAATATCAATGGGGGTGAATTATGGGGTACGAGAAATGCATTGCGCTTGTCGACAACTTTCGTGAATTGGGTTTGTGTTGCTAAAGGTATTGGCTCTGGTAATATTGATATAGAATTTTCAAGAGATTTAGAAAATTGTTATGTTTCCGCTGGGAATGGTATATGGCGCATTGATGGTTTAGGAAGCGTTTATACAAGTGATCCGGCATTCAATACAAAAGTCGCTTATATTGGAACTGGACCAGGTGCTACTTCCCCAACTTATACTACAGCCACAAAAATTACGACAACTAGTTATGAGGGCTTAGCGGTTAATCCTAATGATGAAAATGATATCGTTTTGTTCGCAGGGTTTAACGGAGTCAATAGAAGGTCATTAAATGCCTCCACAGCTTCACCGACGTTTACTTCACTAGGAAGCATAATAACTGGTGGACAACCAGGTTGTTATGATGGAATTATTGATAGAGATGATTCAGATATTATTGTGGTTGGTACTTCAAGTGGTGTTTTTGTTACCGAAAATGGTGGTGCTACTTGGGATAATTCATCAGCAGGTTTTGAAGGTACACCAGTATTTGAAGTAAGACAGTCTTGGCGTACATTTGAAGAAGGAAATAATCGTCCTGGTGAAATTTATATTGGAACTTATGGAAGAGGAATTTGGAGTTCTGCTGCTTATTTAGGTATCGGTGATAATAACGGGAATAATTCAGGATCTAGCTTTAAAACAAAAATGAAAGTATATCCGAATCCAACCAATCATTCAACAACGCTTTCCTTTAATTTAGACAAAGCAGGTAAGGTTACAGCAAATGTTTATTCTGTTACAGGACGATTAATAAAAACAGTAGAGGAAAATAATGTTCCAGCTGGTGAAAGCACTTTGTTTATTGATGGAAATGATATTCCAAATGGTGTTTACATTGTGAAATTCGAGTCAGGGAAACAAGTTGAATCCGTGAAATTTATTAAAATGTAATTGCTATTGCTATACAAAATAAAGGCGGCCATGGTCGCCTTTTTTTATGTCTAAAAATTATCTTTTTAGTTCTTTCTCAAGGCAAATTTGGTAAAAATTTTGAAAAAGAATCATGCCATTATTGCCAGATACTTCAGGATGAAATTGCACGCCATAAATAGCCTTGGAATCATGTCGCATTACTTCGTTTACACATGCGTCTGAAGTACCCAATAAGGTAAAGTGCTGCGGAATAGAAATACTTTCGCAATGATCTTCCATCATTGAAAATACGCTAGGTAATTTGTCCAATAAGAGATCGTCTTCAAGTTGTTCTATTTCCTGCCAATCACGATCTTCTCGCATTTTAGATGGATATGCGCCATATAACATTCCCAATAGTTGGTGGCCAAAACAAATGCCTAAAATTGGCGTGTCAACTTCTTTTATCCATTGAAATTTTTCAAGGTAGTTGGCCATGTTTATCTCTGTAATTAATAAAGGAGCTCCTGAAAATATAATGCCCCGATATTGTTCTATACCTTCTTTAGTAAAATCCAATAGCTTAATCGTTTTGTGATCATCTAATTCTTCGATGGCTTCTTCAATAAACCTAATCTTTTGACTCCCACAATCTACAATTAAAATCATCCTATTCGAATAAAATACCTAAGCCTTGTCTAGTAATAATGGGCTCCCCTTGCGTACAATCTACCACTGTAGAAGGGGTTAAATTTCCTGCACCGCCTAGAACAATTAAATCAATTTTATCAGAGAAATACTCATATATTTCAGTTGGCTCTGAAAAATATACCCTGATATTATCTTCTGTGTGATGCAATGATGTAGACGCTAATGGGGAACCTAAGGTATTGATTATCGCGTTGATAATTTTGTTATCTGGAATTCGCATTCCGATTTCAGTCCGGTTTGTTGAAAATAATTTCACTACTTGTTTGTTTGCTTTTAATATGAACGTAAATGGACCAGGTAGTTTGCTTTTTAATAAGCGAAATATAGACCGGTCGATCGGAGCTGTATAGGCTGCTAATTGATCGAAATCATTGAATAAGAGTGAAAATTTTACCTTAGCTATTTTTTCCTTTTTGTATAAGGCAAGCTTTTCTAATCCTTTCTGTGAATGAAGATCGCAAACTATGGCATAGATGGTATCTGTTGGAACAATGGCAATGCCACCATCTTTTAGATGATCCACAATTTGTTTAATCTTTCGATCGTCGATTGAATTGCGGTCAAGTTCAACTATCATGGTTTGTAAATTTTACACGATATGGCTAAATGATCACTCAATCTTTCTTTTTGAATCTTAAATTCTGCCGATGATAAATTGGGGGTGTGAAATATATAATCGATTCTTCCCGCTGGAAGTTTACCAATATACGTACGGCCAATTCCCCACGACGAATTTCTAAATACATCAACTAAAAATCGGTCGAATTGATTGTAGGTATAGGACATCGGAGTATCGTTGAAATCGCCGCAAATCACAGATGGATAAGGTGAAGCGCTCATGTGAGCGATTATTCTTCTCGACTGGTCAGCTCTTTTTGTATAGGCAGCTTTTAGTTTTGTTATCATGGTTAAAATAGATTTTTTATCTAAATCATTATTCTTTTCATCAATAGACGACATCGTGCTTGTCAATTTAATTGATTGAAGATGCACGTTATAGATCCTGAAGGTATCCTTATTTTTAACAATGTCTACGAAGATACAAAAGTTGAAATCATCTTTTTCTTGCGATTCAAAAATCACATCACCTCTAGCAATCATTGGGTATTTTGAAAACATCGCTACGCCAAAGTTTTTACGTCCCTTGATTTTATGCGCAGTACGTTCATGATAATCAATACTTTTTAATGCCTGAGTTAGCGAATCTATAGTTTCAAATTTTGTTGGTTTATCCTGTTTGTAATATTCTTGAAAGCAAGCAACATCTGGATTTTCAGCTCTTAAATAGGCGAATATTGCATTTCGATTTTTGTAGGAATCGTCGTCGTAGATACCAAAAAGCCGTACGTTATAACTTAAGATAGATAAAGCGTTTTCGGGCGCTGTTTCTCCTGGGAATAATTGAAAGGCAAATGTGCGAAAATGCAATTTTCCACCGATTAATAGAACAAAAAGGCAAATAATTGCCCATTTTGATCGAAAAACAGCCCAAAACAGCCCAAAACAGAAAGTGGCGATTGCAAAAATAGGGTAGGCGAGACCGAAAAAAGGTAGTATTGTGATCGTATTTGGATGAAAATAAGGAGCAAGGTAGCTGAGCAGTAAACATAATAAAGTAATGGAGCAAATCCCCTTCATGATTACGGATAAAATGGGGTAGTTACGTTTCTTATTTTCCATTTTTGCTCTGTTTAAAAAGAAAGTCTTTTTCACTTTGGTTTAACGATGCATAACCCCCTTTGGAAATTTTATCTAATATACTGTCTGTTTTATCTTGATGCGATCTTTTTTCTTGATTATATGCTTCATCAGATTTAAATCTAGGGGATACAGTTTTCTTTTTACTTGATTTAAAGATCCGATCAAATAATCCTCCATAATTAGGACTTTTCACCGGGATAAACTTTGTTGTGACTATTGATAATATACCAAATATAGCTCCTCCTATGTGCGCAAAATGAGCAGTTGTATCTTTAGTTCCAATGCCTATAATATCTTGTATTAAAAAGAATATAGCTAAGAAATAAAGGCGAATGGAAAATTTACCAAACAACAAAAGTTGAGTTTGGGGGCTATGAAACGCTACAGCTATAAATATTGCCATGATAGAACCACTTGCTCCAATTACTAAAGCGCCATTATTTTCTGTTGAATAAAAGATAGATTGTACTGCAATTTCAGCAATTCCCCCAAAAATACCTCCGATCATGTAGCATATTAAAAGTTGCTTTCCACTCCAGATCTGCTCAAAAAATTTACCTGAGAAAAAGAGGAAAAGCATATTCGAAAACAAATGAAACAAATCAAAATGTGCAAAAATGCTAGTGATAAGACCCCAAGGTTTATGTAAAAATCCTGTAAGATTCGTATCTAATGTAAATAGAATATTTGGAAGGTCTTCATCTACCAATCCTCCTAATCGGGAGATAGCCAGGTAAATTTGAATCAGTACAAATACAGCTACATTTATGATAATTAAGCGATGCGTCATTTTACCCTGAAGAAATGTCTGTTTTAATTCTTGAAATATATTCCGGTTGTTATTCATCGCTAATAGAAATTTTGACGATCTGTTTTTCGCCAAATTAGTACTAATGCACCTCCAACAATGGCGCCTCCTATGTGTGCTAGATGAGCTGTAGAATCACCTGTTTGATTTACGAAAGCCTGATATATTTCCAATAATAAGTAAGCACCCACAAAATACTTTGCTTTTATTGGAATCGCAAAATATAATCTAAATTCAGTATTTGGAAACAAAATAGCGAATGCCGCTAGTACGCCAAAGATTGCTCCAGATGCACCGACCATAGGGGTTTCGTTTTTAATAACATAATTATACATTGGGTTAGAATGTAATGCATTATGCAGAATTTCATTATGTTTCGGATCAATTAAAACACTTTCTATTCTAGACTCTGAATAACCAAGTTTAAAAAGTTCGTTAATTATTAGCTCTGATGAATTGTTATTAAATATTAGATAATTAGTATTATTAAGGTTATAGCCTTCCAACAAGAGTTGATTTTTTAAACTTTCAATTTCAAATACCCCAAATATATTATATAAACCAAATGCGCCTAATGCACATGCAAGATAGAAAATAAAAAATCGCTTGGGGCCCCATAAATTCTCGAGGTAGGCACCTAACATAACGAATAACCACATATTCATTAGAATGTGAAAAAATCCAGCATGCATGAAGAAATGCGTCACCACTTGGTATGGTTCGAAGAGTGGGGAATTCACATAATGGGTTCCTAATTTAGATATCAGGTCGATTCCTTGGCTTTCTAAAATTAATGTGGCAACAAAAAACATGATGTTTAGTATCAAAATGTTTTTAGTAACTTGGGGTAAATTGGCAAACATTATTTAAATTTTAATTCGATGTCTTCTATTGTTATTGTTTTTAATATCGGTAAACCAGCGTTTGTATATACGTGTTCTTTTAATTGAAATAATTCATTAACTAATGCAATGGCTTGCTCTTGCACTTGTACAGTGGCCAATCTTGCACTCGTTTTTGCGATAATGGCAACAACTTTATGAGCAATATCTCCTTTATCAATAAGCGTATGCATTAATAATTCAAATAATTCACTTATGCAGGCATCAATCTGTTGTTCTTTTAAAAGGTCAGGTGCAGCAGTTAATTCAAGTTCATCATCTCGTAATTCTCCCTTAAATCCAAGTTGCTCCAATAATGATTTATTTTCCTGCCATATAATTGCCTCTTGTTTGTTAAGGGATTTAAGGTAAGGAAAGAGTAACATTTGAGCGTTGATGGGAGACTTAATGAAAGTACTTATTAATTTCTCGTATTGTATTCGTTCAGTCGCTCGTTTTATATCTATCACCAAAACTCCTGATTTACAGTTTGTTAACAAGTAATTACCTCGAATTAGATAATGAGGAACATGAGAATATTCATCGTTTAGTTCAATCTGCTGCTGCTTAGCTTGCGCTGAGGTATTGATGGCATAAAAATTTTCCCAGTCGTTTTCTTGGGTACTTAGTTGTCCAAATCCTTGTTTTTCAATTCCTGATGAATTTCCTTGTTTCACCGATGATTTTGGAAATGATTGAAAAGGATTAAAATTTGGATTAATGTCTATTTGAGGTTCAATTACGTCGTTTTTTCGGTACGAAGTGGGAATGTCAAAACTGGTTTCTATCTCAAAATCTAATGTCGGACTTATATTGTATTGGCCTAAGGCTTGTTTTATAGAACTAAGTATTATGGCATATATGAAGCGGTCTTCTTCAAATTTTATTTCTGTTTTTGTTGGGTGGATATTTACATCAATTTTACTTGGATCAACATCCAAAAAAATGAAGTACGAGGGATAGGATTTCTCAGGAATTAATCCTTCGAAAGATTTGTTAATGGCATGATTAAAATAGGCATCCTTAAAATAACGGTTATTCACAAACAGGTATTGCTCCCCTCTTGTTTTACGTGCCGATTCGGGCTTCCCAATATAGCCTGATAGTTTGATAATATCACTTTCTGCTTCAATAGGCACTAATTTTTCATTGCTATTCTTCCCGAAAATATCAACTATTCTTTTACGCAATATACTTGGGTTCAATATGTAAATTTCTTGGTCGTTATGTATTAAATGAAATTTACATTCGGGGTGCGCCAACGAAATACGAATGAATTCATCTTCGATATGTCCAAATTCAACATAGTCAGATTTAAGGAAGTTTCGTCGCGCAGGCACATTGAAAAATAGGTTCTTAATTTCAAAACTACTCCCTTTACTGCATACAATTTCACCTTCTTTTTTTAGTTTGCTAGCTTCTATTTCAACCAAGTGCCCAATAGGATCATCTTCTGATTTAGTTTTTAACACTACTTGTGCGATCGATGCAATCGAAGCCAATGCTTCACCTCGAAATCCTTTGGTTTGTAATTTGAATAAATCGCCAACTTCGTTTATTTTGCTTGTAGCATGTCGTTCAAAGCAACGAATGCTATCCTCTTGATTCATTCCATTTCCATCGTCTATGATGTGAATGAGTGTTCGGCCGGCATCTTTAATTATTACTTTAATACTAGTAGCATTGGCATCAATAGCATTTTCCACCAATTCTTTTACAACGGATGCTGGCCGCTGGATTACTTCACCTGCAGCTATTTGATTAGCAATGTGATCTGGCAATAATCGGATGATACTCATGGATTTTGTTGCATTATTTTATTTCCTGAAAAAGAGATAAGTCGCTCTTTGCAGAAATATTGAGTATCGAATTTTGAGAAGTATTGGTATTGTGTTGTCGTTGCCATAAGCGTATAAACAAAAATAAGGATTATCTGCGAAAATAATCCTTACTTAAGAAATCTTATTGTCTTTTACAACCGAACTATCGTTCCTTTATATTCTTGCTTTTCTTTTTGCTCAGGATTTGTAATGATAACTTTCCAAATATATGCCTTATTTGGAGCTACCATTTTACCATTGCGTTTGTCATTACCATCCCAGGCATTGCTTGCATCGTTAGATGAGAATACGATACCGCCGTCAGATGGATCGATAATGATCATAGAAAATGGTGTGTTTCTTATTAGAAGGGCATATGGCATAAATGTGCTTTTTCTAAGATCATTTGAAAAAGGATCGAAAGCATTTACTGCTAATAAATTGTAATCATTTTCGATGGAGATTGTTTTCGAAATTGTTGTTTTACATCCTAAATCATTACTAGCACATATTTTTATTTGGTTGCTTCCTTTTTGAAATAAATATACTTCAAGATCTTTTTTATTAGTTGTTTGAACCTCTTTATTGTTTACGAAAAGGGTAAAGACTATTTCGGAATTTTTAATGCTCAACGGAAGCGTAGGTAGGCCATTTAAATAATTTAAATCTTCTGTCATTAGTTCTATTACCGGGGATTCACTCACCAATTGGTTGGCTTGCTCATTGAAGCTGCCTTCAGATGACATTGTACCAATACGATAGTAGCCTTTTTCTTCGATAGTAACATAAGTTACACTTTTCGCAGGTAGAATTAATTGTTGCTTGCTCGGTTTAACAAGAACTAAATCAGTAGCGTTTATATTTGACAGTGCCTTTTGATCTCCAATGCAATTGAAGGCTAGTGCAGGATAAACGATGCTTGAATTTACTGCTACATCATTTTCATGTTTTTGCTCTGGTTCTATTTGTTCGTCTGTGCTAATAATTTCTTCCTTGTGAATCTCATCTACATTTAAATTTTCATTTTCATGGAAGTCTGAATTAATCGTTGGAATTTCAACAACTTCTCCGAATGTACAAATGGGTAAAGGTTGCTTTTTATCCTTCTGAATAGTTATGACTTGTTTTTTAGTCGCTTTGTCAATTTTAGTAGGCTCTTTCTTTTGTGAAGTATTTTTAACAATTTCCTTGTTTTTTGTATTGGGAGTTTCTTTAGAGTTGTTCCAAAGTAGTAGTGATGTAATGGAAATTAATAGTAAAGACCCTAAAACCCATCGCCATAATTTAACGGGGCTTTGTGCTGGGATGTTTTTATTTAATTTGTTATTTAAACTTTCCCACGCAGACGCATCGTAGGGCAATTCGTGCCCATCAAGTGCCTGTTTGAAAAGTTCTTCTATATTTTTATTTGTCATTCTTTAATTTTTGAAAATTTAATACTTAATCTATTCTGTAAATTCATTTTTGCCTTTGATAAATTGGATTTTGATGTTCCTTCACTTATACCTAATATTTCACTTATTTCTTTATGAGTGTATTCTTCAAATACATATAAATTGAAAACGGTTCGATAGGCAGGAGATAATTTTTCAATTTCGGCCATGGCAACTTGCGCTTTCAATTCTATATAAATTTCATTTTCTTTCTTTTCTAATTCATTTTCAGCTAACTGCTTAAAATCATTATCGTTGTCAGTGAGAAAAGGATTTTTTTTTGCTTTTCGTATAGCGTCTATGGCAGTGTTCGAAATAATTCGCCTTAGCCAGCCGTCTATAGAGCCGCGGAAATCAAAGTGTTCCAATTTTTCAAAGATCTTTATAAATCCATCTTGAAGAACTTCTTGTGCACTATCTCGATCACTTATGTATCGTAAACACACCGACATCATTTTTCCATAATACATCTTGAAAAAAGCTTCCTGAGACCGTCGGTCTTTTTGAAGGCAACCTTCTACAATTTGTTTTATTTTATCAATGTTGTCCAAAGTTTTTCGTTTTCAAAACGCATTGTTGAGCGTAGGGTTGCCTTCTTAAATATTTAATGCTGAAAAAGATTTTCAAATTAAAGTAAATATCGACAAATGTATTAATTTCGTAAACATTAAATATAAAACAAATTTTAAAAATGAAAGTAACTGTTGTAGGAGCAGGTAATGTAGGCGCAACTTGTGCTGATGTGCTTGCTTATCGTGAAATTGCCAATGAGATTGTATTATTGGATATAAAAGAAGGATTTGCCGAGGGAAAAGCCCTAGATATTTGGCAAACATCTCCAGTAAATCAATACGACTCAAAGGTCATTGGATCAACCAATGACTATTCAAAAACAAAGGATTCAGATGTAGTTGTCATTACTTCTGGTTTGCCAAGAAAGCCTGGCATGTCAAGAGATGACTTAATTGCCACGAATGCAGGAATAGTTAAAACCGTAACAGAGAACATTGTTAAATTTTCACCAAATGCTATCATAATTGTCGTTTCTAATCCATTAGACGTCATGACGTACTGCGCTTTTTTACATGCTAAAATAAATCCGAATAAGGTTTTTGGTATGGCTGGAGTATTAGACACTGCACGTTATCGCGCTTTCTTAGCGACTGAATTAAATGTTTCTCCAAAAGATATTCAAGCAGTTTTGATGGGTGGACATGGTGATACCATGGTTCCTCTTCCTCGTTATACTACTGTAGCGGGTATTCCAGTTACCGAGTTAATTGAAGAAAATACCTTAAACGAGATAATTGAACGCACCAAGTTTGGCGGTGGAGAAATTGTAAAGTTGCTAGGTACTTCTGCTTGGTACGCTCCAGGAGCTGCTGCAGCGCAAATGGTAGAGGCAATTGTTCGCGATCAACGTAGGATTTTCCCTGTTTGCGCATGGCTTCAAGGTGAATATGGTTTGAGCAATATTTATTTAGGAGTTCCGGTTATTTTAGGTAAAAATGGGATTGAAAAAATTATCGAGTTAGATTTAAATGACGCGGAGAAAACATTACTTGCAGAATCTGCTGAGGCAGTTAAAAGCGTAATGGATGTTTTGGATAATATGAATGCTAGCGCATAAAATAAATTAATTCCTACCCTTAAAGCGCTTTTTAAGCGCTTTTTTTTTTTTAATTTAATTCAATCGCGCCAATGTCAGGTGGATTATTTCGTGGCGAACCCAAAATGTCATTAGTTACTGAGCTTACTACACCATTTCCATTTAATGTTGAATTTGAAGTAAATAAAAAGTCTCCTTGAGCCGTATCTTCAAATAGTGGATTATCATTCCATAATGTATTTTGGTAAAATGTATCTTGAAATATTATTTCGGAACGAATTAAGCAATTCTTAAAATCAAAATTCAGGCTTACCCCATTCATTTGGATGGTGTCAATAGCCAATTCACTGTTTAAATTTCCTGAAATAATACAATTATAAAATTTCCCTTCATTAATGGAGCCTACGTTGGTTACGCCATTGGTGTAATCGTTGTAAAAATTACTAATTCCTACTGCTGGCGATTGAGAATTGCCATATCCTACTAAATTACAATGATTGAAATTAACATCGCCGCCTTCCAATATAATCAATGCATGTGTTCCACATTTTGAGACGATGCAATTTTCAGCTTTTACTTTACCTCCAGAATAGATAAAAATACCGTAACGGGAATGATTGAATATTTTACTATTGGTAAGGGTAAGGGTATAATTTGGATTGGAAGCATCATTGGAATAAACATGGATGCCGCTAGTACCATTTTTTATGATAGCATAATCAATCGTTGATTCCTTTGCTTCATGGAAGTAAATGCCATAATATTGACCTTCGACATCTTGATACATTTGCTCGAGTCGATCTCCTTTAAAAACCACTTCATTGCCCAAAGTGCCTTCAACATGCAAGCTTGATTTATATACATATAGGAGTGCGTTTTTATGCAAATGAATTTGTGTTCCTGCTGGAATGGTTAATGACTTTGAAGAATCAACAGCGGCATAACCATAAATGACATGCGGCTTATCATTGGGCCAGACTCCCTCGTTTAGGTCTTTGTAATGGAAGTAGGCATCTTGCCCCCAGACGGCTAATTTTATATATTGATCGACGCCATTTGTTCGAAAACGAATCGAATCTTCAATAATTAATGGTAAGGTTTGACCATTAGTATTTAGAGTTACTTCTACAAATGCAAAAAGGCTATCTCTTGCTAATAGCTTTGTATCTTTAATCATGTCAAGCGCTATTCCATCAATGTTCATTCTAAAGAATGAGTTGGCTCCGCCCATCAATTCAATTTCTTCTATTATTACGCTTTTATTATCGTTGTTGTAAATTTTAAATTGTTGAGTGGTAGAGCCAATTGTTGTAAAGACAGTATCAAATACCAAGGTGTCAACTGAAAAACTCAGGTGCTTTTTTGAAAACGAATTATTTTTCCCACAACTTGTAGTAAGGGATAGTAATCCGAATAGGAAACTAAAAAGAATGAAACAGAATATTTGTTTTTTCATGGGTTTTCAACGGGTAAATCTACATATTATTAGTGTTTTAATAAACAATTCGTTTTTCTTTTTCTTGACCAATTTTCAATCTATAATAAATAAATACCTTTATTGTTTAGTTCTAATAAGTGTTGTCAGAGAAAAAAAAATGTACGAAAATCCATATGAATTATTGGATTGCTGTAGATTACTATAGATGTGGCTAGTGCTCTTAGTCAGTAAGTAAAGCGCTTAGATTATGAAAATCAACGCCATGTTCGTTTTTTCTTCGTCTCGATTGGCAAAGAGAGGGTAAAGAAAATTTCGAGGCGTAAGCGATACCGAAAAGCGCTTGTCGTTTGATAAGCTTTGCTTATCACTCTTTTCGTGTATCGGTCGATGAAAAATTTTAGCCGAACGTCTTCAATTGAGACTTGATTTTTTCGTTCTTTTGTATCAAGACAAAAGGACAAAGAAAAGAAAGTCCGATTTTTATCGGACAGTAGTGATTTTTAATTATACATTAGATTGAACCTTCCTGCTTTAAGGTTGTAATTGAAAAAAAAAAAACATGAAAACTATATTTTTTTATATTGCGTTTTTTCAAGTTGCGATCTTATTTTCACAACCTCCGGAAGAAAATAAGGTAATAAATACATTATTCAATACTAATACAGCAAATCCAATAATAGTAATGGATTCCATTCAAATTGAAAATTTGAATGAGGTAGAAATAATTAGCACGAAAAAATCAAGTAAAAACAAGGAGGATATCTCCAATTCAAAGCAGGAATTTAAATCTATTAGTACTACTTCCGATAAATTTATTCAGAAAAAGAAAGTTGCTTCTAATCAGTCAAGATCTCGATCTGCCGATGCTCCTTTACAAGAAAAAATGGATGAAGATGTTTCTCTCTTAAAACTCGAGTCACCTAATTCGTTCGAATATTACCTGTTTTATTATATGTCTGGGAATTATAATGTTGATAGGGAAAAAGAATTGAAATTAGCAGAAGCAATGAAGCCTTTAGATCCCGACATTCTAACGCAATGTTTAGCAAATGCAATCGTAAAAGAGGATAAAACTTCCGCATTAGCCTATCTAAAAAAAATAAAAGAAAATAAATTACTATCGAATGAATCAATCTCATACGCTGCCGACTTACTTGAATCTAGCACTGATAATCAGGCATTAATTACCCATGGATTTCTAGATTCCTACGGTGTGGCTTACCAACAAATTGTTCAGGGCATTCATCCAGAAATTAAACTTATTTCACTCGATCTATTACAAAGTGAAACTTATCGGAATGGATTAGCTCAAGCAGGATATATATTGCCAAGTGAAACGGCAATCAATACCGATTATCTATCTTCTTTTTGTTCATTGAATAATGATAAAAAACTAGCGTTGTCAATGACAATTCCTAAAGATTATTTGCTTCCGATACAATCGTTTTTATTTCCAGTTGGTTTGGTTTTTGAATACCGCCAGGACAATTCAATTAGCGAGACTTCTTTGGTCGCTCGAAATGAGCAATTATGGAATACTTCTTTAGAAAAACAAAACCTTTATCAATATAAATCCATAGAAAGCAATAATTTATCATCTAATTATTTACCCATGTTACTTTTTTTGAAATCATCGTATTTGCTGAGTAATGAAGCAGATAAATTAATACATATAGATAAGGAAATAGGCACTATTGCTGAAAAGTCTGGAAAAGTTAGCTTTATCAAGAAACATTAATATGCGATTCTTCAAAAAACGTTTTGATTCTTTTTCTGATGAAGAATTGATGGCTGAGCTATCAAAAGGGGAGAAAGTTGCGTTTGATGAGCTGTATAATCGCTACGCGGGAATTCTTTTTGGCTACTTTAATAAAATGCTGTGGCGTGATCGTGAAAAAGCGGAAGATTTTGTTCATGATATTTTCGCCAAAATAATCGTTAACCCTGATGCATTTGATGTTACAAGATCGTTTAAAACGTGGTTGTTTTCTGTAGCATGTAATATGTGTAAGAATGAATATAAGCGTAAAGAAGTACGAAAAAACACTGTCTTAGGTGTCGACAATCATCATTCGGTAAAAAGTGACGATAATGTATTTGATGAGGTGCAGAATAACATGTTTATGTCTGCATTTGATGAGGGAATAGCACAATTAGATGATAAGCATAGAGATGTTTTCGCCTTACGTCATCTTCAAGGATTTTCATTAAAAGAAATAGCTGATGTACTAGAAATAAATGAGGGAACTGTTAAGTCTCGCTTATTTTATGCGACAAAACAATTGGCGGAAAAATTAAAGGAATTTAAACTAGAATTGACAAATTAAATAAACCAAAAAAATATGACATTCGAACTTGAAACAATTATTAAATCAAAGTTTTATAACGAATTAACCTTTGAAGAAATCTTGGCATTGTCCGAATATTGTTCTAATGAGGTTGAATTTAATGTGTTAAAGGAAATGTTTACTGCTCAGGATTTGTATCAGGAAAAGAATACTCAAATAGATTCTGCTGTAAAAGAAAAATTAGATGTTCTTTTTAATTCTACCTATTCAGAGAAAAATAAGCAGGTACCGCCTATACTACAATTCAAACGCTACAAACGACCGGTTTTATATTTGGCAGCAGCAAGTGTAATTTTTCTTGTTGCCTTTTTGTTTTTACGGTTTAATTCCAACGAACCTAATAAATTAGCCGAAACCCAAAAACAAAAAAAGGAGATTGCTCCAAAAAACAATACGAAAGAAAATAAAAATAACGCGCCCATTACTATTTTTAAGGAGGAGGAAAAAACTCTAGTTGCAACGATAGATTTGCCTAAAACTATTAATGAGGACAAAAAGTTTGTGTCCGCTCCTTCAGTGGATATGATGTTGGCAATTCAAGATGATGATATTCAAGGAAATGGAACATATGCTTTTACTGAACCTTCAGAAAAAGAAGAAGTCGAAACAAGCGATATGGAATATAGAAGCGTTGCCGCCCGTCCAATAAATGCGATGCCCGAAATGTTGGATGTCCTTTTTGCTGCCTATTGAGCTTATTTTCTCAAAACGAAATGTTCTTTGCGTTTATTACTTTGCCTAATTAATAGACCCATTTTAAAGAAATCAATACTCAGGTGGTACTGCTCATCATTTACTAAGGTATTCCAGGCATTGAGCATATCCATACTCCAGCGGATATCATCAAGGATGAAAATCGTATCGTTATGGGTATGTTTCTCAAGTTTTTTGACGTATTCAATTAAACATTTACCATCATGATGCCCATCAATAAACACTAGGTCAAATTTCTCAAGATTTTTTTCTTCTAAATAATCATTAAAAGTGCTATTAATAAGTTGAATATGATTGCTGATTTGATACTGCACAATTGTTTTTTTTGCAAATTCATAGGTTTCTTTACAAGCTTCGATGGTAATCAATTGTGCCTCTGGATTACCCCAGTGTAATTGTAATGTTCCACAGCCTAATGAGGTACCAAATTCTAACACATTCATAGGTTTATAGGCTTCCATTAAGCGATATAACAAATCCCCATACTTATTTTTTGTAGAATTGGTAGTAACTATTTGTTTTACGCTGCGCTGCTTTTTTAAATGTTTGGAACCCGCGCCAAATTCTTCAAAATTGATAATGGTGGCGTCATTTTTTAAGGTTTTAAACAATCTATTTTGCCTCGATTTTACTTCCTCGCTGATTGGTTTTCGCAGCACTTGATCACATAAGTTGTAAACAAAAGGAGAATGAATACCGTGTCTTCCTTTCGCAATCAAGCTATATTTTATAAATTCGAACCCAATATTCATATACAAAGTAAAGAAATCGTTTTTAAATGACCTTAAACCAAAGCAATTTATTGAAAATTCAGCAGGAAAAAATTTTTGGTGAGCCACAGCATTTGACGATCGTTAAGCCTTGCACAATTGGAGAAGGTATTCTGAAGTTTTCAATGGCTGATTTCAATGACTATAAAAATATATTTGAAGAGGGGCGTCATAAGGTTTGTGTCTTTATTCCTGCCTCCGGATCGGGTTCTAGAATGTTCGAATTTGTTCGTGATTATTTATATAGACCTTCGGAGAAGTCCCGTTTACTTGTTGAAAAGATGTTTCGTCAGATCCCCGATTTTGCTTTTTTTGATTTATTTTCAGAGGAAATAAAGCAACGAATCTTTGCTGGCGAGGTGGATTGGCGATTTTTATTATCCTTTTTAATGGATAAAGAAGGGCTTAATTATGGCGAATTACCAAAGGGCTTATTTCCTTTTCATCGCTATACTGACGGTGTGAGAAGTGCTATTGCAGAACATATTGAGCAGTCGACCTTAATTAATGCACCTTCGATTTCCTTTCATTTTACGATTCAGAAACATTTTGTTAAGGCAATTGCCTTGGAGATTGAGAAAATCGAAATAGTTACTCAAAAGAAGTTTGATGTTTCATATTCCGAACAAGATGAAAGCTCTGATGCTTTTGTTTTTAATGCGCTTAAAGAACCTGTAAAAGATAGTAAAGGTAATTTTATTCGCCGTCCAGCGGGCCATGGTGCCTTGCTTCCAAATTTGCAATCTATTGATAGTTCAATCATCTTCATAAAAAATATTGATAATATTCAGCACTTTTCTAAATCTTCGATCTCAATTTTAGCTTGGAGTGCTTTAGCTGGTTTGCTAGCTGAAATTCGTAGCGCTTTAAAAATAGTAAATGATAATCCATCCTTTGAGAAATTAGTTGAAATAAATAATCGGTATGGTTTATATACCGATTCTGAGTTAAGTAAAAATAAGTCTCCTGAACAATTTTTATCATTGATTAATAGACCTATCCGAGTTTGTGGTATGGTAAAGAATGAGGGATTTCCGGGCGGTGGACCTTTTATGGTTGAAAAAAATGGTGTTGTTACAAAGCAGATTATCGAAAAGGTTCAAGTCGTTGATAATGCTGCTGAAAATCTATTGTTTTCAAGTACTCACTTTAATCCGGTAATGATGGTGATTTGTAAAAATGATCTTAATGATATGCCGCTTGAACTTTCAGATTTTGTAGATCAAGATACGTATCTCAATAGTACCAAGTCATTTGAAGATCAAGAAGTGCATTTTATTGAATTGCCTGGTTTATGGAATGGCAGCATGTACTTTTGGAATTCAGTTTTTGTTGAAATTCCTAATGAAACGTTTAGCCCAGTAAAATCGGCATTGGATTTATTAGATCCATTGCACATGGCCTCAATCTAATGTTGCTTTTCTGCTTTAAACACAAAAATTCCATTTCCCTTTCCTGAAATAAATTCAATGGCATATTGATCATTCTTTTCCAGTCCATGTATAAAAATGGAGTCTCCCAATTCTTTTACGATACTGATGGTTTTATGAATCAATACCTCGCCTTTTACAAGGCATATTTTATTTCCTGATACAGCATTTTTAGGTACGATATATCCAGAAACATGTTCTTTTTCATGGAGGTAAGCTACATATTCGCTGGTCGTATTTGCTAGCTTATTTAACTTCATTTTATAGTATAAAGGGGTAAATCCATTTGTTTTTTCATTGGCGGAGCCCTGTTTTTGAAAGTTGGCGTTTCCATAGTTCCTATTGCCTGATTTTACACTTACTACAGCTGCTTTTATATATTTTTCTACCAAAGAATTGGGGACATGAACCACAAGAGTATGGGGAGTATTTTTTTCTAATTGAGCGACAATATTCTTTTGGCCAATATATGATCCGAGCTGAAAATTAATGGAGGCTATTTTACCATCATATGGCGCTAAAAAATAATAGTTCTTCATATTTATTTCAAGCTGTTTAATAGCGTAATAAGTACTTAGAAGACCGGTTTTACTCATGAAAATTCGTTCGTTTTCTGAACTGAAGGCGGGTAAAGATGGAATTTTAGTTCCGGGTGAAATTTTTTCCAGAAATGAATACCATTTATTTTTTTCAGTAGGAAACTTAGCTTCAATTTCTGTGAATACGCTACCGAAATCTTGAATTAAGGCTTGTTTTTTTTCTGTTAAATTGTAATAGGCCGCCTCAGCATTAAGGGAACACACAATTTCATTCGCTTTAAACTGTTGTCCGATTGCCCAATTGATAGCGCCAGGTTCTAATTTTCCACTGACTTCAAATAAGAGGTTGCTGGTGAAAGGTAAGTCCCAATAAGCATTTGAATGAATAGGAAAGTCGCGCTCTTCGTATTTTGCTGTTGAATACTGAATTAAGGTGCCAAGACTTTCCTTTTCTTTCTTTATTGTTTTTGATCCTGAGGGCTTAATCAAATACCAAATCATGACATTAATTCCTAGAACTAATAGAATAAAATAGATATAGTATGATTTCTTCATAAAAAAAGTATGTGTAAATTTACAAGAAACTAACAAATGAAATACATGCGGACTTATTTGGTTGCTTCATTTTGTTTCTTTAGCATTCATCTCGTACTTTCTCAATTTCAATTTTCATATCAACAATCTATTTCCGTTAATAAATTAGGTGTGGGTTTATCGCTTCCTTGGGCTGGTGGATTAAACTATGCTCAAGTATCAGAAATTGATATTGATTTCGATAATGACAAAGATCTATTTGTTTTCGATAGAAGCAATAATCAAATCCGGGTGTTTCAACATGATGTAATTGGTATTAATCATCAGTATTCATTTTTACCAAATAGTTATGGGTTGTTCCCTCCTGATATTCGCTATCGTGCTTTTATGGTTGATTATAACGGTGATGGAAAGAACGATTTATTCACGTATGGTGTAGGAGGTATTACAGTCTATAAAAATACCGGGAATGCAACAACGGGACTCACATGGTCGCTGGCAAAAAGTTTGCTCTATTCTGATTATTGGGGTGCAAATTTAAATTTGTATGTAAGTTCTAGTGATATTCCTGCGATTGTTGACGTAGATTTAGACGGTGATTTGGATGTGTTAACGTATCATATAGGAGGAGCGCATGTTCAGTACCATCAAAATCAGAGTGTAGAGTTGTATGGGCACTCTGACTCTCTCGTTTTTATCTTAAAAAATGAATGCTGGGGAGGGTTTCGAGAAGATGTTACGTCGAATGCGTTATTTTTAAATGATCTAGCTTCTCCGTGTATTTCAGGGAATGTACCTAATCCCGAACACCCAATTCATAACAAACCGAGTTCAGATGACTCGAAAGCACATTCGGGCTCGACTCTTTTAGCCATCGATATCGATGCTAGTAGTGTAAAGGATTTAATTATTGGCGATGTTTCTTATCCTACCATGAATCTATTAATCAATGGTGGTACAGCGCCAAATACTAATTCCTTGATGGTTTCTGTTGACCCTGCTTTTCCGAGTAATAGTGTTGCAGTAAACATGCAATTATTTCCAGCTGCGTATTCCGTTGATGTCGATTTTGATGGGGTCAAAGATCTATTGGTTGCTCCAAATGCTCGAGGTGTTTCTGAAAATGAAAAGAGCTTATTGTATTATAAAAATACAGGGTCAAATGCAGCGAGTAATTTTGTTTATCAGACAAAAGCTTTTCTCCAAGAAGATATGATTGAGCATGGAACGGGTTCCATTCCTATTTTTGCGGATCTAACTGGAGATGGCTTGAAAGACATGTTTATCTGTAATTTTTTTGCTTATAAACCAACCTTAGCAAAGGAAAGTAGAATTGCTTATTATAAAAATACAGGGACGCTTTCTCAGCCAGTGTTTACATTTATTGATGATGATTTTTTGAATTTGTCTCAATCTACTTATGGCTTAAGAATGGTTGCAACCTTTGGCGATGTGGATGGCGATTCTAAACCGGATTTATTCATAGGATTGGAGAATGGTTCGATCATTTTTCGTAAGAACATAAGTACTGGTTCAACTCCATTATTTGCTTCCGCTACTGCCTCTTATCAAGATAATAATGGAACGCCTATTAATGCAGGTCAATTTGCTTCGCCTCAACTTTTTGATCTAAATAAAGATGGGAAATTAGATTTGCTAATTGGACAGAAAACCGGTGAAATAATGTATTACAGAAATATTGGAACAAGTACGGTTCCGTCTTTTCAGTTGGAAACGAATTTCTTAGGTAATGTTGATGTTTCTACAACAACACCCGATGGATTTCCATATCCCCATTTTTTTCTACACAACGACACAACGTATTTATTGGTGGGTGCTTACGACGGACAAATACGCTTTTACGATAGTATTGATGGTTCTCTAAATGGTAGTTTCCATCTTCGAACGGATCATTTTTTAGGGCTAGACCTAGGAGCTTACAGTGCTTGTTCGATTGTTGATATTGATAGTGATGGCAAGTTGGACATGTTTGTTGGGCAAGATTTAGGAGGCGTTTTTCATTTGGAACACGATGCTTCTAGTTCACTTGGAACAACAGCTATTGAAAAAGGGATTGAATTTTCGATACATCCTAATCCGTCGGGGGGAGTATTTTACATTGAAAGTCAAAAAACAGGGTTCTCACTTTACGTTATGGATCAATTTGGACGAAAATGCCATACTATTTTTATTGATTCCAATACCACAATTGTTGATCTATCTTTCCTTTCAAATGGTCAGTATTTCCTTCAAGCAGAAGATTATTCGGGTGTGGTGCGCATGATTAAACGTTAAGCTTAGTGAACCACGAAATCAAACATTTTTTCGCCGTTTATATTTCCTGAAAGATGATCGCCTATCGCAACAGGTCCAACGCCAGCTGGTGTCCCAGTAAAAATTAAATCACCTGTTTTCAAGGTGACGTACCTAGAAACGTAGGCAATTATTTGGTCGATACTAAATAGCATTTCCCCAGAATTACTTTTTTGTCTGAGTTCATTATTTTGGTAGAATTCGAAATGCACAGGAAAAGTCAATTGTGCAACATCAATCCATTTTTCAGAAATAGGCGCACTATTGTCAAATGCTTTCGCCTTCTCCCAAGGGAGTCCCATTTCTTTGCATTGCGCTTGAAGATCACGTGCTGTGAAATCTATCCCTAAACTTATTTGATTATAGTAATTTTTGGCAAATTCTGCTTCGATGCATTTTCCCGCTTTACTAATTTTCACAACGAGTTCACATTCGTAGTGTAGATCTTTGGTAATTGAAGGATAATAAAACTTATTTTCTTTTAGAAGAGCGGTATCAGGTTTCATGAAAAATACCGGTTCACTTGGGATTGCAGCACCCATTTCTTTTGCATGATCGCTGTAATTCCTTCCAATACAAATGATTTTCATTTGGAATTAAATTTATTTGTTAAGGAATTTAATTTATCCGAGAGATCTTGTTCTTTTTTTTGTTCTTTTTCTAATTTTATTTTGTCCATTTCTTTACGAAGGCAAAGCTTGGTATGATTCGTAAAATCAGCTTCAAGCATCCAGCCGTAATAGCCAGGTTCGCTTTGATTTACTTGCTGAATGGTTTTTCCTTTATGTTTCCCAAAATTATAAATGGTTTCTCCGTTTTCATTTTTCGCTAAACGACCTGCATAATCTACCATCTCAAAATTACTATGGCGCGAAAAATCAGATAAAAAAGTGACATCACCTTCGAGATTATCGTAGCGTTCAATTTGTGCTTTTAAGACTTCCCAGGTAACTCGGGTATCAAAAAGAGCATTATGTGCATTTTCCATAGGTTTACCTGTATAAAACAAGCAAGCAGCAGAAAGGGTCCTTTGTTCCATTTTATGAAAAATATTTTGCACATCCACAAACGCTTTATTGGAAAAGTCTGCATCAACACCTACCCGAATGAGTTCTTCTACTAAGACAGGAATATCGAATTTATTGGAATTAAATCCGGCCAAATCAGCGTCGCCAATAAAAGCCATAATCGCAGGCGCTAATTCCTTAAGCGTAGGTGCTTTTTTAGCCATTTCATTTGTAATGCCATGTATTTCGCAGATTTCTTGTGGTATTTCCATTTCAGGATTTACGATTTGATTGTATTCCAATTCACTCCCATCGGGATGAATTTTTATGATAGCGATTTGAACGATTCTATCTTTTGTAATTTGTACCCCAGTTGTTTCAAGGTCAAAAACACAAAGTGGTTTTTTGAGTGTTAATTTCATAGGTTTTTATTGAAAAAAAAAGTCCCCAAACTATCGGGGACTTTTTAGTAGCGTGTTAAATTTTATTTTAATATGATAAATTCAGTTCTTCTATTTTGGATGTGTAATTTATCGGAACAAGGCTTACCATTAGTACAATCGTTTAATAATTTTTCTTCTCCATAGCCTTTAGCCTCCATTCTATCAGGATTAACTATTTTCGATTTAATATAGGCTACGGCAGTTTTCGCTCTCATTTCGGAAAGCCATTGATTATAACTAGCTTTGCCCCTGCTATCCGTATGTGATCCGATTTCAATTCTAAGGCTAGGATTATCATTCATAATTTTAATAAGTGGCACAAGTTTGTTCTTAGAATAATCCGTTAAATAATATTTATTGTATTCATAATTGACAACAAAAGGACCTATGAAGCCTTTTTCTGTTGCTTCTAAAAGAAAATCAATCGTTATTACTGAATCAAAGGATAATTCACGGTTTATATCAATTGATTGGCTTAAATAACCAGCTGCAGACGCGTTTATTTGTCCACTAATTTTTGACTCAAACGCGTAATTTTTCAGGATATCGGATGAATAGCTACCATTTGAATTACAAACTTGGCTATCTGTAGCGCCATCAATTTTCAATTCCACATTAACATTTGCAATCACATTGCCTGTCTCTTTGTCTTTGGCAACGCCTTTTAAATAATAGTTAGGAAAAGGAATAATTTTTTGATTGTTATCGTCGATAAGTACTCGTTTAGTGATCACCTGATAAGCCTCATCGCAATTAGTAGAAAATTTATTTGTATAAGGATTTTTAGTCATATTGCTATAGTAATATGTCAACTCATATTCCTTACACTTTTCTAGTTTACCAACGAATACACCATCTCTCATACGTGGCGTAATTAGTTGTTCTGTATTATCGTTACAATTAGAGCATTTTAATGTAATGTAAGAACCCTCAGGGATTTGTGCTCCTTTTGGATTAATAATTCGTCCGTCGAGAAAAGCAATATTTTCTACTTGGTTATTGGAGAAATCAATGCTGTATATATCATACATGCCAATTCCACCTTTTCTATTTGATGAAACGAATGCATTTTTTCCATTTGCTGTATGCGTAAAGTAAAAGTCATCAGCTGGAGAATTAAAAGGAAAGCCTATGTTTTTTGCTTTTGACCACATGCCATTTTCATCTCGAATCGACATAAAAATATCAAATCCACCCATACTTGATGTATCATTACTCGCAAAATAAAGTACATTATTATTTAAACCTACAAATGGTGTTTCTTCATCATTTGGAGTATTAATCATTCCACCCATATTTTGTGCTTGCCCCCAAACCCCGTTATTTTTTTCAATAAAATAAATATCGCGTTTTCCACGACCACCCTCGGCATTAGAAACAAAAAATATCATTTTACCGTCTGGTGATACGGAATAATGTGTGTTCCAAGGAATTTCTTTGCTTTTACTTTTAAGAGTCAAGGGAGACTTTAATGCAATCAATTTACTATAGCTATTATTTTTAAATTCTGAAGAAAATAAGTAATTGCCAGCATTAGAATAAATGTAAGCCATTCGCTCATCTGCAGACATATTAGAAAGTTCTTCCGCTACTAAAGGTAGGGATAGAGCAGACATAGTAGGTGATAACCAAGCACCATTTTTATCTTTATTGCTAAAGTAAATATCATCTGGATTTGTATTGAACATAACATCTTTGCCTGCATCCGATGATTTATCTTCCCAAGGCCGCTGGGATGAAAAATAAAGTGTTTGTCCCTCCATGGAAACTTGAGGATTCATATCTGAAAAGGGTGTATTGATTCCTCCTCCCATTAGCATAGGAATTGCCCCAATTGGATTAGCACTTAATCGTTTCGCCACGGAGCATTGGATAATTCTGGTATTAGCTTCGGCAATTAATTCGGATTGATTGGTCGATTTCTCTAAAAACTTTTTGAAGTTTTCAATGGCTTTATCGTATTGCATATCAATATGTAGTGCTCGCCCTAAATGATAAAAGGCATCAACTGAGGCACTTTCTTCTGTTGGTGAATAAACATCGTAGTTTGTACTTACCTTTTTAACGGCCTTCATTAAGTGCGTAATGGCTAGCTCATGATTTAGGTTCATTTCTAATAGAATGTACCCTTTTCGGTAATTATAATTCGCATTTTCTTTATTAAAAACCAGTAGTTTATCGGTAACAAGATTAGCAAAATGGAAAAAATTCTCTTGCATAAACCTTGAGTTTTCAGCGATTAAATCTTTCTCCGCTGATGAGTTTATCATATTTTTAACCTCTATTTCCGTTAATTGGCCGAAGGTTAGCTTTGAGAAACAGATGATAGAAAATAGTAAAAGAAAATGCTTCATAAAAAAGATTTTAGCCTTAAATGTAGTTAAAATGTTTGTGTAATATCAAATTTCTCTAAATAATCAGCTACTCGTCTCACAAATTGTCCACCAAGCGCACCATCTACAACTCTATGGTCATATGAATGCGACAAAAACATTTTGTGTCGTATACCGATAAAATCACCTTCTGGGGTTTCAATAACGGCAGGCATTTTTCGTATTGCACCAACCGCCATTATGGCTACTTGAGGTTGGTTAATAATTGGGGTTCCCATCACGTTTCCAAAAGAACCAACGTTTGTCATGGTATACGTTCCACCGGATGTATCATCTGGCTTTAACTTATTATTTCTAGCATTATTAGCTAATTCATTAACAGCTTTGGTCAATCCTAAAAGATTAAGACGATCTGCATTTTTTATGACTGGTACAATTAAATTACCAGATGGAAGTGCTGTTGCCATTCCGATATTGATGGCACTTTTCTTAATAATTGTTGTTCCATTTACGGAAACATTTATCATTGGAAAATCTTTGATCGCTTTTACGATCGCTTCAATAAAAATAGGGGTGAACGTGATGTTTTCGCCATGAGTGTCAAAAAACTTAATTTTCACTTTATTTCGCCAATTTACAATATTGGTAACGTCCGCTTCAACGAAAGAAGTAACATGAGGTGAAACATGCTTTGACATCACCATATGATCCGCAATTAATTTTCGCATGCGATCCATTTCTATAATTTGATCCTCTCCACTTACTATTGAAATTGGGGCACTGATTTTTGTATCGGTTTGTGGTGCAGGAGTTTTTGCAACTGGACTTGCCGTTTTATTTTCAAGAAATGCTAAAATATCTTTTTTGGTTACTCGACTATCTTGTCCAGTTCCTATTATTTGATCTAATTGTTCACGGCTAATATTTTCTTTTTGAGCGATGCTTTTAACCAATGGAGAATAGAATTTCTTTTCTCCAAGAGGCGCTTGAGCGCTCGAAGCAGCTGTAATTGGTTGTTCAGGAGTTTTGTCTATTTGTGGGGCATTAATTACCTGAGGGGTTTCACTAGTTGGAACTACTACCGTTTCTGTTGCTGAAATCACTACATTTTCGGATGGTCCATCCGTTGATATTATGGCAATGACGTCGCCGACTTGTGCCACTTGATCCTTTTCAAAGAAACATTTTACTAAGGTCCCTGCTACTTCCGATGGTAGTTCATTATCAACTTTATCTGTAGCAACTTCAACCAGTGCTTCATCGAGTGCAATTTTGTCACCAGGAACTTTTAACCAATTGGTTATTGTAGCCTCCGTAACACTTTCACCCATTTTTGGTAGCCTGATTTCTATTTCAGCCATTTCTTTTTACTATTATTGAGGGCAAAATTAGGTAAAAAATCTTAGTAAATCAAAGATTATATAGTTCTTCTGTCTAATTTTTTCCAATGTTTTAGTATTAATTTTAGGTCTTTTAATAGAGTATAATCTCGGCAATAAATCAAGTTAACTTTATCGATATTGCTGGAGTCTAAATTATCAAAGTCATCCATCAAATTCAACACTCCCTTTTTTAATTGAGGTAATTGGGAATCAATCATTTTTTCGTTTTCGCAAAACCCCACTAAAGTTTTCTTAGCAAAGAGCACATCAACTAGATTGTACAGCAGGTTTATTTTCTTGTTATATCCTATAAATAACAAAGGATACAGCAAAAGAAAAAGGAATGAAACTGAGGCATCCAACAAACGTTTAGATCGTAAGCTGCCCGGATTATTAAGTGCATTAATGTTCAATACATACATTTCTCCAGCGGCATCAATTGAATTGCTGCCAATAATAAATTGGGCATCGGGTTGAGCAATTTTAAAATCGATATCGGATATTTTGATCACTGTCATAAGTTCAATAATCTTTCCAGCTGGAATATTTTTGGCGCAAAAAATAACTTCATCTATTTTTTTATCCTGAATAATTTGTTCAATTTGGCGAATATCGCCAATGGATTCTTTGAACGATTCCGATGTTGCCAAGGGGTGAATAACATCAATTGATTGAAAATTTTGCTCAATAATTCCTTTTACACGATGAAATTCATTTTCGTCACCCACGACTAAGAATCTCCGTTTAGTTGATCGATTGAGGCTTAGTCCTTTTCCGGAGAATAAATTTAACAAGGCTTTATTCAGAATTAGCCAAGAGAAATACCAAAGTGCTCCCAATAAAATATAAAGTCTAGAAAACTGAAGGTCTTTTGGCAGTAGGGCATAAAACACAAGGATGATTATAGTGCCAATGATAATGGCTTTGCATTGTTTGATTAGTTTTATTGGCTCATCAAAAGCCCCCAAGATGAGGTAATTCAGCGACCAAATCACAAAATAGCCGGGAATTAAAAAATAGTATGCTTCATCTGGAAAGGAAATATTTCTAATTCGCCACTGATTGGTTAGTGCAAATAATCCACAAAGAAGTACCGTAGTATTGAATAAAATCGGTGCTAGAAAGCTAATCAATCGTTTTGAAATCGCTAGGGCAGCTCTAAGGTAAATGGCAGTATTAATTGCAGTGGAGAAAAGAAAGGCATTCTTTTGGCCAAAATGTTTTTTGGCGAAAATAATCATAGCTCTGTAAAAGACAAAGACGTAATTAACGGAGCTTTTTTTGGTACTTTCTCCTTTGTAATGTATTATGGTTGTTTGAGGGAAATAAATGTTTTTGTACCCTGCCTTTTGAATTCTATAGGATAAATCAATGTCTTCGCCATACATGAAAAATGCTTCGTCGAGAAGTCCTATTTTGTCGAGTACTTCTTTTCGCATACACATAAATGCACCGCTGAGGATATCAATTTCATTTTCTTCAAACTCATCTAAATAGCTTAAATGATAGCGACCAAAACGTTTCGATTTTTTAAAGATTGATGAAAGGCCAAAAATTTTATAAAATGCTACCAAGGGGGTTGGCAAACCTCGTTTTGATTCTGGTAAGAATACACCCTTGCCGTCTACCATTCTGACTCCTAATCCGCCAATCTGATCATCGGCATTCATGCGATATGTAATCTTAGTTAGCGTCTGCTCATCGATGACCGTATCTGGGTTTAGTAATAAAATATATTTCCCCTTACCTATTTTTATGCCTTGATTATTTGCTTTAGAAAATCCTACATTTTCGCTGTTTTGAATTACTTGGACTTTTGGAAATTTTGCTTTAAGCATTTCAATGGAGCCATCTGAACTATTATTGTCGACTACAATTACTTCCGAGTTTACATTCTTGGCTGCAAGCATGACTGAATTCAAGCATTGTTCCAGAAAATATTCTACGTTATAATTAACGATAATAATAGAAAGGTCTATTTCAGGGCTTATGTTATTGGTCATTTTATGGCAATACAGGAAATTTCAATCGTAGCATCCATGGGCAGTCTAGAAATTTCTACCGTTTCTCGCGCAGGGGCGACTCCTTCAAAATAGCCAGCGTATACAGCATTCATTTTTTGAAATTCATTTAAATCGGTCATAAAAATAGTGCATTTAACCACATTTTCCAAGGTCATACTCGCCTCAGCTAATAGTGCTTTAATGTTTCGTAGCACCTGGTCTGTTGCTAATTCGATATTTTCAGTGATTAATTGCCCTGTTTCTATGTTTATGGGTACTTGACCACTAATATAAAGTGTGTCATTTACTAATAGGGCAGGTGAGTAGGGTCCGATGGGAGGCGGTGCTCCAGGAATAAAGAATTTTTTTTTATCCATATTTTAGGTTTAATCTCTTTTGTACTTTTGCAAAGTAAAAACAAAAGTGGAAGATGCGAGTATTATTAATAGATTTTTACGATTCATTTACGTACAATATTCAACATTATTTTGTGAATCTTGGTTGTGAGGTGGATGTAATTCTCGAGGATAAGGTAGATCTTGCTCTTCTTCATGATTATGATTGTGTGGTATTGTCGCCTGGACCGGGATTGCCATCTGAGAAAAAAAACATATTTTCCGTAATAACATTATGTCGTAATAGCATACCGATTTTAGGCATTTGTTTAGGCATGCAAGCTATTTCTGAGGTGCTTGGCGGGAAATTAGTGAATCAATCAGAGGTGAAACATGGGCGAATGGAAACAATAAATTTAAAATCTAGCGCACTACTTTTTAAAGATTTGCCAGAGAAAATTAATGTGGGACTATATCACAGTTGGAAAGTTGAAGGCCTCGAAGATAAATTCGTAAGCGCAATTTCAGCAAGTGGTGTTGTTATGGCTATTGAATCGAAAGACGAGTTGCTTTTTGGTGTTCAATTTCACCCAGAGTCAGTTTTAACAAAAGAAGGTGAACAAATCCTTTCTAATTTTGTTCAGTTTTTAAAGAATTTAAAATCTATCTAATGAAATATTTATTCATCGTATCTTTCCTCTTTCTAATAAGTTACGTTCAAAGTCAGGTTGGTATTGTGCGTGGAAAAGTTGTTAGTGCAAGTTCAAATGTAGGATTACCATTGGTGAAAATACAATTGTTGGATCAGCAAATTGGAGCAATTTCTTCTGAGGATGGTAGCTACGAAATTAAAGGAATTGCCCCTGGAGTATATTCGTTTAAGGCATCTTCTCCTGGGTTTAAAGACCAAATCATTAATGAGATAACGGTTACCAATGCACGGTCGATCGATTTAGATTTCTTTTTAGAAGTGATTGTAATTGAACAGAAGGAAGTGACTATTCGTGCCAACCGTTTTCAGCGAAATGTAGAATCGCCTTTATCGTTAAAGTCATTAAATGCCACCGAAATCGAACGTTTACCTGGTGCAAATCGAGATGTAAGTAAAGTTATTGCTGCACTTCCAGGAGTTGCTTCTCGGGCTACATTTAGAAACGATATTATTATTCGAGGGGGCTCGCCAGGAGAAAATAAGTTTTATTTAGACGGCATTGAAGTGCCAAATATTAATCACTTTGCTACGCAAGGAAGCAGTGGCGGACCAGTAGGTTTATTAAATGTAAATTTTATTCGAGAGGTTGATTTCTATTCAGGTGCTTTTCCTGCTAATCGCGCCAATGGCTTGAGCAGCGTGATATCGTTTAAGCAAAAAGATGGGAATAAAGATGGTTTGATTACTAACTTCGCTTTAGGTTCAAGTGATGCAGCACTTACCTTTGATGGGCCAATTGGCAAAAAGGTCAATTTTATATTTTCGGCCCGACGCTCGTACCTTCAATTCCTATTTGCAGCCTTAAAGTTGCCCATTTTACCGACATACAACGATTTTCAGTACAAAGTGAATGTAAAACTAAATGACAAAAACAAAATCTCCTTTATTGGTCTGGGCGCCATCGATGACTTTCGTTTAAATACTACTGTAAATGACAACATCACCGATACCATTCAGCGAGAATACAATGATTTCATTTTGGGGAATTTACCGCTACAAAAACAATGGAATTATACACTAGGGATTAATTACAGTCACTCCTCCAAAAATAGTGTTCAAACGATCGTCTTGAGTAGAAATATGTTGAATAATACTTCCTCTAGGTACAAGGATTTTATTGAAACCGAAGCAAATAAGTTACAGGATTACAGTTCGTTTGAAGCAGAGAATAAGCTAAGAATGGAGCATACTTACTTAAATAACGGATGGAAGTGGAATGTTGGTTTGGGTTACGAGTACGCAAGGTATTTCAATTCAACATTCAATAAAATTACTGTTCAAGGTAATCCACTAACTATCGATTTTAAATCGGATTTATTCATGAGTAAAGCGGCTTTGTTCTCGCAACTCAGCAAAGGTTTTTTTGGTGAAAAGGTGAACCTTTCCATTGGAATCCGAAGCGACATTAGTAATTATTCATCCGGAATGATGAATCCATTCAATCAACTTTCACCGAGTTTTTCCATCAACTATCGAATTACCCCTTCTTTTGCCTTGAATGCAAACGTTGCAAGGTATCATCAACTTCCTTCTTATACAATTTTGGGTTACAGAGATATGGCAGGGGATTTAGTTAATAAATCAAATAACCTCACCTACATTCAGGCCGATCATTTTGTGTTCGGCGCGGAATATTTAACGAAATTAAATTCTCGATTCACCCTAGAAGGTTTCTTTAAGAAATACGATAAATACCCATTTTCAATCAAGGATTCAATATCGCTTGCTAATGTTGGTTCTGATTTTGGAATTGTTGGTAATGAGGCCGTTTCTTCCAATTCGAAAGGGCGGACCTATGGCGCAGAATTTTTATATCAACAGAAACTATTTAAAGGATTTTATGCTATTTTGGCCTACACATTTGTTGTTTCGGAATTCAAGGATAAAAATAACCTATATGTGCCAACCGCTTGGGACAGTAAAAACATTGTTTCTTTCACAGGAGGAAAGCGCTTTAAGAAAGGTTGGGAAGTAGGATTTAGGTGGCTATTCTCAGGTGGATCACCTTATACACCTTATGATGTAGAAACTTCAACCTTAAAGCAAAACTGGGACATAAATGGCTTTGGTATTTTGGATTACAATGCATTAAATACGAAACGAGAATCGAGTTTTCATCAGCTTAATGTGCGAGTTGACAAGAAAATATATTTGAATAGAATGAACTTAAATTTTTATTTAGACATTCAAAATGCTTACGGATTTAAAGCGAAATTAGCCCCAATTCTTTTAGTAGAAACCGATAATAATGGAACTCCCATTGAAGACCCCAACGATCCGACTCGATATAAGTCCAAATTCGTTGAAAACGCCTCTGGAATTGTACAGCCAACCATTGGGATTATTGTTGAGTTTGCCGCCAAAAGAAAAGCAAACTAGTTTGGTTTCACTTGGTCTGGAGATGTCTTAATAAAAGATATAAAATCAGGGTCTTTTGAAAAACGTTGTACGCTAAATTCGATGAATTCGGGTGACTTATTAAAAGCATTCTCCATTCGCTTACGATAAGCATATACAAGTTCGTCTTTATTAATCTTAGAACTTGGTTTAGCGTCAAATTCATTTTTCCAACCTTTAATAAATGATTCTTTACTTAGGTTATATAATTCCATCCATTTTTCATCTGTTGAAAAGGTTTTTTCCCATTCCTCGGGCAATTTATTTTCATACACCTGTATTTCCTGCTCAACAGATTTAATCTTCTCTTCTTCCTTTATCTCTATTTTCTTTTCGGGACGAATTTTTTTTGCTTCAATTTTGGGCTTGTCTTCATTTACAAGTTTTATAGAATCTATTGGGATTTCCGAAGCTACAGGTTTGATTTCCGTATCATTTTGCTTCTTCTTTTCAACGATCACCTTTTTATTTTCAGCGGTACACTTCCAAAATAGAACAGTTGAACCGATAAGGAGCATGCCTATAATTCCTTTCATACTAAAAAATGATTTAAAAATTAAAACTAACCTTTTTGATAATTACGTACCTTTGCGTTCAAATTTAAGAAAAATGACAACAAATAGAACGTTTACAATGTTAAAACCAGATGCTATCGAAAATGGGCATATGGGAAAGATTATTGACTTGATTATTCATTCAGGCTTTACGATAAAAGCGATGAAATATACGCAGTTAACCAAGGAACAAGCGATGAAGTTTTATGAGGTACATTCAGAACGTCCATTTTATATGGAGTTGGTTGAGTACATGACTTCTGGTCCTATTGTAGCTGCAATTTTAGAAAAAGACAATGCTGTAGCTGATTTCAGAACATTAATTGGTTCAACTGATCCTGCAGATGCAGCAGAAGGAACAATTAGAAAGTCGTTTGCAGAAAGTAAGGCAAAGAATGCTGTTCATGGTTCTGACTCGGATGAAAACGCACAGATTGAAGGAGAATTTCATTTCAATTCGAGCGAAATAATTTAAGTTAATCGTAGAGATTTACTATTTAAGAACCGCAACTAGCGGTTTTTTTATACCACTATAATGCATGCGTGATCAAGTACAAATTGAGAAGAGAAGAACGTTTGGGATTATTTCCCATCCTGATGCTGGTAAAACAACATTAACGGAGAAATTACTTCTTTTTGGTGGTGCAATCCAAACAGCTGGGGCAGTTAAGAATAATAAGATTAAAAAAACCGCCACTTCCGATTTTATGGAAATTGAAAAGCAACGAGGCATATCCGTAGCGACATCTGTGATGGCTTTTCAATATAAAAACAAGCAAATCAATATCTTAGATACGCCTGGCCACAAAGACTTTGCAGAAGACACTTTTCGTACATTAACGGCTGTTGACAGCGTGATTTTAGTAATTGATTGCGCGAATGGGGTGGAAGAGCAAACTAAGCGACTAATGGAAGTTTGTCGTATGCGCAAAACCCCAGTGATTGTCTTCATAAATAAAATGGATCGTGATGGTAAGGAGGCTTTTGATTTATTAGATGAATTAGAACAGACCTTGGCGATTAAAGTCCGACCACTTACTTGGCCGATCGGAATGGGGGATCGATTTCAAGGAGTTTATAATATCTATCAACAAAGTTTGAATTTGTTTTCAGCAAATAAAACAAAAATTGAAGAAAAGGTATTGGAAATTTCGGATGTAAAGGATGAGAAATTAGCGGCTACTATTGGAGAAAAAGCAGCAGCTGAATTGTGTGAAGAATTAGATATAGTTGAAAATGTTTACGACCCATTTAAACGCGAAGACTATTTATCGGGCGATATTGCTCCCGTATTTTTTGGTTCCGCAGTTAATAATTTTGGTGTCAGAGAATTGTTGGATACCTTCTGCGAAATTTCTCCCTCTCCAATTGGAAGAGATACGGATGTTCGGCGTGTTGAACCCAATGAAGAAGCGTTTTCGGGATTTGTTTTTAAGATTCATGCTAATCTTGACCCTAAACATCGTGATAGAATTGCTTTTTTACGCGTTGTTTCAGGAAAATTTGAGCGAAACACATTTTATTATCATGTGCGCTTAGATAAAAAACTAAAATTTTCAAATCCAACCTCTTTTTTAGCTCAAGATAAGAGCATCATTGATGAGGCATATCCTGGTGATGTAGTGGGACTTTACGATACTGGGAATTTCAAAATTGGCGATACTTTAAGTTCAGGCGAAAAATTTATTTATAAAGGGATACCTAGCTTTTCACCAGAAATTTTCCAAGAATTAGAGAATTTAGATCCAATGAAATCTAAGCAATTAGAAAAAGGAATTCGGCAGCTTATTGATGAGGGGGTGGCGCAATTATTTATTCAGCAGCCGGGAAATCGAAAAATTGTTGGTACGGTTGGACAACTTCAATTTGAGGTGATTAATTATCGATTAATTCATGAATATGGCGCGAATTGTCGCTTTGTTCATCGAAATTTCTTTAAGGCATGTTGGGTAACAGCTGAAAAACCTGAAAAACTACTTGCGTTTGAACGCGCAAAATCGTCTAGCATGGCAAGCGATAAAGATGGTTATTTGATATTTTTAGCTGAAACTCCTTTTCTGTTGACAATGGCTGAGCAAGATTATCCAGACATTACCTTTCATCAGACCTCTGAATTTATGTTGTCAGAAAAGAAGTGATTATTTAAAAAAGAAATTACCTTCTTGATCCATTGAAAACCCTATTTCTGGGAAGTCAGTTTTCGTTAATGATAAAATTTCAGCAAAGACACTTTTCTTTCGATCTACCAGCGGACCTCCTTCTCCAAGTTGTATAATTGGTATTACTTTTCCTGATTTAAACGATCCATCTCTTCTTATTTGCAATTGGTACATTGGTGCTATTCCAGTCATTCCTTTTAGGTTGAAACTACCATAGGTGCAAAAATTACCCATTGAATAGGTAATAAATCGACCTTTATAGTAATCGACAGCTCGTGTGACGTGCGGGCCATGTCCTAAAACGACATCTGCGCCAGCATCAATCGCTGCATGGGAAAATTTATAAACATCCCCTCGATTTTCCCCTAAAAAAAGTTCTTCCATTCTTGGTACATGGGTTTTACTTGTTCCTTCTGCACCTCCATGAAATGATACGATGACAATATCACACATTTTATCAAGCATTTTAACAGTAGATTTCAATAAGACATAGTCGGAAATCTTTTGGCAATTTGTATTTGGCGCAAATCCAGTAAAACCAATTTTTAGTCCTTTTACGGTCATTGTATCCCAAGGAGCAATTTCTAATCCTGCATGCGTAATCTTATTTTTAGTTAAAATTTCGCAGGTAGATTTGCGTCCTACTTCCCCAAAATCGCCCATGTGATTATTGGCAACAGACATCAAATTAAAATGAGCATCTACCAAATGATCAACTATATAAGTTGGTTGGCGAAAGGCATAACAAACCGAAGGATTGCTACAATGCTTTGGAGTGCCACCTGAATTTAAAACTGTTCCTTCTAGATTACCAAATGTAATATCTCCAAATCTTAAATAACTCTTTACTGAATCCAATAAATTGATCCCTTTTGGCGGTAATTTTGAATCATTTGGGTAATTAGTACCCATCATAATATCGCCTACTGCTATTAAGGTAATGACTGAATCACTTTCAATTTGTTTATTTGATTTGAGTGGTATGGTTTTACTAATACTTGGTTCACTCTCTTTTTTTAAAAGGATAAATGCTAAAAGAATTGGAACCAAGAGAATTGACCCATAAAGAACTTTTTTTTTCATTTTTTTTAAAATTAATTAAATCAAGATCTTAGTGAAAGTAAGTGTTTTTCGTTTATAACACCTTCTTTTACTCATCCTTCCGATTTTAAACATGATTTATGCTGGACAAACACCACAAAAATAAGGTTGAACTCTGAATGGAATGGCTCCGTATTATTTGAGCGGTTTTGTATGTTTCGCTACTGCATCCATATCATATCTTATAAATATATTTGCATATATTATTTTGGAAAGAGAATAGAGTAATGGACTCAATCCAATCGATGAAATCGCGACAAGGCTTATTTGAAGCCACGACTGCATGCCTGGAGTAAAAAAGCTTGTTCCAGCCCAAATACCTACAAATAAAGCCACTCCAAGTCCATATGAAACATACATTGCGCCTTGATAAAATCCAGGTTCCAGCATATTATTATTCCCACATTTGTTACAGGATTCTTCTACGTCTCCTGTAGTTTTTAGGCGGTAAGGAGCCGAAATAAAAAAACGACCCTCATGACATTTAGGGCAAAGGAAGTGAAAAACGCTGTATATTTTTGATCCTTTTCTCATCTTTAATTTCGCAAAGTTACTTGTTTTTATTTCTTTAGCGGCCTAGCTAGCAATAATTTTTTCGGAATCTGTTAGAGGATCATTATAGGTCTTTGCCAGTAGGCCCAAAAGAATCCAAAATATTGGCGCAACAGACACCACACTGATATTAAAAAACGCTTGGATTAAGTACCCTATCACTCCAAAAAGAAGCGCTGTCTGAATTTTATCCTTAAAAATAAATTTAATATTTTTTTTAAGGATAAGAAACAACATCAATAAATAACAAAGTAATGCTGGTATTCCTGTAACTGCTGCAATATGTAGGTATTCATTATGGGCTCGATCAACTTTTTGTTTTTTAACTTTGTAATAATTATCTGCTTCCTTTTTCTGCTCTGTTACTAATGCTTCCAAAAGGTTTTCTGGTCCAGTACCTAAATACGGATGATTTTTAACTGTATTAAAAGTCATTTTCCAAATGGCAAGGCGTCCAGATCCACCAAACTCATTTTTCATTTCAAGTTCTTTTTTCATTGAATTAGAACGTTTAACTAACACATTATCTTTCAGTGCATTCAATCCTAAAGCTGTAGCTGCCATTATGGCGAGCGCAATTCCAAAGGGTTTAATCTTATCTCGATTAAAAGAAAGAACAGAAACCAGGATGAGTAGCAATACAATAAAAAATCCTATCCATGCGCTTCGAGTTTGTGACATAAGCAATGTTGCGAAGAAAAGAGAGAAGAAAAATCCATAATACCATTTTTTAGTTTTAATGAATATGCATAGTGCAAGTATGGAAAGCATTACCTCTAAGGTTCCTAAAAAATTCTGATTACCAATAGTTGAAAAGATCATTTTAGTATAATGCCAATAAATAACCATTGGATCAAAATTCAAATATTGTATTAAGGCATAAAGTGGAATTATGGTTAGACTTGAAAAGAAAACAATAATTCTCTTTTTTGTAATAACCAAGTGGTTTTTGGCGGCGTAAAATAAAATTCCGTAAGAAAACAATGTGACAAAGCCTTCAAATCTTCCAGCGTTAGAATTAAATCCAACAAATGCGAGGAATGGTTTAATTGCAAAAATAGACGAGATAAATTGCAAGGTTAAGAGGACTAAAAACACTTTAATTATGGCTGTTTTATCCCATTTTTTTTCTAAAATAAGCAGGCAAAAAAGGATGACTCCTGTACAAAATAGAAGAATACCCTTGATAATAATAAATACATTAAATTGAACATTAAGAGGAATAAATATAATGGGAAGTATCATGGCAAATAGCCATAAAAGTTGATTTATTTTTTTGGAGTATATGGATGGATTTATTTCTAAATCGTTGTGCATGAGTTCTGTTTTAAAAAACTAGTTTTTATTTATATATGATTGAGGGATCATAAACTTTTATTCTCTTCTATTTGCTAGAGTAAAGGTAAGTTTTTTCATGGAAAGTGATGACCTAAGATTTCGAGTCTGTTATTTTCTTTGGTTTAAACGAACCTTTCTGACATAAAAATTATATTGATTGATTCGTTTCAGACCTTCGAATTAGGTATTAAATTCCGTGTAATGAAAATCGGACGTTAAACCACGATAGGCATCTGAGTAGGAATTATCATGATTACGAATGATTAACGTATCTTCATTAATTGCCTTATTTTCTTGAAAGCTAAAGCAAAGAATCGTGCGGCTCAAGATATTAGCTTTACTATAGAGGTTTATTTTTGTTAGGACGAACAATTTATGCGCTGAAGCGATTTCTATTATTCTCTTACTTGATTCGCTTGGCCAAATCATCCAAACTACGCCTTCTGGCAATAGTAATGATGCTATTTTACAAAACCACTCCTCAATTTTAGTTAAGGTGATGTGTTTTGTTCTCATCGTAGCATCATTCGAAGAATTATCTGTGAAATAATAGGGTGGATTGCTAAAAACAAGATCAAATTTGTGCGTAAATTCATACTCAACAAAGTCATGGTTGATCAATTGAATGCGATTAGACCACGGAGATTCCTTAATGTTTGCTGAGCATTCATCCGAACTTTTTTTATCTATTTCGATGCAGGTAATTTGAATACTGGGATTTCTTTGTGCAAGCATCAAGGATAACACTCCTGTTCCTGTGCCAATATCTAAGCCAAAAGATTGCCCATAAGCATCGATATAAGCGCCAAGTAGCATAGCATCGGTGCCAACTTTGTGCGTATTGACATCTTGTTGAATGGAGAATTCCTTGAAA
>CANJLG010000023.1 GCA_947475095.1 Flavobacteriales bacterium
CAACAATTTTGCCTTCTAACTCATGCATATCAATTTTCTCTTCGCTCATTTTATTGATTTAAACTTTTGATGGCTTCTATTTTCATTTTCTTTACCATGCCAACCAATCCGTTAGAGCGGGTAGGCGATAGGTGTTCTTGTAATCCAATCTCAGAAATAAAGAATAAGTCACTTGAGGCGATTTCTTCAGGTGTTTGATGGTTCATTACGCGAATTAACAAGCCAATTATTCCTTTCGTGATAATGGCATCGGAATCTGCGCTGTAATCCATTTTTCCATCGATTAATGCGGCATGTAACCATACCTTCGATTGGCAGCCTTCAATTATATATTCATCTGTTTTGTATTTCTCATTAATTAATGGCAGGTCTTTTCCGAGATCAATGATGTATTCATATTTTTCCATCCAATCATCAAACAACATAAAATCTGAAATTATTTCATGTTGTATCTTCGTCATATCTGTATTGCTTTCCATACGCTATCTTAGAATATTAATACTTTTTTCTAAGGCCTCAGCAAAGAAATCAATTTCTTCTTTTGTATTGTAAAAAGCAAATGAAGCACGGACCGTTCCAGGTATCTTGTAAAAATCCATTAAGGGCTGAGTACAATGGTGGCCTGTTCTTACAGCAATGCCTTGTTTGTCTAATAAAGTACCAATATCAAATGGATGTAATCCTTTTACATTAAAAGAAACGACACTTGTTTTGTTTTTAGCGGTACCTATAATTGTTAAATCTTCAAAAGTTTCCAATACTTGCTCAGCATAATGAGCTAGTTCGCGCTCGTATGCTTCTGATTCTATTAAATCGATAGTCGATAAAAATTCGAAAGCGGTACCCAAGCAAATTCCTCCTGCAATGTGTGGTGTTCCAGCTTCGAATTTATGAGGAAGATGATTGTATGTCGTTTTTTCAAACGTTACTTTTTCAATCATGTCTCCGCCTCCTTGATATGGCGGCATGGCATCTAGTAGGGCTTCTTTTCCATATAGAACACCAATTCCTGTGGGACCAAATACTTTGTGTCCAGAGAATACATAAAAATCGCAATCTAAGTCAGCGACATCAATTTTCATGTGTTGAATGCTCTGAGCGCCATCGAGTAGAAATTTTGCGCCAACTGCATGCGCTTTTTTTATCATTTCTTTCACGGGATTTACCGTTCCCAAGGTATTTGAAATATGGATTACTGAAACTAGTTTCGTTTTATTGGATAATAATTTATCGTACTCCTCCTGGATGATTTCGCCTTTAGTATTGATGGGTATTACTTTCAAGACCAATCCTTTTCTTGCGCAAAGCATTTGCCACGGAACAATATTGCCGTGATGCTCCATGGCGGAAATGATAATTTCATCTCCTTTATTCAATAATTCCCCATAAGAAAAGGCAACTAAATTGATGCTGTCAGTTGTTCCTTTTGTGAAAATAATCTCCTCTGATTTTCGCGCATTAATGTGCTTTTGAATTCGTATTCTAGACGCTTCAAATTCTGTTGTAGCACGCTGACTTAAATAATGAACACCCCTATGAATATTTGCATTTTCAACAGCGTAATAACGATTAATCGCATCAATTACAACTTGAGGTTTCTGCGATGTTGCTCCATTATCAAAATAGATTAAATTCTTGCCGTAAATCTTCTGGCGAAGCGCAGGAAATTGTTCTCTGATTTCACGAACATTAAAAGGAGGTATTTGCAAAATGCTTATTGTTTCTGCAAAGTTAGATAATCCTTATTTTAAATCTATCTAAATAACATAATATTTTCCCTGAAATTATTACTATTTCAATTATAATATTGTTTACCCGACTGATCTTTCAGATAGTCTTAACATACACCAAATTCAATGGGTTTTAAAAACCTCTTATTGCAAGGTCTTAAATATAACCTGATTATTTACGAAAGATGGATTTTTTACTCTTTAGACCAAGCAGGGAGGATTTTTTATACTGGTGCATTTTTTTTTAATCAAGAGTAGCGCATTGAAACTCGGGCACCATGGATTTCGACTATGCTCAATCCACTTACAGAGGGCACATCGAGCGAAGTCGAGATGCGCCGAGATGGTCGATTTTTCAAAAGTGGAACGTAGATTACAAAAACCGGCACCGAGCTTTTTGCTACTTTTTTGCGAAAAAAAAGTAGAGGGATAAAGTGATTTACTTTTTTTTAGCTCAAAAAAAAGTAACAAAAAAAGGAGCTGACTTTGCAATGCGCTTTACTTCTACGAGCACGGATTCTTCTTATTCCTGAATTGGTTCGAAGTATTTTTAATCCCCACCAAATTTGGATGCTAGCGACTGATCTTTCAGATAGTCTTAACATACACCAAATTCAATGGGTTTCAAAAACCTCTTTTTGCAAGGTCTTAAATAGAATCAAATTATCGTTAATCTTTAGGACTTAAAACCACATATGGAATCAAGACTTCTTCCATCGAAATTCCACCATGCTGAAAGGTATTCTGATAATAATTTGCGAAGTGGTTGTAGTTATTTTGATAAACGAAAAAATCTTGCCCTTTAGCAAATACGTATTCGGTCGACATTCTCACTTTCGGTAAAAAGGCATCTTGTGGATTATTGACGGTAAATACTTCCTTCGCATTATAGTTTAAACCTCTGCCTAATTTGTAGCGAAGATTTGAGTTGGTATTTCTTTCTCCAACAATTTTGATGGGCGAATTTACTTTTATCGTTCCATGATCTGTGGTGACAATTAGTTTAATGCCTGCATCAGCAATCTTTTTAATTATGTCAAGTAAAGGGGAATGTTCTAACCAAGAAACGGTTATGGATCGATATGCTGCCTCATCAGAAGCCAATTCTCTAATAACTTCCATTTCTGTTCGCGCATGCGACAACATATCGACGAAATTATAAACAATGAAATTCGCATCGTTATCCTTCATTTGATTAAACTGATCATTTAATCGCTTTCCTGCTTCTAAATTTGTGATTTTAGTGTAGCTCCACTTTATATTCTTACCAAGGCGTTTGAGGTTGGTTTCCAATAATTCTTTTTCAAACATGTTTTTACCTCCTTCATCTTCTTCACTTTTCCAGAATTGAGGAAACTTCTTTTCAATTTCACTTGGTAATAAGCCTGAGAAAAAAGCATTGCGAGCATAATGCGTTGCAGTAGGGAGTATGGTAAAAATAATTTTCTCCTCCTCTTTCTTAAAGTACTTTGAAAAAATAGGTTCAACCATTTTCCATTGATCGTATCGTAAATTATCAATGACTAATACAGCTACTTTTTCTTTTCCGAGAAATGGGCTAATGTCATTTTTTATGGCGTTGTAAATCATATCTGGCGACTTTTCGGTACCATTCAGCCAGTTCAAATAGTTGTCTTCAATAAAGTTGCAGAATAAAAGGTTGGCTTCTTTCTTTTGAAACTCGAGTATTTCGCGCATGCCGGAATCTTCAATTTTTTCTAATTCTAGTTCCCAAAAAACTAGTTTTGAATACATTTCTTTCCAATCATTAATATCCATGCGTGCGTTAAGTGCCATACCCAACTGCCTAAATTCTTGTTGATACGACGAATTGGTTTTTTGGGAAACTAATTTACTTTGGTCTAAATTTTTCTTTAAACTCAATAATATTTGATTCGGATTCACAGGTTTGATGAGGTAATCGGCGATTTTACTTCCTATTGCTTCCTCCATAATGTATTCTTCTTCACTCTTTGTGATCATCACAATGGGAATTAAAGGAATTATTTCTTTAATTCTTGATAATGTTTCTAAACCAGATAATCCTGGCATATTTTCATCTAGAAAAATAATATCAAAGGTGTTTTCAGTAGCTTTATCAATGGCGTCAGAGCCATTTGTAACGGCTTCAACGCTATATCCTTTCGACTCTAGAAATAGAATGTGTGGCTTTAATAATTCAATTTCATCATCTGCCCATAGAATTTTACCTTGCATATGGCTAATTTTTAATAGTTTTGGTTAAGAATTTAAAAGTAATCAATTGCGACCAAATCGAACGACAAACAATAAAAAGAAAATCATCAACGATCCTGTTTATGGTTTTATTTCTATTCCTGATGAATTAATATTTGATGTGCTTGAGCATCCTTATATGCAACGTTTGAGGAGGATTATGCAGTTGGGCTTGAGTCATTTGGTGTATCCAGGGGCATTACATACGCGCTTTCATCATGTACTTGGTGCCATGCACTTAATGTCTTTAGCGATCGCTACCATTCGTCGAAAAGGACATGAAATAACTGTTGATGAAGAGCGCGCAGCTTTATTAGCGATTCTTTTACATGATATTGGTCACGGCCCCTTTAGCCATGCCTTGGAATATGATATCGTTTCTGGTGTTAGTCATGAAGTAATATCAGGGTATTTTATTGAACGCTTAACCGAAGAGTTTGGTAGTGATTTGAAAAATGCTCACGCGATCTTTAAAAATCAATATACAAAGCCTTTTCTTTATCAGTTGGTGTCGAGTCAATTGGATATGGACCGATTGGATTATTTAAACCGCGATAGCTTTTATAGTGGCGTGAGTGAGGGAATTATTGGAACTGATCGATTAATAGAAATGTTGAATGTGCATGATGGCTATCTTGTATTGGAAGAAAAAGCAATCTATTCTATTGAAAAGTTTATTGTGGCACGACGATTAATGTATTGGCAAGTTTATTTACATAAAACGGTCGTTGTTGCTGAAAATATGTTGATTCAAACATTACGACGGGCCAAGGCATTAATTAAAATGGGAAATCCTTTATTTTGTAGTCCAGCATTACAATTTTTTCTCGAAAATGATATTACTAAAGTTGATTTTGAAACGAATACTCAAGTTCTTGATTATTTTTCCCGCTTGGATGATTACGATATTTGGAGTTCAATTAAGGTCTGGCAAGATGAAAAAGATCCCATTTTGTCAAAATTAGCTAAGGGACTAGTCAACCGAAAGTTATTTAAAATTGAAATTAGTAAAACGCCCTTTAGTGCTGAGCGAATAAACTACGAAAAACAGCTTTGTGCCACAAATTATGGCTTGAGTATGGCCGATGTTGAATACTTTGTCTATCAAGATATTTTGACAAATAAAGCGTATAACCAAGACAAGGAAAATATAAAGTTATTAATGAAAAACGGCGAAATAATTGATTTAAGCGCGGCATCTGACAATTTGAATATTTCGGCTTTGGCTCAACCGGTAGAAAAATATTTTTTGTGCTACCCTACCAATTAGTGCGTTATTGTCTGCTTAATTTCCCTTCCTTCCAATCACTAATTAATTTCGCCCATGAATACGGGTTAAGTAAATTGTTTACAGGAAGCTGACCATTGGTATACAATTTTGTATTTCGCTGGTTTTGAATATATCCGGAAGCTAAAGATGCATCTGCATCAAGTCGAGCAGCAACAAAAGCTAGGGATTCTCCAGATAATTCTCGCTGTGCTTTTCGAAGTGCATCATCATAAGGCTGCATTTCAACAAAATACCTTGCGAAATCATCTCTAGATGGCCAAGGATAAACTGTTATTTCTGGTAAATTTTGAATGTCTTTCGTGAGCATATGAATGATGCTGTATCGATCGTCCTTTAAGGTGTCAGCCACAATAAAGGATGATGTATTAAAGCCTGGACTTGAGAAAAAGATGGTGTCCCCAGGAAAAGATACCATTGAAAAGAAACCGTAATAGTCCGCAATTACCCCTCGCTTGATTGACTTATCATAAACTGTTACAAAAGGAATTGGGGCTAAATCAATCTCTGAAACAATCACGCCTGAAAGTTGAATCATACTGCTAGTGTCGAGCACCATACGTTGTGCCTGAATACCAATGCAATGCAGTGCAAAAAATAGGATTAAATATCTTTTAAGTTTCATATGAATTACAAGATTAATCAATATTCTCGCCATCTTAAAATATTTTAGCTTTATTATGATATTTCACCTCTGTTTTATGCTGAAAAATCATCTTTTTTTTTGTAAATTTGCACACATTTATTTAAATATAGCACTGAATGTCATTGGATAATTTACAGAATATAACAGAAGGTCTTACGTATGATGATGTACTTTTAGTACCTGCGTATTCAGAAGTATTGCCTAGAGATGTCGTTTTGGAAAGCAAGTTTTCTCGTAACATTACCATTAAAACCCCTATTTTATCCTCGGCAATGGACACCGTTACGGAGTACAAATTAGCGATTGCGATTGCTCAGCAGGGCGGTATTGGTGTTATCCATAAAAACATGTCGATTGCCGATCAAGCGATGCATGTTCGAAAGGTTAAGCGATCTGAAAGTGGGATGATAATTGACCCAATCACTTTATTATCATCTTCATTAGTGAAAGATGCCCTTTCAATAATGCGCGAACATAGCATTGGTGGAATTCCAATTGTTGATGAAAATAGAATCTTGAAAGGAATTTTAACCAATCGGGATTTGAGATTTGAAAAAAATATTGATCGTCCAATTGTGGAAGTAATGACATCAGAAAACGTTATTACAACCGGTGATGGAACCGATTTACTAACTGCTGAAGGGATTTTACAAGAAAATAGAATTGAGAAGTTACCTGTCGTTGATGATCAAAATAGGTTAATTGGTTTAATTACCTACCGTGATATTATAAAGGTTAGAGAACACCCAATTTCTTGTAAAGATAATTTAGGTCGCTTGCGTGTAGCAGCTGCCGTTGGTGTAACCTTCGATACAATGGATCGAGTAAGCGCTTTAGTGGAAGCGGGCGTTGATGCACTAGTAATTGATACGGCTCATGGACATACAAAAGGCGTTGTTGAACAGCTAAAATTGATCAAAGAAAAATATGAGCACATAGAGGTTGTGGTTGGAAATATTGCTACTGCTGAAGCAGCAAAATATTTAGTGGCTTCTGGTGCTGATGGGATTAAGGTTGGAATTGGTCCTGGATCAATTTGTACTACTCGAATTATAGCAGGTGTTGGAGTACCGCAACTTACTGCGATCAATGAGGTGGCTAAGGCAGTAGAAGGATCTGGTGTTCCTGTAATTGCTGATGGTGGCATTCGCTATACAGGCGATATTGTTAAAGCAATTGCTGCAGGTGCAGACAGTGTTATGCTAGGTTCAATGTTTGCAGGTGTGGAAGAATCGCCAGGGGAGACCATTATTTTTGAAGGGAGAAAATTTAAATCGTATCGTGGAATGGGATCTATTGAAGCCATGCAATTAGGATCGAAAGACCGATATTTTCAAGATGCCGAAGATGATATTAAAAAATTAGTGCCGGAAGGAATTTCTGGTCGTGTTCCCTATAAAGGAAATATGGCCGAAGTAATGTATCAGATTATCGGAGGCTTGCGGGCTGGTATGGGATATTGTGGTGCAGCCTCTATAACGCACTTGAAAGGGGCTAGCTTTGTTCGTATCACTACTGCAGGAATGCGGGAATCTCATCCGCATGATGTCATGATCACCCGTGAAGCACCAAATTATAGTATTAAATAACTAAATTAATTACCAATATGAAATCTTTATTTTTTTCGCTTGCCTTACTTTTTATCGGAACTTCTTATTCTCAAAAAGATGCTACTGTAATGAAAATGGATGGGGAATCAGTCTATAAGTCTGAATTTTTATCTATTTATTTAAAAAATAATCCTAATCCTAAATATGATAAAGTATCATTGGATGAGTATATGGAACTATTTCAAAAATTTAAATTAAAAGTTGCTGAGGCTGAGGCTTTAGGGTATGATACCATCCCTAAATTAAAGAAAGAGTTAGAAGGATATAGAAAGCAATTGGCTTTTCCATATCTAATTGATTCCTCTCAAAATCAAGCATTGGTGATTGAGGCGTATGACCGAACACGTTCTGAAATTCGAGCTTCCCACATTTTGATTAATTTGAATCCAAATGCTTTACCTGCTGATACATTGGCTGCATACAATCGATTGATGGGCTTGAAAGCTCGTCTTGATAAAGGGGAAGATTTTGCATCTGTTGCAAAAATGAAAAATGGCTCTGATGATCCTTCCGTTCAAAATAATGGTGGTGATTTAGGATATTTTACTGCTTTTCAGATGGTATATCCCTTTGAAGATAACGCATACAAAACCGCTGTTGGACAAGTTTCTAATCCTTTTAGAACACGATATGGTTACCATATTGTAAAAGTTACAGACAAACGTCAAGCACGAGGAACGATAAAAGTGGCTCATTTGATGATTTCAACAGGTAAAGAGGTTAGTCAAGAGGCGAAAGATAATGCCGAAAAGAAAATTAATGAGATTTATCAAAAGTTGTTAGCGGGTGCAAAATGGGATGAAATGGTTGCATTGAACTCCGATGATGCAGGTACTTCCAAAAAAGGTGGGGAATTGCCAGCTTTTGGTTCTGGTACAACACAACGTATGGTTCCAGTGTTCGAAGATGCGGCGTATACGCTAAAAAAAGATGGCGATATATGCGCTCCTATTAAAACGGATTATGGTTATCATATTATTAAGCGATTAGAATGGACGGATGTTAAGTCTTTTGATCTTGCAAAGAAAGAAATTCAAATGAAAGTTAATAAAGATGAACGATCTAAAAAAACCCAAGATTCCTTTGTTGCTAAATTAAAAGCAAAATACAAGTATTCAAATGCTGGACTTAAGCCAACTAATTGGTTTGTATCCAGTATCGATTCAACGTATTTCATGGGTAAATGGAATTATGATAACTTGAAATCAAATAAAGTGATGTTTACTCTAAACAAGAAAAAATTCAAGCAGAAAGATTTTGCCGAATACTTATTGAAAAATTACAGGGGAATTAAAAAAGACCTTCCTTCAACTGTGGTTGCAATGCAATTAAAGAATTGGGAAAAGGCTGCTATTTTAGAGTATGAAGAAAGTCAACTTGCTAACAAGTACCCAGAATACAAGGCTTTAGTTAATGAGTACCATGATGGTATTTTACTTTATGAAGTAATGTCTGATAAAGTTTGGAATAAAGCAGTAAAAGATACGAGTGGCTTAAGATTGTTCTTTAATCAAAATAGGGACAAATATCAGTGGCCAAATAGAGTGGATGCAACAATTTATGAATGTTTAAATGCTGATATTGCTTCAAAAGTATCTAGTATGATAGCAAACGACACAATTAATTCTAAGCATGTTTTAGATGTTGTTAATAAGGATAGCGAATTAAATCTTAAAGTGAAAATGAATAAGTTTGATGTTACGCAAACTCTTACTTTGAAAGATAGAGAATTAGATCTTGGTGTAAATAAAATGTATGAGTTTGAAGGTAAATTTTATGTGGTAAAAGTTTCCTCGAAATTACCGGTAATGAGAAAAGAATTCACAGAGGCAAAAGGTTCGATTACTTCTGATTATCAAAACTTCCTTGAACAAGAATGGATAAAGGAATTAAGAATAAAACACCCAATCGTTATTTTTAATGATGTTCTTTACTCTTTAGGTAAATAAATGATAAAATTAGTTCTATTTGTTTTAGTTGTTTTTGTTTCATCAACTACTTTATTTTCACAGAATGAGGTAATCGATAAAATTATTGCCCAAGTAGGCGATAATATTATTCTGCTCTCTGATATTGAAAGTCAAAAAATGCAAGCGGTTCAAGCTGGTGTTGAAGTTACATCTATGATGGATTGTTCTATTCTTGAGCAACTCATGTCTGAAGAGTTATACATCAATCAAGCGAAGTTAGACAGCCTTATTATTACTGATGAACAAGTCGATGCTGAGATGGAAAATCGCTTGAGGGTAATTCAAAGTAAAATAGGTAGCCGAGAAAAGTTAGAAGAGTTTTATGGTAAGACCATCACTCAAATAAAAGATGAATTTAGAGTGGTAATAAAAGATAAGTTGCTGGCCCAAGAAATGCTTCGAACAATTACTGAAAATGTCACTGTTACTCCGAAAGAGGTTCATACTTATTTTAATTCTCTAAATTCCGATAGCATTCCGTTTATAAACATGAAATTAAGCTTTCAACAAATTGTTAATTATCCGCAGATTACAAAAGATGATAAGTTAATCGCCTTTAAAAAAATCGCTGCTATTAGAGTAGATATTGTTACGAATGAAAAATCATTTGAAACTCAAGCTCGGATTCAATCTGATGATTATGGAAGCGCTCAATTGGGAGGTAAAATTTCCGGTTCTCGGGGAATGATGGTTTCTCAATTTGAATCAACTGTCTATAAATTAAAAGTTGGTGAGGTATCAGAAATTATCGAAACGGAATTTGGATACCATATTATTAAGTTAATCAGTAGAAAGGGAGACGATTATGTTTGTCTACATATTTTAAAGAGGCCGGAATTTAATAATAAAGCCCTTGATTTATCTTCCAACTTAATGGATTCTTGTTACCTCTTGCTAAAACAAAACAAAATAACGTGGGATGAAGCAGTAGTCAGATTTTCAAATGAGGCGATCACAAAACAAAATCATGGTATTATTTCTAATCCCTACACAGGTGACCAATCTTGGAGTATGGATGATTTAAATGAGATCGACCAGCAAATTTATCTCTTAACGGATGCCATGGAAAAAGGCGACATATCGAGTCCTAACTTGTATATGGACATCTACGAAAGGAAACAAGGTATTCGAATTGTTCGCCTAATGGAAAGATATCCTCAGCATAAGGCTAATTTAGTGGATGATTATGCGCTGATTAAAGTAGCGGCAGAAAACGACAAAAAACAAAAAGTTATTGATAATTGGCTTAAAGCAAAAATGGGCAATGCTTTTTTTAGAATTGATGATGATTATATCAATTGTAATTTTAGATTGAACTGGATCGCAAATTAAATGAAATAAAAAATACTATGTCAGATAAAGTAAAATTAGACGAGCTTGTAGAACATTATAAATTATTGAAGCAAGAAATTCATAAGGTTATTATTGGACAAGATGAGGTAGTTGATCAAGTTTTAATTTCTATGTTTTCACGCGGTCATTGTCTATTGGTTGGTGTGCCTGGTTTAGCTAAAACCTTATTAATTAATACGATTGCTCAATCCTTAGGTTTAGGATTTAATAGGATTCAATTTACACCAGATTTGATGCCGTCTGACATCATAGGTTCTGAAATTTTGGATGAAACAAGGAATTTCAAGTTTATTAAAGGACCATTGTTTTCAAATATGATTTTAGCAGATGAGATCAATAGAACGCCACCAAAAACGCAATCTGCATTATTGGAAGCGATGCAAGAACGACGCGTAACTGCCGCAGGAAATACCTATACATTAGACGCTCCATTTTTTGTTTTAGCGACTCAAAATCCAATCGAACAAGAGGGAACGTATCCTTTACCTGAAGCACAACTTGATCGATTCATGTTTAACATTTGGGTAGATTATCCATCATATACGGAAGAATTAGCCATTGTTCAATCAACGACTTCTGACTTCCATCACATTATTAATCCTGTAATTTCTGCTCAGCAAATTATCGATTATCAAGATTTAGTTCGCCGAATACCTGTTGCGGATAATGTGTTGGAATATGCGGTAAAATTAGTGGGAAGCACAAGGGTAAATAGTGATAATGTACCTGAGATTACTAAAAAATACATTACTTGGGGAGCTGGTCCAAGGGCATCCCAATACTTAATAATTGGTGCAAAATGTCATGCAGCATTAAATGGAAGGTATTCTCCCGATATTGAGGATGTGAAAATCGTTGCTAAGCCTATTCTTCGTCATCGACTAGTTAAGAATTATAAAGCGGAAGCGGAAGGATTTAGCATGGACAAAATTATTGAAACGCTTTTATAATTTTCTGTTTTAGTAAAATAACATTGTTCATAATTATTTTTATTTACACCCTTAATTCAATTCATTAATTTTTATTTTTATACAAAATAAATTATGTTCGACGACGACGACGACGATTTTGCTGAGAATAAATTGAATGAAGACATCGAGTATTTCGAAGCTCATTTAAAAGGTGATTCTATTGGATTTATGGAAAGCGATCGATTAGAGGCCCTAATTGATCACTATTTGTTGGTCGGACAATATGCTAAAGCTCGGTCCGCATCAGAGATGGCCAACTATCATTTTTATTATAATGATTTATTTAAACTGAGATTAGCGCAATCAATGAGTGGTCTAGGTCTGCTTACTGACGCCTTGGATATCTTAAATCAAATCGAAAAAACAGCCATAAATAATTTGGAGTTATTACTTACTAAAGCTTCTATTTTTAGTCAACTCCGCGATCCTAAAAATGCGATTAAATATTTTAAGATGGCCTTGGAGTATTGCGAAATCGAAGATCGTGATGAGGTTTATATTGATATCGCAATGGAGCATCAAAGTATGGGTGAATACCTTGAGGCATGCAAGATATTGAAGGAAGCGTTGAAAGCCAATCCCCAAAATGAAGCAGCCTTATACGAAATTGCTTTTTGTTATGATCAAGCTGGATTTTATGATGAAGCAATTAAATGTTATTCTGATTTTATCGATGAAAGTCCGTACTCATTTACGGCATGGTATAATTTAGGAAATGCATTTTCTAAATCAGAGAACTTTGAAAAAGCAATTTGGGCATACGACTATTCAATCCTGATTAATCCTGATTTTGGTCCTGTTTATTTTAATATGGGAAATGCTTACTTGTCCCTTGAAAAATATCATCAGGCTATTGAGCGATTTTTAACATGTATAAAGTTAGATGGGGACGATGCCATGTCTTATTGTTATATCGGAGAAGCGCACGAGCAGTTGAATGAATTTAAGCTCGCTCGCCATTATTATCAATTAAGCATTGAATTAGCTCCAACATTACCAGAAGCTTGGTTAGGTTTAGGCATCATTGAAGATTTGGAAGGGAAAACAAAAGAAGGAATTATCTTGATTCAAAAAGCCTTAGATTTTGATCCTGAAAATGCGGCAATTCACCACGTGCTAGCTGGGGCGTATGAGAAAATTGACAATAATGACCTCGCCGATAAGTATTATCAATCTTCCTTGATTCTCGATGCTGAAGATGAGGATTGCTTGATGGATTATGTGGCTTTTAAAGCTAAAAATTCTTCTATGGATGCGATGGATTTCTTGCAAAATTTTATTGCTGAACATAACTCAAACCCTATTTCAGCGGTGTTAGAAGTTAATCTAAACTGGATGCTCGGTCAAAAAAAACATGCACTTGAATTATTTGCGAAATGTTTATCTAATAATGAAATAACTGCAAAGCAATTATTTGAAATTAATCCTGCATTGTTAGATGATCAAGATTTCGTATCTTTGACGCAAGATGAATGAATTAAATTTTACACTACCTTATATTCCAGAAAGATCTGATAAGCCTAGAAATCAAGGCATTACTATGATGATGGATAAAGGTCTCGGATTAAGAGAAACCGAAGATTTTATTGAAGCCTCCGCTCATTTAACAGACATTGTTAAGTTTGGATTTGGAACTTCTTATGTTACCAAGGATTTTGCTGCTAAAATTAAATTATACAAGGAGGCAGGAATAAGGCCTTATTTAGGTGGTACACTTTTCGAAGCTTTTTATGCTCGTGGATGTTATGAAGATTATTTGCGTGTTTTAGATAAATATGACCTTGATTTAGCCGAGATTTCCGATGGTTCTATCATTATTCCTCATAAAGAAAAATGTCGAATTATTAAGCAATTAGCACGGCACAAAACAGTACTATCTGAAGTTGGTTCTAAGGATTCCGGCATAATGATCTCGCCTGCTAAATGGGTTAATTCTATGAAAGCTGAGCTTGATGCAGGTAGTTGGAAAGTTATTGCTGAAGGTAGAGAAGCTGGAAATGTTGGTGTTTTTCGTCCAAATGGGACGGCCCATACTATGCTGATTAATCGAATTATTGCCAAAGTTGCGCCTGAATCTATTTTGTGGGAAGCCCCTCAAAAAAATCAACAAGTTTGGTTTATTAAGTTATTTGGTGCAGAAGTTAATCTTGGTAATATTGCTCCAAATGATATGATTCCTTTAGAATGTCTTCGATTAGGACTTCGTGGCGACACCTTCTTTGATTTCCTGCCATCTGATTATGCTGATCGTTTAAAGCATGTCAATGATGATGAAATGGATATGAATGACGAGTAGTGTCTGCTATTAATTTTCATAAATCCTTATCGATTTCCGGACATGCAGGTCCAGTTTATGCCATTGTAGAGGATGATTCCTATATTTATTCTGCCAGTGGCGATAAGTTTATAGCGCGTTGGTCAAAGCAACTGGGAATTCAAGATCGATTTTCTATAAAATTACATGATACGCCTTTCGCACTTTCCCTAGTGGACCAATCGAAATTGCTTGTTGTGGGTTTACAATCAGGCACATTACTTGTTTTTGATATTGAAAAGCGAATAGAGATTAAGCAATTAGTTGGGCATAATTATGGCATTTTTGCTTTCTGTGAGCATAGAACCAATCGTCATTTATATTCTTCGGATGCCAATGGAAATATTTGTGTTTGGGACATTAATACCTTTGATTTAGTTCTAAAAATTCCCACGAATGCGGGAAAAATTAGACGTATTATCCTCAATGAGTCAGCATCTTCTTTTGTGATTTGCTGTCAGGATGGTACATTACGTTCGTTTGATTGTGATTCTTTTAATGAAATAGCAACTTTTGGTAACCATCTGCTCGGTGCCACTGCTTATGTTACTTTTTCGGAGTTATTTTCGATTAGTGGTGGGAAAGATGCGCATTTATGTGTGTGGAATATACACACAAATGAGTTGGTTTTACGCTTTCCTGCTCACCGTTTTGTTATCTATGATATCATTAGTTTATTAGATGGTAAAATTATCGTAACAGCTAGTCGTGATAAAACAATTAAGGTTTGGGATACAAAAAATTGGGACTTAATTCAAAAAATTGAGGCGAAGCATGGTGGGCATAGGTTTTCTGTCAATACACTAATGAAACAAAATGAACATTCTTTCGTTTCTTGTTCCGACGATCAATCTATTATTTGTTGGACTTGTTAAAAATAATATGAAATTTAAGCAAAATCTTTATTTATTTACACCTAATCTACTTAAAATTAAGATTTTATCTTTTTTTTTCATCCTGTTTTTCTCTTCTACACACGCTCAGCAGGCAAATTTTTTTTCACGTTCTGAATTTGGAGTATCGATTGGTCAAATGTATTACATTGGCGACTTGAATAAATTTAAGCCTTTCTATAAAAGTAATTGGGCAGGTGGTTTAATGTTCAGGTATAATGTGCATTCAAGATTGTCCCTTCGTTTTAACTACCTTCAAGGGAAAGTCGAAGCGTATGACAGTGATGCAAAGAATCCTGTGACCATTAACCGAAATCTTTCTTTTCAATCGCCTATCAAGGAAGTTGCCGGCGGTGTAGAATTTCATTACTTTCCTTTCCAATTTGGACAGAAAAAAAACTCAGGTACAGCATATCTTTTAGCGCAATTAGGTGTTTTTTATATGAGTCCAAGTGTCGTAATTAATGGGGAAACCATCGATTTACAAGTGCTTGGAACAGAAGCTCAGGGCACCAGCATCAATAGCAGCAGGAAATATTCTAAGTTTCAATTGTGCGTTCCTCTTGGTTTAGGGGTGAAAGCGTCCTTAGGTAAAAATGTCACGTTTAATTTTGATTTGGCTATTCGCAAAACATTTACGGATTATATCGATGATGTTAAAGCATTTAGCTATGCCGATCCTGCGATTATTGCAAGTGAATATGGATCCTTAGCAGCCGATTTATCAAACCAAAGCATCGTCGATAATCGTTATGCGGTGCGAGGAAATCCAACAACCAAAGATTGGTATGTTTACTGTGGCGGTATGGTAACAATTCGCTTAGGAAGTGGAAATAAATGTCCAGTACTTCGTTAATCTAAAAAATAACTTCCTCTAACAGGTAATTTTTGACGTAGTCTGAAATTCCTTCTTCTAATGTGTGAAAAGGGGAGGAGTACCCAACTCCAACTAATTTAGACATGTCTGCCTCGGTAAAGTATTGATACGTTGATCTAATGTCTTCAGGTGTGTCAACAAAATCTATTTTAGGACTTAGGCCTAATGAAGTAAAGGTCAATGATGCTAAATCCATGAAGGTTCTTGCTTTTCCAGAACCTAAATTATATATGCCACTTTTAGGCATTTCATACATTAAAAAGCAGCAAACGTTAACCACATCTTTTACATATACAAAATCGCGTAATTGTTCGCCATTTTTATAATTTGGATTATGCGAACGAAATAAGCGCATTTCACCCTTTTGTTTAATTTGATGAAAGGTATGAAAAATCACACTTGCCATTCTTCCTTTATGGTATTCATTCGGACCATAAACATTAAAGAATTTTAATCCAGCCCAAAATGGTGGACATTTAGTTTGTTCCAATACCCAACAATCAAAAGCTTGTTTTGAATCACCATAAGGATTTAATGGTTTCAATGATGGAATTGTATCATGATTATCTTGGTAGCCATTTTCACCCAAACCATAGGTTGCGGCAGAGCTTGCATAGACCATTGGTATTTCGTGAAGGGTACAAATTTTCCAAATTGATTTGGAATAATTTAAATTTAATTCATTGAAAATGGCTACGCTTTTTTCAGTAGTATCTGTTCTTGCACCAATATGAAAAACAAAATCAACGCTTGCGGCATTCGTTTCTAGCCATTCAATAAAGTTATCTCTATTAATAAACTGATGAATTTTTTTGGTGGAATAATTTACTTTTTTATCGGATCTTTCCTCCTCATCAACGGCAATTATTTCCTGCAGTCCTTTTTGGTTTAGTTCCCCAATCAAGCAACTTCCAATAAATCCTGCAGCGCCAGTTACTACTATCATCTAGATTAAAATAAACCGTTTATTTCGGCGTCTATTGAGTTGATAATCTTACCCAAATCTTCTTGGCTTTCAGTAAAGTTGTTATTATCAATATCAATAATTAATAATTTGCCTTTATCGTAGGTAGAAATCCATGCTTCATATCGCTCGTTTAATCTTTTTAAATAATCGAGGCGAATACTTTCTTCGTAGTCTCTCCCTCTTTTTTGGATATGGTTAACGAGGGTAGGGACACTCGCACGGAGGTAGATTAATAAATCTGGTGGACTCACAAAGGAATCCATTAAATTAAATAGTGTAAAGTAATTTTCGAAATCTCGGGTGGTCATTAAGCCCATTGAGTGCAAGTTTGGCGCAAAAATAAATGCGTCTTCATAAATTGTTCGATCTTGTATTACCGTGCCTTCCGTATTTCTTATTTCTTGAATTTGCATGAAGCGACTATTCAAATAATAGATTTGGAGATTAAAGGACCAGCGCTGCATGTCTTCGTAAAAGTCATTTAGGTAAGGGTTTTGATCTACATCCTCGTAATGAGTTTCCCAAGCGTAATGCTTAGATAATAAATTCGTTAGGGTTGTTTTTCCTGCGCCAATATTTCCGGCAATAGCAACGTGCATAATGTTTTGATTTAAGAATGCTAAAATAAGAATTAATCGGCATTATTTTATGAGCTAATTTAATTTCAATTGGTATTTTATTATTTTGTTTGAACTCTTAAAATAAAAGTATTCTCCAACTACTACTAATTCTTTAGATTCTATTGGTAAGTCAAGTGTAAATTTTTCTTCGCCACGCAATGAAAATCCACATAATTTATGGTCTGATATTCCGACAATATAGTTTCCCCATTGTTGAATTTCTTTAATTGGCAGCTGAAAACTGTAGGTTTGGTTCAAAAATAAATCAAACAAGACCATTTTCCCAGATTCATCTGAAACATATAGGGCGGACTCAATTTCAATAATTTGATAAATGTCTTTTAAACCAACTAAGCTGCTCATATTACTGACTGATTGAATAATTTTATTACTCACGTAATCGTATAAATACAGTCCTGAATTATATTCATCATACAACCAAACCAAATTTGGTCTATTTGAATTGCTGATTAACCTCACATTTTGAAGGTTTAGTTCCTCCATTTGAATGCAATTGCCATTATTGCTAAGTGTATTATCAAAGAAACAGATTTGTTGCTGTATTTCTGAGAAAATAAGCATTTTAAGGGCGTTAATATGGACTATTTTGCTGATTTCACCTTGTTTTTTAAGGCTCATTTGGTAGAGCTTTTTCCCTTCTGAATTTGTTTTAATTATCTCTTGATTCGAACAGAAATAGTAGTTTCCTAATCCGTCTACGGCCCAACTTTCAGTATTTGAAGGAATGTTCTTTTCATCAATCTTAATCCACGAATGAGTTTGTTTATACGCTTGAGGTTGCAGCATAGCAAGAATAAATAGGTAGATCATCATAGCTTATTCATTAGTATTAGTTCTTCTACTATGCTCCGATCATTCATCAAACGGGGTACTTTATGTTGTCCTCCTAATTTCCCTTTTATTTTTAGCCAATTTTCGAAAGAACCCTTTGGTAAATAACGAAATTTAGGAAAACTTATATTCATATTTCGATAACGCTTAGCTTCATAATCTGAATTGTATTTTTTTAGTGCTTTATCTATTTCTTCCTCAAAAACATTTCGTGATGCTCCTTCTCTATCAAATTCGATGAACCATTCATGGCCACCATTTGCACCTGTTTCATTAAAATATGGCGCTACTGTAAAGTCATTTATTTGTGCATTTAGTTGGTGACAAACTTCTGTTAATGCGCTTTCAGCATGTTGAACAATCATTTTTTCACCAAAGCAGTTTATGAAATGTGTCGTCCTTCCAGAAATTAAGAATCGGTAAGGAGAGGCGGATACAAAGTGCAGGGTATCACCAATAATGTAGCGCCACAAACCTGACGATGTGCTAAGTACTAATGCATATTCTGTATTCAATTCAACTTGGCTTAATGGGATAATTATTTTCGAGTTTAGGCCATCGAAGGAATCCATGGGAATAAATTCATAAAACACAGCGGAATCTGTCATTAACAGTAATTCTTTTGAGTCTAATTGATCTTGCATTCCAAAAAAACCTTCTGATGAATTATACGAATCAACATAGTTCATATTCTTAGATGGAATCAATTTCTTGAATTCCTTCTCATAAGGCGCGAAATTCATTCCTCCATGCATGTACAGTTCTAGATTCGGCCATACATCATGTAGGTCTTTTTTTCCGCTAAGCTCTAGCACTCGCTTAATGAGTAGCAAGGTCCAACTTGGCACACCTGTAATAATCCCAATGTTTTCTGGAATACTGGCTTTCGCCATTTCTTGTAGTTTTGATTCCCAATCAGGATTAAGGGCAATTTCTACCGATGGGGTGCGGCGATATTCGGTCCACCACGGCAAGTTTTTAACAATGATAGCCGATAGATCTCCGATAAATCCGTTTGCGTTTTTTTGTGTTAAATCGGCGCTACCGCCTATGACTAAATGTTTTTTAGAATATAACTTTCTGGATGGATGGTTGAGGTAGTAATTAGCCAATAAATCTTTTCCACCAGCAAAATGATTTTCGTGCAAAGCATCATTGGTAATGGGAAGTATTTTTACTCGATCACCAGTAGTACCAGAAGACTTCGCAAAAGAATCTGTCTTTCCGGGCCAAAGAACATCAAGTTCTCCAGCGATGGATCTTTCTATAAAAGGCTTAAGTGTTGTGTAATCCTGGATGGGCACTGAGGTAGAAAAGTCTTCATAACTTGTGATGTTATCAAATTTATGGTGCTTACCAAATGAAGTATTTCCTGCTTTGGTAATTAAGGTAGATAATACATCTTCCTGGCAAAAAAGTGGGTTTTTTGTATAATTAGCAATACGATGAATGCGTTTTTCAATATACCATGAAAAGATCGCATCAATTGCCATTTCGTTATTACCTTAGTGGTAGTTTAACTGCAAGGAAAAATTATCCCCAAACTAAAATAGAAACAATTACGCTAATCACAAAAATTGTATAAATTGTTCCGAGAGCGACAGTTGATTCTTCAAAGAAATTATCTGACATACATTATTTTTTTTCAAAGTTAAAAAAAGATTACTATTGCCACCCATTTATCAGGAATAAATGTCGTTATTTTAACGAAGTCTTAATAATCAGTTTCTACTTCCAAATATCCGGAGAAGCGATAAAAATAAATTGATAAATAAGATATACAATTGCAATCCACCGATTAAGGCTAACTTATTTCGTTGCTCTTCAGAATAATCTGGTGATTCCGCAACTCCTTTTAATTGTTGCATGGAGTAGGCGGTAAGACCTGTAAAGACAAATACTCCCAAACAGGCAATAATGAATCCCATAGAATCACTTTTCATAAAAATATTTACGATTCCTGCAATGAACATTCCAATGAAAACCATGTATAATAAACTTCCGAATTTAGTAAGATCTGTTTTCGTAGTGTATCCTAAAATAGCCATTCCTGCAAATGCACCAGCAGTCACGAAAAATGTGGATGCAATTGCTCCATTGCATAAACCAAGAATATAGTTGATAAACTTAAACCCATTAAGGCGGAGTAGGCAATAAACAGCAAGGTTAATACACCAAGAGAAAGTTTGTTGTATGCCATCTGAATCAATAATCCTAATCCTACTGGAGCAAAAATAACCACCCAAAATAACGGAGAAATACCGCCATTGGATATAAAATAGGTGTTCATAAATTCCGGGGTACCTGCTGTGTAGGCAATAATTCCAGAAATACCAAGTGCTCCAAACATATACGTATACACACTTCTGAAAAATGCTCTGCTAGCTGCTGCTGTTAGTGCATTATTGTTGTCTAATGTATTGCTCATAATTTTACTATTTAAAGGTTAATGTAATTTCGCTTGCACTAAATTAATAAATTCTTTTCTAGTAGATTCATTATTCATAAATAATCCTGTAAATGCGCTTGTCGTGGTAACTGAATTTTGCTTTTGCACACCTCTCATCTGCATACACATGTGGCAACATTCAATTACAACGGCCACTCCTTTAGGTTCTAAGGTACGCTGCACACAATCTCTTATTTCTATTGTCAATCTTTCTTGCACCTGCAGTCGCCTGGAATAGGCATCTACAACCCTTGGGATTTTACTTAAGCCAACTATTTTCCCATCAGGAATGTAAGCTACGTGAGCTTTTCCGAAAAATGGCAACATGTGGTGCTCACACATGGAGTACACTTCGATATCTTTCACAATCACCATTTCCGAATATGCTTCATGAAAAATCGCTTTTTTTATGAGATCGTCAGGATTTACATCGTATCCATTCATTAAAAAAGCCATGGCTTTAGCTACTCGCTCAGGTGTTTTTTCCAATCCTTCTCGGTTGATATCTTCACCTAAATGGCTTAGGATTGACCTGTAATTATCTTCTAGTTCTTTTTGTTTCAAAATTTTTCTGTTTTATATATTAAAGACACATAACAATCAAAATGGTTCTTTTCCACCGAAATATTCTACAAAATTATTTTCTGTTTCAATGAGTTTTATTTTTGCTAATTCCCCACCATTTTTTGCAATTTCATTCGCTAATTGATCCCAAATAGCTATGGCTAAATTTTCAGTTGAAGCCATTATGCCTGTAAGATAAGAAACGTCTAGGTTTAGATTTTTATGGTCAAGTGATTCAATAACCTGTGTATTTATTATTTCACTTAATTTTTTTAAATTCATTACGAAACCTGTCTCTTTATTTGGCACTCCCTTTACGGTTACAAATAAGGTAAAGTTATGTCCATGCCAATTTTTATTCGCACATTTTCCAAAAACTAAATTGTTTTTTTCCTCTGTCCAGTTGGGCTGATATAATTTATGTGCCGCATTGAAGGTTTCTCTCCGGGTTATGTAAATTGTTTTCATTTTCTTTTTTAGTTCAATACTAATACTTCTTTATTTGGCTCGCAAAGCATTATTCCATCTCGATCTATTTCAACTAAGTTAAGGGTTTGAAATGTATTTGTTAAAGCTTTATTGTATGGATATTTAACTTTAATATAATTCTCTGTAAAACCATACATAAATCCTTCATCTTCTTCTTGCTCAAATAATACTTGTCTTGTTGTATCGATATTTGATAGGTAAAAGTTACGTTTTTTTTGCTCTGAAAGCAGGTGCAAAGCTTTGCTTCTCTTTCGTCTGACTTCCATGGGAACACTTTCTCCAATTTTTATTGCGGTGGTATTGGCTCTTTCTGAATAGGTAAATACGTGTAAGTAGGAAATATCTAAAGCACTCAGATAATTTACGGTTTCGTTAAAATCGTCATCCGTTTCGCCAGGGAAACCTACAATTACATCTACACCGATACAGGCATCAGGTCGTAGCTGTTTGATTTGATTTACACGGTCGGTGTATATATTTCGAAGGTATTTACGCCGCATTAATACTAAGAGACGATCGGATCCTGCTTGCAGGGGGATATGAAAATGTGGTGCAAAACGAATGGAATCGCGCAGGCAAAAATCAATAATTTCATTGCTCAACAAATTCGGCTCAATGGATGAAATTCTGTAGCGATCAATACCTTCAATTTTATCGAGTTCCTTGATTAATGATAAGAAATTCTCGTCACTTCCTTGTCCAAAATCCCCAATATTAACACCTGTAAGTACGACTTCTTTTACAGATGTGGCGGCAATTTTTTTTGCCTCGATGATTGTTTTTGCTATGCTTGCATTACGGCTATTTCCTCTTGCTAATGGAATGGTGCAAAAAGTGCAAAAGTAATCGCAGCCATCTTGAATTTTTAGAAAAGAACGGGTTCTATCGCCATAGGAATGTGAAGGAATAAATTCTTTGGTCGTTTTAATACTTTGATTGGAAATATAAATTCCGTTGTCTAAGGCTTCTTCGCGTTCAATATGTTCTAGCACATTGAATTTCTCATTAGCACCAAGAACCATATTTACACCGGGTATTTTCGAAATTTCTTCAGGTTTTAATTGGGCGTAACATCCAATAACGGCGACAAAGCTATCTGGATTTATTTTTTTTGCTCGTTTCACTAATTGCTTACATTTCTTGTCAGCATTTTCAGTTACTGAACACGTATTGATGACATAGATATCGGGCATGTCTTCAAAATCAACTTTCGCATACCCCGCATTTTCAAATAAACGCCCTATGGTTGAAGTTTCAGAGAAATTCAATTTGCACCCGAGGGTATAAAAGGCTACTTTTTTAAATGCTATCATTTTCAGCAAAATTAAAGCTATTCGCTCAATTGAGCAAGAAAATTAATGGGGAATAGGAATGTTTGAGGCTCAAAATAAAGATTAACTTTGTCAAAAATTCTGGAATGAAAGTGTACAACAATATTTTGGAAACAATTGGCAACACGCCGATTGTTCGGATCAATAAGTTGGCCTCGGATGTTAAAGCTCAGGTTTTCGCTAAAATTGAAACTACTAATCCGGGTAATTCGGTTAAAGACCGAATGGCAGTAAAAATGATTGAAGACGCTGAGAAATCTGGTCTTTTGAAACCGGGGGGTACCATTATTGAGGGTACTTCCGGGAATACGGGCATGGGTTTGGCCTTAACCGCTATTATCAAAGGGTATAAGTTGATTTGTGTATTGAACGATAAGCAATCCAAAGAGAAAATGGATATTTTGCGTGCCGTGGGTGCTGAAGTGGTAGTTTGTCCAACTGCGGTTGAACCTACTGATCCAAGGTCTTATTACTCTGTTTCTCGGCGCTTAGCCACGGAAATTCCAAACTCCTGGTACGTAAATCAATACGATAACTTATCCAATCGCACCGCACATTACGAGCAAACTGGTCCTGAAATTTGGGAACAAACAGAAGGAAAAATTACTCATTTCGTGGTCGGTGTTGGAACTGGAGGAACGATTTCTGGAGTTGGTAAATACTTGAAAGAAAAGAATCCAAACATCAAAATTTGGGGAATTGACACCTATGGTTCTGTATTCAAAAAATACAAGGAAACGGGAATCTTCGACGAGAATGAAATCTATCCTTATATCACTGAAGGCATTGGTGAGGACATCTTGCCTGCCAATGTGGATTTTGAGATTATTGATTTATTTGAGAAAGTTACTGATAAAGACGCCGCTGTTTATACACGTCGCTTGGCGAGGGAAGAGGGAATTTTTGTTGGTAACTCTGCAGGTGCCGCGATTAAAGGCTTGTTGCAGCTAAAAGATCAATTGACTGAAACGGATATAGTTATTGTATTATTCCACGATCATGGCAGTCGTTACATTGGTAAAATTTTTAACGACGATTGGATGCGAGACAGGGGGTTCTTAGAAGAGAATTTAGTAACTGCACAGGATTTAGTTCACAAACACGGAGAAAGGCCTTTGGTATCTTTGTATGCCGAAGAATTAGTATCTCATGCCATTGCTGCCATGCGGAAATTTGGAATATCCCAGATTCCTGTCATGAAAAACGGCATTTTTGTTGGCTCTGTTGATGATCGCAGCGTTTATCAATTGCTAGTAGACGATCCTAATTTAAAAGATTCGCCCATTTCAAGTATCATGCAAGCGCCATTTCCTGTTGTCCAGCCGACGGTAAGCATTGATGACCTTTGTAAATTGATTAATCGTGATACACCAGCAGTATTGGTGGATTTGGGTCAGGGAAAATACCACATTGTGACCCGTTACGATGTCATTTCTGCGATGTCATAATTCCATGTTTCCGCAAATTCATATCGATCAATTGGGTAGGGAACTTAAACTTTCCGCCTTGCCAAAAAGAATAGTATGCCTTGTTCCCTCTTTAACGGAATTATTGGCTTATTTTGAATTGGATCAAGAAGTGGTGGGGATTACTAAATTTTGTATTTATCCGGAGGATTGGTATAAAGATAAAGAACGAGTAGGGGGGACTAAAACTATTGATATTGAAAAGATTAGGTCACTTAATGTGGATTTAATCATTGGCAATAAAGAAGAAAATACCAAAGAGGATATTGAAGCGTTGATGCAGATAGCTCCTGTTTGGATGAGCGATGTGAATTCCATTGAAGATACCTACCACTTAATTTCTAGCTTGTCGAGTATTTTTAACAAAGAAAAGTTGGGTGCGCATTTGATTCAAAACCTCCAATCTTATTTTCAGTTACATGCTAAAGAAGGTGCCGGTAAGTCGGTTCTTTATTTTATTTGGCACAACCCAGGTTTTGTGGCAGGAAAAAATACCTACATCGATTCTTATTTGGCTGCCTTGGGCTATCGGAATTGTGTTTCAGTAGAACGCTATCCTGACGTTAATAACATTGGAAAAATAAATCCTGATGTCGTCTTCTTGAGTTCGGAGCCTTTTCCATTCCAAGAAAACCACGTGTCGCACTATCAAAGTTTATACCCCGATGCTGAAATTATATTAGTGGATGGCGAACGTTATTCTTGGTACGGAGTTAGAACCCTACGATGTTAAAAGATCACGGCTCTCTTCCTAAAGCCATCCTATTTTTTGATGGTGATTGTCCGCTTTGCAATCGTGTACTGACCTTCATATTGACGCACGAGACAAAGAAAGACTTACTGTTTTCACCACTCAATGCAAGCAGCACTGTACAATGGAGGGAGGCTCACCCAGACTTGCCAATGGACGAAGATTCCGTTTATTATTTCGATGGCTCAAAGCTCTATAAAAAATCTACTGCGGTCCTTCAATTACTCCCGAAATTGCATTGGTATACTCTTGTTTTTAGGCTGGGGTGGTTGCTTCCCCTAAAACTAAGGGATCGATGCTATGATTTTGTGGCGCGTCGTAGAAAAACTATCTTCAAAGAATGTATTATGGACCCAAGACTAGCTGGGCGGATGTTGAAAGGAGGTTTGGATTAATTATAGTCTTCAGCAAAGTTAAATTAGTTTAGCATTCCCATAGGGATTAGTCAACTAGTTATTAAACAGCGAAATAGTGTTCATTTTCGAGAATTTTATCATCTACTTCCTTAGTATGTTTTTGTTAACTTTTCTCATTCTGAAAATTAAGATTACATCGATTCGCGCCTTTTAATGATTTCATAATATTGCAATTGATCTTAATTATTGTATATTTAACCGCATAAATTAGTGATCGTCTATGGCCTCTTTAGTTCCTATATCTGGTGTATTAGGTTTGCAACGTGCCGCACACTTGTTGAGGCGTGCCACTATGGGTCCTTCAGTTTTGGAAATAAATAGTTGGGCTAACATGACCATTCAATCGGCCATTGTTGCTCTGATGCAGCCAGATACCTTACAACCTTTTCCAAAAGACCCTAATACCGGGACTGATTGGATTTATCCCAACGTGATTGACCCCAATCAGATTAATAACGTATGGTCCCCTTATACCAAATCATGGTGGCTGGAGAATATGAGGGGGTCTTCACTTAGTATACATGCTCGAATGATGTGGTTTTACTATACACATTTTCCGATGATCATGACTCGAATTGAATGGAAGCCTCAATTTCCCATAGATTATCTTCGTTTAATTCACTTTTATGCGCTTGGTAATTATAAAGAATTAGCGAAAGCGATGTGTATAGATAATGCTATGCTCATCCACTTAGATGGCCGTTTAAATATCAAAGGTTCTCCTCAAGAGAATTTTGGAAGAGAATTTTTAGAGCTATTCACAGTGGGTAAAGGAAGTATTCAAGGGCCAGGTAATTATACTTCATTCTCAGAGGTAGATGTTCAGGCATTGACGAAATTGTTGACAGGGTGGGGTGAAGATTCTACTTTTCAATCGATAGATCCTGTCACTAATATTCCAAGAGGAAAAGTCAAGTCGAGCGATGGGGTGTCTGCTTCTCAGCACGATATTAGCCAAAAGAGTTTCTCTTCGGCTTTTTCTAATACCTCCATTCAAACAGGTTCTATCATAAATGGAAACGCTAGCATTTCCTCTGTATCTACTGAGTTAGATGAAAGTATCGATATGATTTTTAATTCAATCTTCACGGCAAAACATTTTTGCAGAAGAATTTATAGGGAATTTGTATACTACAAAATAACACCAGAAATTGAAACGGACATCATTGATCCATTGGCAGCTCTCCTAGTTTCTAATAATTTCCAGGTGATGCCTGTTTTGGAGATGCTTTTGAGTAGTGAGCATTTTTATGATGTAGATACCCCCGCAACCAGCGACAACAATATCGGAGCAATTATTAAATCTCCTGTCGATTTGGTCATAGGAACCATACGCCTTTTTAATTTAAGCGTTCCATTGCCTACTTCAGCATTGACTAATCACTATAACTTATTTGGTCAATTGGAATCCCAACTGAGTCTTCAAGGACTAGAATTATTTGAACCATTGGATGTTGCTGGCCACGATGCTTATTTTCAAGAACCACATTTCCAACGAAATTGGATTTCAGCCAACTATCTAGCAAACCGCTATAAATTTGCCGAGTATGTCATTTCTGGTTTTAACAGCGGATCAAGTGTGCTTATGAAACTAGATGTACTTTCTTTCATTGTAAATCATGTATCCAATCCCTCAGATGCACAAGTTTTGGTTTCTGAGCTAGTTGCTTGGTTACTGCCTATTAATTTGGATACCACCCGTTTTGATTATTTCAAAAATGAGGTTTTCTTGAATCTAGGTGTCCTCAACTGGACATCTGAATGGCAAAATTACCAGAATACTAGTAACGAAATTGTTGTTCGAACTCAATTAGAATTACTGATGTTAGCCCTTATGCAATCTCCTGAATATCAACTTTATTAAGAGAAGAAATGGATAGAAGATTATTTATGAAATTATCCTCGCTTACAGGATCTGGCCTCTTGCTAAGTCTTAACGGGATACCTCTACATGCGTTTCAGGGCGATAGTCTTCTGCATAAAATAGCCAAGTCAAGTTCTAACGACCGAGTTTTGGTTCTTATTGAATTACATGGAGGAAATGACGGTTTAAATACGATTATACCCATCAATCATTACGGACAATACTATAATTCACGCGCGAACATTGCCATCCCACAGGCTGGTTTGAGGAGTTACATCACATTAGACAGCACATTGCCTGATAACCAACAAATCGGCTTGCATCCTGACATGGTTGCTGCCAAAGCAATGTACGATCAAGGCCATATGGCTGTGATTCAAAATGTGTCATATGAAAACATGAACGGGTCTCATTTTCGTAGCCGGGACATTTGGATGATGGGAGGAGATTATGACGAGTATTTTAATTCGGGTTGGATGGGGCGCTATCTTGATCATTATTATCCAGGTTATCCAGACAATTACCCAAGTATTCAGTACCCAGATCCCTTGGCTATTGAGATTGGAACTGGCGTGTCTTTGGCTTTTCATCGCGAAGAAGGTATACCCGCTGGCTTGTCTATTCAAAATCCGGTCGCATTTTATAACTTGATTAATAGTGTTGGTGTAGATCCGCCTGTGAGTATTCCAGATACCCATGCAGGTGATGAGATTGAATACATTATGCAAATCGAAAAACAAGCGAATAATTACGCGGAACGTCTCAAGGATGTGTATATGGCAGGATCTAATTCGGGCGCCGTTTACCCTGATCTTTATCCTTACATCGCACCTGCAAGCGCTGCCCATAATCCGCTTGCGCCTCAGTTAAAAATTATTTCTCGCTTAATCAGTGGTGGAATTGGAACAAAAATTTTTATTTGTAGGATAGGTGGATTTGATACCCATGCCAATCAAGTCGAGTCCAACAATACCACTATGGGGCCACATGCTGCTTTGCTTTATCATATATCCACTGCTATGAAAGCGTTTTATGAAGACCTTCAGAACCTCGGTTTAGCAGACCGTGTGTTATCTATGACTTTTTCCGAATTTGGTCGCAGGGTGGCATCCAATGGTAGTTATGGTACAGATCATGGAAATGCTGCTCCGATGCTTGTTTTTGGAACATGCATCAACCCAGGAGTTTATGGTACAAATCCGAATTTATCGCAGCTTCAATATGGAAATGTTCCGATGCAATTCGATTACCGACAGGTGTTCACTTCAGCTGTAAAAGACTGGTTTAATTCTAGCGATGAAGCCATTCAAGCGGTGAAGTTTCAAGATTTTGTTGATAATCGTATTGATTATGTTCAGTGTAAAATACTAAGCACATCAGAGTTATTTAAAGAGAATTTTAAAATGACGTGCTATCCAAATCCAACTCAATCATCTGTGTCCATCGATTACATGATTCAAAATGATTCTGAGGTTCATATTGAAATTTTAGATCTTACAAGTCGAGTTGTCGGTACCGTTGAAAAGCCGCCATCACAAGCTGGATCTCATACTGTTGTTTTTCAATTTCCAAATGTGGCATCTGGAACCTATTTAGTTCGTTTGCGTGCTAATGAGGCGACTTTAACTGAAAAAATAATGTTGAACCATTGATGAAACTAACACTATTTTTTTCTTTTTTAATAGTATCAAGTCTGATCACGTCAATGTGGGGTCAAAGCCGCAAGCATTTTTATCGGAAGGATAACTATTATATCGGAACATCTTTGGGATTTGGCTTCACGCAACCTATTATTCATGAACGCTATAATATCTTAGAACCTACTCCACAATCTGCTGCCACCGACTTTGATAAAAAGTATGAGGGGCTATTTCAAAATGTTGGTGGGAATTATGGTCTACATGTTTCCTTTGTTTATACCCGTTTGTTTTCTGTGGTTTGTCAACCAACGTTTCAGACTCAGCGATTTAGCTACATGACGAATTATAATTGGTCTGATAGCCTGTCAGGCGGAGAGGTTTACAAAGAATTTCTGCACCGCCAAAAGATTTCAAATTTAACTATTCCCATTATGGGTCGTTTGGATTTTTCTTCTCGAAAATTTTCGCCTTTCCTTCAAGCAGGTTTATCTGCAGATATTGTTTATTTCGGAAGTAAAATCATTTACAGCGATGCCTACATTGATGGTAAAGTAGATCGGAAATCAGCTGGACACAGCAATGTAGCTGAAATAACACAACACCTTAATCGTTTTAATGTGTCGCTTGTGGGAGGTGCTGGAGTTGTCTACTACCATGAAGACTTCGCCTTGTCCATCTCTGGAAATATAAAATATGGAATGCGTCCCACGATCAATGATTCGAAAAGATTTGAAGATTTCTCAGGTTTTGCAGCACCGTATTTAGATGTATTCGATCAGGTTAAGTTATTGAATTTGGATTTTTTAATTACGGCGATGGTGCCCCTTCACAAAAAATGGTAGGATGAAAAAAGCGCTATATTTCTTTATTTTTCTTCTTGTTTACACTCTTTTTTCTTGTGAAAAACCAGATTTAAGTTCTTTGCCTAGTATGAAGATATACGACGATAAAAATGGCAATAAATCATTTGAACCTTTGTCTATAGCCAAGTCTCCGACTTCAGATGGTTATATTGTTCTCAGTGCTTTTGATGGTTGGCGCATTCAACTGATGAAAATAGATAATGATGGCGAATGTGAGTGGAATATGGAGCTTCCGAATAAGTATATCAATGCCTCTCCAGAACTCATCATCATTCAAAATGAAGTCTATATTGTTTGCATGGATCAAATTGGTTTGTTCACCCGTTTGTTAAAAATAGATGAACTTAACAAAGCGGTCATTGAGGTATCGTCTTTTGAAAGTATTTTGTATCCTGTTTATGCCCATTATACTGGCCAACATCTGATGATTCTTAATTGTCCCTTATCTTGGCAAGCGATGGGCGTGCACCAAGTAAGTAGCACCTTGGATACCACCGACCAGCAGGCTTATTTAAACATCAATACAAACGTAGATGATTATATTTTGAAACATGCGATGCATACCGGAAAACGTTGGCCCATTTTTATTAAAGCTACTCCTGATCAGCAAAATTATATTGTCAATGGATTCTATAATTACAGCTTCTCAACCGTATTTCTTGGCAGTGACTTATCGTTTCAAGGGGTTTATAACGGTCCTGGATTCGGTGTAGGCATTTCTGCTTTGCTGCCTTTTGGAACCGGTGATTTTGCCGTCGCACGTCAACTGAATCAAAATGTATTTTACAATTCAAAAGCGCCGTTAATGCCAACCAATATAGCCATGGCTTCATCGATAGAAGCACAAGGTAATGCCGAATTGGATACTGAAAGTCCTACTTTAATTAAGAACTTAACCATTAAAGGAGAAGTTTACCGGGCTTTCCTTTCTTCTACCCGAAGTCAGCAACTTTTATTGAGTTTATATGACCAAAATGGGGAACTTAAGGGAACTAAATACATCGGTAAAAGTGTTCCGATTAAAGCATGCGACATGATTCAAACGCCTTATTCTGAATTGTTGATTTTAGCGCAGGTAAGGATCATGGGAAGTTACAATCGAATTTCAACCATTAAACTTTCCAAAAGCAACCTGGAAGACTTACTAGAAGATGTAAACTAAGCGAATATACGTTCAGTAAAAAAACTGTATTCCATTTACACCCGAAATCACCTTGTTGTATTGCCAATGTCGAAAATAGCGCTCAAGCTTAGGATAAAACTAAAGCATGCGCTCAATTCCGTCAATCAATGAATGAATCACTTTGATGTGAATTTCTTGTGCTCTGTCTGCATATTCAGAATGGGGGTATTTTTATGAAAGGTCCTTCCCTTTTTTGTTTTTCTTTAAAAGTGATTTTGCATTAATAGAAGAAACAACTTTACTCCCAGTTTTAGCCTCTAATTCTATTAACGCTACTTTTGCAACATTTCCACCTTGCTTAGCTACTTCCTTACTTTCTTCATATGTTTTGGGATTAGTAGCGGTAGATATGTCTTTGGTAGAAGTTTCAGCAAGCATATTCAAAATAAGTTCTGTATTAGACATATTGTCCCTGAGATTTTCTTTTTTCAATCCTTTAAGAATTTTGTATTCTTTGGTAGATTTTCCAGCCCAAGCATTAGTAATTATATCAGTTAGTGTCGCAAATTGCTGTCCTTCCTTCAATCCTCTTTTTCTCCATTCATCAGTTAATTCTTTTCGTATTTCAATACTTTTTAACCTCTGATTTATCCAGTTTTCGGCATAACCTAAATTCATATAGTTTTCTAATGCTCTGTCTATACTTAATTCTGGGTCTTGCATTTCATCTAATCTTTCCGAGGCAACTTTTGCTAACCAACGTTTAAAAGGTTCTGCTTTTGGAGAAGGAATAGATTGAATAAGTCGAAAAAGCTGCTCTGTATTAGCTACATCTGTTTCTCTCATTTTTCCGTCTTCCGCTTTCATTTTCAACTGTCCCACTATTTGGGACAGTTCACTTCCTTCACTTTGTAATTTAGTTTTTAATGCACTCCAATATTTTCTGGGCCTAGGGCTATTTGTAAGTATCGCAATTACATCAATGATCGAAAAATACCAAGATTCTTGAACATCATCCCAATGGGTACGAACTTTTTTACTTTCAAATAATTTGATATTTTTCATTCTCTAACTAAGTTAGCAATTTAAACTGATTTATCTAGAGCTGAATTAGTATTATAATCCTAATTCCCTTTCAATTCCGTCAATCAATGAATGAATCACTTTGATGTGAATTTCTTGTGCTCTGTCTGCATATTCGCTATGAGGCGCACGGATTTCTAAATCTGCTAAGGCCGCTAATTTACCGCCATCTTTTCCAGTTAATACAATCGTTTTCATGCCGATTGCTTTTGCTGCTTCAACAGCGAGGATGACATTTTTTGAATTGCCGGAGGTGGAAATTCCTAGCAAAACGTCTTGTGAATGTCCCAATCCTTCTACATACCTCGAAAAGACAAAGTCGTACCCATAATCATTCGCTACACAACTAATATGTGATGGGTCGGAAATCGAAACGGCCGCTAGTGCTTTTCGATTGTTTCTATATCTCCCGCTTAATTCTTCCGCAAAGTGCATGGCGTCGCACATTGATCCACCGTTGCCACATGAAATAATTTTACCATTATTTTTGAGAGAAGCCGACATCCATGAGATAGCCTCTGCTATTTTTTCCATATTCTCTGGAATATGAAAGGCCGCTAGTGTATTTTTAGCTTCTTCAAAGTGTTGATCGATTCGAGCTGTTTCCATTTTAAAAATCCTTGGTCCTCAAAAATAACAATTATTCACCGAGTTCGTATCGCTTTCTTTTTAACTTTGTTTGCTATGCGTTAAGTACATGAAAAGAAATTACGATAATAAAGTCATATGGATAACAGGAGCTTCCTCTGGAATTGGGGCTGAATTGGCTCGGCAATTTGAACAAGCTGGAGCACGTTTAGTCTTATCTGCTCGAAACGTCAATGGCCTAAATGAATTGAAAGCTAAGCTCAAGCATCCAACTAAGCATCTTGTCCTGCCCTTAGATTTAGCAAAGTCGGAGACTTTTGTTGGCTTAGTTTCAACAGTAATTAATGAAATGGGTAGCATTGATGTTTTAGTTAATAATGGTGGTGTCAGTCAACGTGCTAATGCCAGAGATACGGCCATCGAAGTGGACCGCGAAATCATGGAGGTGAATTATTTTGGACCTGTGGCGCTCACCAAGGCAGCTTTACCGGCCCTGAAAAAAAGCTGTGGCCAACTTATTGTAATAAGTAGTGTTGCGGGTAAATTTGGTTTTCATTTGCGTTCTGCATATTCAGCTTCCAAACATGCTTTGCATGGTTTCTTTGAAAGTTTGGCCTTAGAGGAAAAAGATTCGCTTTGCTTAACGATGGTTTGCCCTGGGAAGATCAATACTTCTATTTCCTTCAATGCACTTAATGCCAAAGGGGAAGCTTCACAAATCATCGATTCCAATCACATATCGGGTATGCCGGTTGAAAAATGTGTTCGAATAATCCTGCGTGCCGCAGGTCGAGAAAAATCAGAGGTTTTGATGGGTGGTAAGGAGGTACTAGCTGTTTACATTAAGCGCTATTTTCCTGCCTTTTTTCGAGTACTTATGCGAAAACAAAAACCTGCTTAAAATTATTTATCCAATAGATTTTTTAAGGTCTCTACATCAATGTCATGTTTTCCATCATATTCTACGATTTCAAAACTTAAAGATCTATACTTTTTTATTTCTTTATCTTGAGCAGTAGCATCATAAAATTCATCGTGCTTTCCAATCACAAAGGTTCCATTTTTATTATTTCTAAATGATGATTCCTCAAGATCAGGTGGAAATATACTGGCCCAAAGAATGAGTTGATCAATGTCTTTTCTTTGTGCATTCCACCGAGCTGCAGTTGCGCCTCCTTGTGAAAATCCCAAAACCAGTACTTCACTAAATTGCTTTTCTTTTTGCAAAAAGTCTACTAAATTATTTAGGTATTCATTATTGTCAGCTATATTATTAATTCTGTCTTCTTTTGTCATCCATGAAGCGCCAACGCGTCCAGATGAACCGTTCAAATAAAAATGATGCATGGCTTCTGGCGCAACAATGTAGTAATTCTCTGGTAGTTGATGGAATTTACGAATAAAATGTTCCGCTAATTGACCATAACCGTGTAAGACGATTAGTAGTTTTGTCGCTTTTTTAAGATCGCCATGTGTAAAATAACGTTGAGTTTTACTTATTTTTATCTCAAATGAATTCGGGACCATTCTGCTTAATTTTATGTTGAATTGGGTCAAAGATACTTAGAATTTATACCCTCTTAAATTGTGAAGTAATTTCTACCTCGTATCACTAATTATCCTTAGTAAATCGTCGTTGATATAGAAAACTTCTTTACCCTCATATTTCTTTGACACAATGCCAATTGAAACAAGCTGCTCAGCATATTTCGAAAGAGTTGTTCTGCTAGTTACTCCTAATACTTCTCCCATTTTTTTCTGTTTGAAGTAGGGTTGTGAAAATAACAGATCATTAAATTCACTTGTGTACCATTTGAGTTTACTTTTAGCAAATTGCATGGTTGATGCTTGTTGTAGTATAATCTCATCAATCATTTGATTGGTATATATGGAGGTTTGTTCTACCGCTTCCATCATATATATTAACCAAGGTTTCCACAAACCTCTTTGCGTAACCGCTGTTAAGAGGTAGTAATATTCGTCCTTGTGTTGAAGAATATAACGACTTAAATATAAAACAGGATGTGAAATAAGTTGCTGTTCCACTAAATATAAAAGGTTTAAAATTCTCCCCGTTCTACCATTTCCATCTGTAAATGGGTGAATTGCCTCAAATTGATAGTGAGCTATCGCCATTTTCAGTAAGGGGTCTATTCCGTTATCATCTTGCAAAAAGGATAATAAATTTTGAATTTTACTTTCAATTATTCCTTCACCTCTTGGTGGTGTGTAAATTACTTCTCCTGGTTTGAATTCACTATTTCCTCTTCTGATTACGGTAAGCGATTGCCGAGGACGATAGCTCTGTGTAGTATTTTTTACTTTTTGAAAGATTGATATTATTGCTTGTTCTGACAAATCTCCTTCGCTTTTTAGTAAATTAAATCCCCCCCAAAGTGCTTCACGATAATTCAATACTTCTTTTGTTGAGGTGTCTACATTTTCTTCTTTCAAATTAGATGAAATAGCTTTGTACAATTCTTCCTCGGTAGTAAAAATGTTTTCGATAGCCGTTGATGTTTGAGCTTCGCGTAGCCCTATTGTATTTACTAACATACTTGGATTGGGGATGCGAAGAATATTTTTATTTAACTCTGCTAAATTTCTTGATGCTGTACCCCATTTCATTAATACTTCTATGTCAATAATTTCTTTACTAGGAGGTAAATCAGGCAGTAGATTATAAGGTTTTTTTCTGTCGTACATTTTTTTTTAATTAAATTACATGTCCATTTTTTTACTTTTTAATGAACATGATGTAAATATACGTCCATATTTAAGACAAAATACTATAACGTGTCCATTATTTTATAGTTTTATGAACATTAACTATATATATGTTCATTTTATAAGGTTCTAAGTACCAAAATCGAAGCCGTCTATCGTCAATTAAAGTATTTTTACAAAATGAAAATTGCAATAATAGGTGGTGGAGCAGCTGGTTTTTTTTCTGCACTATCAATTAAGCAGCACTATCCGAATCATGAGGTCATCATTTTAGAAAAGACAACCAAGGTCTTGGCCAAGGTTAAAGTTTCTGGCGGTGGCAGGTGCAATGTAACCAATGACCAACGTAATTTAATAGAACTTTCGAAGCTGTATCCAAGAGGAGAAAATTACCTTAAAAAGGCTTTTGATATTTTTGGTGTGGAAGACACTTTTAATTGGTTTTCAGAACGTGGGGTTTCCCTGAAGGTTTATCCAGACGGTTGTGTTTTTCCTGTGGCAAATGATTCTCAGGTGATTATTGATTGTTTCATGAGAGAAGCGAGTCGGCTAAAGATCAAAATTGAATACCAAGCTGCTGTTCAAGCAATACGATTGGACCAAGATAAATTTATTCTTGAAACAAGAGAGAAAACCTATCAATTCGATAAGGTTATCATCACCTCGGGTGGGCAGCCAAAACGAAATGGTTTTGAATGGCTTGAAATATTGGGACATGCCATTATTGACCCGGTTCCATCTTTGTTTACCTTCAATATGCCCGGGAATCCTATTACTGCGTTGATGGGTAATGTAGTAGAAAAAGCGGTCGTGAAGGTGGAAGGAACAAAATTAGTTGGTAAAGGTCCTCTATTGATTACGCATTGGGGAATGAGTGGACCAGCCATCTTGCTCTTATCGGCTTGGGGTGCTCGCGTATTGAATGAAAAAGAATACCAATTTGCTGTGCTTGTTAATTGGTTAGACGATCAGAAAGAAATGGATCTTCAGGAACTGATGTCAACCGTAATTACTACACAGGGTGGAAAAATGATTGGCAATTTAAATCCTTTTCCAATAAGCAATCGTTTGTGGCATTTTCTTCTTCAGAAATGTACGCTCAGTTTGGAATTGAGGTGGCAAGATCTAGGTAGTAAAAGCATCAATAAAATAATAAATGTGTTGATTAATGATCGCTACGAAGTTTCTGGGAAAACTACCTTTAAAGAGGAATTTGTAACGGCAGGTGGCGTCGCATTGAAAGATGTTGATATTCGTACCATGGAGAGTAAAATAATCCCAGGTCTTCATTTTGCTGGGGAAGTTCTTGATATTGATGGCATAACAGGGGGGTATAATTTTCAAGCTGCATGGACAACAGGCTACATCGCTGGAAAAGGAGTAGGGGAATGAGTCTATTTTAAAACTATTTTGTGTAAATTATTGTAAATTTACTTCGTGAAAAAATACATTGGTTTTTTCTTGGGATTATTGATGCTTTGGCAACTAATCGGCTTGTTTTCCTATTTTGAAATCAGTCAATTAAAGATTCGCAAAGAAATCAAACAGGCAATTAAGCACAGTGTCCCAAAAGATCAACTAAAGGTTTTGTATTTTTCCAGGGAAGAACAAAAGCACATAGTTTGGATAAAATCGCATGAATTTAAATACAATGGAAGATTGTACGATGTAATTAAACGGACAATTACTTCTGAAGGAATCACATTTCGTTGCATTGATGACGTGCAAGAAACCAAACTATTTGAGAAATTAAATCAAGCTACTTCCTATAATTTGGGTCACCGATCAGACAACCATCCTTTAAATCAATGGATGAAGTTTTCCCAAACGCTCTTTTTACTTGAAAACACGGAAACATCTGTTTTTACTTCCTTCCTCCGGAAAGAAGTGCCTATTTTCTATTATCAAAATTTGCACAAAGATTGGTGCAAACTCCCTCAAGCTCCGCCTCCAGAAGTTTAATTTATATCATTACGTTTTATTCGGACTGCAATTTCTTGTGGTCTATGTTAGTATAAATTAAAAATTATTTAAATGAAGAAATTATTATTCTCTGCATTTATCATTCTCTTTATGGGATGGTCTTATGCGCAAAAAACAATTCAAGTGATAGACATGGCTACTTACCAACCTGTAGCTAATGTCCTTGTCTCAAAAAGTGATAAATCAGCAGTGTTTGGAAAAACAAATGAAAAAGGAGAGATTCAATTAAATTTAAAGGAACTCAGCTTTTTATTTGCGCATCCAGATTATCTTTCGATCGTTTATTCTGTCGAAGAAATTGAAAGTTCGAAATACAAGGTTTTTATCAATCAAAACATCAATTCTTTCGAAGAGGTTGTTGTTTCAGCTAGTAAATTCGAGGAAAAGAAAAAAGATGTAGCGCAAAAAATTCAAGTTCTTCGCGCTGCTGAGATTGCTTTTCAAAACCAAAGTTCAACGGCTGATGTTTTAGCTAATTCCGGTAATGTCATGGTTCAAAAAAGTCAGTTGGGAGGAGGAAGTCCAATTATCCGTGGATTTGAAACGAACAAAGTACTGATGGTAGTGGATGGAATTCGAATGAACAATGCCATTTATCGAGGTGGCCACTTACAAAATATCGTAACGCTCGACAATTCAATCATGGATCGGGTAGAGGTGGTCTTTGGTGCCGGTTCTGTTGTATATGGTTCTGATGCCTTAGGTGGGGTGATGAATTTTACAACCAAAAGTCCAACACTTAGCACAACTGATAAACTATTAGTAAAAGCATCGGCTTTCACACGTTATTTTTCTGCTGCAAATGGGTACTCAGGTCATGCGGATGTTTCAGTGGGTACAAAGCGTTTTGGTTCATTAACTTCTTTTACCTATTCTAAATATGGTGATCTTCGTCAAGGCGCTAATAGAAATCCTTATGTAGGTAATTTCGGATCTAGACCTTGGTATTCGGCAACATTTAATGGCGTTGATTCTATGGTTATGAATGCAGACACAAATGTTCAGGTTGGTTCAGGTTACACGCAATATGACCTTTTACAAAAGTTTACTTTTAAGCAAAATGAAGCAATGACGCATAAATTGAATTTTCAATTGTCAAATTCTGGTGATGTTCCGCGATATGATCGTTTGACACAAATGAGTGGATCTAATCCAAAGTATGCTACTTGGAATTATGGTCCACAGAAAAGAATGATGGCTGCCTATACGCTTGAATTCACCAAGAAAAATATGTTGTTTGATCAAGGTCGTGTGATTTTAGCTTATCAATCCATTGAAGAAAGTAGAATAAATCGAAAATTCAATAATCTTTGGGAAAATCATAATGTTGAAAATCTAGATATTTTTACTTTAAATGCTGATTTCGCAAAAAAAATGAATAAGCATGAATTTCGTTATGGTGCTGAGGCTTATGTAAATAAAGTAAACTCTACTGCTTTTGCTAATAATGTAGCAGTGGACACTTCAAAAGCTATCAGTACAAGATATCCAGATGGCGGATCTTCTATGAAGTCTGTGGCAGTATATGCAACCCATACTTGGGAAGTTTGTGATAAATTTATTATCAATGATGGACTTCGTTTTTCCTATGTAGGTTTGAATGC